>CAZYGG010000077.1:0-16095 GCA_964647585.1 uncultured Desulfobacterales bacterium
GGTTGTACTCGGCGGTGCACATCATGGTCGGGTTGATGGTGTTGCGCATGAAGGCCGTCATGGCGTTGCCCACTTCCAGGTCGCCGGTGGTGACCGGGTTGCCGGATTTGTCGAAAGCCACGGTGATGTTGTTGAGGCGCTCTTTCAGGTCGGCCAGATCACGGATCACCGACAGGATAGCCATACACTCGGAACCCACCGCGATGCCGAACTTGGACTGCATGGTGAAGCCGTCGAAGCGGCCGCCGATACCGATGATGATGTTGCGCAGGGACTGGGCGCAGAAGTCGATGATCCATCCCAGCTCAACGCGGGTGGGATCGATGTCCAGACGGCGCATACCGGTGAGGCGCTTGAGCTGCTCGTCATTGTAGTTGCGCTCGTGCTGCATGCGCGAGGTCATGGCCACCATGGCCAGGTTGTGGGCGTTCATGATGTCGTTGATGTCGCCGGTGAGTCCCAGGGAAAACTCGGTCATGGGGATCAGCAGCGAGTTGCCGCCGCCGGCCGCGGTGCCCTTGACGTTCATGGTGGGGCCGCCGGAGGGCTGGCGCAGGGCGCCGCCCACGTTTTTACCGCGTTTGCCCAGACCTTCCATCAGGCCGCAGGAGGTGGTGGATTTGCCTTCACCCAGCGGGGTTGGGGTGATGGCGGTCACTTCGATGTACTTGCCGTCGGGTTTGTCTTTAAGGCGCTCGATGATCTTGAGAAAGTCCAGCTTGGCCAGCCGGCCCATGGGGAGCACTTCCCCCGCGGCCAGGCCCAGTTTTTCGCCCCATTCTTCCGGTGTCGGCATGTTCTTTTCCGCTGCTTCTGAAATCTGCCAGTCCGCCATTTCTACTGCATTGTAAGGCATCAGTGGTCCTCCTTTAGGATAATGTTAAAAAAACTACGCTACCTGTCTGTTTGAGACGACCGTGGGTCGCCATTAATTCAGTGCTGACTCAAGCCGGTTAGTTTTAATGGATACGTGCATGTTTTTTATGGTTGCATCAAATCGAAAATTTACGGCCCAGTTTCGGGCTCGGTTACGGGTTTGAAGCGGGGTGTCGCGCCGCTTCGCATTCCGGTGGTCACTTACAGGGTAACCGGTGGCGTCGGCTGTCTCCAAGCCCCCTGGCCGGTGAATGCCTGTGTGCCGGGGAAGCAACTGCAACAGAAAAAATCCCTATCACGGCAGGCGCAATTTGGCAAGTCATATGTGCTGTTTACATTCTGAAAAACGTTCACGTTCCCGGGATGTTTTCCCGGTAACAAAAACCGGTGGCGGCAGCGTCTGCGGCCCGCTGTCAAAAGCGGACAGGGGATTGACTTTCCAGGTGCTGATTGTTATATTCAAAGGTTATGGAACTAGGTAATGTTGTTGAATATATTGATCAGCAAAAAATATTGTGCGCGGTTGTACTGGATATCAAAAACAAACGATTGCGACTATTAAACGAGGCCAACCGGGAGATAAACCTCTCAGCCGGCAGAATTTCACATACCAGCGACACCCGACTGGACCTGACTTCCGGCCGGACCGAGGTTGTGGATAATCTAAAGGAAATCGCCCGCCGCCGCAGCAGTCTGATCAAGGCTATCGATATAGAGGAACTCTGGGATGTTCTCAACGAGGAGCAGGAGTGGATCGACCTGAGTACGATGACCGCCTTCTGCTTTCCGGATAACCCGGCCAGTGATGAAGAGTCCGCCGTTGTGAGGGCTTTTTTCGACAACCGACTTTATTTTAAATTTAATCAGGACCGATTTTTCCCACACACCCTGGCCCAGGTTGAGCTGAAAATTGCCAGGCAGAAAGAAGCCCGGCATCGCAGCCGGATAATAGAAATCGGGGGACACTGGTTACAGGCGCTGGCGGCCGACGGCGGACAGGGCGTGCCCGCACTTTCTACGGACAGTCAGAGAGAAATTCTCGAGGTCATTAAAACCGAATATCTGCACGGCAAAGCCAGCCCCACCCATTCACTTGCCAAGGCCCTCATGCAAACAGCCGGCATTGCCAGAAGCGAGGATCTTTTTCCCATTCTGGTAAAGGTCGGTGTTTTCGATGCCGACGAGAATACTGACCTGCTGCGCCTGGGAGTGCCGGATAAATTCCGGCAGGCGGCCCTGGACAGGTGCCGGGAACTGGTTGAGCATCCCGGCAAATTCGTGGCCGAACCTGAACGTAAAGACCTGACCATGCTATCCATCATGACCATCGATGGACAGGCCACCCAGGATTTCGATGATGCGATCAGCCTGGAAAACCGGGGGGATCATCTTCGCCTGGGCGTGCACATTGCAGATGCCGGCTACTATGTGAAAAGAGATGACCCGGTTGACCGGGCCGCCCTGGAAAGGGGCAGTTCGATTTACATGCCTGACAGTAAAATATCCATGCTGCCATCCATTCTGGCAGAGGATCTTTGCAGCCTGAAAGCCGGTGAATACCGGCCGGCGATAAGCATATTGATAAAATTGAGCAACACCTTTGAGATCAGGGACTACGAGATTTTACCCAGTTGGATCAGGGTGATGCACCAGTTGTCCTACTACGATGTGAACCTGATGGCAGAGGACAACCGCGATATTGTGATGCTCCGAAATATCGCCGAGCAGTTCCGGCGGGATCGCCTCGACGGGGGGGCTGTTCAGATTTCCCTGCCCGATGTGAACGTGTGGTTGAACGGCCCGGGTGAGATAGCCGTTAACCGGATCAACCGGGAAAGCCCGGGCCGGATGCTTGTTTCGGAAATCATGATTATGGCCAACTGGGTCATGGCTGGATTCCTTGCGGATCGAAAGTTTCCGGCCATATTCAGGACACAGGCCGACCCCCGGGAGCGACTTTTCAAGGGAGAAGGGGGAACCCTGTTTCAGAACTGGATGCAGCGCCGGCATCTTTCCCGCTTTATCCTCAATCATAAACCGGGAAAGCATTCCGGGTTGGGACTGGACCGGTACACCACCGTGACTTCGCCTATCAGAAAGTATTTTGACCTCGCCACCCAACGACAGTTAAGGGCCGCCCTGGGTCTGGAAACGCCCTACACGACTGCGGAGATCGACACCCTTATCCAACACCTGGAAGTGCCCATGAGTCAGGTTTCACTGATCCAGCGAAACCGTAACAGATACTGGCTTTTGAAATATCTGGAAGGGCGGACGGGCAGTAAAGAAGAGGCCATCGTTCTCGGAAAGCGCCGTAACAGCTACCAGATTCTCATAAAAGAATATCTGCTCGAATGTGATCTGGCTATCTCCAGCGGAATCGAGCTGAAGCCGGAAGACCTCATCAGGGTTACCATTCAACACGCCAATGCCCGGCGGGATATGCTGTCTGTCTTTATGGGGTAGAGAGTTTCTATAAAGAAGGGTGATGGGAAAACAAAAACAGGGTGAATCAATCCGTGAGTTCACCCTGCTTTTGTTTGTAGACTGTGTGCTGCGCGGCTATTTCAGGTTCTTACCGGGCTTGAAAGTGACGACATTCCTGCCCTTGATCTTCATCTTCTCACCAGTCTGGGGATTTCGGCCCACACGGGTTTTGCGATAAACGGTCTTGAAGGTACCAAACCCGACCAGGGTTACCTTGCTATTGCGCTTTTTCAAGCCCTTGGCCACAGTGCTCAGAAAAGATTCAAGCGCCTTGCCAGCGGTAACCTTCGTAGTACCGGCATCCTTAGCCATTTTCTCTATCAATTCTGCTTTTGTCATTTGCCCTCCTCCTGATGGTTGTGATGAATATCCAGCAAGATTAACCTTTATGTAAGATGGTTACAAAAAACAAATTATAAAGTCAACGCTAAATGCTATATGATAAGGAAAAAAAGGTGCCCTTGCCATAACATCTGCATTGACAGGGGGCGGCGGATGTTCAGTCGCGGCAGAAAGATGCTTGAGCGCATGCAAAGTGACTATCCCGCTGATGCCCGTTTGCCGGTTGCGTGCTCAACGACCACAGTGTATGCCGGTCGCTATCTAACGGGAAGGGTGGTGTCGCGGGCGCGAATTGCTGCGAAATGGGGCTATGGCTTGAGTACGCCGGTTTCATCCTTTTCTGCGAGTGCTTCGGATTCTGGCGGGGAGGCGGTCTTCTTATTGCCGGGCGTCAGCGTCTGACAATTCCCGGCGAAGACGACACCTTCCTGCACCACTACCGTGGGAGCCTGGATATTACCGAAAACCCGGCCGGGCACATTTATGTCTATTTTTTGCTCAGCTGTAATGTCACCGCGAACTTCCCCGCTGATGATGATGCTGGCAACATGGATGTTTGATTCGAGACGGGCGGCCTCACCGATCACCAGGGTTCCTTGGGGGGCTTCTATGCGGCCTTTGAAAAAGCCATCGATTCGGATGGCGCCTTCAAATTTCAGCACGCCGTCGAATACGGTATTCTTTCCGAGAAAGGTGACAATTTGATTTTGATTTTTCATGGGGGCTGTATATCCCATTGCCGGAAGCAATGCAAGGCCGGTTCAGGGTGATTCAGCAACGGGCTCATCATCTGTCAACGGCTGGTTGTTGATCAGGATTTCCAGGATTTTCGGCAGGTAGGTTTCCAATTTGCCGACGTGAAAACTGCAGGCGCCTGCGCCGGCATGCCCGCCGCCTTCGAACCGGGAAAACATCTGGCCCAGGTTTACCCGGCAATTACGGTTGAAGATACTGTGCCCGGCGCTGATGATGACCTTTTGCCGGGCGTCGTCGTCATAGCGGATTTTGACACTGACCACCGTATCGGGGAACAGTGAGTATACCAGGAATCGGTTGCCGGTCGGGGCGGGATTAAAAGGGCGCAGGTCGGTAACCGCAACCTGGCGATTGACCGTGGTGGCTTCCATTAATATATCCCGGAACCGATGGTTTTCCGATATCACCTGCCGGCAGCGGTTTTTTACCGTGGAGTCCGACAATACCTTTTCAATGGGTCCTTTACCTAGCAGGTCCACCAGTGTGTTCCAGTAGGCCGGGCCGTTGGGGTCCTGACCGTTAATCGTCATTGAAAGCAAAATATAGGGGTCGTTTTCAGGCTTCAAGACTTCATCGAGGCTCAGGTCCGCGGAGTCGATTTTGTCCGTTGCGCTGACAAGTTCAATATAGTTGCCGGTCAGATTGTCTTGATAATGCCTGTGGACAACACCGGCCGCCGAAGGTGCGATATCAAAGGCACCTTCAAAAGGCTCACTCGGCAAATTGGAATAATGATGGTCGAACCACAGGCCGCATTCGGGGTGATAGGGAAGATTGGCAATGATTTCATCAGGCTCGATTTTCACGAGGCCTTTTTGTAAATCCCCCGGTTCGATCCATCTTATCGGGCCGTTGATGTCCAGCGCGTCTTTGAGAAGTACGACGCACACGATGCCGTCAAAATCCGGCCGGGTCACGATACGCATGATTGCTGACTCCATCTAAAAGTTGACAAACTCCTTCTTCGCGCTCATCACCTTGGAGAGATAACGCCTGGTTTCACTGTGGGGCAGGTCGGCCTTGAGGGTTGTATAGACCTCCAGCGGGGTCAAGCGGTTGATTTTTTCCGGTGCTTTGTCACGATTTTTGTCAAATGTTTTCAAAACATTGCCGGCTCCGGTGTTGTAAGCCGCGATGACGCAATACTCCCTGGATATCTGGTTGGTTATACCGGCCAGGTAGCTGGTGTCCAGAATGTGCAGGAACACACTTCCATACAGGATATTCTCGGCCGGGTCCAACAGCATTTTTTCCGTGGGAAGCCCCGGCCTTTTCAGGTAGCGGTTAACGTCGTGTCCGGCGCTACCGGGAACAATCTGCATGAGCCCGAATGCCGGGGCCTTACTGATGGCCCAGGGGTTGAAGTCGCTTTCGGTTTTAATCACGGCGAAGATCAGGTTTTTACTGACCCGGTAGCGGTCCGCGTAAGTCTCGACGGGTTGCCGGTATTTCCGGGCCCGGATATGCAGGTGGTCTTTTTCCATCGTTATTTTGACATAGTGAACCGTGATGGCTTGCTTACCGGTCCTGGAAGGGCGCGTCTGCAGGCGGGTTTCGATCAGGTGGTCTGCGAATCTCTCGGCACGCCAGGCCCAGCGGATATTTTTATCCTGGTGGTCTTTTATCTCTCCCAGTAAAAAAGGGGTTGCCCCGAGTTTTACGGTTTTGGCGGAGTACAGGTCGACCGCCCGGGGGTCATGCGGTGTCAGCAAGGTCGTGACGATGGCATTTTTGAGGCTCACCAGGGGCTTTTGATCATCAACCGTTTCGATGGTAACAATGCCGCCATCAAAATCTACGAGAGCCCGTGATTTATAGTTTTGGGTGTACTTAACGTATTTTTTCCGGGTTGGGACTTTGACATCTTCTTCACCCCAGTGTCCGGTGACGGCCTTGGTCAGCGCTGCGACCAGCGCTGAAAAATAGCGGTCGAATTTTTTGACATCCCGGTTGAGTGCCGCCGGATTGGCGGCATAGCCGATGGCTTTGTCCGTGGCTATGCGGCCCATGGAAGCCATGTCACCGGTGGAGGCGACCTGGGCAACCCTTACCATCTCGCCGGGCGAGCAGGCCACGATGCCGAACGCCACGATGGTCAGCAGGATCTCTTTTTTCTTACGCATGGTTGTGAATTCCCTGAACGCATTGATTAAAAATAATGCAATGTTGCGGCCAAAAAGTAAACCCTCTTATTGGATACGAATAGACATCCGTTTGATGAGGTGCTATTAACCGCATTTTGTTTGCAGACCGGATATGGGGTCGCGGGTGACCCTGACAGGATCTTAACGCATGATTTACCTTAAATTGCTGCTAACCGCTTTCTTCTGGGGAGGCACCTTTGTGGCCGGGCGTATCCTCAAGCAGAATGTAGAGCCTTTTTCAGCCGCATTTTTACGGTTCACCGTGGCCGCGGTTTTGCTATTGGCCCTTGTGAGGAAACGTGAGGGCGGTTTCCCACGGCTGGTGCGGGCGCAATGGCTGCCGGTGGTGCTTCTGGGGCTTACCGGCGTTTTTGCCTACAACGCCTTTTTCTTTAAAGGTCTGCAGTTGATCAGCGCCGGGCGGGCCTCGCTGGTGATTGCGCTCAACCCGGTGTTCATCGCCCTTCTTTCGGCATGGTTTTACAAAGAAAAACTCACGCCGGTAAAAATTGCCGGGATCCTTTTATCCGTAACCGGTGCCATGGTCGTTATCTCCAGGGGCAGCCTGGCAGGTATTTTCCAGGGCGGAATCGGCCTCGGGGAGCTGATGATATTCGGTTGCGTGCTGAGTTGGGTGGCCTATTCCCTGATCGGCAAGTCGGTTATGCAGGCTGTCTCGCCGCTGGTGGCGACGGCCTATGCCGCGTTTTTCGGCATGCTGTTTCTGGCCGTGCCGGCCTGGATCGAAGGACTGCCCGGGGATCTGGGGAGCTATACCCGGCCGGAATGGGCCAGCATCGTTTATCTGGGCCTGTTCGGGACTGTCATCGGTTTTGTCTGGTATTACGAGGGCATCCGGCAGATCGGACCGATGCGAGCCGGGCTGTTTATCAATTTCGTTCCCGTGAGTGCCATCACTCTGGCCTATCTGATTCTCGCGGAACCGATAACCCTCTCCCTGCTGATGGGCGCCGGCCTGGTGATCACCGGGGTTTATCTTACCAATCGTCCGACCCGTTAGATGCTATCTACATACAGTCTTCGTGTTGGGCGTCTTGTCCGGCGTAGCCCGCGGGCGTAGACGGAAGCATGAAGAGCGAAGGCTGATTGGCCCAATCTCAGCGCCGGGTGCGCCTATCAGGACGAAGGGCCGGTCTCAAGCCGGTCGGCCCCGACTTCAGCTTGACTTGGATAGGGATTGTGTTACATTCTTTGGCTAACCTGAGATTACACTAAGTTCCGATTAATGCAGATGTCCAGGCGGATACCCACATGAATCATAAACTCAAAATCGGTAGAAATGATCCCTGCCCGTGCGGCAGCGGAAAAAAGTATAAAAAATGCTGCATGGGAAAGGCGACCACCCCGAAGATAGATTTGAAAAAGCAATACGAGCAAAAACATCGCATTCGATTTAAGACTCCGGAACAGATCGCCGGTATCCGGACAGCCGGTGAATTGACCGTAGCGACCCTCGCTATGGTTGCAAGGGAAATCCGGCCCGGGATTACGACCGACTACATCAATACCCTCGTGCATGAATTTACCGTTAACAACCAGGCAATTCCGGCGCCCCTGAACTACAGGGGGTTTCCCAAGAGCGTCTGCATGTCGGTCAATAACGAGATTTGCCATGGGATACCGGATGACCGGATCCTTCAGGACGGTGACATCGTGAATGTGGATGTTACCCCTATTTTGAATGGGTATTACGCCGATGCCAACAGGACTTTTTTTGTGGGGTCGCCCGGTGAAGAAGCGGTGAAAATTGTCAGCGTGGCACGCGAATGCCTCAAACGGGGCATCGAGATTGCCCGGCCGGGGAATACCACCGGCGACATCGGCTGGGCTATCCAGACCTATGCCGAAGAAAACGGCTGTTCGGTTGTGCGCGAGTTCGTCGGTCACGGCGTCGGCCTGGAATTTCACGAGCCGCCGCAGATTCTGCACTACGGCAAAAGGGGCCAGGGTATCAAACTTCTGCCGGGCATGGTGTTTACTATCGAACCCATGATCAATCTTGGTAAGCGGTTTTTGCATATCCTGGACAATGACTGGACGGCCGTCACCGATGACGGCAAACTGAGTGCCCAGTTTGAACAGACAGTCTTAATTACCGACACTGGCCTGGAGATTATAACGCCGTATGAATTATAGGCGCGTCCCTCGTCTGGTGGGGATTGCCGGATTCTACCGGCGGGCTGTGAGGGACTGCCTTAATTTCGGCCCAGGCCACTTCAATAGTGAGTACCGGGTATGAATGCTGAATATCTGAAGCCGACCGCCATTATCGACAGTGATCATGCAACCATCGTGGACCTGGTGATGAACCTGACGGTTGACTGTGGCCCGGACCCTGTGCAGCGGGCGATCAGCCTCTATTATTTTGCACGGGACGCCATCCGGTATGATCCCTACGTTCCCTTTTATCTGCCCGAGCATTACCGGGCCAGCAATGTCCTTAGAAACCGGAAGGGGTACTGCGTCAGCAAGGCCACCTTTCTTTGTGCCCTGGCCAGGGCTGCCGGGATACCCGCCCGGATCGGATTTGCCACAGTTAAAAACCACCTGGCTACCCGGCAACTTATCGAGTATTTGGGATCTGACCTTTTTGTATGTCACGGATTTACGGATCTGTATCTTCAGGGCAAATGGGTAAAGGCCACCCCGGCTTTCAACAGTGAGCTCTGCCGGCATTTTGGCGTGCCGCCCCTGGAGTTTGACGGGACGGCGGATTCTATCATGCAGGCGCATAATTCAGAGCAGATGCCTTTTATGGAATACCTTGAATACACCGGGACCTACAGCGATGTTCCGGTGCAAATCATATTGCGCGAGTGGAAAAAGACCTATGGCGAAGAACGTGTCAGCGGCTGGATACACACGCTGGAAAATACGACGGAAGGCAGTCGGCCTGACTTTTCCAGCGAAGAGATTCTCTAAAAGCCATTTCAAAAAGTCTTTTCAGCGGGCCTAGCTTACCGGGCGAAGACGGGGCCGTAACCAAAACCGATTTTGGAGAGGCTTCTAAAAAGAGGGTGTCGGCGACACCGGCGGCCATGAAAAGGTCTCTTGACAAAACCGATCACCTGGGGCAAAGTAAACAGCCAGCCTACCGGTCGGTCGGTAAGCGGCCATTTTTCAGGCTGTGCCGGGCAGCGTCCACCCGGGCGCCTTTCGAATCCAGATAGACAGGAAATACAACAGGGGAGGATATGCAATGGCAAAAATGCTATGGCAGCCCACCGCAGAGCAGATCAAAAATTCAAACATGTACCGGTTCATGCAGACTGTAAATGAGAAATTCGGGCAGGATTTTTCCGATTACGCACCGTTTTGGGAGTGGTCCGTGGATAACATTGCCGACTTCTGGGCGGCTTTCTGGGAGTTTGCTGATATCAAGGCGTCCACGCCCTACCAGCGGGTTGTCGATGATCCTGCTAAAATGCCCGGGGCCCGATGGTTTGAAGGCGCCCGTTTGAATTTTGCTGAAAATCTGCTCCGGTATCGGGATGATCGCACAGCCCTTATTTTCAGGGGTGAAGACAGTGTCCGCCGCGAAATGACTTACGCCCAGCTGTACGATGCGGTGGCCCGGCTCGCCAGGTCCCTGCGTGCGGCGGGGGTCGCGCCGGGTGATCGCGTGGTGGGGTTTATGCCCAATATGCCCGAGTCCATTATCGCCATGCTGGCCGCCGCCAGTGTCGGGGCAACCTGGTCTTCCTGTTCGCCCGATTTTGGGATCAAGGGCGTTCTGGATCGTTTTGGCCAGATAAAACCGAAAGTGTTGTTTACCGCGGACGGCTACTATTTCAAAGGCAAGGCCCTTGATTCCCTTGCCAGGATTGCGGACATTCTCCAACAGCTGCCGTCCATCGAAAAGGTGGTGGTTGTGCCGTATACCCAGACCAAGCCGGATATCAGCGCTGTTGCGCAGGCCGTGCACTATGCTGATTTCACGTCATCCGCGGCCGATCTCGAAATCGAGTTCGAGCAGCTTTCCTTCAGTCAGCCCCTGTACATCATGTACTCTTCCGGCACCACCGGGCTGCCCAAGTGCATGGTTCAAAGCGCGGGCGGCGTCCTGGTCCACCAGCTCAAGGAGCTGATTCTGCACACTGATCTATCCCGGGCAGATACGATTTTCTATTTTACGACCTGTGGATGGATGATGTGGAACTGGCTGACCGCCGCACTGGGCGTCGGGGCCACCCTGGTGCTGTTTGACGGCAACCCGTTTCACCCCGATCCCGGCGCGTTGTGGCGCATGGCCCAGGATGAAAAGATTTCGGTTTTCGGTACCAGTGCCGGGTACCTGGCCGCACTCCAGAACGCCGGTGTAAAACCCCGAAAAGCGTATGACCTTTCCAGCCTGCGCGCCGTGCTCTCCACCGGGTCTCCGTTGCCCGACGAGGGGTTTGAGTTTGTCTATGAACAGATCAAATCCGATCTGCAGCTGGCCTCCATATCCGGTGGGTCCGACCTGAACGGCTGCTTTGCCCTGGGCAATCCCATGGGACCGGTTTACACGGGAGAACTCCAGTGCCGCGGACTGGCCATGAAGGTATTTGCCTATGACGACAAGGGCCAGCCCCTGGTGGGCGAACAGGGCGAGCTTGTCTGCGCGGCACCGTTTCCCTCCATGCCGATCTATTTCTGGGAAGATCCTGACGGCAAGAAATATTATAATGCTTACTTTGACCAGTTTCCGGGTGTTTGGACCCACGGAGATTATGTCCGGGTGAGCGAACACGGCGGGGTCACCATGCTGGGGCGATCCGACGCAACCCTGAATCCCGGAGGGGTTCGCATCGGTACGGCTGAGCTTTATCGCCAGGTGGAGCAATTCGACGAGATCGAAGACTCCGTGGTCATTGGCCAGAGCTGGGCCAATGATATCCGGGTGATTCTTTTTGTAAAGATGGCCCCGGGCCATGCTCTGGACGACGCTATGGAGACAAAAATACGGACGGCTATCCGGACCAATGCATCCCCCCGCCATGTGCCTGCCAAGATCCTGGCAGTTCCGGATATTCCCTATACCCTGAATATGAAAAAGGTTGAACTGGCAGTTAAGAAGATCGTTGAGGGCAAAGCTGTGTTGAACAAGGACGCCCTTCGGAACCCGGAGTCCCTTGATTATTTTGCCAGTCTGTCGGAACTGCAGGAGGATTGACCGATAGATTTGCTTGCATGTGGCTTCCGGTCTGTCATTCTGAGAAGCGTAGCGACGAAGAACCCCATCCAAGCAGGTTTGATCTTTGTTTGCGAGGGACTCTTCGCTACGCTCAGAGTGACAAGGTCGTGAATTGCCTGAATAGCCTGCAGAGCGGATGAATCCGATTCAAGGAAGATCAATCCCGCGTAACCTTTTCTCTCCCAATGTATATTCTTGATTTGTAAGCTGTTTTTTGCTTTTATAGGGCGGTGCGCACAATTTGTCATGACCGCTGGTTTAAAGCAACCGACCGCGAGGGGGAAATAGTGGAAAACCCCATACTCAACGAAACCTTCCAGAAATTCAGGGCTGACCTGATGGGGATCCTCGGCGACCTGCAGGGGCTCATCGAGGATATCAACAACCCGGCGCTTCTCGTGCTGGCCGGCGACCTGGTGACCATGGCCGGGGAACCTTTCCTGTTCGTAACCATTGGCGAGATCAAAGCCGGTAAGAGCAGTTTCGTCAATGCCCTGCTGCAGGCCGATGTCTGCGCCGTGGACCCGGCGCCCTGTACGGATGTTATCCAGCAGATCGTATACGGGCCCGCCGAAAAAAATGAAGACATCTCGGCCCATATACGCCGGATAGAGCTGCCCGCAGACATATTGAAGCAGATTGCCATTGTCGATACGCCGGGGACCAACACGATCGTGGAACATCACCAGGAGATAACCGAGGGATTCATCCCCAGCAGTGACCTTGTCTTTTTCATGTTTCCGGCCAAAAACCCCCACACCCGCTCGGCGTGGGAATTTCTCGATTTTGTCCACCGGCAATGGCACAAAAGGGTTGTCTTTATCCTCCAGCAGGCGGATCTGGCCGATGAAACGGAACTGGCTGTGAACACCGCCAAAGTCAGGGAGTACGCGGTTGAGCGTGGAATTGACGACCCGGTGGTTTTTCAGGCTTCCGCGCGGATGGAGTTTGCGGGGCAGCCAGAGAGCGGTTTTGCGCCGATCAGAGCGTTTATCCGTGAAACCGTTACCGGCGGCCGGCACTTTTACCTGAAACTCAGATCGGTCATGGACACCGGCGAACAGGTTTTAAAAAGGGTTTACGACGCCCTTACGCAATTGCGCAAACAGCTGGACGCCGACAAGCAGGTCGCGGAAAAAATGGAACTTTTGCTGTTTGAGGGGCGGGGAGCTACAACCGCGGATATCCATACGGCGGTGGAGCGGTTGTTAGAGCAGTATGACAACCTTACGGACGATCTGAAGGAAGAATTCGAGGCGGGGCTTTCCATGCCGGTGCTGTTCCGACGGGCTTTCAGTTCGGTGTTCAGCGGGAAGAAATCGATTAAAGCCTGGATGGCGCAGCTGCAGGAAAAATTCAGTATCCGCCTGACCCGTTCGTTCGAGGACCTGTCGGCCGAGAGTGCCCGCCAGTTTATGGCTTCATTGAACACCCTGCTGGAAGACATCAGCCGGGCCCTGACAGAGATTGAAGACTCCCGCAGTCTGGAAACGGCCAGAGTCGTGGATCTGGGTGGCCAGCGGGAGGAGGTCATTTATGATATCAAAAGGAAGGTCGGCGATCTGGCGGCCACCGACTTTTTTGCAAAGATCATGGAATCCAAACCGCAGAATATGCCGTCCACCCTCATGGGCGGCAGCGCGCTGACCGTTATCGGCGCCATTTTACTTTCGGCCTCGCATGCGAGCTTCATGGACATTACCGGCGGCGTCCTGACCGGGATCGGATTATTGATGGCCGGGGGGGTCCTGGTGGTTAAAAAAGGGAAACTGCTGAAAGAGTTTTCCAGGGGCCTGGCGGAAGGGCGCCAGACGTTTGAAGAGGAACTGGAAAGACGGCTGGCGGAAAAGTTCGACCGGGTCCATCTGGACATTAATAATAGCGTCAAACCTTTTTTCGATTACCTGCAGACGCGTGAAAAGGCGCTGGACCCGCTGGTCGATCGGGGCCGTGACATTCACGATCGGCTGGGCGCGCTTTCCGAAACATTTCAACAACAATGTGAGAATTGACATGAAGACCCGTCAGAAAGAGATGACCGCCCGGATTGAAAAGTGGATCGCGGACGGACGCAACCCGGGCACCGCCCACTGGCATGGCGCCCTGGAGGCGGCCATGGATAGCTTTGAGCCGTATTTGCAGCCCGGTTGCCTGGTACCGGTGCAGACTCTGGATAAACCGGCGTATGCCCAGTTTGAAGAACTCTACGCCGTACTTGATTTGTGCCCCGATACCCAGGCGGCCTTTATCCCCACGGCCCTGGGAGGTGTCCTGTCGCCGCCCGCGGCGGTAGACAGCCTGCGCCGGGTCCACCGGGACAACACCTCGGTCATGTTGCTGTGCCGGCGCCCGGGGAAGCATTCCCGTATCCTGTGCGCCGAGATCTCGCCCGAAGCCTGGAAGCCCGGTGTCGACCTGTTTGAAGGGGGCGCCCTGCTCGGTAACTACGAATTTGACAGCAGCGCCGACTGTATCCGGGAACTGTCGAAACTGATCCGGACACACCTCTGGCGCAAGGAGAAATGGACGGTTGAAAACCACACGGACTACACGCTCAACTGGTTTGCCCGGGTGGTGGATACCACCCGGCCGGATGCCCCGGTCCAGCCTGATTTTTCCTACATTCACAGCCCTGTTTTGATGAATCTCAGCACCGTGGATGCAATTTTCCAGCTCATTTATAACATGGCTACCCGGCAGTTTCAGGAGAGAGATCACCGGGTACAAGACAACCCCGATCTGGCCGCAGACGCCGATGAAGCCGGCCGGCATCGCTTTATAGAGGGCCGGATCATCGGTATGCTCAACCTGCTGCGTGACAGCCGGGCAGTGGAATTTAGCACCTTTACATCCCGGGAAAATGAGCAGTTTAAAGATGCATTCGCCGAGACGGTTAAAAGGCTGGACCGATTCTTGACATCGCTGGGATAACGACAGCCTGTCTCGGCCATCGACTTTTACCTGGTTTTAATTTAAACCCTCCATGAGTTGTGGAGGACTCGGTGAGGCTCTGCTGATCCGGTGAGAATTTACGCTTTCCTGTAAAGAGAGGCTGAGGATGCGGTTTCGCCCCTGTATAGACCTGCATAATGGCCAAGTAAAACAGATCGTGGGTGCGACCCTGGCTGACGGTCAGGAGCCGGAAACGAATTTCCAGGCGGAAAAACCGGCCGATTGGTACGCGGACCTGTACCGGCGGGACAATCTGCCCGGCGGGCACATTATCCAACTGGGACCCGGCAATACCCGGGCGGCCAGGTCCGCTCTGGCGGCCTGGCCCGGGGGGCTGCAGATCGGCGGCGGCATCAATGCTGACAATGCTGTGGAATGGATTGATGCCGGTGCGGCAGCGGTTATTGTGACATCGTGGGTTTTTCATGGCGGGCGGATTGACCGGCAAAGGCTCGCCCGGCTTGTGTCCCGGGTGGGCCAGGACCGACTGGTGCTGGATTTGAGCTGCCGTCGGCGGGGTCCGGATTACTACATTGTAACCGATCGGTGGCAGACCTTCACCCGGGAGAAAGTGACTGCGGATCTGCTGGACAGTCTGGCGGGAGAGGCGCACGAATTTCTCATCCACGCTGTTGACGTGGAAGGCAAGTGCCGGGGAATAGAAAGGCCGCTGGTTGAGCTGCTGGGCGCCTGGGGTAAGATTCCTGTAACATACGCCGGCGGGATCCACTCGCAGCAGGACATCCGTCACATCGATGACATCGGAAAGGGACGCCTGGATTTTACCGTGGGCAGTGCCCTGGATATCTTTGGCGGGACCCAGCTGGCCTACCGGGAGATCGCCGGCAAATATCCGGCCGGCATTCCTGCGGAGCCGTCAGTCTGAATAGAGCCCATCTCAAAAGGAGGACCCCATGTCGGCGTCAGCCAACCAGAGGCAAAATAAAAGAGAATACAACCTTAAACCCACCCGTATAGCACTCAAAGGTGCTTTTCTGGAGGTGAATGACATCAGCAACGGCGGTATCGGGATTGTCCTCGAAAAGGACGGGCCCGAATTTATCACAGGTGAAAGGCTGGACCAAATCCCCCTCGAGTTGACCGCCGGCCGGGCCCACCTCCAGGGCGTGGTCTCCCATATTTCCGTTGCAACAGACAAGACTATCTGCGGTATCCGGTTTTTATTGACCGGAGATCAATTCGATACGGTTATTCAGTTTAAAACAGAACGGGGGCTGTAAGGCCGCAAGACAGGCCGGGTAGGGAGGTGCCGGATGAAAAACGCCATAAAAGGAATGCTTCTGTCGGGGCTGGTGTTGCCGGGACTGGGGCAGGTCGTTT
>CAZYGG010000078.1:0-16020 GCA_964647585.1 uncultured Desulfobacterales bacterium
CAAAGGTATTATGCATCACCTCGTAGGAGATAGTTGAATTTACCTGATTGCTGATGCTTTGTACTTCCGCGTAGCGGATGATGTATTTTCAATCCCATCCGGGGATTGAAAATAGACTTTAATATCCAGTAAATCCTGTCAAAAAAGGCTTTCGGTCTTGACCTTCGCGAAGCGAAAACCGTGTAATCCGCAAAATCCGTGTCTAAAATTGTTCTTTGACTTCAATAAATCAGGCGGAAACAATCATGATCAAATTGAAAATACGGATGTACGAAAATAATGAGCCCGATCCCAAAACCACCATCTCCATACCCCTGGGGATGCTGCGGTTCGTGTCCCGGTTTGTTCCTTCCAACCTGAAGGAATCCTTATTAAAAAAGGGGGTCGATGTGGAGCTGATCGCAGACCTGGCAAAAAGTGAGGAGATCCGCGGCACCCTGGTAGAGATCGAGGAACACAAAAAAAACGAGAAGACCGTGATCTCCATAGATTAGAAATCTGCATAGAGCCAGGGGCTGCGCCCCGCAGAGGGCAGAGAGCTGTGGTTACTTGAAGTAACCAGCAGAGGGCGGAGAGCATGGCGCATAGGGTTAAAAGCCTGAAAACAAGACCAAACTCTCCCTGACAAGATGTGGCGCATCCGGTTTTTTTCTCTGCTCAAAGTCCCCCTCGGTCCCTCCCGCCAGGGGAGGGAAGCTTCTCTCTGACACCCGACGCCTGACTCCCGACCGCCCGGTTTTTGCCTTCCGTCCTCTACCCTCCGCAACATAAAGGGGCCTGCAAACCATAACCATACACCATACAGCCTACGACCTGCTGGCAGTCAATGGAAAAAATATTAAAACAAATAAATAACTTGCTATCCCAATAAAAGGTGTTACTATATACGCAATCAACACGGCCCTGCTATCCAATTGCGGGGCGATTTTCTTCTGTGGGGCGATCATTTCTTAGTGCTACATCCTTCAGTCTGAAATTTTGATAATTCTATGAAAGGAGGATGTACCTATGTCTGATGGAATAGTTAAATGGTTTAGCGACCAAAAAGGGTTCGGTTTTATTGAGCAGGAAGATGGACCCGATGTATTCGTTCACCACTCAGCAATCAATGCAACTGGTTTTAAAAGCCTCAATGACGGCGACCGGGTGTCTTTTGACATCGAGCAGGGCCCCAAAGGCCCTTCTGCGGCAAACGTCACTGTGGTCTAAAAATCATACACCTTAATAAAGGGCACACCACCATGTTTGGGGTGCCCTTTATTTTTTAAGTGGTTTCCAGGGAAATCGGCCTTCCAGCCGTTCACGCCTTACAGGTAGCTGTACGAACAACTCACCCGTTTCCTGCCGATGATATCGCGGTTGACTCATGAACCGCGCTTTTCATGCTCAGTATTACTTGCTTTTCTGCCTGCGAAAATAGAGCACCAGTGAAGTTTGCAAGGGTGTTTGTATGAACATTTATACCAGGCGGAAGCTGCTTAGGCGGCAATCACTTTTAACTCCGGCCCGCAGATTCGGGCCGTAAACGACTAAAAGAAGACCCTTTTACAGAAAGGGTTGTTGAATCAGAAATAACAGTTATACAAGGAATTTAATCATTTGAGTTTTAAAAAGTTTTCATTTCATCCCCGGATTACGGCCGGTATCGTCGCCGCCGGGTATACGACCCCCACGCCTATTCAGACACAGGCGATTGACCCAATTATGCAGGGCTCAGACCTGATCGGACTGGCCCAGACCGGCACCGGTAAAACGGCTGCCTTTGTACTACCCATTTTAAACAGACTGCTTCCCGGGCAGCGGGGACGTTTGCGGGCATTGATTATTGCCCCTACCCGTGAGCTGGTCGAGCAGATACACGAAGCCATCGAAGCCCTGGGGGCTAAAACCGGTCTGCACAGTGTTACCGTGTATGGCGGCGTCGGCATTCAACCCCAAATAAAAAAACTGAGACGGGCTGATATCGTTGTGGCCTGCCCGGGGAGGCTTCTGGACCATATTGGCCGGGGGACAATCAACCTTTCCCGGCTGGAAGTACTCGTACTCGACGAAGCCGACCAGATGTTCGACATGGGGTTTTTGCCGGACATTCGCCGGATTTTAAAACACCTGCCCCGCGCAGGTTACCAGACCCTGCTGTTTTCAGCGACCATGCCCGCGCCCATACGCCGGTTGACAGGTGATATCCTGCATAATCCGGTACGGATACAGGCGGGTAATGATGCGCCGGCCCACACGGTCAGCCATGCGTTTTATCCGGTTGCCAAACATTTGAAGACGGCGCTGCTGCTCAAAATACTGGGCGACACATCCACCGGCGCGGTTCTGGTTTTTACACGGACCAAACATAAGGCCCGGCAGCTGGGTGGAAAACTGGCCAAGGTTGGCTACCGCTCGACCTCGCTGCAGGGCAACCTGTCCCAGTCGCGGCGGCGGGATGCCATGAACGGCTTCAAGTCCGGTAAATACCAGGTTCTGGTGGCAACGGACATCGCGGCTCGCGGTATCGATGTTTCCAATGTTTCCCATGTGATCAACTACGATGTGCCCTCGACACCCGAGGCGTATATCCATCGCATCGGGAGAACCGGCCGGGCCGAACACAGCGGTGAGGCGTTTACCCTGATCACCGGTGAGGACAATCAGATGGTGCGGGCCATCAACGGGGCCGTTGGTGCGCCTGTGGAACGACGTACTCTTGAGGATTTCAACTACCAGGTTCCGGCTGCGGCCGTGAATAACCAACGCAGACAACCCGGCGGCCGGCAACGGCGCAGCAGCCAGGCAGGCCGCAAACGAAATCGCCGGACCGGCAAAGGGGCTTTTGCCATGCTTTCCCCGCGCAAGACAGGCCGGAAGGGCGGAAGACAGCGGGCAGCGTTGTAGGAACAATCAGGCTTCGCCCAAGGCTACGCCTGACACGAAGGCTTTTTTGAGATAACTTCTACAATTCTGGAGGTAACCCATTGGGCAGATCAAATTATTCATTTCAAAAACGACAGAAAGAGTTGGCCCGGAAGAAAAAGAAAGAGGAAAAACGCCAGCGTAAACTAGCCAAAAAAGAATTGGAATCGTCAGAAAATCCAGAAGAAATCCTGGATGAGGTGGAGGACGACGAATCCGACGAACCTGGTTGAAAGGGAACACGATTATGCGTCAAAAATATATGATTTCCCGAAATGATGCCCGCAATGAACTCAAGATCAGCGAATACGCAGTTACTGAGAGAGACCCTAAAAAGGTGCTGGTATCCATGCTGGAAAAGAGCAAATTTGCTTTTCTCTGTGAAGAGACCTATGCCAGCGATATCATCCTGAGTGCCATCTCCCGGGGACCGCAAGCCCTGATGGCCAGCCTGCGGACCCACAACATTTTTCCCATCGAACCCTATGCCGTTCAAATCGCCGAATCGGTGACGGCTTTGTATGATGCAGCTGAAGATGGGGCTGTGGAGTTGTTTTTTGACGATGTTGATCTGGTGGCCGCCAAAGAGGAGTAGGCGTTTGCGGGAATTTTTTCGGGCCACCTAACTGAACAATTCCGTATTTTGAGGGTTTGACCATCGTGTCCAACGCGGAGATTGAGTTCGAGGGGAAGTCCTGAAACCGTTTCTATCCGTTCATTTTCTGTTCCCACTCCCATTCCCGGCCGGTAACCGTGTCTTCCATGCGCTGGAGTCGGCTGTCAAGGGCTTCGAAGCGGCGCTTTAGGCGCCGGGCGGCACTGGGGCGGGAGTGGACATAGCTGTCATAGAAATCCTGTTCGTCCTCTGTCTGGATAGGCCGCACCGGCTCGGGCTTCATCACCAGGGATGCCAGGAAATAGACAAACAGGACCGGCCAGAAGCCGCTGAAGAAAAGCAGGAGCACCACGATCACCCGCAGCCAGAAAACGTTGAAGTTGTAGTATTCGGCCAGGCCCCGGCAGACGCCGGCGACAACCCCGTTGCGGGAACGATACACCCCCGGGCCGGATTGACCCCGGGCACCTTTCGCTTTGCCTGTACCCGGCGAATGATGTCGGCGATGGCCGCCGCTGCCGGCCCCGTTGCGGGTGCGGTGCGGCCGGTGGCCGGATCGGGCTTTGTAACCTCTCATTTTTATTGCTCCTTTTGCTGCCGGTCCATAAGGATGGTCTCGAGGGCATCTATCCGTTTTTCCATTTTCGAAAGCCCGCTGTAAATTTCCTGTATCATTTCAGCCTCGTTCATCTGCTGCTCGCGGTCTTTCTTGGAAAGCCCGCCCTGCCGCAGACGGATGGTCATGAGGATGGTGCCGCCCACCACTGCCAGGGAGAGAACCAGGCCGGCGAAAACGATCAAAACGATAAGAACCGCGCTCATGTTGGGTAGTTTTCCTTTTTCGTAAAAGTTCTAAGCGATTAAACCTTGAACATCGAACATTCAACATCGAACTTTGAACTGAGGTGCGCCTGCGGCGGCCGGTTAGATCAGGTCAGATACTTTAGAAGACTTCAAATCAGGTGCGCGCAGCGTCATTCCTTCTTCGATGTTGGGCGGTCACTGTTCATTGTTTGATGTTCAAAGAATTTATTGTTTTTCCTTTGCGCTTTCTTCCAGTTCCCTGGGTTCCACCCGGGAAGACTTCATCGCCGCCAGTTCCTTTTCAATATCGTCCTCATCGGCCAGTTTGTCAATTTCTTCTTCCAGGCTGGTCTTGCGGCCGTAGTTGACCAGGTCGGCCTCAGCCTCCATACGCTCTATGCGGTTTTCAAACTCTTCGAATTTGGCGATGGTTTCGTAGTTATCGACCCGCCGCATCTCTTCCTGAGCCTCTTTTTTACGCTTGGCGCGGATATGGCGCTGGAGGAGCAGGCGCTGTTTTTCACGGGCGCTGGCAAGTTTTTCCTCCAGCTGGCGAATATCATCCTTGTACTGGGCCACCATGGCGCCATGCTCGATACGTTCCGTTTCAAGGGTGAGAATCATATCCGTGAACCGCCGTTTTTCAATCAGGGCCTCCCGCGCCAGATCATCGCGGCCCTTGTCCACGGCCAGCTGGGCCCGGTCGGCCCAGTACTGTTCGCGACCCCGGACCCCTTCGAGCCGGCGTTCCACCTTTTTTTCACTGGCCATGACCCCGGCGCAGGCGGCCTTCAGCTCGATGAGGGTGTCCTCTATTTCGCGGATCATGAGCTTGATCAGCTTTTCCGGATCCTCGGCCTTGTCCAGCATTGAATTGATGTTCGAACTGATGATGTCACGAAAGCGGGTAAAGATGCCCATGATTCTCCTCCCTGTACAGCCTCTGCGGGCCATGAATTGTTTATGGATTCATTAGAGCAGAAACCGTGCCAGGGTGCGATATTTAGTCAAAGGCCTGATTTTTAGGGATTTTTAAAGGCATTGACAATGCGGTGGTTCGTGGTAATAATTACCATAATATGGTAAAAAATACTATTAATAGGGAATAATTGCCACCATGGTGTCTTTTTCTACACACGGGGATGACCATCGATCGGGCACGACAGGTGTCACCGCCGATGCCCTGGGTCAGTCGGAGGCCTTCCTCGATTTCCAGGAACGGCTTTCCAGGATTGGGCCTGTCGAACGGCCGGCCCTGCTGGTGGGGGAACGGGGGACGGGTAAGGAATTGGCGGCCACCCGCCTGCACTATCTGTCTAAACGCTGGCAGGGGCCGTTTGTTTCACTCAATTGTGCGGCCCTGGCCCCGACACTGATCGAGGCTGAACTCTTCGGGCACGAAAAAGGTGCCTTTACCGGCGCGCAGCAGCGCAAGGCCGGGCGGTTCGAGGCGGCCGACGGGGGCACGCTTTTACTGGATGAAATCGGTTTGCTGCCTGTCGAGGCCCAGCAGAAGGTTCTGCGGGTGGTGGAGTACGGCGCCTTTGAGCGGGTGGGCGGTTCGGTTTCGGTGGCGGTGGACGTGCGGATTATCGGGGCCACCAACGCCGACCTGCCGGCCCTGGCGAAAAAAGGACGGTTCAAACGCGATCTGCTCGACCGCCTCTCCTTTGAAGTGCTCTTCCTGCCGCCCCTCAGGGAGCGCCGCGGAGATATCCTGTTGCTGGCCCATCATTTCGCCCGGCGCATGGCCTATGAGCTGGAACGCGACGCGGCTCCGGAATTCAGTGCCACGGCCCTGCAGCAATTGGAAGGTTACCGGTGGCCGGGAAATGTCCGTGAACTGAAAAACGCCGTGGAAAGAGCGGTTTACCGGTCGGACACTTCCGTGATAGACTCAATCGAACTGGATCCGTTTCGGTCACCTTATGGTATTGGCGCACCTTCTGTTGAGACAGCACCTGCCGGCACGCCGCCGACACCCCTGCCGCCCGCAGTTACAACCCGCCCCTTTAAAGCCGCTGTCCGGAATCTCGAACGCGACCTGCTGAAAGGGGCGCTGGCAGACGCCAAACACAACCAGAAAAAGGCCGCCGGCCTGCTGGGGCTGACCTATGATCAGCTGCGCGGGCTGATGCGGAAGTACAAGGCGGACCTCGGATGAGTCCGAGGTCTTCAGCAGGAAGGTAGAGGGTTAAAGGCTGAAGACAGAAAGACCAAGATGTCGGGAGCCAGGAGTCAGAAAAGCTTCCCTCCCCTGGCGGGAGGGATTTGAGGGAGGGGGCTGTTCCGGCAAATAACCATATTTCTCCGCGACTTGTCCGGCGTAGCTCGTAGGGCGAAGACGGAAGCGGAACCCCTGTTGACCTTCTCGGTGATCTCTGTGAGAAACTTGATTTTAATGTTCGGTTTACTGCCAGAAAACAAAAGAGACGATGGTTGACTATTACGAAAAACATTTCGCGGCCTATTTTGAGCGAACCGTTCAGATTGATCCGACGCTATTTTTAGAACCCTTTGCCGACCGGCTGCCGGCCGGGGCGACGGTCCTGGATGTGGGCTGCGGCAGTGGGCGGGATATGCTCTGGCTCAAAAACAGGGGATTTGCCGTCACCGGGTTCGAACGCAGTCCGGGCCTGGCCGGCCTGGCCGAAAAAAGGGCCGGGTGCCCGGTAATCAAAGGTGATTTCACCGAATTTGACTTTTCCCGCCTGGCATTTGACGCGTTGCTGCTGTGTGGCTCCCTGGTGCATCTTCCGCCGGAGAAACTGCCCGGTATCCTGGATAACCTGTTGAAAGCCCTGAATACGCCGGGCTGGGTTTTTCTTTCGCTAAAGGCCGGCCGGGGGCAGACGGTCGATCAATGGGGCCGCACTTTTTACCTCTGGCAGACGGATGTCCTGGAGGAGATCCTGGAAAAAAGAGGGCTGCCAGTCCTCGATTTTTTCAAATCCAACTCAGCGGCCGGCACCGGCGAGCAGTGGCTGGGGTATGTTTTGGCCTACGGCCTGCAGAGGGCATAGCGCAGAGGGCAAGGTCGGAAGTCAGAGGACCTTCCCTCCCCTGGCGGGAGGGACCGAGGGAGGGGGAACTTCCGGTAAAAAGACTCAGCGAAGAGGGCCGGGTGCAAAGGGCAAGATCAAAACCATGCATCGCGCAGAGACGCAAAGACGCAAAGAAAATCAAAAACAACAGTTATTTGTGCTAACGCGCATAAACCCTTCAGGCTTGAGTGCTTTTTAGCTCTTCTCCCGCGAAGCGGGATTAACTAATGGTTTTCTTGGCGCCTTTGCGTCTTGGGCCGCAGGGCGGCATTCCCCGCTCATTGATTCTTCAAATGTGGGTCACGCGATGATAAGCTTTTGACCTTTAGCTTCTCTCTGTGAACTCTGCGGACCCTGCGAGAAATGTGCTTTTGGCGTACATGGGAAAAACCTTGCACCCACAGGTTTTCAAAGTTATATTCTACCACTTGAGTCCCGGAACCCGATATTGTTATCCGCCGACTGTTTACTGTGAGGTTATTTTGCCCGAAAGACCCAAGACACCCACCTATTTCATTTTTTTCATCCTGTTCCATCCTGACACCTGGCGCATCCTGTTCGGGTTTTGTCTTTCCATTTTTGTGACACCCAATATCGCTCCGCCGGACCTCGCAACCCCGGGGCGGGCTATGCTCTACGTGATGATTGCCACCATCGGCTGGGCCCTCTTCGGTAAGCCGGCCGGTTGGATTACAGTTGCCCTGAAAAAATGGTTTCTGGGCAATACGCTTAAAAAATAGGGATTTAGTTCGAAGGTAGAAGACTGCAGGGGAGAGCCGGAAGCCGGAGCGTGGCGGTCAGAACGGCCGCAGTCGGGGGGCGGAAGTCTGAAGGGCCGGCAGTCGGGAGGCGAGAGGCGGGAGTTGGAAAAACCAACAACAAAAACATTGCATCGCGTGACCCACATTTGAAGAATCAATGAGCGGGAAATGCCGCCTATCGGCCAAAGACGCACAGGCGCCAAGAAGGGCAACAGCACAATATAGGTCAGCTTCTCTGACAAAAACTTTTCAAACTGCTATTGTCGGTCTTTATGCTTTTCTCCCGCGAAGTGGGACAAACCCTTGGTTTTCTTTGCGCCTTTGCGTCTTGGCGCGATGCATGGTTTAAGGTTTTGACTTTCTCTGCGTCCTCTGCGAGCTCTGTGAGCGAAAGGATGTTAGGTTTTACGATTTAGGTCTTCGCCCGCAAAGCGGGACCAAATCCGTGTAATCTGCGTAATCTGTGGATAAAAAGGAAATCTCAATGAAAGAAATATGCGAGTTGAAGGTGGAAGATCTGCGCTGTGCCTGTGACCCGTCGGTGTTCAAGTTTAAAAGCACGGCTGAAATCGACCCCTTGGAAGATGTGATCGGTCAGAAACGGGCGGTCCAGGCCATCGACTTTGGTTTGAACATGGACAGTCCCGGGTACAACATCTTTGTCACCGGCCAGGCCGGGACCGGGAAAACCACGATCGTAAACGATATTGTGGGCAACTACGCGCGGGAGCTGCCGACCCCGGATGACTGGTGCATGGTCAACAACTTCCAGGACCGCTACCGCCCGCGGGCCATGCGGGTGCCGCCCGGCAAGGCCGCCCTGTTCAGCAAACAGATGAGCCGCCTGGTGGATGTTTTAAAAAACCGGCTGCCCGAAGCATATGATGACAAAGCTTTCCAGGAGCAGCAGACGGCCGTTCGCGAGAAATACCGGCAGCTGGAAAAAGAGATTCTGGCAAACGTGGCCACAATGGCCAAGGAAAAGAACCTGGCCATCAGCCGGACCCCGGAGGGCTACCAGGTCATTCCGCTGGTGGAGGGCAAACCGGTGACCAACGAGGAGTTCTCCAAGCTGCCCGACGCTGATCAGAAAAAGATGGAAGCGGAGATGCAGGTCATCCAGGATGGCCTCAAAGCCACCGTGGGCGAGGTCAACACGGTGCGCCAGGAGCGGACGAACGAGCTGGAAGCACTGGTCGGCCAGGTGGCCCAACGGGTGGTTACGGAACGCATGGCCCACCTGGTGGATGCCTACCAGGAATACCCGGTCATTCGTGCCTACCTGGAGGAGGTCGAGGCGGAACTTGTCGAAAACGTGGAAGATTTTATGCCGGAAGCGGAAGAGAGCAATCCGATGAAGGCGATGTTCATGCCGTCGGAAAAACCCACCTTTCAGCGCTACCAGGTCAATGTCCTGGTGGACCAGACCGAGACCCGGGGAGCGCCGGTTATCTTCGAGCCCAACCCCACGTATATGAACGTTTTCGGCCGGATTGAAAAACGGGCCCACATGGGCGCCGCCACCACGGACTTTACCATGGTGCAGGCCGGCTCCCTGCTCCAGGCCAACGGTGGTTACCTGATCATGGAGATCGAGTCGATCATCACGGACCAGTTCGCCTGGGAGTCGCTCAAGCGCGCCCTGCAGAACAAGAATCTCTACATCGAAGATGTGCCCGCCGGCATGGGCTATGCCAACGCCTCGCTCAAGCCCGAACCGATCCCGCTGGATGTAAAGGTGATTTTGCTGGGGGACTACGAGATTTTCCAGGCTCTCCAGAATTACGATTCCAAATTCAACAAGATTTTCAAGGTACGGGCCGACTTCGACTACGAGGTGGTGCGGACGGATGAAACCGTCCAGCAATACGCGAAGTTTATCGCCCGGGTCTGTAAACAGGAGGCGCTACGGCCCTTTTCACCGGACGGTGTGGCCGCCATTGTCGAGTTCGGGGAAAAAATCATTGCCAATAAAAACAAACTCTCGCTGAGGTTCGGCCCCATTGTGGGTATTTTGAAAGAGGCCGATTATTGGGCCGGTAAGCAAGAGGCGTCGCTGGTAACCGAGCAGTTCGTGGTGAAGGCTTTCCAGGAATACCGCTTCCGCTACAACCTTTACGAAGAGAAGGTGCACGAGTCCTACGTGGATGAAACCATCCTCATCGATGTGGACGGCGCGGTGACCGGGCAGATAAACGGGCTGGCCGTTTTCCAGATCGGCGACCTCTCCTTCGGTCGGCCGTCACGCATCACCGCCGAGACCTTCATGGGGCGCAAAGGAGTGGTCAATATCGAACGGGAAGCCGGCATGAGCGGCAACACCCACGACAAGGGGGTGCTGATCCTGTCCGGCTACCTGGGACGGACCTTTGCCCAGGGCCAGCCCCTGACCCTTTCGGCCAGCATTACCTTTGAACAGAGCTATTCAGGGGTGGATGGCGACAGCGCCTCTTCCACGGAACTGTACGCCGTGCTTTCGAGCCTGGCGGATATTCCCCTGGACCAGGGCATTGCGGTCACCGGGTCGGTGAACCAGAAAGGTAAAATCCAGGCCATCGGCGGCGTGAACCAGAAAATCGAGGGCTTTTTCGATGTCTGTGAAACCAAGGGGCTGACCGGCAACCAGGGCGTGATCATTCCCGAGGCCAATGTCCAGAACCTGATGCTGAGTAAAAAGGTTCTGGCGGCGGTGGGTAGCGACAACTTCCATATCTACAGGGTCGCTACCATCGAACAGGGCATTGAAATTCTCACCGGCATGCCGGCCGGTACCCGGGACATCAACGGCAAGTTCCCCGATGGGACCGTCTTCGGGGGTGTCCAGAAAAAGCTGGCCAAATACATGAACCAGGCCCTGAAATTCAAGAACACGGAGAAGTTTGGGATATAGGCGAAGGGCAGGGTTCAAGGTTTCAAGGGGCCCAGTCCTCGCTCTGCGAGCTTACGTCTTCGCCTAAAGCTACGCCGCACAAGTCGCCCGGCAGGCAAGGGTTCGAGTGGAAACTTCCCTCCCTTGACGGGAGGGATTGAGGGCGGGTGGAGCCCGGGAGTCAGAAGGCAGGTGTCAGAAAGCGCTTCCCTCCCCTGGCGGGAGGGACCGATCCGTCTTCGCTCTAAGAGCTACGCCGGACAGGGGGAGGGGGACTTCCGGGCAAAGGCCCAGGCCCAACCTCTGACAGAGCACGCAGAGTAACCCGAAGGTCAAGATCATTGCATCGCGCAAAGACGCAAAGGCGCCAAGGAAACCAAAATGTTTCCGGCTGCGCCGGTAAAACCAAAAGACCAATTCTAAGTGCTTTTTAGCGCTTTAGCGCAATTAATATTGCCTTTGACCTTCTCGGCGGCCTCTGCTCACTCTGTGAGAGAAAAAGACTTAAAAATTTAGGAGCAGATATGGAAATAAGATTCGCAACAGCGGAAGACGCCGACACCATTGCCCGGTTCAACCAGGCCATGGCCATGGAGACGGAAAACAAGGTACTGGCCGGCGAGGTGATTGGCACCGGGGTCCGGACCCTGATGCAAAATCCCCGGGATGGCTTCTATGTGGTGGCCGTCGTGGAGGGTGTCATCGCCGCGTCGCTCCTGGTGACCAGTGAGTGGAGTGACTGGCGCAACGGATTTTTCTGGTGGATCCAGAGCGTCTACGTCGATAAGACCTACCGGCGCCGGGGGCTCTATTCAGCCATGTACCGCTTTGTTAAGAACGAAGCCGCCCAAAGGACGGACATCTGCGGCTTTCGGCTCTATGTGGAACAGGAGAATGCCAGCGCCCAGCAAACCTATGAATACCTGGGGATGGAACGGACCGCTTATATCCTCTATGAAGAGGAAACTTGATACTTCAACTTTGGCGTGCACCTGATCAGGGTAAAAGATCCAAAGTAACACCATATTTCTCACAGAGCGCACAGAGTACACAGAGAAGGGCATAGCAAGTCCCACTTCGCGATGCATGGTTTTCGATTTTGACCTGCTCTACGCCCTTTGTGGGCTCTGGCTTAAAAGAGTTGTATTCCCCGCCATTTTATATTTTTAAAGGTGGGTCACGCGAGATCAATCTCTTAATAAGCGAAAAAAAGATCCATTTGCCGAAAGGATAAAAAATCATGTTCAAACACATCCTATGCCCGACAGACATGAAAGGCCGGGCCAAAAAGGCCTTGAAAAAGGCTGTCCAGATTGCCCACCAGTTCGGAGCGAAAATTACCCTGTTGAACGTTCATCCGGAGTTCATGGACCGGGAGGAACGCACCATGCTGCGGGTCAGTGTGGAAAAGATGGAAATCAAGTGCCGTGAAATCGCCCTTGAATCCAAGGCGGAGATGCAGAAAATTATCAAAAAGCTGCACGCCGAAGACATCGTGGTGGACTACCTGCTGCGCGAGGGCAAGCCTGAAAAAACCATTGCCGCGGTGGCCCGCGCGATCGATGTGGACCTGATCGTGCTCTGCACGGACGGCCGTGACAGCCTCAAGGATTTCGTCACCGGCACCATCACCGAAAACGTCATCAATAGCCTGGTCTGCCCGGTCCTGGTGATCCCATACAAGGGTTAGTTCGGCGCAAAGGGCCGAAAGCAGTACGCGGGACGTAAGATCCAAACCAAACAACCCAAAAGGCCGGCTTCCATTTTCGTCAGGTAACAACCGGTTGTGTATAGTCGGATTCAAGGCCCAAAATATTGGGTATCGATATGAAAATTTTCATATTTTTCTTGACAATTACAGACAGATGAATATCATTGGCGCAACTCAGTAATGGCTGGCCGTAAGGACGCGGACGGTGCGCATTTCCCGAAGGTGTAACCATTTGTCAAAGTGGCGACTCCGAGCTGGAAGATGAGAATTTTTGAAAGGAGGACGACACAATGGCTAATGGAATTGTAAAGTGGTTTAACGACGCAAAAGGCTACGGCTTCATCGAGCAGGAAGATGGTGACGATGTATTTGTTCACCACACCGGCATCAACGCAACCGGTTTCAAGTCTTTGAATGAAGGCGATCGCGTAACTTTCGACATTGAGCAGGGCCAGAAAGGTCTTGCCGCTGTCAACGTTACCGTACAGTAGTAAGCGACTTAAAAAAATTAAAAGGGCATTCCGGATTTTCCGGGATGCCCTTTTTTTATTGTGCAAAAGGAAAGGCCATGACCTTGCCTCCCACACGTCCTCCCCCGAAACCAGAATCAATTGAACAAACCAGCGCAGTCAGGGAGCACGCAGAGTTCACAGAGAAAGCCAACCCTAAAAACAGTGCATCGCGCAAAGACACAAAGGCGCAAAAATGGTCAAGGGCGAGATATAGGTCAGCTTCGCTGACAAAAACTATAAGTTAAGTTCTTAGATTTTATTTTTTGCTGCGCAGCAGCACCAACTATCGGTCTCCTTGGCGCCTTGGCGTCTTGGCGCGATGCATGGGGTTAAGGTGTTCTCTGCGACCTCCCCGACTGCGCTGGACGGTGTGATTTATTTTGTTTATTAGGGAGGACACGTGTCAAAATAGGTTTTAAGGTTTTGACTTTTTTTACCACTTGAAAGTAAGGTAACCCATCGACAAAACCCGCCTGATAAAGGAGCAGCCCATGAGCCTTACCACTGACGAGCGGAAAGCCCTGGATGAAGTGATTCAAGCCAAAGGTTACACGGACTACAAGTGGATCGAGCCCGGCCAGATCATCACGGCCCAGTGGGTGCGCATGAAGTGCATGTTCGGGTGCAATGGCTACGGCCACTGTGCGGCCTGTCCGCCCAATACCCCGTCCCTGGATGAGTGTGAGCGGTTTTTCAGTGAATACCAGGATGCCATCCTCCTCCACTTCACCGGGACCATGGACCAGCCCGAAGATCGTCACAACTGGTCTAAAAAGATCAATGCGAAGCTGGTGCAGCTCGAACGCGAGGTCTTCCTGGCCGGCTGCGAACGAGCCTTTTTGCTCTTCATGGATTCGTGCTGCTTCTGCGAGGCGTGCACCGGAACAAGGGAAACCTGCCAGGAGCCCCGGATGGCCCGACCCAGCCCGGAAGGCATGTGCATGGATGTCTATTCCACGGTGCGCCAGTTCGGCTATAGCATCAATGTCCGCACCGACTACGATCAGCAGATGGATAGATATGCGTTCCTAATGATCAAGTAGTGTCCGCCCACAAGGGGCATCTTTTGGCCCAGGCGGCGTTTTCGCATTTTGGAAATCCTCGACGTAGCGGCAACTACGCCTCCGGTTTCAAAAACGCTCAAGCCTTCCGACTTCGCCAGGTGGCTACGCCGGACATGTGCCCTGAACCAAAATCTGCCGTTTGTGAATGGACATCAGCAGGACACTGAAAACCCCGTACATATGTATGGACAAACCATACATATGTATGGTACAGGCATACATTATGGGTGTTCTACCAGAAATCCTATCCTCTAAAATTCGGGCGGAACTTTTCCGGCTCTTGTTTGGACTTAACCTTGAAGCTCTGCATGTTCGGGAACTTGAAAGGAGGTCCGGATTTACCATCGGGACAATCCAGACCGAATTAAAAAAATTATACAGTCTCGGGTTGGTCCACAAAAGAAGAGATGGAAACCGATTGTATTATAGAGCAAACCAGGAACACGAAGTTTTCAATGAAATACAGGCCCTTGTCTTAAAAACAGTTGGGCTTGCAGATATATTGAAGCAGGCACTGGCGGGTGAAAATGAAATCGCTGTGGCCTTTGTGTTCGGTTCCATTGCCCGTCAGGCGGAAAAAGTTGGCAGCGATATCGATTTAATGGTCATCGGCAATTTGGGACTACGAAAACTTTCGGCCTATCTGCCCGATGTGGTAGAAAAACTCGGCCGTGAGATCAATCCATACATATTAACCCCCACTGAATTCAGTGCCAGAAAAGTAAAAAAAGAGCATTTCCTATCACGGGTTCTCAAAGAACCCAGGCTTTTTATTGTTGGGAACGAAAATGACCTTGAAGCAATGGCTTGAAAACCGCTGGCTGCAACGCCACGAAACCTCACCAGAAGAGATCAATAATCTTTTTCAGATTGTGGATAGAGACCTCAAAGATGCAATGGCTGGGGTTTCAGCCGATTGGCGTTTTGGCATCGCTTACAATAACTCTTATTTTGACCTGACACCATCATTCTACTTAACCAGCGAAATAGCATGAGAGAGTACATGAACAGCACCGACCTGCAGCAGTTTATTGATGAAGAGAAGATCACCGCGGAAATTATGACCCTGGACGGCCACACGCCCACCGTTGAGGATGCCGCCCGGGAGCTTTCCGTGGTGCCTGAGCAGATTATCAAGTCCCTGGTGTTCAAGGTCCGGGACGAGCCCCTGCTGGTGATCAACAACGGCACTGCCCGGGTGGATCGGCGCAAGCTGGCCAAATACCTGGAGGTGGGGCGCAAGTGGGCCAAGTTTGCCAGCCCCGAGCTTGCCCTGGAGATCACCGGTTTCGTGGTGGGGAGCATGCCGCCCTTCGGCCATCGCACCCGCCTGCGGACCCTGGTGGACAGTGCGGTTTCAGACCAGGTGGTGATCTTCGGCGGCGGTGGCGACCTCAATGCCATGATGCGCCTGACCCCGGCCGAACTCCTGCGGGTCACCGGCGCGGAAGTCGTGTCGTTGTCGGAAGATGACACTTAGGGCCAGACCAGAGATCAGGCGTCGGAAGTCAGAAAGAGCTTCCCTCCCCTGGCGGGAGGGATTGAGGGCGGGGGGCGTTCGGGCGGAGAGCATAGGGCAAAGTCAAAAGCGAAAATCAATCATCGCGCCAAGACGCAAAGGCGCCAAGAAGGTCAGGGGCGAACTTTGGGTCAGCTATGCTGACAAAACCCATTTAAGGTCTGGCTTTTCCCTAAAATAGTAGACACACCGAACAGCCAAGTTGTATGAGGCTAC
>CAZYGG010000079.1:0-8065 GCA_964647585.1 uncultured Desulfobacterales bacterium
GTGGTGGACTGCATGGAAATAATCTCCAGATCCATACCGATGGGGATCTGGTTTTCCAGTTCAGCAATCCTTTTTTCCACACCTTCTCCCATGAAAACCGCGTTGCCGCCGGAGATTGTGGATATGGCAATTCCGATCCCCGGCTTGCCGTTCACCCTTAAAATGCGTGCGGCCGGGTCTACATAATCCCGCCGGATAGTGGCCACATCACGGAGGTAAATCAGACGACTGCCCTGGCTGCTGATTAGAAGGTCGCCAAAGTCTTCTTCTGATTTGAAAATACCGGTGGGGTGGAAGGCCATGTACTCCGTGCCGATTTTTACCCGTCCGGAATCGGCCGGCAGGTTTTTAGCCCGCAGGGCGTCAAATATCTCCCCACGGGTAATTCCCAGGGCAGCCATTTTGGCCCGGGCCATCTCCACGTAAACCGCTTCCTGCTGTTCTCCAAAAAAGGCTATTTTCTTGACATCCTTCACCGTCAGCAGTTCGCGCTTGAGCAGCTCGGCAATTTTTTTGAGCTCCGCGTAGGTGAACCCGTCACCGACCAGGGCAAAATAAACTCCGTATACATCTCCAAAGTCATCCAGAACAGTCGGGGTACCAGACCCGGGCGGCAGGTTGGGCACATAATCGATTATTTTTCGGCGCAGTTCATCCCACACCTGGGGGAGCGCGGCCAGGTCATAATTGTCCTTGATCTTGACTTTGACCGTGGAAAGCCCGCGGGTTGAATAGGATTCCACTCGTTTGAGCTGGGCCATCTCCTGGACCGCCTTCTCAATCTGCTCGGTGACTTCTTTTTCGACCTCCTGTGGGGAAGCACCGGGATAGGGGGTCAACACCACCGCATCTTTGATGGCAAATTCCGGGTCTTCCAATCGGGGCAGGCTTTGATAGGACAGGTACCCCAGTACAAGCAGCACGATGGTCGTGGTCCAGGTAATGATGCTTTTATTGATAGAGAATTCCGCTATATTCATCGGTTACTTTCCTTTGATTGCCTTGAACTGAAGCCGCCTGATTCACAAAACGGATTGCTACTCCTGGTCTTCCCAGAGCCTGACCTGCAGGCCGTCCTCAAGCTTGGTCCCACCGGCCACCACGATAATTTCACCGCCCTTGAGGCCTTCCTTCACAATGATGTTTTCAGAACCGGTCATCTCGCCAACTTTCAGCGGCAGCTTGTGAACAGTCTTGGCTTTTTCGTCAACACGCCATACATAGGCGCTGCCGTCTGAATCCCCCAGGACAGCGATGGCCGGGATGACAACCTGGGGGCCATCCGTAGCGCGTGACTTTATCTCGATTTCCACAGTGCCTGTCATGCCGGGCAGGATGTTGACCTCTTGCGGCTGAGGCATTGTCAAGACCACCTGGTAGGTCTGGGTTTTGGGATCAGCCTGGGTCGAAAACTCCTTGAGATCCAATGGAAACCTTTTCCCTGGAGTAGTTGGAAAAAGTGCGAACGCCTCCGCTTTTATCTTACCCCGGACCGTGGCCATTTCACTCTCCGGGACATTCAATAAAAGCTCTACTTTAGAAATATCCTGCAAAAAGACAATCGGTTGTTTGGCCTGGACCTCTTCAAAATTCTCAACGTAGCGCTTGGCGATGATGCCCTCAAAAGGCGCCTTGAGGTAAGTATCTTTGAGGGCGTTCTGCGCATCCTCCTGTTGGGCGACAGACACATCCCGCTGGCTTTTGTATTTGTCAAAGTCCGCCTTGGAAACCTGCTTTTTCACATACAGGTCCCGGTAGCGCTGGTACTGCTGTTCCGCTTCCAGGGCCCTGGCCTTGGCCTGGTCCAATCGGATCTTGAAATCCCTGGGCAGGATCCGGGCAATCAGTTCCCCCTTTTTGACGTCCTGGCCCTCCTCCACCGGCAGTTCAATCAACGGTCCCGCCACCTTGAAAGCCAGATCTACCCGACGGGATGCCCGCACCTGGCCCGGGTAACTGCGGGTAGCACTGGCACCGGCCGCTTGGATCGTCATTGTCTTGACCGGCCGGACAACTTCCGCCTTTGCGGGTTCCTCTTTCTTGCCGCACCCGCCCGTAAATAGCACCAGGCCGGCCAGTGCAAGTAGGGACGCAGCCCAAATGACGCGCCTGGAACGGTAACCGTGTGTGTCAAGCCAAAAATGCTTCATCATTTCAACCCCTGTTATCAGTTAAGATGCAACCGTGCGGCCGCACTTTATTAAATTATAATTCGGAAGATTTAAACAAAACTTGATTTTACCCGTAAAACACGCTGATGGCAACTGATTGTTGGGTCTATAAGCCCATCATTGCTATGGACAGCAGCCCCCTACGGCCCCGACCGATACCCACATTGGCAGAATTGAAAAACGCGGCGGCGGCTGGATTGCTGAAGAAGCATAAACGCCTGACGCGCAACCCGGGGAATCCGAAAACAACCCCCAAGGCTGAAATCGATGAGCCTGCAAAGTGCTACACGCTGCAGCGAGCATACCCTTACCGAATGGTCGCCCGCATAACAACGGATAGCGTGTCCAGTGACTTGTGCATCTGGGTACATTCACCGGAAAATGAGACGGTGGCGTCTTTCACGGCACCCGATCTTTCGACCCAGAATTCGTTGGTCTGGAATTTGACAATCACGTTCGGGGAGCAGAGAATCTCGACCTGGTAGTTCCCCCTAACGCCTTCACCGGCAGTTTGCCTTACACTCTTCACCACACCCCTGCCCGTCAATAGTTTCCGGGCCACTTTGTCTTTAAAGAAAACGTCAATATCCTTCTTTTCCATCTTAACTGCCTGTGATGCGAGAAGGCAGATATCCGTGGAAGCCAAAAGGGGGTGTCCAGTAAAAAAAGCTGCGATTATCAAAACAACAATAGGCATTTTTTTCATGACAAACTCCTTTCACAACTGTCTGGATTCACAAGAATGCAATGGCCAGGGCCTTATCCCTGGTAGTTAAACTCCCCGATATCTGCGAGCAGGGGTTTTTTGTTTTCCAGAAAACGTTTCAAGGCAATCGCAACTCTCCGACCTGCCAGCCCGTCTCCGAAAGGATTATCGGCCCGGGCCATCTGTTTGTATTGCTCGGGATCATCCAGTAACAACCGGCATTCTTTCACAATACTGTCCCGGTCGGTTCCGACAACCTTGGCCAGCCCGGCGTTGACCGCCTCGGGCCGTTCCGTGACCCGGCGCAGCACCAGGGCGGGCACCCCGTAGCTGGGCGCTTCCTCCTGGATCCCGCCGGAATCAGTCAGGGTCAGGTAGCTGCCGGCCAGGGCCGCCTGCAGGTCAAGGTAATCCAACGGATCGGTCAACCGGATCCGATCATGCCCCCCCAGGATGGCATGGACCTGATCCGCCACCACGGGATTTTTATGGACCGGCAGCAAGAATTCCACATCCGGGCAGGTGTCCGCCAGGATCCTGATCGCCTCACATATCCGGGCGATATCGGTATTCCAGCTCTCCCGGCGGTGGGTGGTTACCAGGATGCGCCGCACGCCATCGGCAAGCGGTTCGGGCAGGCTGGCCCCGGCCCGCATGACATCCAGTTCAACGTCCGCCTGCAGCCCGAACGCCTCCAGGGCCTGCCGGGCCATGGTTTTGTGCTGGCCGGTGAGCAACAGGGTCACCTCCGGATAAATCTTGCGCGCCTCGATAACTTCCGGTCGCGTGCCGGCGATAAACAGGATGTTGGGAGCCATACTCAATCCATTTCGATAGAAAAGGTTATCTTGGTTTGATACCAGATAGTATATGCCCGTGGAGATGTCAATTCCTACAAGACATACAACCATTTAATTTAGCTTATGATTTCAAAGAACTCCGCCTTCCGGCGGCCGCGAGGTGTTGCAACCGGCAACCCCGGCCTTTACAGCCAGCCATTCAGGTTATAGAAAGGAGTTACGAAGATAATTAGGAAGACTAAAAGGGAGGTACATAGAAAAAATGGAATACCTGACCACTGAAAACATCATCATCGGCGTCATCGTATTGCTGATGCTCTGGAACGTAAAAAAAGTTATTAAAGGCGACATCGGCGACAACAAGGTTTTTCCCATTATCGTCATTGTCCTTCTGGGTGCCGGCCTTTACCTCTGGCAGAGCGGCACCGGCGCGGAAATTATGAATGAGTTCGGTGGCGCGGCAAAAAGCCTGAAATAGACGTAAGGGGAAACGAAAATGGTAACAAATGAAGGTGACCGGCTTACCCGGGTCGTGGTGAGTACCCCTGGAAATGCATACTTCAACCCGGGCAGCCTGGCCGAGCACAACCTGACGCAACTGGCCGATAGGGATCTTACCCTGGCGCAGCATGACGAATTGAAGACAACCCTGCGGTCAAGCGGCGCAGAAGTGATCGACCTCCCGGAATTGACCGGTCACCCCAACTCTGTTTTCACGCGGGATACAGCTCTGGTCACACCTGACGGATATATACGTCTGAAATTGGGACTCGCCACAAGAGAGGGTGAAGAATCCTGGATGGCCGCCTGTCTCGACACAGACGGTATGCCCTGTGTCGGGGAAATCGCCGCTCCAGGCACCGTTGAAGGCGGAGATGTCATCCTGGCCGGCCGGGTGGCTTTTATCGGCCGGACCATGCGAACCAATGATGACGGCATCCGGCAACTGTCTAAACTACTTGAGAAAATGGACTATGAGATTCGGGTCATACCCATGCCGTGTACCATTTTGCACCTTGACAAGGCGATGATGATGACCGGACCGGGCAGCATTATCTACTGCCGCGAGCTCATGGCACCCGAGCTTCTGGAAGGCTTTGATATTACTGTTTTGTCCTGTTACGAAGCGGCCACCGCTAATCTTATCTGTCTGGGTCCCGGGGAGTGTATTGTGGGCCGCAACAACAGCCGGGTAATTGAAAAACTGGACAATACCGGGACCACCTTGCACACTCTCGATCTTTCCGAATTCGCCAAGGGAACCGGGGGACCCAACTGCCTGATAATGCCGGTTGAAAGAGGCTCCTGAAACTGTTATTTAGAAGCTATTTCAGAAATTAGGATCGGGAGGCTGCATGGAAAGCAAGCAGGGTCTATCACACTGGACACGCTTCATGGTCATCTCGGCCTGTTTTGTCGTCCTCGTTGCCGGGATGCGGGTCGCCGCACCCATCCTGGTTCCGTTTTTACTGTCCGTCTTCATCGTCATAATCTGCACGCCTTTTCTCTTCTGGCTGCAGAAAAAAGGCGTACCGGACGCCCTGGCCGTCCTCTCCATCCTGGTGGGGGTAATCGCTCTGTTCCTCGTTCTGGCCGCCCTGGTAGGCGCGTCACTCAACGACTTCACCCGGGCCCTGCCGGAATACCAGCGACGATTGGCCGGTGAAACAGCCGGGCTCATCACCTGGCTCCAGGGTTATGGCGTCGAGATTTCCGGCCAGATGGTAAGCGATTTTTTCGACCCGGCCAAAGTGATGCGCCTGACCGCCCAGATGCTTTCCGGATTGAGCGGTGCCCTGGCCAACGGTTTCCTGATCCTGCTGACCGTTGTTTTCATCCTGCTGGAAGCTTCGGGATTCCCCCGCAAGCTTACCATGGCCCTGGACAATCCCGACCAGACCCTGTCCGGATTCAGCCAGTTTTCCGAAAGCGTCAACCAGTACATCGGCATCAAGACCATCTTCAGCCTGATGACGGGTGTCCTTATTCTGGTATGGCTGAAAATTCTCGGGGTAAACCACGCCATTTTGTGGGGGCTGCTGGCCTTTTTACTCAACTATGTGCCCAATATCGGGTCGATCATCGCCGCCATCCCGGCTGTTTTGCTGGCCCTGGTTCAACTGGGTCTGTCTGCGGCCCTGCTGACCGCTGCCGGCTACGCCGTCGTGAATATAGTGGTCGGCAGTATTCTCGAACCCCGCTACATGGGCAAGGGCCTCGGGCTCTCCACCCTGGTGGTTTTTTTCTCGTTGGTCTTCTGGGGCTGGGCCTTGGGCATGGTGGGTATGCTGCTGTCGGTGCCCCTGACCATGATCTTTAAAATCGCCCTGGAAAGCAGTGCCGAGACCCGCTGGATCGCGATTTTGCTGGGCAGTTCACCCCAGGTAGCGCAGACGGTGCCTGCCGCGGATGAAAGCTCACAACCCCGGTCCGAATAGCAAGGCACCATACAAGCAGAAAGGATACCGGCTATGAAAAAAACTGCCTGTTGGTTTGTCTGGAGTATCTTCGCCGGGCTATTTTTCATCAACGGGTGCGCCACCCTGCCCGACAACACGGATCGGACGATATCACATGCGTTCACCGACACCACGGACACACACCTCGGTAAAGACATAGCTGCTGACCTGAAGGCCCATCCCGGAAAATCCGGATTCGTGCCGTTGAGCAGCGGTCTGGACGCCTTTGTGGCCCGCGCAGTCCTGGCGCACCTGGCGGAAAAGAGCATCGACGTCCAGTACTATCTTTTTCACGGCGACCTCACCGGGAAACTTTTTCTGGACCAGTTGATCAAAGCTGCGGATCGGGGCGTGCGCGTGCGCCTGCTGGTGGACGACATGGATTTAGAGGGCCGGGACCTCGGGATGACCATGCTCGACCGGCACCCCAACATGGAACTCAGGCTTTTCAATCCCTTCAGCCGCAGGACCAGCCGGCTTTTACAATTTGTCACCCGCCTGGGATCCGTCACCCGCCGGATGCACAACAAATCTTTCACCGTGGACAACCAGATCACCATACTCGGCGGCCGCAACATCGGCAATGAGTACTTCGAGGCCGAGCCGGACCTGGCTTTTGCCGATCTGGATGTCATGTCCGTGGGCCCGGTCGTTTCCCGGGTCTCGGGCTCATTTGACAAATACTGGAACAGTGCCCTGGCCTATCCGGCCGCCACAATAGCTGAGCGCTGGCCGACTGCTGCCGAAAGAGAGCAGCTCCTGCGGGCATTTAATGAATTCATTGCCGGACAAGCAGACTCACCGTATCTGGAAGCTTTGAAAAACTCTGATCTGGCTAACCGGATGCGCACAGACCGGCTCATTTTTTACTGGGGCTCCGCCGAAGTGGTTTATGACCAGCCGGAAAAAATCCTCCACGCAAAAGATAAAACCGAATACCATCTCGCCCCGAAACTGCAGCCCTATTTCAGGGCCATCGATAAGGAACTACTGCTCTTCTCGCCCTATTTCGTGCCGGGCAAAGAGGGCACGGCCTTTTTGACCGACCTGGCCGGCCGGGATGTCCGGGTGCGGATTCTGACCAATTCGCTCTCTTCCACCGACGTGGGCCTCGTCCATTCAGGCTATATGAAATACCGCGAACGGCTTTTGCGCGGCGGGGTTGAGCTTTTCGAGTTGAACAAAAAACTCACCCGCGCGGAGCGTAAACAGAAAAAGAGCCAGGAAGGGTCTTCAAAAGCCAGCCTGCATACCAAATCATTTGTCTTCGACCGGGAAAAGGTGTTCATCGGCTCCCTGAATCTCGACCCGCGCTCGGTTGTGGAAAACACCGAAATCGGGGTCGTCATTGCCTCACCTGACATGGCACACGAAATGAGTACCTGGTTTGACGAAAACATAGAAAAGTTCGCGTTCCGGTTGGAGCTTAAAGATAGGAAACTTTTATGGCACGGGTTTGAAGATGGAAAACCGCGCACGTTTACGGTTGAACCCTACACCAGTTTATGGCGCCGTTTTAGTACCGGGTTTATGCGCCTGATGCCCATCGAATCCCAATTATAGAAGCTGTCTCAAAAACGCCTTTTGGCCCAATCTCAGCGTTGGGCGCTCATATCAGCACGGAGTGAAGCCTTGGCGCTATCCTCGAAATACCCGCTGTATTTACCACGCAAGGCATTGGCTTCGCTGGCACCTCCGATTTGATATTCACGTCCGCCTTGCCTGTCGGCGTAGCTCGCAGAGCGAAGACTGGACCTTGTCGCAGATCCCGCGTTTTTTGCGGGGAACCAAAATCCATTTTTGAGACAGCTTCTAATTTAAATTTGGTGACTCCCTTATAAGCTTACCTGCTACCGTAGGACTATCACCGGTTCAAAGACACCGCCTCGTAAAGCCTCCTGGCCCAAAGGGCCAGCACTCCCTAAACAC
>CAZYGG010000079.1:8075-15488 GCA_964647585.1 uncultured Desulfobacterales bacterium
AATGGCAAAACCATACATCCCGCAAAGGCGCAGAGGCGCAGAGAAAATCAAAAAACAAGATTTCAGCGCACTATCGTGCGAAAAACCGTTTCAAGCTTCAGGATACAATGGCCTTTTGGTTTTAATCCCGCATAGCGGGAATATATTCATGGTTTTCCGACTTCGCGGGACTGTCTGTTTGATATCCTTTTAAGGAGGACGTCTCTGCACCTTTGCGTCTGCGCGAGAACCTTGCTTTTACGGCGAAGCCAAAGGCTTTTGACCTGGCCCTTAGGCCAGACTTTTAAAGACAGAATAAACATTTTCCTATAATTTCAGATTAATATAGATAACACCCCCTGCTTACCGGACAAATTTTACCCCTTGCAAAGCCGTTTACGGCAACACATCGCAGATCTATACAGGCGCTACTTTTATATTTACATTGACATATACATTTAGATAAATTATTTTGGTATACGTGATTAAAAACGACGGAGACCCGAACATGCAGCCGGTGTTAACCCCCAAACAGCAACGATTTTACAACTACCTGGAAAATGCCATCAGCAGAAGTGGGCAGACCCCCAGTCTGCGGCAGGCGGCGGCCGATATGGGGGTCAGCCACGGGGCCGTTTCCCAGCTGGTCCGGGCCCTGGAGCAAAAGGGGGTTGTCCGGCGGGACGGGCGCTACAGCCGGACCATCCACCTGTTGAACCGCAGCGGGGAAACCGCGGGGGTCATGCGCTGGGTCGAGGTTCCGGTGATCGGCCGTATTGCCGCAGGTCTGCCCCTGTACGCGCAGCAGGAGTGGGACGGCAGCGTCGTGGTGGACGGCGCCCTTTACCAGGGCACCAATCTTTTTGCCCTCCGGGTCAAAGGGGACTCCATGCAGGCTGCGGCCATCCTCGACGGGGACATTGTTATCTGCGAACCCCGCCAGTACGCGGAAAACGGGGAAATCGTCGTGGCCCTCGTCAACCAGGAGGAAGCCACCGTCAAACGCTTTTTTCACCGCAGTGACCACATCGAGCTGCGCCCTGAAAACAAGGCCTACCGCCCGATCATCTGCCGGTTCGACGAAGTCCTCATCCAGGGTAAAGTCGTGGGGTTGGTCAGGGGGGCGTTGGACTGAATTATTTCTGGATCAATAAAACGTTTTCGAGGCTTTCACCAAAGGAAAAGGGATTAAGCTGGAACTAAGCCCGCAATGCTCGCTAAGGAATTCAAAACCTGAAACCAATGCATCGCGCCAAGACGCAAAGGCGCCAAGAAAACCAAAGACAAATTAACGTCGCGCTTTCGCGCGAAAACCCACAAAAAGCTCAGTTCGCTTTATTTGGTTTAAGGTTTTATCCCGCGTAGCGGGAAACATTTATGGATTTTCTTGGCGCCTTTGCGTCTTGGCGCGATGAACAGGTTTTGACTTTCTTTGCGCCTACCCGGCGAAGCCTGGTCTTGGTGCGAAAAAATTCTGGTTGCAGTTTTTAAACATTAAAGCTTCTTACTTTAAAATATGAAAAAGACACCTTGTTTATGTCTGTCCCGTTACAAAAAAACAGCCCCGCCCGTTGCCGTCTTTTCGTGGGCACCAGCGGGTATTCCTACACCGAGTGGACCGAGGCGGGCTTTTACCCGGCCGGCACAAAATCCGACGCCATGCTCGCGCACTACGCACGGCACTTTCCGATCACCGAACTCAACTACACCTGGTATCGGATGCCCCGGGCGGAAACCATCGCCGGGCAGATCCGCAAGGCCCCGCCCGGATTCCGGTTCGCCGTTAAGCTGACCCGGACCCTTACCCACGACATCGACCCGGATGACTGGCCGGACCAGGCCCGGCACTATCGCGACGGTGTCGCCCCGCTGGTGCAATCCGGCCAACTCGCGGCAATCCTCGTACAGCTGCCCCCCGGGTTTGACCGGACCCGGACCCACCGTCAGCACCTGGCCGCCCTGCTGGATGCCCTGGCCGGGCTCCCGCTGGCCGTGGAGTTTCGCCACCGCTCCTGGGTCAACGACCGGGTGTTCGCCGAACTCGAGCGCCGCGGGGTCTGCCTGGTGGGCGTCGACGTACCGAAGCTGGCCCACCTGTTCCCGCCCCTGGACATCGTGACCAACCCGGACCTGTTTTACATCCGGTTCCACGGCCGCAATGCCCGCGGATGGGGTTCGGGGAAAATGCAGCTGCAGTTCGACTATGACTACACCACCGCGGAACTGCAGACCTGGATCACGGAAAAAATTGTGCCCATGTACCAAAAAGCCCGCACCGGCATTCTCTTCTTCAATAACCACGTCAAGGCCCAGGCCCCGGCGAATGCGCGGAAATTGGTATCTCTTTTAAAAGAGGAAGGACTGGATGTGGGGTGACCGACAAATTTAAAATGCTAAGGCAATCCGTATATCAAAACACAAATAAAAAACCATGCATCGCGCAAAGACGCAAAGGCGCTAAGAAAGACAAAACCAAATGTTGTCAGCTGCGCTGATAGGTCAAAATCTTTTTCGCGCTAAAGCGCGCTAAAAATCGGCCCTTGGTTTTCTTGGCGCCTTTGCGTCTTGGCGCGATGAACAGGTTTTGACCTTCTGGTTTTCTTTAAATGCTTAGCCGGGAAGTTTTTCGACTAAATCCCCGTCATCCCGGCCCCGCACAGAGTGCGGGATAAACTGCAGCCGGAATCCGGCCGTCAAAAGGGAACACCCCTGGATGCCGGATACGTCATCCCGGACGTGATCCGGGACCGGCATGACGACAAAAACCATACCTGATTTAAAATGGAAAGATCGATCATTCATATCAATGTCGCCGACTTTGCCGTGGCGGTGGAGCGGGTGGTGGACAGCCGGTTGCGCGGTCGTCCGGTCATCATCGCCCCGGAGGGCGCTCTCCGGGCCACTGTTTACGACATGAGCGAGGAGGCTTACCAATCCGGCATCCGCAAGGACATGCCCCTGCGCAGGGCGCGGCGGCACTGTCCCGACGCCGTTATCCTGCCGCCGCACCCCGATCGCTACGAACGGGCCATGACCCGGCTTTTGCGCTGCGCGCTGCCGTTTTCGCCCCTGGTCGAGGTCACCGACCACAAGGGGCACCTGTTTATCGATGCCACCGGGACCAGCCGACTGTTCGGGCCGCCCCGGGACGTGGCCTGGCGCATCCGGCGTACGGTAACCACCGACCTGGGCATCCAGCCCGTCTGGTCCGTGGCCCCCAACAAGCTGGTAGCCAAGGTGGCCTCGCGCACGGTGAAGCCCACGGGTGAATACATTGTCCGCCCCGGCGACGAGACCGCCTTCCTCAGCCCTCTGCCGATTTTTCTGATACCGGGTATCGAGCCGGAGGACCTTGCCCGACTCCGGGAGCTCAACCTGCTGCTGGCCGGGCAGGTGTCGCAACTGGATCTGCCGCAGCTGGACATCCTCTGCGGCTCCCGCAACCGGTGCATTTACCGGGCCGTGCGCGGTATCGATCCATCCCCGGTACTGCCCGTGGGACAAAAACCCCCGGCCGTTAAAAAGAGCCACGCTTTCGGCAACGACACCAACAGCACAACCCGGATCAACGCGATTCTTTACAGGCTGGTGGAGCAAGCCGGCGCCGAATTGCGTGAACAGAACCTGGCCGCCGGCCGCATCCGCATCATCCTCGATTATTCCGACGGTATCCGGCTGTTTCGCCAGCAGCGAGTCAAACGGGCCACCGCCAATGACCGCCGGCTGTTTACGGCGGCCCGGAAAGTGCTTGAACTGGCCTGGGTCCGCCGGGTGCGCATCCGGCACCTGCGCCTGGTCTGCGACCGCCTGACGTTCCCCCCGGCCCAGCGGCCTCTGTTTGCTGAGGACCGGGAAAAGGAACGAATCGACACGGGGGTGATAAAAGCACTGGATGCCATCCGCGGCCGGTTTGGAAGCAGCGCAATCAAAGTTGGGCGGACGATGGTGGCGTGAAGGCTAAAAGCAAACATCCAACATTGAACATCGAACGTTCAACTTCGAAAAAGGAAAGACGCTTCGCCTCACCAAATTTATATGTCATGTCGGTTCCGGCATTCAAAACCTTCTGGATCCCGGCCTTCGCCGGGATGACGACCAACTAAAATCGAAACCTCAGAATCAAATTGGTCGCCGCGGGCGTACCACAGTTCAAAGTTGAGCGTTCGATGTTCAATGTTGGATGTTCGGCTTTTAAATTATGTCCTAAAACGTAACACTTAAAACTTAAAACGCTTTTCCATGATCCCTTTGACCGTCCGTTCATACTATTCCCTCATGTGGGGCACGGCTTCCCCGGGGGAGATCTGCACCGCCGCCCGAAAGCTGGGCTACACCCGGCTGGCCCTCACCGACACGGACAACCTGTATGGCCTGTGGCCGTTTATCACCGCCTGCCGCCGGGCGGGCATCACCCCCATCATCGGCGCGGAGATCACGGACCCGGACACGGGTACCCGGGCCGTCTGCCTGGTGGAAAACGAGACCGGCTACCGGAACCTGTGCCGCCTGATCACCCGGCGGCATCGTGAAAAATCATTCCGCCTGGCCCGGGCCTTAAGTGATCAATCCTCCGGGTTGATCATCCTGACCGTTTGCGAAAAACTTCTGGCGGCCCTGCACGCGGCCGGCGCCACCGTGGCTGCGGCACTGCCCCGCCGGCCTTCCGGGCACGGCCTGCGGCTTGTCAAACTGGCCCGCAAAATCGGTATTCCCGCAGTGGCCACGCCGGGCAGCTTCTTTACACAACCGGAGGATTTCAACATACACCGCATGCTCCGGGCCATTGACCGCAACACCTCCCTGTCGCGGCTGCCGGCCGGAGAAGCCGCGCCCCCGGACGCGTGGCTGGCCGCCCCCGGGGAATATGCACGCCGGTTCGACGTCTGGCCGGAGGCCATCCAGGCATCCCATCACCTGGCCGAACGGCTGATGTTCACCGGTCCGGACCGCTCGCTGGTGATGCCGCCCTGGTCGAACCAGGCGAAGGAGTTCGCCGCTGACCGGCTGCGACACGACGCGTATGACGGTGCCCGCGATCGCTACGGACACGACCTGCCGGAAACGGTCGTGGAAAGGCTGGAGCACGAACTTGCCGTGATCGAGCGTATGGGCTTTTCTTCCTATTTCCTGGTGGTGCGCGATATCGTTTCCCTGAGCCCGCGCATCTGCGGCCGGGGCAGCGGCGCGGCCTCACTGGTGGCCTACTGCCTGAAAATCACCAATGTCTGCCCGGTGCGGTACAATCTTTACTTTGAGCGCTTTCTCAATCCCGGCCGGACCGATCCTCCGGATATTGACGTGGACTTTGCCTGGGATGAACGCGATGACGTCCTGGAAACGGTTTTGTCGAAGTACCGGAACCAGGCCGCCATGGTCTGCAACCATGTGGCGTTTCAGCCGCGCATGGCCATCCGGGAGGTGGCCCGGGTCTACGGCCTGACCGACCGGGAGATCGGCCAGATCTCCAAGCGGCTGCCGTGGTTCTGGCACCGGCTGAAATCCAAAGACGACCTGCTGGCCTACATGCAGACCCTGCCGGTTTTCAATGGCGTGGATTTCCCCCATCCCTGGCCGGAGATCATCGCCATCGCCCAGCAGATCATCGGCATCCCCCGCTACCTGTCAGTCCACCCCGGCGGAGTGGTGATTGTCCCGGACCGTATCGACAACCACGTCCCGCTTGAAACCGCCCCCAAAGGGGTCCCCATCATCCAGTGGGAAAAGGACGCCACCGAGGAGGCCGGCCTGGTCAAAATCGACCTGCTGGGCAATCGCAGCCTCGGCGTCATCCGGGATGCCGTCGCCAACCTGCAACAAAACGGGCTCCATTTCGACGAACGCCGCTGGGACCCGGAAAGTGATCCGGCCACCCAGAAAGCAGTGGCCGCGGGAAAGACCATGGGGTGCTTTTATATTGAAAGCCCCGCCACCCGCCTGCTGCAGCAAAAGGCCCGGGTGGGCGATTTTGAACACCTGGTGATTCACAGCAGCATCATCCGCCCGGCAGCCAATGAATTCATCCGTGAATACGTCCGCCGGTTGCATGGCGGCAAATGGGAGCCGATTCACCCCCTGCTCGAAGATGTCCTGGATGACACTTACGGCATCATGGTCTACCAGGAGGATGTCTCCCGGACGGCGGTCGCCCTGGCCGGGTTTTCGGCGGCAGAAGCCGACGGCCTGCGGAAAATCATGTCCAGGAAGGATCCGGGCCGCAAACTGGACGATTACAAAAAGCAGTTTGTCATGGGCGCCCGTGCCAAAGGGGTCACCGACCGGCAGGTTGACGCGGTCTGGAATATGATGATGAGTTTTTCCGGCTACAGTTTCTGCAAGCCGCACAGTGCCAGTTACGCCCGGGTCTCGTTCCAGGCCGCGTACCTCAAGACCCACTTCCCCGCTGAATTCATGGCCGCGGTTATCAGCAACCAGGGTGGTTTTTACCGTGCCTGTGCCTATGTATCCGAGGCCCGGCGGATGGGGGTGGTAATCCGGCCGCCGGACGTAAACCACAGTGACATCCACTGGACGGGCCATGGTAAAACCATGCGGGTGGGGTTGCTCTCCGTGAAACACCTGGGCCATAAAACCCGGCAAAGGATTGTTGCCGGCCGTCAGGCAAAACCGTTTCACAGCATCCGTGATTTTTTAGAACGCGTCCGCCCGGACGAACCCGAGGCCCGGGCCCTGATCCAGGCCGGTGCCTTTGACGCCCTGCCGGAAGACGGCGACCGGGCCGAACTGCTCTGGGAGCTGGCCTGCTGGATAAAGGCCCGGCAAAACCCTGCCAAACACAGAGGCCTTTTCGACAGGGTGGTGCCCATCGAAAAACCGCACTTTCCGGAAGATTGCCCGCGGGAAAACCTGAGACGTGAATACGCCGTGCTGGGGTTTTTGTGCGACCGGCACCCCATGACGCTGTTTTCAAAGGAGACAAACCACCTCGGAGTCGTGAAAGCCCGGGACCTGAAACGGTTTTCCGGCCGGCGCGTCACCATGGCCGGCCTGCTGGTCACCGGCAAGATGGTGCACACCAAACATGGCGACCCCATGGAGTTTTTGACATTCGAGGACGAAACCGGTCTCGTGGAAACCACCTTCTTCCCCGCAGCTTACAGCCGGTTCTGCGCCCTGCTCGACCGCAGCCGCCCCTTTGTCCTCAAAGGCAAGGTGGATGAAGATTTCGGCACGGTAACCCTGACCGTGGATTATGTTGTGCCGCTGAAAACTGCGCGGTAAAACCAGCGCATAAGTTCGTAGGTTGGGTTAAACGGAGCGATCCCAACTCTCTCTCATACGGTATCGCTGATGTTGGGTTTCATTACATTCAACCCAACCTACAGCTCTGCGCCTCTTTCGCCGAGGCAGCATCAGCAGCACCCCACCCGTGCAAGCCGAACATGGGTAACACTTTAGACCGGAGACATAGGTTAC
>CAZYGG010000080.1:0-15396 GCA_964647585.1 uncultured Desulfobacterales bacterium
GATGTGCTTTTTCCCGCAGTGCCCTTTTTCTCGGCGCCATAGAGGTCGGCTCTAAATGCCAGCAGGGTGCCAAACAGAATGAGGGCTAATATGGCGGCGTGATTGCAGTAGTTTCTCATATTGTTTTACCGTAGTTCAAATTATCCAGATTCTGGGCGCTACTGAATATTATAGGTTATGGTCTGCAGGCGGTTACGTCTTTTTAGCAGCACTTCTACCCGGGAAGTGTTTTGTAAGCTTTGATAGAGGGCGGCCATGTCTTTCACCGATTGGACCTGGCTTCCGGACACAGCGGTGAGAACATCTCCATTACGCAACCCCATTCGTCTGAAAATTGAACCGGGTTTTATATCCATCACCCGCAAGCCGACGGGCTGGCCGTTTTCAAGGGCCTGCTCTATCTTGACCTGCTTCATAAGGTTGCCGATATCGCTGGTCGCATTGCTGACCATTGAGCGCCGTAAGGAAATCTTGCGCCCCGGCGCAGTCCGCATCGCGTGTTTCTTCACCGGCGCCGCATTTGAAACCGCGCTGGCAATTTCCAGGACTTCATCTTTTCCGTCCACGCTCAAGATTACCTTTTCTCTGAGGATCAACTTGACCGTTGCATCCTGGATAGTGTCTCCCGGTCGATAGAGGCCCTGTTTCCGGGTTTGCAGGTCTTCAACCACGGCATAGGCCCGGTCCGGGTCCTCATCCGCTACGGTTCCCCAGAGTTTTAAGTTCAGCTTGGTGAGCTTAAGCGCATCGATATCAATGGCCGCCGTCTGGCCAGCTGTTTTAGCCGTGCTGAAAAGATCGCGGGCTATAATTGGCTGGTAGTGTCCGTAAGGGCTGTCCGCGGACCGGCTTTCCGCCAGGCCCGGTGCCACGGCAGGTGGCGCTGTCCGTATAGGGCCCATTTTAGATGCGGTTACTCTGTAAAAAATACCGATACCGTAGTAAACCACTCCCGTAAGCAAAACCAGGTTCAGCAAGATAAAATATTTTTTAACCGAGACCATGACGTAACTTTTACTATGCTTTGGTATAAAAAACAAATTATTTCAGATAGAACTCAGGTTTGTCAAGTGTACCGGAAAAACGGATCGGATAGCCGGCGGCCGCCTCTTTCCGGTCTAAAAAACCGGCCGGCAAGTTCTTTTGCAGGTGCGCTGCAAAATCAGGTTGCATTTTAAAAACGCCGGCAAGGGACAAAAGACTTTCACCCAACGGGGTCTGGAGATTGATTGAACCGGAGAGATTCCCCGTAAGCTGTTCTCCGCGAAGCAGACACTGCTGGATATTGGCTTGTTGCCGGGTCAGGGTAAGGTCGGTTTCAACCAGGTTAAAGGTGAAGCTTTTCAGGGAAAAGACCGGTACCCGCAGGTCTACGCGTCCGCCGGAAACCTGAAGCCTGGCCCTCACAGGGGCGGCGGTTTTGGCGGTATCCCAAAAAACCTGGCCGGACAAGCGGCCGGAAATATTACGCCGGATGATTTTTTTCAGCCACGCTATTTTTTCTAGGTCAACGTTTACAAGCGCTGCCTGGGCGATCACCTGCGTAGCCAGCTTGCCTTGCGAAAGGTTCACCCTGCAGGTAATCCGGCCGTCATAGGCCGGGGTTGTGAGAACCAGGTTGCGGCCCGGGTTGAAAAAGGATGCGTAAGCCGGCGTGATTTTCAGACGTTCCAGTCCATACTGGGGCTGCTGACCCTGCTCAAGCGCAATCTTCCGGAGAACTAAACCGGGCGGGAAAGCAGGGGTCACTGCCCCTATCTTCAGCCTGTAAGGCGAAACGAGCTTACCGGCCCAAGATTCGAGATACTGGCGCACGGCTCTTTCGGGAAAGCGCATATACAAAACCAACCCGGTGACGACCCCAACAAAAAGGGCGTATAGAAACCATTTTCCGGTGCGGTTCATGGCGGCCGTCTTTCAGGTCGTAAACGATTCGATTTCCATAACGGCATTGATATGGCCCCGGGCTTTGCCGGCTCTTACAATCGAAATCCGTTTTATGTGAATCGCGTTCGCGTCTGTTTCTACTTTATGCAGGTATAAGATCAGTTGTTCCAGGGTGATTGCCTGCAGTTTCATCTCAACCAGCGAGATTTTATACGGGCTGTCCTTGGGAGACGACGTGGACGGTTTCATATAGGCAATCCGGTCTTTCAACCGGGTTTCACCGGCGATCCGGTCCAAAAAGGAGAAAAGGGTAAACCCCTTTTTATTCGCTGCGATACTCTTGCGGGCCTCATCCGATCGTTGCCGGATGGCGTTGAATTCCGTTGATAGAACCTGCAGTTCCAAGAGCACCTTCGTTTTGGCGGAGATCGAACGCTCCAGGCGGGTACGTTTGTCGATTACGGGAAAAATGATAAACTGGACAATCACGAATAGGCCGATGAAGCCGGACGCAACATAGAGCATCACCTTTTCACGTTTTTTGAGCCTGTTCACAATTGCACCTTTAGCTTGAAGTTTATCCGGTTGCCGGATTTTTCCAGGTTCGCAGAGCTGATCACGACCTTTTGAAAAGCAGCGTCCTCCTCCAGGCGGGTTTTGATATCGTCCACCGCGTTAAAGGTGTCGGTGTTCCCACTTATCAGGATGTTGTCCCGGCCGATTACGACCCTTGTCATTTCCACATCGGTCGGTTCTGGAATCCGGGTGCTGATGGCTTTCAAGAGATCTATGATCCGGGTACGGTGACCGGTTTCCAGGGGAAACGCCAATTGCTGTTTTGTTTCTGCAAGTTTGATACGCATTTGCTGCAGGGGGTCTACAATCCTTTTAACGTCGGGCAGGGCGGTTTTGAAGACGGCCGTAATGTCCTGATCGAGGCGCTCGACCTGTTTGCCCAGGTAGTAAGCGTCAACGAAGATATTGGTGAAAGACAGGAGCAGGAGCAGTAACGCCAGCGCACCGGAGCTGATAATACGCTTGCGATGCTCACGCCATTGTTTCTTTTTTTCGAAAGGGCCCCGGCGAAAATTTAATCCCTTTAAACCGGATGTTTCCAGATATCCAAGGGCCAGGGCATTGTCATCCAACCCCGGAACCGACAGGTGCCCGGCCATTTCAATTTCCCGGGAACTGAGCCGGTCGGTAAGTTCAATTTTTTTCAGGGGCAATCCGGCCAGCGCCGGAGCGGCTGACTGCTGATCCGACGCCAGAAGATCGGTGCGGTTGGAAAAAACAGATTCGGGGACGAAATCAGGGCTGGCCGTATCCTGGAAGGCCAGCCGGCTGCGATGAATCTGCCGTAAGATATCTGCCGCGGGCACGTCCAGGTTGCTTGCCGGCAGGCGGGCCGCACGGGCCAGTTTAAGGTTGCCGGCTTCTACGCAGAACAGTGACAGGTCCACGCCGTCACTATCCGCCAGAATCCAGCTGGTTGCTTGCACATCGGTGTCGGCCAGGCAAAGCGCCGTGGCAAATCCGGCCGATGTTATCGTAACCGGGTCAATGCCGAGAGGCGTGAGCACGGCCAACAGGGCTTCCAGGGTGACTTTTTGAACCGCGGCGGCAATGATATCACTGTGGTCGCTGCGCCTGGGTCCCACGATATAGTAATCGATAACCAGATCTTCCACCGGGTATGGCAGCTGGGGCTCGATTTCATACGGGAGCACCTGATGAATTTTTTTCCGATCACTAAAGGGGAGCTGGATACGCCTGAATGAAACGCTGCCGGGCGGCAGGGACACACTACAAATGGTCGCGGTGATGTCCATCTGCGCGGCCAGGTGTTCAAGGGCACCGGAAAGGTTGCGACCTAAATCCTGGGGACCCTCCAGGGCTACCCGGGCACAGGCCTCCACGGCGCTGCCCTTGATGCCGCTGTCTATCACGACACCGGAAACGGCGCGGTTGCCAATCTCAAGGCCCAGGTATCTTTTGCCCATTGTCTCTACGCATCTTGGTTACTGGTTGATATTGTTAATAATGTATAAGTCATTTGGTCTCCCATTGCAAGGTTTTGCACATCCAGCGGCCGGTTGTCTTTTGCTTTTCGCGCCGGACCAGGGCGACCACGGAAAGACGGGTTTCGTCTTTTCCGGCGGTGGCCTCTATCCGGAAAAGGTCGCTTGCTACCGTAACAAGCGCAGGGTCGATTTCAATATCGCTACACCCGGGAGCCTGCCGGTACCACTGGGGATTTTCAAAGGCTGCGCGGTTTCCCGTTTCCAACAGCAGTTGCCGGTAATCAACGATGGCCGGGACCAGTTCCTTGTTCTCCCAGGGCAAGATCGCCGCAAGGACAAGGGGGTCGGCCGTGTTCAGGTTGATCCGCCCCGGATATTCGAAGGTGCCGCCCAGGTCTACCGCACCCCGGACGGTCAGGTAGGCTTCCAGGCCCGCCGCCGTGTCGGAACCATACAGTAACTTTGGAGAAAAGCCCTTCAGCAACCCCAGTTCGGCAAGATGGGTAAAGGGACCGTTTTCGCACGCATAGGGGGAATCAAGACCCTGGTAGTAATCAGACTCTGCGCCGCTTAGACCGGTTATGGCGTCATCGTCACCCGCATCCAGCCAGTCCTTGGCTGCGTTGATGATTTCATCCGGGTTTAACGCTTCGAATTCTTCGTTTGCGGTCATAGCGTTCTGGATCAATTGTTCCCAGAGGACGCGCTGGCTTTCGTTGAAACTGCGTCTGTCCGGGTAAGCCACCAGGGCGTTTACCTGAATCCTGCTCAATTCATCCGTGATATTCACCGAGACGCTTGCGTTTTCAAAAGAGAGATCCGCAAGGACGGCTTCAATCTTGTCGGGATCGGCCCAATCTTCGAGGAGTGAATCAATCTGCGACTCGTTGCGGTCTTTTACAAGCATCGCCATGGCGGTCTGTATCCCGGAAGCCGCCAACTGGGTCGCCTGCAGCCGGTTTGTGTGGGTGTCGGTTCGGGTCAGCGCTGAGCGCACCTGCCGGTTTATTTCGAGAGTAACGGCGATAATAAGGGTGATCACTGCCAGGGTTACCAGCAGGGTACTGCCGCGATTATTTGAGATCACACCAAAGGGTTTACCGTGGGTATTCCGCAAAGGTTGCTTTGTGAGTGGTCGGTACGGTTTCATCGGGGAACCCGCCCCTCCCGGATAACCGGCAACGCTATGCGTGTATGGAAGGCGTCAGCGGAAGTGTCATCCCCGATTTCCAATTCGACGCTGATGGATACAGGTGTGGCGTAGTTGTTGTCGGCCGAATCGGAGTCCCAGTTTTCATGGGCCTCCCCTTCGGTATCGTAGTAGACGAACCGCAGAGACCTTACGCCATCACACAATACCGGATCGGTCCCGGCTGGCTGAGAATCTGAAAAGGGATAAAGGTGGTCGGCTCTTCTCAGGACGAATTGTGCATCGCTGTCCGCCTGCACATAATAGCGTATTGCAGCGATGCCTTCCCGGGGGGTACTTCCCAGGGGAACATGGGCCAGGGAGGTAAAGCGGAGGGTTCCCGCTGGGCCCTCCCCGCTGTAGGCCGCCTGGCCGAAAAGACGATACGGGTCCGGCGGGCCTTCCGGTTCAGGCGGGGCGTATAAGGGTGCGGTCGCCACCTTGATGGCGGACAGGTCGCTCTTTATGCGGCTGAAGCAGGATTGTGCCAGTGCATATCTGCGCATACCCTTTTCAAACCCGGCCGTGTCAATAAACAGGGCCCGGTAGGCAATAAACAGGGTGCTGGCAATGACACTGAAAATGAACAGGGCCACCAGGATTTCAATCAGCGTGAAGCCGTATGTCTGAGAACTGTCTTTTTTCATTCAGCCGGTATCCTGAAAAAAGTGATAGGTGGTCAGGTCGTAGCGGTACTGATCCGCACCGAACAGGATGGCGATCTTAATTTTTTTCAGTTGGGCGCTAACCGGTCCCAGGGTCTCGGCATCGATATCTTCAATAACGGCCTGCCAGTGGTAGCCGGCAAACGGCTGGGCAAAATCGCCCGAGTCGGAAGTCAGCTCATCGAATGGTGTTGATTTGATTTCAGTGAGTTTGGTTTGCAGGAGCAAGGCGGCGGTCGTATGAAACCGGGTCGCCGCGTTCAGCGAGAGCGACTGGGCGTGCAGTTTGAAAACCGCTACCAGTACAATGGCCATGATGGCAAGCGATATCAGGACCTCAATGAGGGTAAAACCATCACTGTTCGAAACTGATGGGTTTTTCATATAGTGTCACCCCGGGCAGAAATGGTTCAACCAGGAACCAGCGCTGTGTATCGTCGCTGAATGCGGTGTGGATGAGCGCCATCTGGGCGTAGCCATTCCTGGAAAAGCGTATGTTGACCTGACCGGTTGTCTGTTGCCCAGAATCAGGGAAGGCAACGCCCTGAACCCGGGTACCCGCGGGGAGCACAGATCCGGATTGCCGGGCGCCGGCCAATTCATCTGCGTTCATGGCTGCGTGGGTACTCCACAGGTGACCGGATTCCAGATCGATGTGCAGAAAATGGTCGCGGGCCTGGAACACCGCCTTGTCTTTGAGCGCCTGGATCCGGCCCATTAACCAGGCCGATGTTTTACGTTTTTCATCCACGAAGGGATTGGCGGGAAGACGGGGGAGCGTTACAAACAACATCAGGCTTACCAGGGCCAGAACGACAACCAATTCAATCAGGGTAAATCCAGGCGCTGCCGAAAAAGCAGAAAGGCCGGTGTCTTTTATAATCGAAACGCTACTGGATTTCCCAGCTGTTGATATCCTGGTTTTTTCCATCGCCGCCCTGGATGCCGTCCGCACCGTAAGAAGATATGTCGTAGTCATCGTTTAGGCCGGGGCTGAGGTAAATAAAATCGTTTCCCCATGGGTCCCGGGGAAGTTTCCCCTTGTCCAGGTAGCCGCCGGCGCGCCATTTTCCGGCCTGGCCGGTATCCGGTTTTTGTACCAGCGCCGGGAGGCCCTGTTCCGTGTCGGGGTAGGCACCATTGTCGAGTTTGTAAAGTTTCAATGCGGTTTCGAGGCTCTCGATCTGGATTTTGGCTTTGAGCTGTTTAGCCTCTTCCGGTCGATCCATGATGCGGGGAATGATCAGGCCGGCCAGAACACCCAGAATGATGATAACCACCATTATTTCAATCAGGGTAAAGCCCCTTTCTCCGGTGCTGGCACGGTATTTGTCTACGTTCATAATGGCTCCTTGGTTGCACCGCAACCACATTTTATTTTACAAGCTGACTCATCTCGAAAATGGGCAAACAGATCGAAAGTACAATGAATCCCACCAGGCCGCCAATCAGGATAATCATGACCGGCTCTAGCAGAGAGATCGCCCTGAGCAGCTGGGCTTCCACTTCATTTTCGAAGATGTCGGCTATTTTAGCAAGCATTTCCTCCAGATGGCCACTTTGTTCACCGACCTGAATCATCTGAACAGACAGACTCGGGAATGCCCGCACAGCCGCCAGTGAATTGCCCAGGCCCTGACCTTTTTCAACCTCCTGCGCAGCCGACTGGACCGCGGAGGAAATAAGCAGGTTGTCTGTGATGTTTTTAACGGTGTCAAGGGCAGGCAGCATGGCAACTCCGTTTTCAAGCAGGGACCCCAGGGTCCTGGAAAAACGCGCCACGGCCAGCTTCCGGACAATGGTTCCGGTGACGGGCAAAGACAAGGCCACCCGGTCCCACCATAAACGCCCGCGCCTGGTTTTGCGGGCTACCCGGAGAACAACGAATAAACCGGCCAGGCCAAGGCCAAATAGCCACCAGTAGGCTTTCAGCATACCATTGGTGCTTAATAGTAGACGGGTTGGCAGCGGCAGGGTCTGGTGCATATCCGCAAAAATAGACGTAATGCTCGGGACAACGAACATCAGCAGAAGAATAAGGACAATGACTCCGAAGAAAGAGACAAAAAGGGGATAGGTCAGCGTTGTTTTTATGCGGTCGCCCAGGGCGACCTGCTTCTCGTTTATTTCCGCCAGGCGGTCCAGGATAATTTCCAGGGTTCCCGAAGATTCTCCCGCCCTGATCATATTGACGTACAGAGGCGAGAAGGCGGCGGGGTATTGCTCCAGGGCCTGGGCGAAACTTTGCCCAGCGACAAGCGTGTCCTTGATCCGGGCCAGGATTTTTTTGAATAGGGGCGATTTTGTCTGGGGTATCAAAAGGTCCAGAGCGGAAACCAGTGGAAATCCGGCCCCCAGCAGGGTCGCCAGCTGGCGGGTCATGATGGCGATTTCCCGGGATGTCACCCGGGTATAAAATCCGGCGAAGGCCGGGCCACCGGTTTTGTCAGAAGACAGGGCCTCCGTGACGGTTTCCACGGAAACCGGGAATTTTTTGGCAATCCGCAACTTCTGACGGGCGGCCGGCGCGTTTTCGGCATCGATGATACCGGTCTGCGTTTGGCCCTCTATATCTATGGCTTTATATTCAAAGACAGGCATGGTTCCGGTTTCCTGAAGACAGCAAAAAATTCCATTTTTATCGTGAATTAAAATGGATAGATACAATTTCTAACATGAAAATGAACCTGAGTAAAGGGGGCGGATAACCCGGCCTGGGAAAACGACTCACCGAAATAATTGAAGGGGGAATCATTTTCCCGCCCCCGGGTGTGAATCGTCGGGTTTGCTGATAAATGAGTCAGGGCCGGTAGTGGGAGATTTGGGACCGGAAGGCAGAGATACCTTCTCTTTGCATGTATTGCCGTACAATCTGATAGCGTGCGGCGATGGTGTCGGGGGCCACTTTAGCTTCCATTTCGGATGCGGCCGATTGGGGCTTGTCGTCGTATGGATTCAAGGAAATCGTATGGAAAGGGTGGCGCATTACCATGTCCATGGTTTCCCGAAAGTCCGCATCGGTTTCAGAAGGGAAACCGACAATGATATGGGTCATGAGCCTGGTACCAGGGGACACCCGCGTGATTGCAGTGAAGACTTCAGATAGGGCTTTCAAGTCCGATGGCCGATTCATACGTTTTAAAATTCGTTCACTTCCCGACTGGAGCGGGCATTCCAGGTGGCTGATTTTACCGTCTGCGACCAGCTTCAGAATCCGGGATCTGAATTTTAAAAGCCACGCTGGCTTGAGGGAAGTCAGGTACCAGCTGGTATTATAGCCTTGATCAATCCGTCTCAGGCTCTCAAGCAGGTCCGGCAGGGTGGTCCTATATCGCGGCCGTAGGCCCCGGTATCTTCCGATCCGATCACTACACGGTGATGTCCTTTTTCAAGAAGCTGCCTGTATTCGGCCAGACAAACGTCGGGCGGCTTGCTTTTCAATTTCCCGATGGCCTTGCGAATACCGCAATAGGTGCAGTTACCCAGACATCCGGTCCCGATGCGAATGCCATGCAACATCTGGTTTTCCTGAACCGGCGCTACGGCAGCCGACCGGGCGCGTCTGTATCGGTTGGTGATCTCAGTTTTAACGGTATTAAACCCCTTTTGGAAAAAGCTACTCGAAAATTCGAACTGCGCGAGTGCTTTGCGAGCGAAGGCCGTGGCTTTTGAGACCTTGACAGCAGCAGGATCCGGCAGGACATACCTTGAGTAGTAGCAGGTGTTGGCATCCGGGACATCGGAAAATCTGGTTTCGAACCAGGGAAAGGCCGCATCGATGTGTTCAAGATCGCAGGTGGTAAACACCTTACCATTGAATATACGGGATAGTTTAACAGGTGCAATGGCGGGCAGACACCCGGTGATAATGATCTCACCCCGATAGTGATGCAGCTGAAAGCGGTCGATCAGGTCAAGGTAGTAGTCTTCCAGGGCGTTGCTGAAAGCACAGGTAAAAATGACGATGTAGTCTGCTGCCCCGGGGCTATCCAGGATTTTGCAGCGGTTCGTTTCAAAATAGTTTGCCAATCGCGCTGCATCGACGCCCCTGCTTTCACAATGCGTATTGTTATTGAATATAAAAACCTTGTTTAACTGGGTCTCCAGCGCATACCTATGCAGTCATTTCAAGCGAAAAGTACAGCCCGGCGAAAGAGAATCCGGTCAAAAGTATTCGTAGCATCTCGGCAGCGACTGATGATCTACTCAATACAGAGTGCAATCATCTCACTAATTTTTTCGGCGGATAAACCAAAAAGATCTTCTGTTTCTACATGGTCCAGGAAAATGTCATCCCAGGGGACACTCTCTTCCTGGACGATGTTTTTAATACGTTCATACTTGCCGCCCAGGGCTTTGATCTTTTCAGCCAGGGTGATGCCTTCACGGAAACCGACATGCAGTAGAAGCAGGTGTTCAATCATATTGGGGGTAGCCGGATCGAGTGAGATTATCGGGATCACGATAATATTGCGGTTATCTTTTTTACCCTTGCCGAGAAACACATTGCCTTCCCTGACAATAATACGTTTGGTGCCTTTCAGGAGGTTGTCCGTTTCCACGCGCGAGGGCAACGGCTGCAGGGTACCGTTTTTGCTCACGACTTCGATAGTCGTGTTTTCGACCGGTTCACCCAGCAGGTTCAATGCGTCAATCCGATAGTGAATAGCCCCCTTGATTTCGGCGAGAATGGGTTGAACGTTTTTGAGCACCAGAATGTTCCGGTTGATTAACTGGGAGGGGATAAAATCATACTCCGACAGGGTTTCGAAAAGCAGGCCTTCCAGTCTTTCTTCGATACGACTGGTTCCCACTGTGACGGTCTTGGCCTGGTGCTTGATGGCGTCCACCGGCCGGGACATATCGTTGATGGCCCTACCGAGATTTTCAAAAAGCGTGTTGAGCATGTTTCGGGCCGTGCCTTTGATTCCGAAATCAAGTTCAAAATCTGAAACCGGCAGACGCCCGGAAAGATATTTCATGAGCAGGGTGAGGTCCGCGGAAGAAGAAAGACCCAGGGCCACGGGAAATCCATTGCCGTTTTTCCTCTTACGGAAAGCTTTATAAAATTTACCGATTTTCTCCCGGAAACTTTTTTCCAGAATCAGTTCATAGACATCCAGACCGTTTTGAGCGCCGGTATCGACACTCTCCTGAAGTTCCTCCTGGAAGTCGTAAAGGAATCTGGAACCCTCATTAATGGCCAGCGCAGCAAAATAACCCCAGATGTGGCCCACCAGTGTATTGACAATGGGAGCCATGTGTTCGCTGACAGCGGGTACCCGGAAAACATCGGCCGCATAAGGATCGAAACGGGTTTCACCCTCATTGGCGATAACCACCGGGGTGGCCTTGTGGGCCTGGAAGATCGCTGTGTCCTTGATGATGTCCCCCAGAACGGATTCCCGGGTCCCCGCAGTGCAGACCAGGATCAGTGGTTCGGAGGAGAGGTCAATGTGTTTTTTGTCCTCCACGTAGTCCGAGGAGATGGTTTTGTAACACAATTCACTGAGCTTGATCCGGATTTCGTCGGCGGAAGCCTTGTTCGGTCCGCTGCCCACCGCCGCCCAGTAGGTGTTTTTAGCAGCCAGACGGTTAGCCGATGCTTCAATACGCTCGGACATGGCCAGGACCGTGCGCATGTGCCCGGGTATCTGGAGGAGTTCTTCAATCTCCCCGGAAATGTAGGCCGGGCTTCTTTTCCCGGTGACGGCGGCCATGTGCAGACCCAGCAGAGCGCCTGCCATGATCTGCGAGTAAAACGCTTTGGTGGATGCCACCGACATTTCAATGTCGCGGCCGCTGCTGGTGTACATCACGCCATCCACTTTGAAGGTCAGGTCCGAATCACGCCGGTTGACGATGGCCAGCAGCCGGGCCCCGCGTTCCCGCACCATATCCACTGTTTTATTGGTGTCGGTGGTCGTGCCGGACTGACTGATGGCAATGACCAGGGTGTCCGCCATGCTGTGGCTGTCAACCGTGTCGGTGATCCGGAATCCGCTCAACTCGGAAGCTTTCAGGGCGTCTATCTGCAGTCGGGGATCCGCCATATGGGTGTTGATAATGTTCGCACAGGTTTTGGCGGCTATACCGGCGGTTCCCTGGCCGACCAGAAAGATTCGCCTGATTTCGCCATTGCGCAGCGAACGGGCAAGATCCGCGGGAAAGGTATTTTCATCGAGTGTTACCGTGTAGACCGGGTGGCCGTCATCTTTGATCTTCCAGCGGTTATCCAGGGTTTTCCAGACACTGTCCGGGGCTTCTGAAATTTCTTTTAGAAAATAATGGGCAAAGCCCTGGCGGTTAATATCCCGGGAAGTAATGTCTGTTGATTTAATGCTTTCCACAGACAGGGCCACCGGGGTGCCGTCATAGTACATTGCATTTATGCCCGCAAGATCTCCGGCACCCTCGTGGTCCAGGACAAACACCTGGCCCTGGGTTGTGCCCGTTTTGCCCGGCACCTGTGTTTCGCCGTCAAGTTTCAAGTATTGCTGGGTCGCTTCGATAAAGCCGTAGACTTCCGAAGAGGCAATGTAGTGGTCCGGGGCAAGCCCGATAAAGATAGCCTGTCCGCTGCCGCGCTGGGCGCAGAACAGTTTTCCCGGGGCCAGATCGGTGTGCATGCTGATGGCGTGGGAGCCTTCAAAATCGTTTACAGCCCTGCGAAAGCTTTCCGCGACACTGTGGCCACGGCCAAGGTAGTTCTGGATCTGCAGGGGAATCACCTTGGTATCGGAGGTAATTTCTTTCTGGATATGGACGTCGTTTTCCCCCAGGCGTTCTTTCAACTGCTGATAGTTGTCAATGTCTCCGTTCAGGCAGACGTGAATGATGCCCTTCACACCGGGGCCGCTGCCGACAAAGTGGTTGTCCACGGGATGGCAATTGGCTTCGTTGATTGCTCCGACCGAGGCCCACCGGGTATGTGACAGAACCGAGGCATCTGCAAGCGGAAATTGCACCAGGGACCTTAGGATTTGATCTTCCTGAATTTGTCGCCTGAGAAACCGAAGGTTGTCTCCCAGGCTGCCGATCTCAGCTGCGATTTTATAGGTGAGGGCGACCGCCACTCGGGATGAGCCGTTATTTTCACTGACAGCTTTCCGGATGCCCAGGTTTGCCAGGGGGGCCTGGCCACAGCGCCGGGTAAAATTTTCCTGCTGGCTTTTTGTGGCCAACTGGTCCCAGGCGTTATCAAAGTGGGGTCCTTTGAACAACAGCATGACTGAGATGCCGGCACTGTCCCGCCCCCGGACTTCAAGACACCCGATGCTGTTCAGGACGGCATTTATCTGACTGTAGACCCTAAAGACCGCCTGGTCGGGGATACCCGGTTCAGGTCCGCTTAGTTCCTTGATTTTTGTGAGGTTATCCAGAATTTCAATCTGAAGGCACCAGGTAAAGTCTTTAAGCTTTTCAAGCTGGCGGCTCATCAGGTCTACTTCCGCTTCTTCCAGGCGACCCATTTTACGGTGCAGGGCGGCGGCTTCGTCTTCCTGCAGATCCTTTACCCGGTCGGCAATGCCGGCCAGTTCTTCACGCAGGCCTGCGGTAGCATAGAGCTGGTAAAGGTGGGCATAGTTTTTCAGATCCCGGGCTGTTTGCAGGAGCATATCTAAATGTCCCCGGCCGCCCATGTAATCTGCAGACAGGGACAGGCCTTTTCCATCGGCACACTTTTCAAAGGTGCGTGCGGCCAGGGTATCTATGCCCTTAACCAGGCGGTCGAGATCAAGCGTATCCGTTGCCTCCCGGGTTTCGGGGACCCTGGCGACAATTCCGGCAATGCCGCAACCGAGCAGACTGTCCTGGACTGGAAAAAAAACGATAGCCCCAGCGGGCACTCTGGAAAGTGCTCGGCCGAAGAAAATTCTCTCTAAAAAAAATTCTTTGACGCGTCCAAGCAACGAACCCGTTCTGACACCGATTTTTTGGAAAATGTTCATTATAAAACCTGAGAGTTGAGTTATTAATCTGTGTCCATTTACAGATGGTAGGTTTTGGTTCAGAGCAAGGCTTGAGCGATTTTGAGACCGCAGGTATAGTGCGCTATTTCGAGGATCTCAAAAGAGCGAAAACGCCGCTCTGGGCCAAAAGATGCCATTTGTAAATGGACACTAATTTACATTTGTAGAAACAAGTCCCTGATCCGGCTGCGGGTAGCAGTCTTTTTCCAGTCGGGGCCCAGGGCGTTTTCCCACAACGGTTCCAGCACAAGGGCCACATCCACCATTGTCTCCACCTGATCGCGGGAAAGATCTGCTACCAGGTTGCGGGGGAGCTGGATCGAGTGAATCTCCATCATCTTGCGAAACTCCGCAACACCCTCGGGATAAAATTCCGACAGGTAGTCAAAGGCCACACAGTTGCCGATGCCGTGGTGGAGCCCCAGAACAAACCCGAGTCCATAGGAGAGGGCGTGGCACACCCCCACCTGGGAATACGCAATGCTCATGCCGCCGCAGTAGGAGGCCATCATCAATTTGTCATCGCAATCCGGTCCCGGGTTGAGGAACACCTCGCGGCACAGATCCAGTGCTTTTTCACCGTAGGACCGGCTGAATTCGTTCAGGAAAGTACCGGTTAGTGATTCGATGCAATGGATATAACAGTCCATACCGGTGTAAAACCGCTGCTCGCCGGGTGCGTCCACGATAAGCTCCGGATCCAGTACGATCTGGTCAAAGACGGTGTGGTCGGAGTTAATACCCAGTTTCTTTTCAGGGCCGGTCAGGACGGTTGTCCGGGAGACTTCCGCCCCGGTTCCCGAAAGCGTCGGGATGCCGACGTGGTAGACCGCCGGGTGCTCGATCAGGTCCCAGCCCTGGTAGTCGGCCGCCGATCCCGGGTTTTTCAACATCAGGGAGACCGCCTTGGCCAGGTCCATGGTACTGCCGCCGCCGATACCGATAACTCCGGCAGGAGTACCTTCTGTCGTGGCGGCGTACGCTTTTATATCCTCGGTCAGTTTATCAACATAAGTGGTCTTGGGCTCATCATCCACATTGACAAGGATGAGCTGGTCGCGGTCCTTCAGGGGGACCTTCTGCTGGAGCGGGTGGCTGGCGAAGACATCATCCAGGAGAAAAACCATGCAGCTGTTTTCATCAACACGTTTCTCGGCCAGGATGTCGCCCAACTGGTTGAAACAGCCACGGCCAAATACCATTCGCGATACAAGTTTGAAATTACGAAACATTTAAATTTTCCTTTTACATAAGTTGCAGGCAAACACTTTGAGGGACCTCTTTGATAATACCGGTTCTGGGTCAAATCGAACGGAAATGAAAATTTAAATATATATACAGAGCCGGGACGATCAAAACAAGTCCGATACGCATATAGAAGCCCGTCAATAACGTTTCATCCGGATGTACGCTTCAATACCTGGGCCATTTTATCGGTACGTTTCTCGAGTGCCGCATCACTCCAGGAGAGCTTGATCAGCATGGAGATGGTTCTGCCCATGATCGCGTCGGATTGCGCCAGATCGAGGGCTTCGTAGTCAGGGACATTCTCCAGCAGGTGGATGGGCAGGCGGGCTGCCGATTTCAGCTGCCGGATGTGCGGCCACTGGCGGATATAGTGCCAGTTGTTGTCATACCAGTAAAAACAGCCGTCCACA
>CAZYGG010000081.1:0-14787 GCA_964647585.1 uncultured Desulfobacterales bacterium
TGGGTTCCTTCGGAGAGGTGTTTTTTCACTTGACACGCCCTTTAATGGGTGACCCTGAGGACCAGGTTTTCAAAACGGAATAAAAAGTATGCGGAAAATAAATATGGTTCCATCGGGGTTTGCAGTGCGGATCCTGCTCGGGTTCGCCCTTATCGTCATGGGGGCGGCGGCCGGCTGCGCCACCTGGGATGACCGGGATCCCCGCCCGCCGAAGTTGTCGCTGCCGGAATTTTCAAACGGCGGCATGTTGAAAAAGGTCGCCCTTTCCCTTTTCGACAACCGGACCCAGCTGCGCTTTGAGGAAGTTGAACAAGCCTTTCTCCTGCCCTTGAATAATTATGTTAAAGACGAGTGCAGCGACATGGTCCTCTACACCCCCTATGACCCGGGTTTCCCCGAAGCCCTCATCGATGCCACCCTGATTCCTGAACGGGGCGCCCTTGACAATATGGCCATCGCGCAAACCGGGCGGGCGCTGGGATTGAGTGCGGTTATCACCGGACGTCTCGGAAACATAAGCGGCTTCGCAAAGGAAAGGGGCTTCTGGCTGTTTAAATCGAACCAGCACTACCAGAGGATCATGATCCAGGTAGACATGTACGCGGCCGAAACCGGTGCAAAGTTACTCAGCGATACCTATGCCGAGGAAATTGAAATCAGTGACAGCGAATTCCAGGCCCTGGCAATTGGTACGGTGGAAAACTCACCGGTGATCATGGAAGCGCTACAGGATCTGGCCGAAGATATTGCCGACGATATTTGTGAGATTCTTAATGACACCAGTTGGATAGGATTCGTGACCCGGGTTGCCGATAAAACGGTGACCCTCTCATCCGGAGCGGATGTGGGGCTCACGCCGGGAACGAAACTGGAACTTTATAACAGCGACAGAATCTTCAAGAACCCCAGGGGCGGCCGTTTTTTTGTCCCCGGGACCAAGACCGGCGAAATTGAAATCACCACGGTCAACCCCAACAGCGCCCGGGCAACCCTGCTGCCGGATTCAAAGGCCGGACCCGGGTACGCCGTGCGTATCCGCTAGTGTTGTGTCCCATAAATAAGGTGAACAAATAGTGACGCCTCTATTCGGGATTTGGGGCCTGATTAAATCCGAAATCCGAATATCGAAATTCTAAACAAATTCAAAATTCAAATGACACAATGACAGAGATAAAACCCTGTTACCATTAATTAAATACAGGTCTTGTTTGAATATTTTGGTCATTATGATTTGCTTTTTTGTTTCGTGCTTCGGATTTCGTATTTCGATTTTTTTCTCATTTTAGAGCACTGTAACGGCAACGCTATTCTATAGGAAATTTCTGAGACGCAACACTAGACGACCCGGTATACTGTAATGGGATCATCGAAGCCCTTGACCCGGGCGGGTTCCAGGGCCTCGATGGAAACCGTGGGGCACCCGCCCCGGCCGGCCAGTTTGCGGCAGGTGTTTTCACTGATAAGAATCTCCCCGGGTGCAGCCAGGGCTTGCAGGCGGGCGGCAATATTCACCGCCAGGCCCACCGAAGTAAACTCCTTTTTCCGTATGGATCCCAACAGGCCTGAGAATACGGTCCCCGTGGAAATCCCGATCCCGATTTTAAGTCGCAGTCCATTTTCCCGACGCAACCGGCAGTCAATTTCACCGGCGGTTTTCTGCATGACCGCCGCGGCTTCAACGGCCTGCAGCGGGTCATCGGCACGGGGCCCCAGTGCTCCAAACACAATCATGATGCCGTCGCCCAGATGTTTGTCCACGATCCCGCCATGGGCATAGGCAATCTCCCCCATGGGGGTAAAGTAGCTGTCATTGAGAAAGTCAACGAGGCGCTCTGGTGACACGGTCTGTGACATGCCGGTAAACCCCCGGATATCTGCAAACAGGACTGTCACCTCATGAAAAGCGGGTGCCAGGGCATCCGGCGAACTTTGCAGTTCATTGTAAACCTGTTCCGTTACAAATTGACGCAGGTGTTTTTTTACCGAAATTCCCCGGATATTGGCTCGCAGCGACCGGTTGTCAAAAGGCTTGGTGAGAAATCCATCGATGCCCTGGTTGGTTGCATCGATGGCGGCTTCCATCGTCGCGTAGCCGGTCAGGATAATCCGGGTCATTTCCGGATTTATGCGGCCAATGGTGCCCAGGGTCTCAAGCCCGTCAAGCCCCGGCATGCGATAATCAGATACGACCGTGTGGATACCCCGATGATTCTGCTCGACCAGCGCAATCCCGGTTTCACCATTTTCGGCAATATACAGTTCATAAGGTTCTCTTTTCAGCGCCCGGGCAACCGACCGGCGAACCCCTTCCTCGTCATCGATAAATAAAAGGCCGTTCATTTTTCCCTCCGGGTATTCAAGTTCTGCAGGAATTTTTTCCAAGTATACCGATTGTCATAAGTACGTTCCGTTATTTTGTCACTCTGAGCGAAGCGAAGAGTCCCCTACAAGTACGGCCATGCTATGCTGGTAGGGATTCTTCGTCGTTTCACTCCTCAGAATGACAGGACAGATCAATCAGAACATATTTTTGGCAAGCGCTATCGTTGTAGAAGCCTGTGGACAGTCAGACGACCGGGGAGCACAGATGGTGTTTATTGTTTTTCAGAACCGGTAATGCTTCTTTGGGAAAAAGCGGGGTAGATGGGGACCGGTCCTGCTATAGAGAGTGATTACGGCTGCGGGGCCTGATCTGCAAGCGTTTGCTGGTAGCGCCGGATTAGATCGACCGCCTGCTTCTCGGTGGAAATTTTTTTAATGGCCTCCCGGAAATGGCTGGAATTTCTGAGCCCCTTCACAAACCAGCCCAACCGGCTGCGCATCATGTAGCAGGCGTGTTTTTCGCCGAAATATTTCACCGAAGCGCGCAAGTACCGTAGCATACCTTCAAAGCGTTGTTCAAGTCCCGGCTGGGCGTAAGGCCCCCGGTTTTCAAGCAGGGTCTGAATACCCGCAAAGATCCACGGGTTGCCAATGGCCGCCCGCCCGATCATCACCGCGTCGCAACCGGTCCGGGCAAACATGTCCAGCGCGTCTTCCGGGGTCTGGATATCACCGTTGCCGACAATCGGTATCTGGGTCTGTTTCTTTACTGCGGCGATGATCTCCCAGGCGGCCTGGCCCCGGAATCCCTGGGAAGCGGTACGCGGATGGACGGCAATCGCATCGATGCCGCAATCCTCGGCGATACCCGCTATTTCAAGTGCCTGGGTTCCGGAACGATCCCAACCGGATCTTATCTTGATGGTCACCGGTATACGGACCGCTTTACGGACAGCGCGCAGGACCTCCCGGGCCAGCCCGGGTGTCTTCATCAACGCTGCTCCAGAACCCGTCTTCAGGACCTTTTTAACCGAACATCCAAAGTTGATATCAACAATATCAGCCCCTGCAGTTGCCACGATCTGCGCGGCTTCGGCCATGATGCCGGGATCCGATCCGAAGATCTGCACGGACAGGGGCCGCTCTTGGGGGGTGCTGTCCATCAGGCGGTAGGTTTTCTCGGACTGGTGGACCAGCCCGTTGGAACTGATCATCTCCGAGCACACCAATCCGCACCCTGCCTCCTTGGCCATCAGGCGCAACGGCAAATTGGTTATCCCGGCCAGGGGAGCCAGAACCGTTGGATGGTCCACCTTTACAGAGCCAATGTTCATGTTTCCTGCTCCCGGCAGCCGGCGCTGTCCACTGCCGGGTTCGCGTAACAAAACAGGCAGTTGTGGTGACAGGGGTGCCACGCATACGAGCCGATGTCCCGGGAGATGTGGCAGCCGCACCCCGCCGCGACCCGCTGGCCGGAATCCCTTTTCCGGCTGATGCGCCCCCCGAACAGTTCCATCAGAAGGCCGGCGGATATGCACCGTCCCTTTTCAATACCGGCACCTTCGGGCAAGAGAGCCATCACCTCTTTTTCACAACAGGTCTGCAGGCTGATATTATGGGTCGCCAGTTTCCGGGCCATCATCAGGCAGGTGGACACTTTCCGCTCAAGAGGGGGATCCACGAAACCAAACCCGGGTATGGCCGCGGTTCTTTTCCTGATTTTCGCGTAGTCGTCCATAAAACTGGTCACACACCTCTCTATACCCAGTCGCCCGGCAGCGGCCGCAATCCGGTCAAAATCCCCCAGATTATCCGCCCGGCCGGATTGGGCCGTGTCATAAAAACACAGGGGATCAAACCGCCAGTTGATCACCCGTGATCCAAAACGCCGACACAGAGCCGCCAGCTGTTCGAGGCGGGACGCAAGGTCCGGCACCCGCGGCTCCAGCAGCTGATCGACCGAATTGACAGTGAAATTAAAAAACAGGCGGTACCCCCTGGCAACCAGGTCCTCGCCGTAGCCGCCCTCAAGAAAGGGTCCGAAATCCTTGGACCAGAAGACGATGGTGTGGACCCTTTCCGCACCGACAGGCACGGTCGCTATTTTCCGGTTGTAGGGGTTGAGGACCGCAAACCGCCCCTGGTCTATCCCTTCCATAAACCACGGCATGTAAAAAGCCGGTATGTCCGTCCGCCGGGAAGCCGACAGAATGATTTTATCCATGATTCACATCGATACGCATCCAGAACTGGGAAGCAGTGGCGACGCGGCACATCGTCTCCCGTGCACGCTTTCGCCGGGGTCATTCACTCCTTTTTCAGATCGGCAAAAGAAATAACCTTGTTGTCCGGGGGTGTGTCCGTTTCTTTCTCATTTCCTTCCGCCTGATCCTCCCGGGGATCAGCCGGGGATTCCACTTTTTCCAGACGCATCGTTTTGCCGTTCATCGTAAAAGTTTCACCGTTGATGTAGACATCTTTCAGGATCCAGGTAACGGTCTGCAGGGGAACCTGAAGCATCAGCAGGGTGATGTGGTACCAGTCGGGCTTGGCATCCGGCACAATCCGCTCCACGCGGGCAAAAACCAGCGGGTTGTCCTCGAAATGGATCAATACCAGATCATTTTCAGTTGTCATAAAGGGTCCTTTCCAGGGTCTATTTGTCCCCTTCCGGATCATCCGTGCTGCTGCCGCCGAACGCGATCATAATTTATTGTTGACCCGGATACCGCTTCATAGTTTATGCTTGCAGAATTCTCAACAACAAAAAAATCTCCAACGGAAGCTGAAGGGGGCCGCGCATGAGCACTTATACAATCCACCCCATCGTCATGGGCACGAAAGTCTTCGACAAGGGCATGATGACCTATCAACACGATTACGGGAAGCCCTACACCATCCCCATATACTGCTGGTACCTGGAAGGCGGAGACCAGACGATCCTGGTGGATACGGGCGAGATGAGCCCCTTGATCTCCGCTGACCGGGAAGCGGCCATCGGCGGCCGGATTTATACTTTTGAAGCGGGCCTGGCCAAATGGGGACTCAAACCTGAAGATATCGACATCATTATCCATACCCACCTGCACAACGACCATTGCGAAAATGACTACAAGTGTGAAAATGCAAAAATCTATGTACACGCCCTGGAGCTGGAAAGCATCCACAACCCCCACCCATTGGATTTCCGGTACCTCGAAGATTACATAGAAGACGTGGAAGACAATGGACAGGTTCAGGAAATCAACACGGACGGCGAAATCGTACCCGGTATCAGGGTGATGCACACCCCCGCGCACACAAAAGGCGGGCTGACCGTCCTGGTTGCCACCGCTGCAGGCACCGTGGCAATCACCGGCTTTTGCGTCATCCAGGAAAATTTCACGCCGCCCAAGGAGATCAGGGCCATGGAAATGGAAGTAATCCCACCGGGAACCTCGGTAGACCCCGAAAAATCCTACGATATCATGCTGCAGGTGAAAGATGCGGCCGATATTATTCTGCCACTGCACGAACCGGAGTACGCATCTGTGGATACCATCCCCGCTTAGTCCCTTTTAGAATCCAAAATACTCGGAATCACCATAAAAAACGGGTGAATCAGGTTTGCCACGATGCAATTATGAATTATTATTCACCCACGACTTTCCATGATATATTTTAATTTCGTACCGGATACCGCCTTTCTTTATTACACCTAACATGCTTAATATATTTGTATATTAAACATATTTTTTGATTTACCATTTAATATGATTTTCACTTGACAGACTGCCTCCGACCCTGCTAAATGAATGAACACTCATTCATATGGGAAAGGAATCATCAACATTAGGAGGTCATTATGGTTAGAAAGATTAGAACAGCTGCGGTAATTGGTTCCGGGGTCATGGGCGGCGGCATTGCCGCGCTCCTGGCGGGTGCCGGTGTTAAAACCTTACTGCTGGACATTGTACCGTTTGATTTAAAAGACGATGAAGAAGACAATCCGATTGCGCGCAACCGCATTGCCCAGGCCGGTCTGGACACCGTTAAGATGTCACGGCCGTCCCTGCTCATGCAGCAGAAGGATGCCGACCTGATTACCATCGGCAACCTTGAAGACGATTTTGACAAACTGGCCGATTGCGACTGGATCGTGGAGGTTGTCGTTGAAAACCTGAAAATCAAGCAGGAACTTTTTAAACGGATCGAACCGGTCAGAAAAACCGGGTCCATCATCTCATCCAACACGTCCGGGATTCCGCTCAAAGCCATGTCCGAAGGCCTTAGCGAAGAATTCTGCCAGCATTTTCTGGGCACCCACTTTTTCAACCCCGTGCGCTACATGAAACTGCTTGAGATCATTCCGGGCGAGCAGACCCTGCCGGAGATCCTGGACTTCATGGCCGATTTCGGCGAAAGGGTTCTGGGCAAAGGCATCGTGTGGGCCAAAGACACCCCGAACTTCGTCGGCAACCGCATCGGCGTGCAGGGCATGGTCAAGACGATGCAGTTGATGCTGGAAGACGGCATGACCATTCCGGAGGTAGACGCTCTGTTCGGGCCGGTCATGGGCCGTCCCAAAACCGCCATGTTCAAGACTGCCGATCTGGTCGGCCTGGATACCCTCGGACATGTGGCCGCCAATACATACGACCTGGTTGTGGATGACGAAGTCCGGGATAGTTTCAAAATGCCCGCTTTCGTCACCGAAATGATTGAAAAGGGTCTGCTGGGAAAAAAATCGAAAGCCGGCTTCTACAAAACCGACCTGACGCCGGAGTGGAAAAAAGTACGGAAAGTCATTGACCCGGCTACCCTCGAGTATGCCGAGTATGCCAAACCGGACCTGCCCTGCCTGGCAGCGGCCAAAGCCGCCAAGAGCTTGCCGGAAAAAATACAGGCCGTGGTTTACGGGGATGACAAGGGCGCCAAGTTTGTCTGGAAGGGCGTGGCACACAACTTGATTTATGCCGCCAACCGCATTCCGGAAATTTCCGACACTATCGTGGAAATCGACAATGCCATGAAATGGGGTTTCAACTTTGAAATGGGCCCCTTTGAAACCTGGGATGCCATCGGCGTTGAAAAAGCGGTCGCTAAAATGGAGGCCGACGGTATGGCTGTCCCGGAAAAAGTGAAAGCGATGCTGGCGGCCGGCAACACTTCCTTTTATAAAAATGATGGCGGGAAAATCGCCTATTACGATTTTGCCAGCGCCAGCTACAAAGACTTGGTTGTAAGCGACAACATTATCTCCCTGGCCGGTTTGAAAGCCGCCGACAAGGTGGTAAAAACCAACGGTTCAGCCACCCTTATTGACATCGGCGACGATGTTTACTGTATCGAATTCCACACCAAGATGAACGCCATCAACGGCGAAATCGTGGAGTTCATGGCCGAATGCATAGACTACGTGGATGCCAACGGGGCCGGTCTTGTCATCGGCAATCAGGCCGGTGGCATGCCGGGTGCATTCTCTGCAGGCGGCGACCTGGCCTTTATGGCCGGCCTGGCAAAAGAAGGCAAATATACCGAAATCGACGCCTTTCTTAAAAAAGGCCAGGACGGCGGGCTGAGAACGAGATATGCCAGCTTTCCAGTGGTTGCGGCGCCTTACGGCATGACCCTGGGCGGCGGCTGCGAAGTCTGCCTGGGTGCCGATAAAATCGTGGCTCACTCTGATCTTTACATGGGGCTGGTTGAAATCGGCGTCGGGCTGCTGCCCGGCGGCGGCGGCTGCCTGAACCTGTGGAAAAAAATGACCGCCGACATTCCGGAACCGGTTACCGATGTCGACCTGGCCAAATTTTTCATCCCCACCTTCATGGCCATCGGCATGGCCAAGGTCTCAATGTCAGCGGCCGAAGCCCGTGCCAATGGTTTCCTGGGGCCCAAGGACCGGATTATCTTCAACCGGGACTACCTGGTGGGTGAAGCCAAAAAAGAGGTCCTTAAGATGGTGGACGAGGGGTATGCTCCGCCGGTCAAACGCCCCATCAAAGTCTTTGGAGCAGCCGGCGAGGGTATGATCAACGCGGAACTGTTCAACATGCAGTCGGCTGGATACGTCAGTGAATACGACGTCTTCCTAGCCAAACGCATCGCCTACGTCATCAGCGGCGGCGATGTCCGGGCCAACAGCCTGATCGACGAGCAGGTTATCCTCAATCTTGAAAGGGAGGCATTCGTCGACTTCTGGAAAGAAGAAAAGACGGTGGCCCGGGTTGAACACATGCTGACGACCGGCAAACCCCTGAGAAATTAGTATCGCCAACATCTGCTATCAAGGAGAAAAAACCATGAGAGATGCATATATCGTAACATCCGTCAGAACTCCCGGCTGCCGCAGGGGTAAAGGGGCGTTTAAAGACACCCGCCCCGAGGATCTGCTGGTCCATATCCTGAACGCGGCCGTTGAAAAAACCGCAAATCTTGAAAAAGGCAACGTGGATGACATCATGATCGGCTGCTCCTTCCCGGAAGCGGAACAGGGGTTGAACATCGGCCGCCTGGCGAACCAGATTGCCGGGTTCCCGATCACCGTTTCCGGCGCCACTGTCAACCGCTTCTGCTCTTCCGGCCTGGAAGCGATCTCCCTGGCCGCGTTGCGCGTCATGGCCGGCTGGTCGGACATCACCATCGGCGGAGGCGTCGAGTCCATGACCTACGTCCCCATGGGCGGCTACCTGCCGCGCCCGCATCCCGAACACGCCCGGGTCCATGCCGACCTGTACGCGTCCATGGGCATCACCGCCGAAAACGTGGCCAACCGCTACGATGTTTCCCGCGAAGACCAGGACGCCTTCGCCTACCAGTCCCAGATGCGTGCGACCAAAGCGCAGGAAGAGGGGCTTTTCACTGAAATCGTTCCGACCCCGGCCGCCAAGTACGTCCTCCAGGACAACGGCACTTATAAGAAGGAAACCTTCCTGCAGGATTTCGACGACGGCGTGCGGGCCACCACTACCGTGGAAGGCCTGGCCAAACTACGGGCAGTTTTTGCGGTCAATGGTTCGGTGACTGCCGGGAACTCTTCCCAGACCACTGACGGCGCGGCCGCCTCCGTGATCATGAGTGAAGAGATGGTCAAGAAGCTGGGCGTGAAACCCATCGCCAAGCTCAAGTACTACACCACCGTCGGCTGCGAGCCGGATGAAATGGGTGTCGGCCCGGCCGTGGCCATTCCCAAACTGCTCGATCTGGCCGGTCTGAAAACGTCCGATATCGGCCTGTGGGAAATCAATGAAGCCTTCGCTTCTCAGGCGCTGTACAGCGTGAGGAAAATCGGCATTGAAGACCAGATGGATAATATCAACATCAACGGCGGCGCCATTGCCCTGGGCCACCCCCTGGGCTGCACCGGCGCCAAACTGTGTGCCACCCTGCTGGCCAATATGCAGAAGCGCGGCGTCAAGTACGGCGTCGAGTCCATGTGCATCGGCGGCGGTATGGGCGCAGCCGCTCTTTTTGAGCTTTGTGACTAGCAGTTAAACCAGAGCGAAGAAAAGGGCCGCCTCTCACGAGGGCGGCCCTTTTTTGTTTGAAAGGCATGTGATGCGGGTTGCGAAACCATATAATTTCGGAGAAATCAAGGGATTCAAACTGGGCTGGTCCCCGGCGGGTCCCCCCTTGATGACGGTTTACTGCTATCTGGTCGGCGACCTGATGGTCGATACCGGCCAGGCCCACATGCAAAATGAAGTCCTGACAATTGCCAGGCATCATCACATACAGCGGGTTTTTCTAACCCATCACCATGAAGACCACAGTGGCAATGCCGCCTTTGTCAAGCAAGGCTGCCAGGCAACGGTGTTTGGCCACCCGCTGACAAAAGTCAAGATGAAAACCCCCTTCCGTATTCTGCCTTACCAAAAAATTGTCTGGGGAAAATCATCACCCTTAGAAATGGAGACCTTCCCGGAAAGCATAGAAACCAATCTCGGTGAAATGGTTCCGGTGACCACCCCGGGGCATGCAAAGGATCATACTGCTTTTCTTTTAAAAGAGGCCGGGGTTCTTTTTTCAGGGGACCTTTACCTGGCCGATACGATAAAATTTTTCCGTTCGGATGAAGATGTGGGCACCCAGATAGCATCCTTGCAAAAAGTATTGAAACTTGACTTTGATACCCTGCTCTGCAGCCATTTCCCCAAGCTTGAAAACGGGAAACGCAGAATTGAGAAAAAGCTCTCCTTTTTGGAAACCCTCTACGGAGACGTCACCAGACTCAGAGAGAAAGGATATCCCGCAAAGCGCATTTTCAAAGTCCTGAACCTGCAGGAAGACTACTTTACCAAATATTTCTGTTTCGGCAATGTCAGCATGCTCAACGGAGTGCGCTCGATAATCCGCCACCATGAAACAGAAAAGGCCGCTTCCAGCTGAAGCGGCCTCCGGAAACGTAAAATCCAGACGCTCAATCTGGCAGCACTTTCAAGAAGGCCCTCCGGCCGGCCCACGCCTGCGAACCCAGCTGCTCCCAGGTAACAACTGTGCCATCTAGCACCGCCTCCCGGCACCCGTCCTTTACATCCGGATTAGCCCCGGCAAAAAATGCCGCCAGCTGTTCTCCGGCCAGGTAGACGCCATTGGCCAGAAACGCCGGCCCGAGCTCGCGGGCCACCATATTGAGAAGTTTCAAGGTGATAAACCCTTTTTGCGGTTCGATGTCACCGGCAGTTTCCGTATGGGAAATATTGCTGCGCATGGCGGCATAGGTGCCGCCCCGGCGCATGGTGGCGCCCACAAGGCCCGGCATAGCGGCGGACAGCGTGACAATCGCCCCGTCATCCACCCGGGCCTGGTCGGGTGAATCAACCGCCTTAAAGTTAAGAAAAATGGTCTGGATGCGCTCTTCAAAATATTCCGCGGATACCCCCAGCTGTGAGCAGACCGTCTGCTGCAACGTACTGCCGGTTATAATCGGCAGGGTCACACCCTCTGAAAACAGGTGGAAGAATCGTTTGACAGTTTCCGGCTGAACCACCAGGGATAAAACCGTTGCGGCCGCGGCCTGTTCTTTGGCATCCATAATTTTCTCCTCAAGAGTAGAAAAAGGGGAGCGCGAAAGCGCTCCCCTCTTTTTACAGCTTAACTGACCCTGTACATCTACCAGTTGAAAACCTGGTCGAGTTCGTCATCACTTACCGCAAAGGTAACGTTGTGCGGCGGCAAGGATTCTTCTTTAAAGTAATTGGGCAGGCGGTCGTCCTTGCTGGTAAAACCGGCAGCAGCATTGAAGTCCCGTTCAGTCTTGAGAATGGTTTTCCCCAGTTCGGTAACGTCGTCAGCGGTGAGGCTGGCACCCGAAAATCCATTGATGATATCGATCAGTGCCTGGAAGGTGTCTTCCTGGTCGATGATCGCAAAGGCGATAAACAGGCACATACCGGTTGCATCGATGGCTGCGGTGGCAATCTGCAGGTTCCGCGACAATTCAACCTGGCCTTCTGGTTTCAGCGGATCCACGGTACCGCCCACCCCGAGAATATTCGCCGTCACCGCGTAACCGGCCGTGTGATCGGCACCCATGGGAGAGGTAGCGTAAGTGACCGCCTGACCCTGCACGGCCCGAGGATCGTACGCCGGCATGGCCTGTCCTTTTACAACCGGAACTCTCTCAACGCCGAAAACTTTTCCGGTCACGGCTGCACCGTTGCCCAGAACACGGCCCAGGGGCGTTCCCTGCCCCACTTCCTTGAGCAGGTTGATGGCGCCCGCAGCGTCTCCGAATTCCGCCAGCCCGGCGTCCATGGCCACACCAATGGTCGCACCCATCTCAATGGTATCCAGACCGAAATCATCGTCCATCCGGTCCAGGGTAGCAATGGCATCCAGATCATCTATCCCGCAATTGGCACCGTGAGACCAGACCGTCTCATACTCGGGCTGTTTGGTCACATAGTTGCCATCCTTGTCATAGAACGTCCCTGAACAGCGGATGACGCAGCCGCGGTGGCAACCATGGGTCGCCGAACCTTCACCGCCCCGGCTGTTTTCCATTTCCGCCAGCGCCTCGCCACCAATCTTGGCGGCCCCATCAAACTGGCCTTTCTTGAAATTATTGGTCGGCAGACCGCCGGCTTCATTCAGGACACCGGTCAACACATTGGTACCAAAGGCTGGTAATCCCTCACCGGTCACCGGGTGTTTACGCAGCCCGGCCACAAAGGCCTTGTTGGCAGCCTTGAACTTATCAGGGTCCGCCGGCTTGCGTACGGACATGCCTTCATCGTCAAGCACTATGGCCTTCAATCCCTTGCTGCCCATCACCGCACCGACACCGCCGCGGCCCGCATGCCGGGTCGGGCGCTGTTCCATGTCGGTAATGGCTATTGAGGCCGCCGCCATCTTCATCTCCCCGGCCGGGCCGACTGAAATGCAGCAAACCTTCTCGCTGAACTCGGCTCTCATCTTGTCAACCAGGTCGTAGTTGCCAAGCATCTTCAGGCTGTTGTCGGCTGCTATATTGACCCCGTCCTTGTTCACGGAAACTTTGTAGCAGTTCTCGTCGGTAGCTTTGCCTTCAACAATGATGGCTGCATATCCGAGCCTGGCCAGAACCTGGGCCGCCTGCCCGCCTGAATTGGCTTCCTTGATGCCGCCGGTCAGGGGACTCTTGCAGCCTATGGAAATGCGTCCGGACATGGATGCCGCCGAACCGCTGAGCATACCGGGGGCAATAACCAGTTTGTTGTCGGCACTCAGAGGATGGCAGGTCGCGGGGACCTCCTTGGCGACAACAGTTGAAGTCATACCACGGCCACCGAGCCCGGCATAATCACCCAGGCCTTCTTCCTTTGCTGCGGGGCCGCCCTGGGCACCCATATCGATTCTTAGAATTTTGTCCATAGTATTAGGCCTCCTTTGTGCCTGTTTAGATTGTTTATAGATAACCTGGCGGGAGCGAAATATGTCGGACCATATCCCTGCCCTCGGAATAATAACTGAATAGTCACATTCTTTTGTTGTTATTAGTAATTATGGGTCATGTCAAGGAAAACCAAGCCCGACACCGCCCCCGATAACTTTTTCTTCCAATCCGTTTTTACTGTGGTATACTTTAGTGAAGTTCACGCGCCGCATCGACACGTTGACCTCATTCTGGGCAACACTGTCAAAAATCTGATGCTCAATCGCCTCCACCTCTTGACCATACTCATCTTATTCTACATTTACAGATAGTTATAACACCAAAAATTACGATTGGCTCAAATGGCGCCCGTAATAGTGGTTACAACAAAAGCCTTTACGCAACGTGTAAGGACAGTGCGCATGATCCAGCTTAGATGCGTACCGGGACACTCCACAAACAAAGACGGGGGAACAAAATGGCCACCAAAAAACTCAGCCCGCTTCAACACCACATGGCAGAATTAAAAAAGGGCAACCGCCGGTTTGAAAATGCCTTCCGGGGGGTTACCCGCATGATCCTGGAAAATGAAATTGACAAGGTCGTGGTAAATGGAAAAACAACCTATGATTTCAGAATTTTCCGCACAGGCAAGAAACATATCATCGGCATGTATGATGAACTCAACAGCTTCGTTTCTTATGTGAAAGATGCTGCCGAGGGAGGCTCTTCCAAGGAGATGGCTTATGTCCTCGTAGGCGAACCGGGCAACGGCAAGACCTTCTTTGTCGAATACCTCTGTACGAAATACAGGGAATTTTTAAGCCGGGACACAAATCGCAAATACACCTTCCGCTTTACCGGCCTTGACAAGCTCGGCAATTACGGTCGCATTGCCACCGTTGAATCGCAGACCTTTGAGGACCCGGCAATTCTCGCTATGAATCTTTTCGAAACAACGGATCAAAATCGGGCTTGCCTTGAAAAACAGTTCGGATTCACAGACAAGGCGATCGATGTTCTATATGAAAATTACCGTCCCCTGGGGGCCTGCAGTGGTTATATTCTCAACGACCTGATCGCCCATACGAACGGCAACCTGAATAAGTTGTTGGATTTTATTGAAATCGTGCCGGTCCCCCTTACTGAGAGCCTCGGCACGGTTACCGGCAAGTACCCGGCGAAAGACAAGATTACCTCTTCTGCCGTTGACCTTTTGGGAGAAGAGTCCATCCAACGGCTGCTGCACATTACCGACACGAACAACCCTTACCGGTTTGACCTGCGCCGGGGCGCCCTTGCCCGGGTGGCCGGAGGCGGCATTCATTTCAGCGACGAAATTTATAAAAACAAGAAGGACCTGGTCCAGGTGTACCTGGGCGTCATTCAAAATCGAACGGTTGAAATTGACGGGTTCAAATGGCCGATTGACACCCTGATTATTGCCACCAGCAACAACTCGGAATTTAACCGTTTCGTCGCCGAAAAAGAAGAGGCCCCGATAGTGGACCGGTGCCGGCTTAGCTATGTCTCGCACAACACCAATTACAAGCTGCAGACCGAGCTGACCGAATACGCCATCGGCAATGAATCCAAAACCACCCTTGACAATGAAAACCTGCACCAGG
>CAZYGG010000082.1:0-14573 GCA_964647585.1 uncultured Desulfobacterales bacterium
AACTGCGAAATCGGTAGTTTGCTCTTAACCGTGTCTACTGTTTTGGGAAAATCCAAACCCCAAAGCCAAAACCCAGCATCGCGCCAAGACGCAAAGGCGCCAAGGAAACCAGTAAAGGGTCCCGCTCCGCGGGATAAAGCCACGTTCAACAACTAAAGGCCTGAGTGGTTTATGCGCGACAGCGCAAATAAACTATGCTTTTGCCCTTCTTTGCGCCTTTGCGTCTTGGCGCGATGCCGGGTTTTAGGTCCTAACATACAAGGCACTAGTAGTTTTTATAACAATACGCAGTCCCAGACTGGATGCAACTATTTCCATGCTCTGGCCCTTGAAGACTGTGTCACAATGTCTCCTTTGCATCAGGATGCTTTACCCTTTCTTATCCCGGGCCGCCCCGCACAGGGTGCGCTCAAACGACCTGTCGACACTTTTGCATTCTGACGTGTTGAACGACCGGGTCAGATCGGCCGACCGCCACTTTGCCGGGGAGGCCCCCCGGACAACGAAGGCGCACTTCGGATCGATGCAGGGATCCGTGTGGACCAGTACGCTGGCATTGCCTTCAAAGCCACTGATGAGAACCTGCTCCAATATGTTGGCCTCGGCATGGGCGTCATCCAGCTTTAAATCCCCCGACAGGATGAGGTGCAGGTCGATGTGGGCCAGTTGTCCTGAGCGCCATACCCGCAGCTTGTGGATGTCGATCCACTGATCCCGGCGGTGGCGGTTGATCAGGCCCACCACCTGCTGGAGCAGGTCCGGGTCCATAGCGTCCATCAACCCGGCAAACGAACGCTTTACCAGACGCAGGCCGGTCCACAGAATGTTCACCCCCACCAGGCAGGCGATCGTCCCGTCCAGCCAGAGCCACCCGGTCAGGTGGGCCAGGAAAAGACCCAGCAGGACCCCGCCGGAGGTGTAGACATCGGTCAGGATATGCTGCCCATCGGCTTCCAGCACAAGAGAACCGGTTTTTTTCCCCAGCCGCAGGAGGGTGATACCAAGCAGCAGGTTTACCACCGCGGTCACCAGTAAAACCGCCAGTCCGGCCCCCAGATGGGGCAATGGGTGCGGATTCAGCAGGTGCGCGAAACCGACTTTGAAAATGCCGAAAGCGGCCAGGATGATCAACGCCCCTTCGAACCCGGCCGAGAAGAATTCGATTTTCCCGTGACCGAAGGGATGATCCTCATCCGGGGGCCGGGCCGACGCAATAACCGCGGCCAGGGCAAACGCGCCGGCCACCACGTTGATGATGGACTCCAGGGCATCCGACAGGATCGCGGAGGAGCCGGTCAGGTGCCAGGCATAAAACTTGGCCGCCATGATGGCCGCACCGATAAGGATGGCGGCGCTGGCGGCAGCTATCCTGGTCTTCAGCAGTTTGCTCTCAACAGAATCCCGGTGCGTGTCAGCCTCTGTCATTGCTTTTTTTCCGGCAGCTGGTAGGTACCGTCCAGCCGTGTGGTCATTTCGTCGTATTTCCCGGTCAGGGCCTCAACTTGGTGGTCGAACTCGCCCTTTGTCATCCGACCCTTTTTCAAGCCCTGCTCCAGCAGGCTGTATTCGTCGTCATACCAGCGGTCCGGATCGAAATTGTAGGTCATGGCAACATTCCGAGGTTGTTATTAAACTGGGAGATGAATCCTTTGGGTTTGTCATTCCGGTGAAGGCCGGGCACCCAGTGAAGCATCGCGCAATCCAGCATTATGACTGGATGCCGGATCAAGTCCGGCATGACAATTTGAGAATATTTGATCTCCCAATTAATATGGTTCCTGGATCCTTAGCATCAAGAAATGATCTTTTCACGTTTTGAAACGTTTTTCAATTGTTTTCCAGTTGCATTTAGGTGGATACAGGGTACACTCGGGCGGTTGAAAGGCAACTGCAAACACAAAAGACTAAAAACATGCATCGCGCAAAAGCTCGCTAATAATCAGCTCTTGGGTTTCTTTGCGCCTTGGCGTCTTTGCGCGATGATATCGGTTTTGAGGCCTCTTACCTGGTTCTAAGGACCAAGTTTTTAAAGGCAGGTTCAGATGTTAGCTAATACAGAGGGCGGCCAGGATAACCAGAAAGGCAGCGGCTTTTTATCAAAAGTCAGTGCCGTGGTTTGCAGCCGGATCGTGATCAATACGGCCCGGCGGTTTGCCTATCCGTTCGCGCCGGCCCTGAGCAGGGGACTGGACGTGCCCCTGTCGGCGATCACCGCGGCCATCGGGGTCAACCAGGCCACCGGTATCCTGGGCATGATCTTCGGCCCCATCTCGGACCGGTTGGGATACCGGCTGATGATGCTGGTGGGCATGAGCATGCTGGTGATCGGCATGTTTGCCGCCGGTTTCCTGCCCATGTACGCCACGGTGTTGGTGGCCCTGTTTTTAGCCGGTCTGGCCAAAAACATATTCGACGCTGCTTTGCAGGCCTACGTGGGCGAGCAGGTCCCCTTTGCAAAAAGGGGGATGGTGATCGGGCTGCTCGAACTGGCCTGGGCCGGCAGCACGCTGATCGGCATCCCCGTGATGGGCGTGGTCATCGATCGCCTGGGGTGGCACGCCCCTTTTCTGGTGCTGGGGGGTACCGCGGTGCTCGGTTTTATCGCCATTGCCATCGTCATACCCAAAGACCGCCAACGAACCAGCCGGGAAAGATCGCCCGGCTTCTGGGATTTGTGGCGCACCCTGGCCCGTTCAAAACCGGCCCTCGGGGCTCTCGGTTTTGCCTTTTTTTTCAGCATGGCCAACGATGCCCTCTTTGTCGTTTACGGCGCCTGGCTGGAAACCGCTTTTGGGTTGAGCATTCTGGCCATTGGGGCCAGTACCAGCGTTATCGGTGCCGCCGAATTGACAGGCGAGATCATTACCGTCTCACTGGCGGACCGCTTCGGGCTGAAACGCCTCATTTTACTCGGGGCTTGCCTGACCGCACTGGGCAATGCTCTGCTGCCCCTGTTCGGGTCGTCCCTGCCCCTTGCTCTCTGCGGATTGTTCCTGGTGTACATCTGCTTTGAATTCACGTTTGTCGCCTGCCTGTCCCTGAGTACGGAACTGGTCCCCGGCGCCCGGGCTACCATGATGTCCGGGTTGTTTGCCACAGCCGGCATGGGCCGTTTCATCGGCGCCTGGAGCGGTGGATATATCTGGACGGCCGGCGGCATCAGCGCCACGGCCGCAACCGCCGCCACTGCTTCCCTGGCGGCGGTGATCGCGTTGGTCTGGGGACTGAAAGGATGGGAGCCGGAGAAAAGTTGAAAATCTAAATTTGAACATTGAACGTCCGACATCGAAGAAGGCGTGACGCTGTGCTCACCAAGTTTAAATAGCATTACACCATCGGAAATGAACGACAAAATTGTTTTGGTGTTTAATTAAAATTACACATTTGTCGCCCCCCTTCGCTTTTCGGCCCAAACCCCTGTCAAGCAGAACAAGTCACCGCACCGAAGGTTTACCCATCTAAAGACATTAAACAACATTTGGTTGTAGCGGTATGCGAATTGCGTGATTGCATAATAAATTCTTCCGGCTATAATGAACGTTAAACCTATCGACGCCATTCGTGGAATCTAACAGCTCGGCGTGTTGACACGCCGTGAATTTTTATTCTGCCTTTAAAAACCTGGTCCTCAGTGCCAGAACAGAGATAATTGGCTACGCCGTGGTGTCTGAGAGCAGGTTGTTTTGGCTGAAGACTGGTAGGAAAACCAGGAAATCTGCGATTTCCAAACCCTGATATCACTGTTTGTCGTTACCAGCCTGCGCCGCCTTAATAGGGTGTAAAAAAGATTTTCCTTCAGCCTAAATGCCTACAGCCTATCAGCCTGAATCCGGCGGCACACCAGGTTGGCCCTTTTCAGGGGCAATCCAAAGCCTGGCCATTGGGGCCAGGATGCTTTATACAACGGGGATTCGTGCCTTGGTTGGAACCTTAGCGATTCAAAGAAGGAGACGGTTTCATGGAAACCTTTGGAACATATGACCCGGGTGATTTTTTCGATGAGTTGATCGACAAAAACGGAAAGCCCCGGCCCGGTGCCCAACTGCTGGTGGACAAGATCGAGTCGCTGCCGCCGGGTGAGTTGGGGCTGCGCCAGAAAGCGGCTGAAGCGTTGCTGCTGAAAATGGGCATTACGTTCAATGTGTACGGCCGTGAAGAGGGCACTGAAAAAATCTTTCCGTTTGACATCATTCCCCGCATCGTTTCCGGCAAAGACTGGCAACAGATCGAAAACGGGCTCAAGCAGCGCATCTTCGCCCTCAATGAATTTATCCAGGATATATACAATGAGAAGAAGATTCTTAAAGACAAGGTGATTCCCGAGGACCTGATCTTTACCAGCCGCACCTATCGGCCGGAGTGTGAGGGCTTCACACCGCCCCGGGGGATATGGTGCCATGTGACGGGCACCGATCTGGTGCGGGATCATGACGGACGGTTTTATGTTCTGGAAGACAATCTGCGCTGCCCCTCAGGGGTTTCCTATGTCCTGGAGAATCGCCAGGTCCTCAAACGAACCTTTCCCCAGGTATTCGAGGCGTCCCGGGTGCGGCCGGTGGATGATTACCCCACCAAACTGCTGGAGGTGCTCGCACATCTCGCACCCGATCATGTCCAGACACCCACCATCGGCGTCCTGACACCCGGCATCTACAACAGCGCCTACTTCGAACACTCTTTTCTTTCTCAGCAAATGGGGGTCGAACTGGTGGAAGGCCGGGATCTGGTGGTGTCCGATGGGTTTGTCCATATGCTAACCACCAAGGGGCTCAAGCGGGTGGATGTGCTCTACCGCCGCATCGATGACGACTTTATTGATCCCGAAGCGTTCCGCCCCGATTCCCTGCTGGGGGTCAAGGGTCTGGTCGCGGCCTATAAAGCGGGGCGGATTGCCATGGCCAATGCACCGGGTACCGGCATCGCCGACGATAAGGTCATTTACGCTTACGTACCTGAAATTGTTAAGTACTACACCGGCGAGGAGGCCATCCTGCCCAACGTACCGACCTATATCTGCCGCGATGATGAAGACCGGGCCTATGTGCTCGCACATCTGGACCAACTGGTCGTCAAAGCCGCCAACGAGTCCGGCGGGTACGGTATGCTGGTGGGCCCGCATGCAACCGAGGCGGAACGGGCGGCGTTTGCCAAAAAGATCGAGGCGGAACCCCGCAACTATATGGCCCAGCCCACCATTTCGCTTTCCAGGGTTCCCACCATCGTGGATGAGGCTATCGAGGGGCGCCACGTGGATTTACGTCCTTACGTCCTTTTTGGCGAAGAGATCTACGTGCAGCCCGGCGGCTTGACCCGGGTGGCCCTGACCAAGGGGTCCCTGGTGGTTAATTCGTCCCAGGGTGGGGGCAGCAAGGACACCTGGGTTCTTTAACTAGTGTCCGTCCATAAATGGTAGATTTTGGTTCAGGGCAAGGCTTGAGCGATTGGGAAGCCGGAGGAATAGCGGGCTATTTCGAGGACTTCCAAAGAGCGAAAACACAGCCCTGGGCCGAAAGATGCCGTTTATGGATGGGCACTAACTAAAATCAAGGAGACATCGCGATGCTTAGCCGCGTTGCAAACTCAATCTACTGGATGTGCCGCTATATCGAGCGGGCAGAGAACGTGGCGCGCTTTATCAGCGTCAACTTGAACCTGCTTTTGGACATGCCATCAGAAAAGGGCAAGCATTGGGAGCCGCTGGTAATAACCACCGGCGACCAGAAACTGTTCGAGAAGAAGCATTCGGACTATCAGCAGGAAACCGTGATACGCTATCTCACCTTTGACCGGGAATATCCCAATTCCATCCTGGCCTGCCTGGCGGCTGCCCGGGAAAACGGCCGATCCATCCGTGAAATCATCTCTTCAGAGATGTGGGAACACCTGAACAATTTCTATCTGGAAATGACGGATGGCGGCAGTGTGGCCATGGCGATAGAGGACCCCCATCGCTTTTTCAACATTATTCAGATGCGCAGCCACCTTTTTACAGGCCTGATGGACTCTACCATGAGTCATGGCGAAGCCTGGAATTTCGCGCGCATCGGAATGATGATGGAACGGGCGGATAAAACCTCCCGGATTCTGGATGTAAAGTATTTTATGCTGTTGCCCGAAGCAGACCTGGTGGACACGCCCATAGACAACATTCAATGGACGGCGGTTCTTAAATCCGCCAGTGCCTTTGAAATGTACCGCAAGGTGTTTCACCGCATCACGCCTCGCAGCGTGGCTGATTTCCTGATTTTCAACAACCAGTTTCCCCGTTCAATCCGCCATTGCCTTTCCAAGTCCCGGATCTGTCTCCAGCGTATCATCGGCGGCCAGACCGACGCGGTCTATAACCAGGCCGAAAAAGCGTTGGGGCGCCTGGTGGCGGAACTGGAGTACGCTGATATCGATGAGGTGATCGCGCATGGCATGCACGAGTATATGGATGCCCTGCAAAACCGGCTGAACAAGGTGGATGCGGCCATTGGTACCACTTTTTTCAACCTTGAACCCCTGGTCGAGGCACCGGCGGCAGAGCAGTAGCCCGCCGGCGGCCGGACGCTTCACACCCAGAAAGGACTACCCATGGGAATCCATGTCGCCCTGAATCACAAGACCTCATACCATTATGACCGCCGGATTTCACTCGGGCCCCAAATTGTCCGGCTGCGGCCGGCACCCCATGCCCGGACACCGGTTTTGAGCTATTCGATGACGGTAACCCCGCAGACCCATTTTCTCAACTGGCAGCAGGACCCCTTCAGCAACTATCTGGGCCGGCTGATGTTTGAGGAAAAGACGGACAAGTTCCTCGTGGAAGTGGACCTTGTGGCGGACATGATCATCATCAACCCGTTCGATTTTTTTGTGGAGCCCCATGCCGAAAAATTTCCCTTTGATTACAAGCCGGACCTCAAGCCGGATCTGGCCCCGTATCTGGCCAGTAAACCCGCCGGCGAAAAACTTAAAGGCTACCTTAAAAAAATCGACCGTCGTCCCAAAGAGATCAATGATTTCCTGGTTGATCTGAACCAGCAGCTGAGTCATGACATCCGCTATCTCATCCGCATGGAACCCAACGTGCAAAGCTGCGAGCAGACCCTGACCCTGGGCAGCGGTTCCTGCCGGGATTCGGCCTGGCTGCTGGTGAACATCTTGCGCCAGCTGGGCCTGGCCGCGCGTTTCGTGTCCGGGTACCTGATTCAACTCGCCCAGGATGTCAAGTCCCTGGACGGACCGTCCGGTCCGGAAGCCGACTTTACCGACCTGCATGCCTGGACCGAAGTCTACCTGCCCGGTGCCGGGTGGGTGGGCATGGACCCCACCTCGGGGCTTTTTGCCGGTGAGGGACATATCCCGCTGGCCTGTTCACCGGAGCCGCGCAGTGCCGCCCCCATTACCGGCGCCCTGGACGAATGCGAAGTTGAATTCAGCCACAGCATGACCGTGCGGCGGATCCTCGAGGCGCCGCGTTCCACGCGGCCGTACCCGGAAAAAACCTGGGAAGCCATTGCCGAACTGGGGGCGCGGGTGGACCAGGAGCTGGACCGTGAGGATGTCCGCCTGACCATGGGCGGTGAGCCCACCTTTGTCTCTATCGATGACATGGATGGCGCCCAGTGGAATACCGAGGCGGTCGGGGTTGAAAAGCGACAGTTGTCTGAAACCCTTATCAGGAAACTTCGCGCGCAATGGGCGCCTGGCGGCCTGCTGCATTACGGCCAGGGAAAATGGTACCCGGGTGAATCGCTGCCGCGCTGGGCCCTCGGATGCTACTGGCGCACGGACGGCAGCCCGGTATGGACGGACGACCAGTGGATTGCCGACACCGACAAAGATTACGGCTTCGGACCCGCCGAGGCCAAAACCTTCATCGAGACGCTGGCCGAACTCCTGGGCGTTCGGCGGCGGTACATCCGTGAGGGCTACGAAGACCTGTATTACTACCTGTACAAGGAACAGCGCCTCCCGGTGAATGTGGATCCCAGCGATTCGAAGCTGGAAGATCCCGAAGAACGGGCCCGGATGGCAGACACATTCCAGCGCGGGATAGGGGCGGTTGCGGGGTACGTGCTGCCCCTGCAGTACGGATCGTGGAAGAGCGGCCCCTGGCCGTTTCGCGGCGGGCACATGTTCCTGATGCCCGGTGATTCCCCGGCCGGGCTGCGCCTGCCCCTTGAATCGCTGCCCTGGGTGTCCGAAGAGGACTTCCCCCACGACTACCCCGTGGATCCCATGGCTGCGCGGGACCCGCTGCCGGACCTGCACCCGGAGCAGTTTGCCCTGCCGGGCAGCCAGCCGCCCGGAGCGGGTGACGGTGTGCGCACCCAGCCCAAACCGTTCGAGGAACCGGCCCCGGTGGCCGGGGAATCCGCCGCCTGGGTGGTGCGCACGGCCCTGTGCGTCCAGCCCCGTGAAGGCCGGCTGTACGTGTTTATGCCGCCGATTGAATCATTGGAAGGGTACCTGGAACTGGTGACCGCCATCGAAGCCGCCGCCGCCAAAACACAATTACCGGTTGTGATCGAAGGCTACACACCGCCGCACGACCCGCGTTTAAAGAGCCTGCAGATCACCCCGGACCCCGGAGTCATCGAGGTGAACATCCAGCCCATGCATAACTGGCGGGAATTGGTGGACAATACAACAGCACTCTACGAGACGGCCCGGCAGACCCGTCTGGGAACTGAAAAATTCATGCTGGACGGTCGGCACACCGGCACCGGCGGCGGGAATCACATTGTTGTCGGCGGGGCCACCCCGGAGGACAGCCCCTTTTTACGGCGGCCTGACCTGCTGCGCAGCTTTGTCACCTATTGGAACAATCATCCCTCCCTTTCATTTCTCTTTTCCGGCCTTTTCATCGGGCCCACCAGCCAGCAGCCCCGTATAGATGAAGCCCGGCATGACAGCCTGTATGAATTGGAGATCGCCTTTGCCGAACTGGAAAGGCAAACATCCGGCGAGCAGCCCTGCCCGCCTTGGCTGGTGGATCGTCTGTTCCGTCACCTTCTGGTGGATGTTTCCGGCAATACCCACCGGGCCGAGTTTTGCATCGACAAGCTCTATTCCCCGGACAGCAGCACCGGACGACTGGGCCTTCTCGAATTTAGGGGCTTCGAGATGCCGCCCCATGCCCGCATGAGCCTGGCCCAGCAACTGCTCCTGAGAATTTTTGTGGCCTGGTTCTGGAAGAAACCTTACCAGCGGGATCTGATGCGCTGGGGCACCCGGCTGCATGATCGCTTCATGCTGCCGCAACCGGTGCAGGCGGATTTTACGGATGTTCTCGCAGAGCTGAACCGGGCCGGTTATCCGGTCACTCTGGATTTTTTCAAGCCCCATTTCGAATTTCGTTTTCCCAGCCACGGCAAGGTTGTTTGCCAGGGCATGGAAATTGAACTGCGTCAGGCCCTGGAGCCCTGGCATGTGCTGGGTGAAGAGCCCGGAGGCGGGGGGACCGCCCGTTATGTGGATTCATCGGTGGAGCGGCTTCAGGTCAAGGTGTCCGGCATGAACGGACAGCGTTATATCGTTATCTGCAACGGGCGCCGGGTGCCCCTGCAGCCGACTTCTGTAGACGGAGCATTCGTGGCTGGCGTCCGCTACCGGGCCTGGCAGCCGCCATCCTGCCTGCACCCCACCATAGGGGTGGACGCGCCCCTGGTGATAGACCTGTTCGACACCTGGTCCGGCCGGGCGGTGGGCGGGTGCACCTACCATGTGGGCCATCCGGGCGGGCGCGGCCACGAGGTGTTGCCTGTAAATTCATACGAAGCCGAAGGCCGCCGCCACGCCCGCTTTATCCCCGGGGGACACTCGCCCGGCGGCGACCAGAAAATCCCGGCCGTTGAAATCAACCCTCATTTTCCATACACCCTTGATTTAAGGCGGGGAACAGGTTAATAGAGCCGGTCCCGGGCAACGCTTACAGCCCTTGAACTGAACTCGAGGCATCGGCAGGATGATCAAACCAGAATATAGCAATCCAGGGGCGGGCGGGCCTGCAGCGGCCCCCCTGTTCGAGACGCTGGCGTTCCCCGGCGATGCCTATGGCGAGGCGTTTGAATCTGCGGCCGGACCCCGCGAACACTGGCAGGCTCTCATTACGGCCCTTTCCGGCATCGGGCCCGAAGTCCTCCAGCAGCGCCAGGAGCGCGCCCGGCGCATGCGGCATGAAGATGGCGCCACCTTCAATCCATTTGACGCGCCCACCGGCCGCGGGACACCCTGGGCCCTGGACCTGATTCCGCTGATCATCACGGAAAAGGAGTGGACGGGCATAGAGGCCGGTTTGATCCAGCGGGCGGGCCTGCTGGAACGTATCCTGGCGGATACCTATGGTCCGCAAACCCTGCTCAAGGACGGCTGGCTGCCGCCGGAACTGGTCTTTGCCAACCCGAATTTTCACCATACCTGTCATGGCATTCAACCGGCCGGTGATCGTTTCTTAACGTACTATGCGGCTGATTTATACCGGGCACCGGACGGCCGCATGCGGGTTTTGCGTGATTACAGCGCCAATCCGGCCGGCCTGGGCTATGCCCTGGAAAACCGGATTGTCATTTCCCGTGTCTTTCCGCAGCTCTACCCTAAGGCCCAGATTCGGCGACTGGCGCCCTTTTTCCATACATTCCATCGCAGCCTGGTCCAGCGAACACCCCTGGAAAACGAAGAACCCGGAATCGTACTGCTTTCACCCGGCCCGGAAAGCGGCATCTACTTCGAGCATGCCCTCCTTTCCCGCTACCTGGGGTATCCATTGGTGGAAGGACAGGACCTGACCGTGCGCAACGGCCGGGTCTTTTTGAAAAAACTGGCCGGACTGGAACCGGTCGCGGCGATATTTCGTCACACTCCGGATGCCGGCAGCGACCCCCTGGCCCTGCGTCAGGCGACGGTTACCGGGGCAGCGGGATTGATCCAGGTAACCCGTGAGAGAAACATCAACATTGTTAACCCCATCGGCAGCGGATTCGCCGAGACCCCGGCCCTGTCGGTCTACCTGCCGGCACTCAGCCGTCACCTTCTCGGTGAAGAGCTGCTGCTGGAAAGCCAGCCGGCCTGGTGGTGCGGCACAGAAACGGGGCGTGACCACGTCCTGGCCAACCTGGCGCGGTTGTCTCCGGGGTCTGCCACGGACCGGTCGGCGCACGCAGACCCGGTGGATGCGGCTGGAGCGATTCAGTCCGCACCCCACGCTTTCATGGCCCATGAGCCCGTCTGCCCGTCTGCGGTTCCGGCCTGGCATTCAACCGGCATACAGGCGCATTACACTTTGTTACGTGTGTTTGTCTGTGCCACGGAGCAGGGATTTACCGTCATGCCCGGCGGCCTGGCAGTGACGGCTCCAGACAAAGACACCCTGCTGGGTGAAATCCCGGAGCGGCAGCGAAGCAAAGATATCTGGGTGGTGTCCGACCAGCCGGTGGAACCCTTCAGCCTCATGGGGGGATTGCATGCGGTCGCCTCGTTCAACCGGGGCAGCGATCTGCCCAGCCGGGTAGCAGACCATTTGTTGTGGCTGGGGCGCTATCTGGAGCGTGCGGAGGGTCTCATTCGGCTTCTGCGATCCATCTACCGGCGGCTTTCCGGTGAAGCCCGTCCCCAAGATGTGCCGGAATTGCCTTTCCTGCTGGATCTTCTCCGGGCAGACAACACCATCCCCCCGGATCAGGACGGCGGCGGCATTCCCCCCTACCGCGAGTTGTCCGCCCAGATGGAGGCGGCCCTGTTCCGGGGAGATCGAACTGGAACCGTGGCGGCTGTGCTCAAACAGGTGCAGTCGGCGGCCCGGAATGTGCGCGATCGGCTCTCCCTGGATTCCTGGCGTGTGATCAACCGGCTGGATGATTTCGGAGAAACGCCGGACAGCGATCCGCTGGATCTTTTAGATGATACCCTGTTCACCCTCAGTGCCTTCAGCGGGTTGGCCATGGAAAGTATGACGCGCGGCCTGGGGTGGCGTTTTATGGATATGGGGCGCCGGGTGGAGCGGGCTTTAAACCAGGCCGGGTTGATCCATATCGGCCTGCCCCGGGTCTGTGTTGAATCCCGCGGCGCCCTGGAGGCGTTGCTGGAGGTGTTCGACAGTATCATGACCTACCGGGCCCGTTACCGGACGGCATTTCAGCTGGCCCCGGCACTGGATCTGCTTCTTGTGGACGAAAGTAACCCAAAATCTCTGGCTTTCCAGTTTTGCCAGTTGACCGAGCATGTGGAACACCTGCCCCGGCAGAATGACAGGCTCACACCAAGTCCGGAAGAGCGGATGGCCATGGAAATGCTTACCGCGGTGCGGCAGGTGGATCTTGCCGGCCTGCAGTGTCCGGTTGGCGCTGCCGCCGTAAAACCACTGCAGGCCCTTCTCAACACCGCGGAGGTCCACCTGAAGGCCTTTGCACAGCAGCTCAGTGATCACTACCTGAGCAGGGTGCCGGCAACGTCCCATTTTTCCGCCGGCGGTGGTAAATTGAACCTATGAGATACCGGATTGTCCATAAAACGGCTTACCGTTATACGGAACCCGCCTCTCTCTCCCAGAACGAGCTGTTTTTGTATCCCCGTGCAACAGTGACGCAGTCCGTGTCCCAAAGTATGTTGGAAATTACGCCAGAGCCCCAATATCTGCACCAGCGAACCGATTACTTTGGAAATTGCGCCCACGTGTTCATGGTGCATCAGCCGCACGAAGCGTTGGCCCTGACCGCCACCAGCATGGTGGCAACCGCCCAAGCGGCCATACCGGAGCCGGCCGGCACGCCTCCCTGGGAAACCGTTGGGCAGCATCTTTGCGCCCACGAAAATCCGCAGACGCTGGATGCCTATCAGTTTGTATTTGCCAGCCCGTTCAGCCCGGTTACCCCGGCTGCCCGGGTCTATGCGCAACCGTCGTTTCCTCCCGGGGTGCCTGTGCTGGTCGGGGCCCTGGATTTGATAAAGCGAGTCTACACGGAGTTTGCCTACGACAAGAACGCCACGACCGTAGACACCACTGTGGATCAGATCCTCACAAACCGTAAGGGCGTGTGCCAGGATTTTGCCCACCTGGCGATCAGTTGTTTACGGACGATGGGGCTGGCGGCCCGCTATGTGAGCGGCTATATGGAAACCCTGCCGCCCCCGGGAAAACCGAAATTAATCGGCGCAGACGCCACCCACGCCTGGCTTTCCCTGTTTGTGCCGGGCACCGGCTGGGTGGACCTGGACCCCACCAATAACCTGATACCCGGTGAAAAACACATTACCCTCGCATGGGGACGGGATTACGGCGACGTTACGCCGGTAAAAGGTGTGGTTATGGGAGGGGGCGTGCACGCGCTGACCGTGACAGTGGATGTATCTGCACAGGCTTAACAATATTCAATGTTGACGAATTCGCAAAAAGTCGAATTCATCGGTTTTACGTGTTAACACCTAAAACTTAAAACTATGTTTTTGTCCCTTGCCCCCATCAAAGGCTTCACCGAGGCGCCCTACCGCAACGCCACCGCAGAATTCTTTTCCGGCTTTGACACGGCCATGGCGCCGTTCGTGGTCACCATCCGGGGGCGCAAGTATCCGGATTCGCACCTTAAAGATCTCCTGCCGGAAAACAACTACGGCTGGCCGATCGTCCCCCAGATATTGAGCAACCACCCGGAGGGTTTCATAAAGCTGGCCGGCCGGCTGGACGATCTCGGTTACGACACGGTCAACTGGAACCTGGGCTGCCCCTTCCCCCGGGTGGCCAAAAAGAATCGGGGCTCCGGCCTGCTCCCCCAGCCCGAGGTGATCGACACTTTTTTAGATGAAGTCCTCAACGCCATTCCCAACCGGTTGAGCATCAAAACCCGGATCGGCCGTTTCGATGCCGAAGAAATGGAATACCTGATGCCGATCTTTAACCGTTACCCCCTGGCCGAACTGATCATCCATCCCCGCACCGGGGTCCAGATGTACGCCGGGGGTCCGGATCTGGAAATATTTGCCGACTGCCTTGAAATCTCTAAAAACCCAATTGTTTACAATGGGGATATTTACAATGTGTCTGATTTTGCCAGGCTTGCCGACCGTTTTAAATCAGTCGACCGCTGGATGCTGGGCCGGGGTGCCCTGGCCGATCCCTTCCTCCCGGGGACTATCAAGGGCCTGGTCACTCAGGACACTGAAAAGATAGACATCATCCGCCGGTTTCATGACCGACTTTTTGAAGCTTATGCCCAAGTACTTTCAGGGCCTTCCCACCTGGGGGACAAGATGAAAGGGTTCTGGCTCTATCTCTCCCGCTCATTTGAAGATGGCCGGAAGATTCTCAAGAAGATCCAGAAGACCCGAAAGACGGATCACTACCGGGTGGTGGTGGACGGATTCTTCGATGACAAACCCCGGTGGATAGCCTGAAAGCAGGTAAATAGGCAATAGACATTCAGGCTGAAGGGAAACCTTCACCTCAAAGCCAAAACACAAAAGCAAAACCATGCATCGCGCAGAGACGCAAAGGCGCAGAGAAAATCAAAACCAGGATTTAGTCGCACGCGTGTGCGAAAAACCTGGCTTTTCCCTAAAATAGTAGACACACCGAACAGCCAAGTTGTATGAGG
>CAZYGG010000083.1:0-14451 GCA_964647585.1 uncultured Desulfobacterales bacterium
AGAACGCCAAGCAGATGCTGCCCTACCGCCGCAAGATGCAAATGATTTTCCAGGACCCCTATGCCTCCCTGAATCCGCGCAAGACCGTCATGCAGACCCTGGAAGAACCGGTTGTTTTTCATAATCGGAACATTACCCGGGGTGAAACCGCAGACCGGGTTGCCGAGGTGATGCTGCAGGTGGGCGTGGATCCCAAATGGGCCGGCCGTTATCCCCACGAGTTTTCCGGTGGGCAGCGCCAGCGGATCAGCATTGCCCGGGCCCTCATGGTGGACCCTGAATTCATCATAGCGGACGAACCGGTTTCCGCCCTGGATGTCTCCATCCAGGCCCAGATTCTGAACCTGCTGATGGAAGCCCGGGAACAGCGCGGTCTCACCTACATGTTTATTACCCATGACCTTTCGGTGGTGGAGCACATCAGTACCCGTGTGGCGGTCATGTACCTGGGAACCCTGTGTGAACTGGCTGCGGCCCGGGAGCTTTTTGAATCACCGCGCCATCCCTACACAAAAGCCCTGCTGAGTGCGATCCCGGCGCTTGGGAAAAGAAAGCGGGCGCAGATCAGGTTGCGGGGAGAGGTGCCGACTCCCATCAATCTGCCCTCCGGATGTGTGTTTAGTGGTCGCTGCAATCATGCTGACGAAAGATGCACCCGCGAAATACCGCAGATCACCCGCCGGGATTCCGGGACATGGGTTGCCTGTCATGGTGTGGAGGAAGGCCGGCTTTAGGAGATCATTTAAGCTGGTCGGCAGTTTTACTCACGGGCGGGGAGCGTTTCGCCCTGACCCAGAACAGCCACCTGTTCCAGCAGGGCTTTAATCGAAAGGGGCTTTTCCAGGATTACATCAAAACCGGCATCTTCAATATGCCACGGCCTGCGCGAGATGCCCATCACCGGTGTGGCCTCCTTTTCAGATCCCCGGATGTGGCGGACAACCCCAATTCCGTCCAGACCCGGCATGCCGATATCCGTGATGACGACATCATACCGGCTGCGATCAAACTTGGAGATTCCTTCGTGGCCGTCCACGGCAATTTCCACCGTGTAGCCGTGCAGGGTGAGGGCGGTTTTCAAAAGATCCAGAACCTGCTTTTCATCATCTATTACAAGAACGGCACTCATCCTATATTTACTTCCGGTTGTGAGGTTAGAACCCATCTCAAAAATGTTAAAGGCCTCAACAGGCCTCAGACAGGGTGTGCAATTCCAGCTTTTGGTAAAAAAGCCCGGTGAGCGCAGAGCAGATTCGGTCAGAAAGTAGCACCGGGCACCATTCCAAGGAGAGATAACAGCGAGACGGGAGCATTATAGACATTGAATTTTGGCTGTCAAAGGTGATAAACGGGAGTTTTTAAAGTATAAATTTAAGTTATGAACAGCCTATAACCTGTTTAAATTTTTATAGAAAAAAAGCCTGCCAACGCGAAGCGTGATTGGGCCAGTGTTTCCGGTGGAGTGGTATACTGGGTGCATTTTCAACAGTTTACAGACTTGTTAACATGCTATTGACATTGACGGATTATCAAAATCTGCTAAAATCTGCCAATATTGGAAAAAACTATTGAATTGGAGGGACGTCTGGATTCCCTATCTCTGTTCACCGGCATTTTTCTCTGGGGGGGCGGCTTCCTGGCCGGGTTTGTGGATTCAATTGCCGGCGGCGGCGGGATCATATCCCTGCCCGTTTTGCTTTCGGTGGGCATCCCGCCCCACCAGGCGCTGGGAACCAATAAACTCCAGGGCAGTTTCGGCAGTTTTACCGCCGCAGTGAATTACACCCGCAAAGGCCTGGTTGATTTCAAGAAAATAGTCCCGGGAATCCTTTTCACGGCCATTGGCGCCCTGCTGGGAACCGTGGCGATACAGATGCTGTCCGCCGCCTTTTTACAGCACGTCATTCCACCGCTTCTGGCGGCGGTATTTTTCTATACCCTTTTTACACCGGATATGGGCTGCCGGGATTTAAAACCGAAAATGAATGAGCGGTTGTTTTATGTGCTGGCCGGGTTTATACTGGGATTTTATGATGGTTTTTTTGGTCCGGGGACGGGGTCTTTCTGGACCCTGCTGTTTGTTCTGTTTCTCGGTCTGGACTTGAAAAAGGCGACCGCCCATACCAAAATCACAAATTTCACCAGCAACATTATCGCGCTGAGTGTCTTCATCATCGGCGGTAAGGTCCTGTTCCTGGCAGGCATCATCATGGGAACCGGTCAGATGGCCGGCGCTTTTGCCGGGTCCAAGCTGGTCATTCGCAACGGCGTCGGATTTGTACGGATTTTCTTTCTCACGGTTGTGGCGATTACTGTCGCGCGATTGTTTTATGTAACCTATTTCTAATATTTTCAGCAAAATTTCCGATTGTTTTTTAAGGACCAATATATGTAAAACCGGGGTGCCGCCCTGAATAATGCTTATAGACAGGCTATATCGTTTCCCGACCGAGGTCTTGCAAGTAGCTATGCCCCCAACTGGAAGCCAAAATAGCGAGATTATCGAGAAGAAATGTCCGGTTACCGGTTGGGTGATCTGTTCCCGGCCGGAATGGGGCTATGTGGAAAAGGATTTCTCCATTCGGTATGAAATCCTGAACGAAAGGATTCTCCACGTAATTGCAGAAGGTTACCTTAAAGAGGAATATGTCCGGAAGGTTGATGACCTGCGCCGGAAAATCCTGGAGGATACCGGTCTCACAGATGGATTTGAGGGTTTTCTTTCCAATTTTAGCGCACTTTCCGGTATCAGCTACCGGGCCCGGCGAAAGTATATCAAGCTGTTGAAACGTCATTACCAGCGGGTTCCCTTTAACGGTTATACTGTTTATGGCGCGAGTCGGTGGATGCGCGTGGCCGTTAAACTCAGCAGTGCCTTTTTACCGGTCAAAACCACCGTTGCCGGGGACTACGCAGGGGCCGTGGCCCTGATTACGGAGAAAATTTCCGACCTGCCGGCGGACCCGGTTCCGCAACAGGCTGTTGCGAGTCATCGTCCGGATGTCTCCGCCCCGAACCCCCTGGAAAATTTTATTGAGGAACTCTACGCCTACATCGGGAGCATCGATTGGCGCAAAAAGGGTTTTGAAGACCGGGTAAGCATCTCGTCCAAAAACCCCTTGCGGCCGGTTTTTGATATGATTGATTTTGTCAAAGGCGAGGTCGATGAACTTTTTGAAGAAAAACAGCAATCCGAAGATGACTCCCTGCAGAGCCGGGAACAATACCGGGCCCTGCTGGGAGCGATACCCGATCCGGTGGTTATTTACGATGCCCGGGGCAATGCCACCTATGTGAACAAGGCTTTTGAAAAGGTCTACGGTTGGAAAAGAGAAGACCTGCTCGGCGGGCAGATCGATTTTGTGCCGCCGGGAGAAGCTGAGGGCACCCGGTCGGGATGGGAACAGGTCCTCAAAAAGGGGCAGACCTTTTTCGAAACCCGGCGTTATAATCGCAGCGGTCGCAAACTGCATATCCAGGCCAGTTCCGCGTCTATACGCAACCAGCAGGGCGAGCACATTGCCAGCATTGTCATCCACCGCGATGTTTCCGAGAGAAAACGGGCCGAGAAGACGATGAACCAGCAGTTCAAATACCTCTCCGCGCTCCACCAGACGACGCTGGGATTGATCAGCCGGCGGGACCTGAACGATTTGCTGAAAACAATTGTTACCCGAGCCGCCGAACTGGTGGGGTTCCCTTACGGATTTATTTACATTTACGACCCGGAGACGGAACACCTCACTTTGGAAGTCGGCACCGGGCTTTTTAAAGCGTTTATCGGCCGGCGGATAAAACCGGGCCTGGGGCTGGCGGGCAAAACGTGGGAAAAGGGTGAACCGATTGCCGTCGATGATTATCGGAGTTGGGAAGGCCGGGACCCGGATCCGAAATGGCACCCGGTGCGGGTTGTGGCCGGTATACCGATCAAGCTAAAGAGCGAAGTGATCGGTGTCATCGGCGTATCCAATGATAACAAAGACGCCCAGATTACCGGCAATGAAATTGGCGTATTAACCCGGTTTGCGCAGTTGGCGGCCATTGCCATTGAAAACGCGCGGCTGTACCAGCAGATGGAGGAGGAACTGGCCCAGCGGAAACGCACCCAGCAGGAATTAAGAACAAGTCACCAGAACCTCGAAGAGGCCAAAGCAGCTGCCGAGGACGCCACCCAGGCCAAGAGCGCATTTCTGGCCAATATGAGCCATGAAATCAGGACCCCGATGAACGCGATTACCGGCTTTACCCGATTGCTGCTGGAAATGGACGTTCCGTCCCGGCAGAGGGAATACCTCGAACTTATCAGAGGGTCCAGTGATATACTGCTGCACCTGATCAATGATATTCTTGATTTTTCGAAAATCGAAGCCGGTAAGCTGGATCTGGAAAGCAAACCTTTCCAGATCCAGGCGGTCGTGGAAAGCCTGGGTGACATCTACCCGGACAAAACAACCGAAAGTGATATCGAACTGGTGATTGCTGTCCACCCGGATATTCCGCTGACGCTGGTGGGCGATGCACTGAGATTAAAGCAGGTGCTTATAAACCTGTTGTCCAATGCCATGAAGTTTACCGAAAAAGGCGAGGTCGTTGTCCGGGTTCAGGTAAAGGCCTTGCACGCCGGACAGATTGAACTCGACTTTTCGGTGGCGGACACCGGCATTGGCATTCACCCCGAGCAGGCTTCCCATCTCTTTGATTCGTTTGCCCAGGCCGACGCATCCACAACCCGCAACTATGGCGGCACCGGCCTGGGGCTGGCTATCTGCAAAAAGCTGGTGCAGATGATGCACGGGGACATACGGGTTGACAGCCGGCTCGGCAAGGGCAGTTGTTTCCGATTTACCGCGCTGTTTGATTTACCCGCAAAGGAGCAGCCATCCAGGCCGCGGCCGCCGGTTGACCTGCGGGAGATGAAAGTGCTGGTGGTGGCTGCCCACGCTGCCACACGCAACCTCCTGGTGGAGACCCTGGCCGCTTTTACCTTTGAAGTAGCCGCGTTTGATACCGGGGCGGCGGCTCTGTCCGCGGCCAGGGAAGCGTCTCCCCCGGTTCTTTACCAGTTGGTGATTGTAGACAGCCGGCTGCCCGACATAACCGGGCTGGAATTTATCCGTCAAGTAAAACAGGTTCCCTTGTTCGACAAGATCGCGACTATCATGCTGGGTACACCCGCAGCGGGTGAGCTGCGCTCAGGGAAAGGTACCGCTGCGGTGAATGCATATTTTCCCAAACCCCTGCGGGCATCGCAATTTTTAGGCACCATCATGCAAATCTTTAAAAACCCGATTGCCCCCGCAAAGAACCCCCCGGCGCCGGAACCGGTCCGTGAAGATTCTGCGGACGGGCTCAGCGGTCTGCGCCTGTTGCTTGCGGAAGACAACTTTATCAACCGGCGTCTGGCTGTTTCGATTTTAGAAGCGGCCGGTATTGAAGTAGACACCGCCGGTGACGGTCGGGAGGCTATTGAGGCCGTTGGCGAATCACGGTATGACGCGGTCCTGATGGATATTCACATGCCGGAAATAGACGGGTATGTGGCCACCCGGATCATACGCAAAAAACCGGGGTGCGGCGATTTGCCGATTATTGCCATGACAGCCGATGCCATGACCGGAGTCCAGGAAAAGTGTATGGAAGTCGGGATGAACGATTATGTGGCCAAGCCGATTGACAGCCGGGAGCTGTTTGCGGCCCTGGCCCGCTGGACCCGCTACAAGCCCCTGGAAAAGGCTGCCGGCGGCGCAGGGGGGAAAGCCAGCCCCGCATCCGGTGGCCCGGCTCTACCCTTTAAGTTGCCCGGCATCGATGTGCGGGAAGGGCTTCGCCGCATAGAGGGGAATCCGGCCCTTTTCATTGAACGGCTACAGGATTTTTGTGAAACATACGTAGATTTCGAAATAAAAATTGGACGACTGCTCGTCGATGGAGATACAGACGGTGCCAGCCGCCTGGTCCATACGATGAAAGGCACGGCGGGGAACCTGGCCGCGGTGAGTATAAAATTTGCCGCGACCGAACTGGAAAAGGGCTTGGAACAGGAAGAGTCTGACCGGCTGCCGGAATTGATCAGCACCTTCAGTGAAGCCATGAAACAGTTGCAGCGGTCGTTGGAACGGCTGAATGATGATCGGTCTTAGTGGGATAGTTTGATCTGCCCGGTTTCTGAAAAGGGAATCTTGCCCAGCCGGAAAGTCAGCTCGTAGCGCTGTTCCAGCAACTGGGCGTCCACCAGTTTAAATCCGACCAGGTTAAGTTTGGGTTCTTCCAGTCCGCTGTATTTCGTGGCGCAGCCGCCGGAAAGACACAGCAGGGCCAGCAGAAGAATTCCACCGATGCAAGGTTTTGCCTTTGTGTTTTAGCAACACAGCCTCAAAGGGCCGGCTTTCTTACGACCCGTCTGTCCGGCTGTGGTGGCCGCAGAATTCGCCAATGTGTTGTTCCGACCAGTATAGCCCGTTGTTGTTGAACTGGATAAAGCCCACATGCCCCCCGGATTCAGGTGTTTCCAGATAGACATTGGGATTGGCGGCAACTTCTGCTTCCGGGAAGCAGGCCGGCGCCAGAAAGGGGTCGTTGACGGCGGAAATCATCAGGGTCGGCACGTCAATGCCGGTTATCCAGGGTTTGCTGCTGCACTGCCGCCAGTAATCGGCCGCGTCCCGGAAACCGTTGATGGGCGCGGTGTACCGGTTGTCGAAGTCCTCGAAATTCTTCAGGTCGGCATACCCCGTGTCGTCGATGCGGTCCGGCATGATCTCTATTTTCTTTTTTATCTTTTGGTGCAACTGTTGCAAAAAGCGCTGCATGTATACCCGGTTGGCCGGCCGGGCCAGGGCTTCGGCGCCGGAAGTCAGGTCACAGGGCACCGAAAGCACCGCCGCGCAGCTTACCAGGGGATGCGGATTTTTGCGGTTCTTCCCGAGATATAAAAGGGTGATGTTGCCGCCGATGCTAAATCCCATCAGGGCGATCTCGTCATATTGTCCCGTGTCGGCGGCGTGGTTAATGGCAACGGCCAGGTCGTCGAATGAACCGCTGTGATAGAATTTCAAACGGCGGTTGATGTGCCCGCTGCAGCCCCTGAAGTTCCAGGCCAGGCAATCCCAACCGAAAAGGTTGAGCGCCCGGACCATGCCTTTGACATAGGCGCGGTCGGAATCGCCTTCAAGCCCGTGGGAGACGATGGCCAGACGCCGGTGGCCATGGCGGGACCAGTCAAGGTCGAGGAAGTCATCATCGGGTGTAGTGATCCGTTCCCGTGTATAGGAGACACCCTTAACCTTGCGAAACAGTGTGGGGAAAACCGTTTGCACATGTCCGTTTTTCATCAGCGGCGGCGAGGTGTAAGTCGGCGGCGTTATCATGATTGCAGGCTTTCCCTTACTGTTTTGATGGTTGTAACAATGGCGGCGTTGATGTCCCGGCCGGCCTGGAACTTGATAACTCGCGGCTTTTTACCAAACACTCCGCCCAGCGCCTGCCGGGTCGCGCTGATGCGGTTTTCAATGCGGCTCTCTTCCGTATACCGGCTGCGATCCTGCTCGTTTAAACCAAAGTCATCAACCAGAACCAGCTTTTTTACGGGCAGGGGCAGACATGTTTTTCGCAGGGTCGCCCAGAATTGGCGATCCGCTTTCAGGCAACCGATATCAGCGGAATTGGCCACGATAAACGCGGTCTCGCCGGCGGGGCTGATTTCTCTGGTTGCCGGGGTGGCGTTAATGCCCAGGGTGGCCAGATGGGCCCTGATAGCGGCGGTCGCTTCGGCATAGTGATCCGTGGCGATCAGGCCCAACGTGTCGGGACGGTTCTGAATGTCGGACAATAGCGGCTGCCATCGCTTATCTATGTGGGAATGGTGCATATAGGCATCCAGAAACCTGGCAACAGTGGTTTCGATTAACCGGGGTGTGGCCTCCGGTATGTTCATTTTACGGATGCAGCCGGCGACTGCCGCGCAGAACCCCGCGTTTGAGGTGCTGGCTGCGGACCAGGTCGGGGTGACCACTTTTTGCCAGTACCGGTCAGCCGTATCGATCCCGATTCCGGCCAGACCGCTTTTTTCCAGATGCCGCTCAAGATTGCCCGGCCTTCCGAATTCAACCGCACCCATACTCAGGGTCCCCGAGTAGTCGAAGATGACAAGGGTTATGGATTCCAACTGTCAGAGCGCCTCCCTAAAGTCGATCGTTCAAGGATTGATGGCTTCGTAAAAAGTCTGAATTTTCCTTATTTTGTCATCCCGGCGAAGGCCGGGATCCAGTGATTCCGGGTACTTCTGGACTCCGGCCTTCGCCGGAATGACGGGTTTTGGCATTTTTTCTCGTGTTTTATGTTTGCGGTGTTAAGTTTTAAGTATCTGTTTTGATACTGTTTGATTTAAGCCTAATACCTAAAACTTAACACTTAAAACCGATAAATTTGACTTTTAAAATTCATCTCACTTGAACCCTCGGACCCTTGAACCCTTTGCTCCTTGAATCCTGGGCCCCTTTTTTAGATCCAATTCGCATGAAAATGGTGTACCGGGCCGTGCCCCCGGCCGAGCGCGTATCCGGCGCCCGCCTTGAGGGACTCCAGGAGGTAGCGTTTCGCCCCGCGCACCGCTTCTTCGACAGACCTGCCCAGGGCCAGGTTGGCGGCGGTGGCTGAACTCAGGGTGCATCCGGTGCCGTGGGAATTGGGCGTGTTGATCCGCTTTGCCTCAAGGCGTACCAGTTCCGGGTTGCCGTTTATGTACAGCAGATCGGGACTGGCCGGGCCATCGAGGTGGCCGCCTTTCAAAAGGACCGCCCGGCACCCGAGTGTGGCCAGTTCCCGGCAGGCGTCCTCCATTTGATTCTCAGCGACGATTTCCCGCCCCAGCAAGACGCCGGCTTCGGGGAGATTGGGCGTGATAACGTCCGCGAGGGGTATCAGGTCGCTCCTGAGGGCTTGTACAGCATCGTCGCGCAGCAGTTTATCGCCGCTTTTGGCAACCATGACAGGATCCAGGACGATGTTGGCCGCCTTGTGGCGGCGCAGGGCATCGGCCACAGTGGTAATGACTTCCGGAGAATGGAGCATGCCGATTTTTATCGCGTCAGTGCCGATGTCCGCCATCACGGCGTCGATCTGTTCCGCGATGAAAGCCGGCGGTACCGGGTGAATGCCGGTAACGGCGACCGTGTTCTGGGCGGTGAGGGCCGTGATCACCGACATGCCGTAACAGCCGAGGGCGCTGAACGTTTTGAGGTCCGCCTGGATGCCGGCGCCACCGCCGCTGTCCGAACCGGCGATGGTCAGGGCGCGTTTGTAGGTGTTCATTCTAAAGATTGCCTCCCGATTGAACGCAAAATTATATTGCTTGTCTAATTTCCGCTTGAACTTATTTCAACAGGATTCAAGGGGCCAAGGGGTCAAGGGGGCAAGTGTTTTTTTAAAAAGCCTTAATGAGTAATTTTCGTATTTCACTCGGCCCCTTGGCCCCTTGACTCCTCGAACCCTTTCTCTTTATTCGCGCTCTCAATTATCGCCTTGAGCCGCTGCGTAGCCGCAAAGGGGTCGGGGGCCGCACAGATGGCCGAAACAACCGCAATGCAGTCGGCCCCGGCCCGGACCACAGCGGCCGCGTTGGATGCGTCCAGTCCGCCGATAGCCACGAGAGGGTGCCGGGAAAAACCCCGGATACGGGCAACGCCTTCCAGACCCCACGGCTCCTTGGTGTCTGTTTTCGTGGGCGTGGCGTACACCGGGCTGATCCCGAGGTAGTTGACGTCCAGCTTCTGGGCGGCGACCACGTCTTCCCAGGTTTCCACGGAAAGGCCGATGATCGCATCGGGTCCCAGAAGCCGGCGTGCGGTTTCCGGAGGCATGTCACTTTGACCCACGTGTACGCCGTCCGCACCGGCGCCCAGGGCCACATCGACCCGGTCATTGATGATCAGCGGAATCCCGTGCGGGGCCAGGCGGGCCCGAATTTTTTCGGCGGTGTCAATGAAACGGCGGGTTGCCGCTGTTTTTTCCCGCAGCTGCACGCAGCAGGCGCCGGCGCGGGCCGCCTGGTCAACGACTTCCGCCACCCCCCGTGGGCCGCATAAGCTGCGGTCGGTTACCAGGTAGACGCCCTTCATGCAGCTATCCCTGCTTTTAACCGCCGGGCCACATCCTCCTCTTTCAGCTGATAGAGGCTGTCGATAAAGGCGGTCTGAAACGTGGCCGGGCCGTTGGCATTTTCGGCCGCCATTTCACCGGCGATTCCCATGGTGGCCATGGCATGGGCGGTGGCCTGACGGCTGGACGGGTTGACAGCGGCAAACGCACCGCAAAGCGCGGTCGCCGTGCAGCCCAGGCCGGTCACCCGCGGCATCAATGGATGGCCGTTGGAGATGGAAACAACCGCCTCGCCGCCGATGATGTAGTCGGTCTCGCCACTGATACAGACCGTACTGCCCGTGGTTTCATGCAGTGTCTGTCCGGCGGTCATCGCGCTTTCGGCGGCCGCTGTGGCGTCCACCCCTTTGGTCGCCGCACCACTGACCACCAGGGCGATGATTTCAGAGGCATTGCCCCGGATTACAGCCGGTGCCGTAGTGGCCAGCAGCTGGTTGGCGGTCTGGGTCCGGTAGGCGGTGGCACCCACCCCCACCGGGTCAAGAATGATCGGTATGTCCTTCTCGCCGGCAACCTTCATGGCGGCGGCCATTGATTGTACCCAGGGGCTGCTGAGCGTGCCGATATTGATGACCAGGGCAGAGGCGATGCCAGCCATCTGGGCGACCTCTTCCCGGGCGTGAGCCATCACCGGTGAAGCGCCGATGGCCAGCAATGCGTTTGCGGTGGTGTTCATGACAACATAGTTGGTAATGTTATGAACCAGCGGAGCGTTTGCCCTTATCTGCTGGATATCCTGCCAGACTTCTTCTGCGGTGACCGTCATGTTTTCTCCTTGTAATTATTTAGCATTTCACTCGAACCCTTGAATCCGGAACCCCTTGGCCTCTATAGGGACTACCTGTTTATTGGCCCTAATTCACTACAACTGATCGGGAGATGATCCATTTATAATTCGATGCGGGCCCATTTTATCAGCCCCTGCGTCAGGATGCCAACAAAAAAGGCGATGCCCATGTTGGTGGTTGCCAGGCCGATACCGGCTACCAGGAAAGTGATAAAAAGATCAGTTTTACCGCTAACGTCCCGGATCAACAAAGCCAGTTCCAGTCCGGCAAAAAGCAGGAGTACGCCCAGGATGCCATTGGGGATCGATGATAGCAGGGCGATACCCATCTGGCCGAATCCCAGCGCGATGACGAGAAATATTCCGCCGATCATGATATTCGAACCGCCGGTGCGGGCACCGAAGCGATAGTGGGCGGCCAGGCCGCCGGCCCCATGGCACATGGGGATGCCGCCCAGCAGGCCCGTACCCAGATTCGCCAGTCCCATACTGACCGAGAACGCGCGGTTGGAAACCCGTCGGGTGCCCGGATTGCGGCCAAAGAGGGTGAAACAGGTGTCGGTCGTTCCCATGACCGCGTTGCCCAGCGTCAAGGGAATCTGGGGGATGACCAGCAGGATCAGGGCGGTGGAGAAGTCGGCCGGTGTCAGGGCCTGGAGGCCCACCGCTGTGGGGCCGAAGGCGAAGGTGGCCTCGCGCAGTGATCCCAAGAGCATGCCGGCGACAACCCCGGTGATGACCAGAACCAGGGCGGCCGGGAATTTTTTATTGGTGAGCAGGCAGAGAGCCACCATAAAACCGGCAATACCGATGGCCGGATTGAGCAGGCCGGACACCCCGGCCGCCATTTCCGGATTGATAAACAGCTCCGGTTTCAGGATATAAGCGATGCCTTTGTTTATAAGCAGCAATCCCAGTCCGACCTGAATCCCGCGAATAATGGGCCGGGTGAAGAATTTCGCAATGCGGTCTATGAGACCGGTGAGGGCCAGCAGCAGGAGGATAAGACCGAAACTGATCCCGGCGGCGGCCAGTATGCTCAAGGTGACTTTTTCCGGAAAAGCGATGGCGATGGCACTGACAACCTTGAGCGGCTGCACCGGAATGGGGAGCTTGAAATAGAAACCGGAAGCAATATAGAAAAGGCCGACGGTCAAAAGCACCGTGGTGACACTGACGCCGGTAATCAGCATCAGGGCCACGGAAAGCGGAATAATTGTGCCCAGGTCGCCCATGGATCCGGCCAACTCCAGGCGATCGAATTTATAAGGGCCGATCTGCATACCTGACACTCCGATACAACATCCAGCCCCCCAGAAGGATCAGGGGCATACTGAGCAATTGGCCCATGCTGAAAAGAAAATCATGGCCAAAAGCCGCCTGTCTGACTTTAACAAATTCAATTACAAACCGGGTACCAAAAGTGCCGGTCAGAAAAACCCCCAGCAACAGACCCGGTGGCAGTCCGGCCCGCTTGCGGCGGTAAAGACCCAGCAGGACCAGAAACAGAATACCATAGGCCAGCGATTCATAAATCTGGACCGGGTGACGGGGCACTCGATCCACCCGGGTGAAGATAAACGCCCACGGCAGATCGGTCGGTTTGCCCAGGATTTCCGAGTTGAATAGATTTCCCAGCCGGATAAACGCGCCGGCCAGTACCGTGGCAATACTCAACCGGTCCATGATCCACAGATAGGATTGCCCCGGCGTGTTACGGGCATATAGATACAGCGCCAGGAAGAGACCGAGACCGGTGCCGTGACTGGCCAGGCCGCCCTCCCAGATTTTCAGGATTGCCACCGGATGGGCCAGATAATATCCGGGATCATAAAACAGGCAGTGGCCCAGTCGGGCGCCGACCAGGCTGCCGATGACCACATATTGGAAAAGCCGGTCGACATCGTCGCGGGAGCGGCCCTCCACCCGGAAAACCCACTGCATGACCAGCAGGCCGGCCAGAAAGCCCAGAGCAAAAAGAAACCCATACCACCGCAGGGTCACCGGTCCGACTGAGAACATCTCCGGGCTGACATTCCAGATAATATAGGGGCCTGTATCCATTTTTGGTAAGCAATTATTGAAATTGACTGCAATCCACCCCGAAAATCTGGCCCCTTTTCCACATGGCGACGAGGTGTTCAGTCTGGCCTTTCAGGGGGCGTCTGGTATTCTTTCAGGTGGTATTATAAAGCGGTTTGCCCCGGGTATGGGCGTCCTTTTTGATGAAGACTACAAACGGGTTATTTTTTATTACATCAGGTATAAGCCCAGCATTTTATCGAACGCTTCCGCTTCAGAAAATTCGGTCCCGAGTTTGCGCCCCTGGACATTGCGGACGATGACCGTTTTCAAGACCGGGGACCGGGAAACATCGTCCAGCCTGAAATCCACATCGAGGGTATCACCCACCTGGAAATCCTGATCGGAATTGAGTTCCAGCTGCATACCTTTGCGGGAGAGGTTTCGGACCGTCATGGAGCCCTCAATTTTATCTCCCAGAGAGGATATGTGCGTGTAAGTGCCTGCGAGATTGACAGGTTTGCGCAGGATGCCTCGTTTTTCTAGGGTCACCTCGAACTGGTGGCCGCACTTGCATTTGCACTTTACCGTCAGGGCCTTGCCAATGTCCTTGTAGCGCGATACATCGGCAATTCGGGCATGTTGACAGACATCACAGACAAAGGTGGCTTTATTATCATCGGTCACATAGGTTTTCTTTGCCATTTTTCAAACCTCCTGGATAAAAAACTTAGCCCGATACGAAGTAATATAAATAGGTTATCAGCGCTTTCCTGTCAAGGCTATTTAGTGTCCAACCATAAACGGCATCTTTTGACCCAGAACTGCCTTCTCGCAATTTTGAGATAATGGCGTAGCCAGTCAAGCGCTTCCGACATAGCGCACTATGCACCACGGGCATTGGCTTCGCTGGCACCTGCGGTCTCAAAATCACTACGCCTTCCGACTTCGCCCAGGGGCTACGCCGGACACGTGCTCTGAACCAAAAGCTACCATTTCTGAACGGACACTATATAGGCGGGGTTGCCTCAGGGACGGGGTTTTCTATTTTTCCGGTGGTGAGGACCAGGTCGAGCCCCCCGTGGGTGAAGGCCATGGTCTTTACCTTGAACGGCAGGTGTTTGCCCAATTCCGGTCGGGGAAGGATCAGGGCCAGGTTCCAGGCTGCGAAGTGAGTGGTGAGGCGGCGGCCTATTTGCGCATACACCTGGTCGGTGGGGACCCCTGTTTTAAGACGGACGCCATAGGGCGGGTTGAGGGTGATGATACCGGATACGTCGCCGCGATCAGGCGGCGAGAGCGAGAAGAAGTCCCGGTGCTGGACCTGTATGGCCGGCCCCAGGTCTGATTGGGTAACAATCGCTTTCAGTTGTTCAATAGTATCCGGATCACTATCCGAGGCAAATATCACGGGGGCTTCCGGAATCCTGATCAGCTTGGCGGCCGTCCGGCGCAAATGTTTCCACCGACCGGGTCGGTAGCACGGC
>CAZYGG010000084.1:0-14158 GCA_964647585.1 uncultured Desulfobacterales bacterium
GTTTACGTGGGGCTTGGTCCTCTCAAATTTTTCCTTGGCCATCTTCCCGTCCTCCTTATTTTAAGCGGACTATGAATAAGGTAATGATGCTTAATTTGTTAACTGCTTTACGAATTGCTTCGGCTACCATCTGAAGTGCGCGAAGGCCTTGTTGGCTTCCGCCATCTTGTGAGTATCTTCCCTTTTCTTGACGGAACCACCCCGGTTACTGGCCGCATCCATCAACTCGCCGGCCAACTTCGAGGACATACCCTTTTCAGATCTTTTCCGGGCGAAACTGATAATCCACCGGATTCCCAAGGCCGTACGTCTGGAGGGTCGGACCTCAGTCGGCACCTGGTAAGTTGACCCACCCACCCGGCGGGATTTTACTTCTATCTGGGGCCGGACATTATCCAGGGCCTGTTCAAAAAGCTTGACCGGGGATTCCTTGGTCTTGTCCTCAATGATATTAAAAGCACCGTACAGAATTTTTTCAGCTGTGCTCTTTTTCCCGTCACGCATGATCGACTTGATAAATTTAGCAACCAGCTTATTGTCGTACTTTGCGTCCGACAGGACGGTCCGCACAGGGACTTCTCTTCTTCTCGGCATAGGTTACACCACTTGTTCTTAGCTGTTATGTTCTGTGTTGTATTAAATGTATTCTTCTATTTGGGTTTCTTGGCACCGTATTTAGACCGCCCCTGACGCCGATCTTCGACCCCGAGAGTATCCAGCGTCCCTCTTACAATATGATACCGGACACCGGGCAAGTCCTTTACCCGGCCGCCGCGCACCAGCACAACCGAGTGCTCCTGCAGGTTGTGCCCGATACCCGGAATGTAGGCAGTCACTTCAATCCCGGTGGTCAGTCTGACCCTGGCAACCTTTCGCAGGGCAGAGTTCGGCTTTTTGGGTGTGGATGTATAAACACGTGTGCAGACACCTCTTTTCTGGGGAGACCCCTTAAGAGCCGGTGTCGTTGTCTTTTTCTTGACGCGTTTTCTACCCTTACGCACTAACTGGTTGATAGTCGGCATACTTTCCTCGTTAAATCATCACATTTTTATTACAGAACCACGATCGGATCCGGTTAAATTCCGGATAAGCTCCGGTGAAATTCCGCGGGGCGCTAAAAAGCCGATATGTATACAGCCCTGCCTGACTTGTCAAGCATTTTTATAGCAGTTTTTCTATTTAATTTATCTTACTCCGCCGCCGAAACCGTCCGGGTTTTTACGTCCAGTTCCCGAAACCTGCGCACACCGGTACCTGCCGGAATCAGACGTCCCATGATCACGTTTTCTTTCAGGCCGCTGAGATAGTCCTGCCGGGCGGCGATACTGGCATCGGTCAAGACCTTGGTTGTTTCCTGAAATGAGGCCGCGGATATAAAACTGTCGGTACTGAGAGAAGCTTTGGTAATCCCCAAAATCAGGGACTCGGCCGAGGCCGGTTGCAGGCCTTTATCGATAATCGCCTGATTTGTATCTTCAAACCTTACCCGGTCCACCTGCTCTTCCATAATAAATTCAGTATCACCAGGATCCATGATCTTGACCCGGCGCATCATCTGGCGGACAATAACCTCAATGTGTTTGTCGTTGATCCGAACACCCTGCAGCCGGTAGACTTCCTGAACTTCGTCCACCAGGTAACGGGCCAGGGCAATCTCCCCCTTGATATTCAATATGTCCTGGGGTATGGCGGAGCCGCTGATAAGCGGTTCGCCGGCGCGCACATAATCGCCCTCATACACATTGATGTGCTTGCCCTTGGGGATCAGGTAGCTTTTGGCTTCACCAACATCCACCGGGGTAATCGTAACCTTCTGCTTACCCTTCTTGGTCGCCTTGGCAATGGACACGTAGCCTTCAATTTCACTTAATACAGCTATTTCTTTTGGTTTTCTAACCTCAAAAAGTTCAGCAACCCGGGGCAGACCACCGGTGATATCCTTGGTTTTCGTGGTGGCCCGAGGCAGTTTGGCAATCACATCGCCGGCCCTGACCCCATCGCCTTCCTCAACCAGTATAATCGCATCGGTGGGCAGCATGTAGCGGGCCATCCCGGAACCGCTGGGAAGCGATGCTGTTTTTGATTCGGTGTCCTTGATGGAGATCCGGGGCCGCTCTTCACCGCTTTTCGATTCTCCGATGGTCCGGCTGGATTTGCCGGTGACCGGGTCAACCTTTTCATGCAGGGTTTTTCCGGCGATAATATCACCGAACTTGACGACGCCATCCACCTCGGTAATGATCGGGGTCGCAAAGGGGTCCCAGGTGGCCAGCAAGTCGCCAACTTTCACATCCTGTCCGTCCTCGACCACGAGATGAGCGCCGTAGATGACCGGAAACCGCTCGCGCTCACGGCCGGTTTCGCCCAGGATGGCGAATTCGCCGCCGCGTCGGTTCATGACCACGGTATCGCCCTGGGCGTTTTTGACCACGTGCATATCTATAAATTTTATCTGGCCATCGACCCGGGCCTTGATATCAGCCTGTTCCACCCGCCGGCTGGCGGTGCCCCCAATGTGGAAGGTCCGCATGGTCAGCTGGGTGCCGGGTTCACCGATTGACTGTGCGGCCAGAATCCCGACCGCCTGCCCCATTTCAACGGACTGACCGTGGGCCAGGTCGCGGCCGTAACACTTGACACACACCCCGGTTTTAGTTTTACAGGTCAGCACCGAACGGATTTTGACGGTGGTAAGGCCCGCATCTTCGATCTGCTTGACCTCATCCTCGCCCAGTTCAACACCGGCGCCGATCAGGATATCATCAGTAAAGGGGTCCAGGATATCTTCCGCGGTAACCCGTCCCAGGATTCTTTCACCCAACCGCTGAATCACCTCGCCGCCTTCCATGAGGGGTTCAACCGTCACCCCGTCCATGGTACCGCAGTCGAACTCGGTTACGGCACAATCCTGGGCAACATCGGCCAGCCGCCGGGTCAGATAACCCGAGTTGGCCGTTTTCAGAGCCGTATCCGCCAGCCCCTTACGGGCGCCGTGCGTGGATATGAAGTACTGTAGAACCGACAGGCCTTCCCGGAAGTTGGCCTGGATCGGTGTTTCAATAATTTCGCCGGAAGGTTTGGCCATGAGCCCGCGCATCCCGGCCAGCTGCCGCATCTGGTCCTTGCTACCCCGGGCACCGGAGTCGGCCATCATATAGATGGGATTCATACTCTCGGTTAACAGCTGTTTCCCGTCCTCACCCAGTACCGGCTGACCGTCAAGATCCACCAGCAGCTCGTTTTTCATGGAAGTCATCATCTCGTTGGCCACATCGTCAGTTGCCTTGGCCCAGATATCGACCACCTTGTTATATTTCTCACCCGGGGTGATGAGCCCTTCGATATACTGTTTATCAATCTGGGTGACCCTGTTTTCCGCGTTCTTGAGAATATCCCACTTACTTTGCGGGATGATCATCGCGTCGATGGAAATGGAAAGGCCACCTTCGGTTGAATACCGGTAGCCGATATCTTTCAACCGGTCGGAGAGAATAACGGTGGCTTTGGGGCCAAGATTTCGGTAAGCGTAATCAATCAGTTCACGCAGCCGTTTTTTGTCCATGACGTGATTCACCGCCTCAAAGGGGATTTCCGGAAGCCGTTCCATGACCTGAAAAATGTTATAGGACTGGCCGTCATAGATAATATTGGTTGAGTCACCCGCATCCAGGTCAAATACGGCGTCCCCGTCCTCATCCTTTTCACAGAAAACCCGCTTGAATTCATCTTTACGGAACAACCCCAGGTACCCTTCCTGCTCCTTGTCCTGGCTTTGCGAAAATTCGGCCACGGCGGCGGTAAATTCCATACCGTTATTCAGGGCATCCAAAGCGGCAACCGCGTCCACCTCTTCGTTCACCATAATGCGGCGCAGTTTCATGAGGTTGTCCTGGGGGATCACTTCCCACAGGAGAATCCGGCCAACGGTGGTTTCCCGCCGGACGTCACCGAAGCGAACGGTAATCCGGGCATGCAGGTCCACTGTACCGGCATCATAAGCAACCCTGACCTCCTCCGGATTTGCGAAAATTTTGCCTTCACCCTGGACGCCGATGGTGGCCCGGGTCATGTAGTAAATACCGAGAACAATATCCTGGCTGGGAACGATGATCGGGCTGCCGTTGGCCGGAGAGAGGATGTTGTTGCTCGAAAGCATTAAAACCCGCGCCTCGATCTGGGCTTCAACCGAGAGGGGTACATGCACGGCCATCTGGTCACCGTCGAAGTCCGCGTTGAACGCCGTGCATACCAGTGGGTGCAGCTGGATGGCCTTGCCCTCGATCAGGATCGGTTCAAACGCCTGGATGCCAAGCCGGTGCAGGGTTGGCGCCCGGTTGAGCATGACCGGATATTCCCGGACGACTTCATCCAGCGTGTCCCAGACCTCCGGGACGCCTTTTTCCACCATCTTTTTAGCGCTTTTTACAGTGGAAACCAGCCCTTTCTGCTCGAGCCGGTAGTAGATAAACGGTTTAAACAGCTCCAGGGCCATCTTTTTCGGCAGACCGCACTGGTGTAGCCTCAGATCGGGCCCCACGGTAATAACCGTACGTCCGGAATAATCGACCCGCTTGCCAAGCAGGTTCTGGCGGAAACGCCCCTGCTTGCCCTTGAGTGTGTCGGAAAGTGACTTTAAAGGCCGTTTATTGGTACCGGTAATCACCCGGCCGTGGCGACCGTTGTCAAAAAGTACGTCTACCGATTCCTGAAGCATCCGCTTCTCATTGCGGACAATGATGTCCGGGGCGTTCAGGTCAATCAGTCTCTTGAGACGGTTGTTGCGATTGATGACCCGACGGTAGAGATCATTCAGGTCGGATGTGGCAAACCGGCCCCCTTCAAGGGGTACCAGGGGACGCAGGTCGGGAGGCAGCACGGGGATCACATCCATGATCATCCAGGTCGGATCGATACCCGAGCGTCGGAAAGCATCCACGATCTTAAGACGTTTGGACAGTTTCTGCCGCTTGGCCACCGATCCCGTGGCTTTGATATCCTCGCGCAACTGCTGGTATTCGGCATCCAGGTCTAGATCAGCCAGCATGGCTTTAACCGCTTCGGCGCCGATACCGGCCTCGAACTGGTCGCTGTAGGTATCCCGGGCCTCAAGATAGGCTTCATCGGAAAGGAGCTGGCCTTTGGTCAGCGGCGTATCCTTGGGATCAATGACGATATAGTTGTCGAAATAGAGGACTTTCTCGATATTCTTCAGCGTCAGATCCAGCAGGTTGCCGATTTTGCTGGGCAGGCTTTTCAAAAACCAGATATGCGCGCAGGGCGTGGCCAGTTCAATATGGGCCATGCGTTCCCGCCTGACCTTGGACTGGATGACCTCAACCCCACACTTTTCGCATATGACCCCCCGGTGCTTCATGCGTTTATACTTGCCGCAGTTGCACTCATAGTCCTTGGTGGGACCGAAAATTTTAGCACAGAACAGGCCGTCGCGTTCCGGTTTAAAAGTCCGGTAGTTGATTGTCTCCGGCTTTTTGATTTCACCATGCGACCACTTCAGAATCTGTTCCGGAGATGCCAGCGCAACCTGAACACCGGTATATTTTCGTGGATCGATCGGTTTTGCGAAGAAATCGTATAAAGTTTCCATTATCTATCCCTGTCGTTAGTTCGTGTCCATCCACAAACGGCATCTTTCGGCCCAGAGCGGCGTTTTCGCTCTTTGGAAATCCTCGAAATAGCGCGCTATTCCTCCGGTTTCCAAATCACTCAAGCCTTGCTCTGAACCAAAATCTACCATTTGTGGACCGACACTATTAGTCTTCCAGTAGCGCCACATCCAGTCCCAGAGCCTGCAGCTCTTTGGTGAGGACTTTGAACGACTCCGGCAGTCCGGGTTCCAGCGAATTCTGGCCTTTGACGATTTTCTCGTACATACGGGTCCGTCCGGCCATATCGTCAGACTTGACGGTCAAAAACTCCTGCAGGGCGTTGGACGCGCCGTAGGCTTCCATGGCCCATACTTCCATCTCGCCCAGTCGCTGACCACCGAACTGGGCTTTACCGCCCAGCGGCTGCTGGGTAACCAATGAATACGGGCCAATGGAACGGGCGTGGATTTTGTCGTCCACCAGGTGATGCAGTTTGAGCATATACATCGCCCCCACGGTAATCTTTTTATCAAAAGGTTGCCCGGTACGACCGTCATATAAAGTCGCCTGAGCCGTACGGGCCAGACCGGCTTCTTCAAGCAGGTCTTTGATTTCCGGCTCTTTGGCACCGTCGAAAACCGGGGTGGCCATGTGCACGCCGTTGCGGTAATGTCCCGCGAACTCGACCAGTTCGTCATCATCAAAGCCGGCAATCATTTTCTTGTCGGCCGCGTCGGCAAAAATATTCTTCAGCTTCGCGCGAACCTGCTTGACTTTTTCTTCTTCGAGTAACTGGTTGAGCTGGTCACCGAGGCCCTTGGCGGCCCGACCCAGGTGAATCTCCAGAACCTGTCCCACGTTCATTCGGGAAGGGACACCGAGCGGATTGAGAACCATGTCCACCGGGGTACCGTCAGCAAAATAGGGCAAATCTTCCTGGGGTAGAATATTGGACACAACCCCCTTGTTGCCGTGACGGCCAGCCATCTTATCACCCACCGAAAGCTTGCGCTTCATGGCAACATAAACTTTGACCATCTTGATTACGCCCGGGGGCAGATCATCCCCTTTTTCAAACCGGCTTACCATCTGGTCAAAATTGGCGCGGACCTCGTCACCCTGACGATGATACTGGTCGATAATATTGTGGACCTTATCAGCCAGGGTTTCATCAGCCACAACAAGGTTTTCCAGCTGTGCCACGGGAATGCCGTCCAGAGATTCAGCCGTAATTTTGTCACCCTTTGCCAGCAGGACCTTTTTATCCCGCTTAAGCGCTGACTCGGCAACCTGCCCATCGAGAACCTCAGCGATCATACTCCGGGCCACATCCCCGATAATCGCCAGCTCGTCGGCCATATTCTTTTCATAGACCGCAATCTCGGAGTCTTCGATCTCGCGGGCCCGATCATCCTTGTCGGTACCCCGGCGCGAAAAAACCTTGGCGTCAATGACAATCCCCTGCACGCCGGGCGGCACCCGCAAAGAGGTATCTTTGACATCACCGGCCTTTTCTCCAAAAATAGCCCGAAGCAGTTTTTCTTCCGGTGAAAGCTGGGTCTCACCCTTAGGCGTAATCTTACCGACCAGGGCATCCCCGGGACCGACTTCAGCACCCAGTCGGATGATACCGCTTTCGTCAAGATCCTTGAGAGCTTCTTCACCGACATTGGGGATGTCCCGGGTAATTTCCTCTTTACCCAGTTTTGTATCCCGGGCCACCACTTCAAATTCTTCGATATGTACGGATGTATAGACACCTTCCCGATGCAGCCTTTCACCGACCAGAATGGAATCTTCAAAGTTATATCCGCCCCAGGGCATGAAAGCCACGGTTACATTTTTCCCAAGAGCCAGTTCCCCTTTTTCGGTTGAAGGCCCATCGGCAATCACTTCGCCGGCTTCCACAGACTGGCCCTTTTTAACAATCGGCCTATGATTGAAGCAGGTGTTCTGGTTTGAACGTATGAATTTCTGAAGGTTGTATATGGTAACCGGTTTTTGGACCACACCATCTTCTTCAACCGGGTGGCGCAAAACAATCCGGGTGGCATCCACGTCTTCCACCACGCCGCTGCGCCGGGCCACAATGGCAACGCCGGAGTCCCGGGCAACCACACTCTCGATTCCGGTGCCCACCAGCGGGGCTTCGTTCACCAACAGGGGCACCGCCTGGCGCTGCATGTTGGACCCCATCAACGCCCGGTTGGCGTCGTCGTTCTCGAGAAAGGGAATCAGGGACGCCGAAACACTCACCAACTGGTTGGGTGAAACATCCATGAATACGATATCTTCAGCTTTGACCATCATGTACTCACCGGCAACCCGTGACGTCACCAGCGGATTGACAAATCTGCGCTGTTTGTCCAGGGGTGCATTCGCCTGGGCAATGGGATGTTCCTGTTCTTCAAACCCGCTAAGAAATTTTACATCCTTTTTAACGGTTGAGCCTTCAACTACGCTGTAGGGTGTTTCGATAAAACCATATTCATTTACGCGCGCGTAGGTACTCAAAGAGACAATCAAGCCGATGTTCGGTCCTTCCGGTGTTTCAATCGGACAGATCCGTCCATAGTGGGACGGATGGACATCCCGGACTTCAAAACCGGCTCGCTCGCGGGTCAAGCCACCGGGCCCGAGGGCACTCAATCGTCTTTTATGCGTGGTTTCCGAAAGGGGATTGGTCTGGTCCATGAACTGGGAGAGCTGGCTGGTACCAAAAAACTCTTTCACCACTGCCGATACCGGCTTGGGATTGACCAGATCGTGCGGCATCAGTGCATCGACTTCCTGCAGGCTCATGCGCTCTTTAATAGCCCGCTCCATACGGACCAGGCCGATCCGGTACTGATTTTCCAGCAGTTCACCCACCGCCCTGACCCGCCGGTTACCGAGATGGTCGATATCATCGACCATGCCCTGGGTATCCCGCAAGGCAACCAGGGTCTTGGCCGTCAACATGATATCTTCCTTGCGCAGGGTTTTCAGGTCAATCTCAGAATTTATCCCCAAGCGCGTATTTATCTTTAAACGGCCAACCCCCGAAAGATCGTAATAAGCAGATTTAAAAAACAGATGGTCGACAAAATCCTGGGCAACTTCAGGTGTGGCCGGGTTCCCCGGTCGCAGTCGCCGGTAAATGTCTATCAGCGCCTCTTCCTTGGTTTCCACCTTGTCAAGCAAGAGCGTTTTGTGAATCGAATCGCTGCCGGTCATGCCATCAATCAGCAGAATATCAAACTCCTTTACGCCGGCTTCGACAATCTTTTCCAGATTCTCTTCAACTATCATCTCGTTGGGTTTGAGCAGCGGCATTTCGGGATCAGGTCCGGGGACTGCCTGCGCGGCTACCTTTCCGATCATCTCTTCAGTCGTCATAGGAATCCGCTGAATGCCGGCCGCCACCATTTTCTTCATTGCCCGGGCACTGAAGATACGGCCTTTCTTAACATAAACCTCGTCACTCTTCGGGTCCTTTACATCCTCACTGGCGCGTTTGCCCTTAAGCTGCTCGGGTACAAACGCTTTGAAAAAGGCCTTTTTTTCAAGAAAGATCTTCTCGGTTGTATAAAAGTACGCGAGCAGGTCTTCCGTCTTATACCCAAAAGCCTTGAAAAGAATTGTTATGGGGAACTTACGCCGTCGGTCGATTCGTATCTGGACGATGTCTTTGGGGTCGACTTCCATGTCGATCCAGGAACCCCGCACCGGAATTATCCGTGAGCTGTAAATAACCTTCCCGCTGGAGTGGGATTTGCCTTTATCGTGATCGAAGAAAACGCCGGAAGAGCGGTGAAGCTGGCTGACGACTACCCGCTCGGTACCGTTGATCACAAAGGTCCCCCGTTCGGTCATAAGCGGGATGGTCCCGAAATAGATCTCCTGCTCCTTGATGTCCCGGATATTGGAATACCCGGTCTCTTTATCGGTATCGTACACGACCAGACGCACGGTGATCCGGATGGGGATCTCGTAGGTCATACCCCGGTGAATGCATTCCTCGACGCTGTGTTTCACTTCCGCGAAGCGGTAAGATACAAATTCCAGGCTGGCGCTGCCAGTAAAATCCTTGATCGGGAAAACCGATTTGAATACGGCTTGCAAACCGATATCCCGGCGATTTTCGACCGGGACGTCCATCTGTAAAAATCGCATGAAAGATTCCCTTTGCACACCAATCAAATCGGGAATCTCTACAATTTTACTAATCTTGCCGAAGTTCTTCCTTATGCGCTTGCCTGCCAAGGGACTTTCCGACATAGTATCTCCATAATGAATGAGGGTTAATCAGCTGCGAGGCTGTTATCGTAACGACATCGGGTTCCCGGCCATCTTTGCAGCGGACTGCGCAGCATAACCCGGGAACCCTTGCGTGTGTATTTACATACAGGATGACAGGAACAGATTACTTGAGTTCGACCTGAGCGCCGGCTTCTTCAAGCTGCGCTTTGACCTTTTCAGCATCTTCCTTGGCGATGCCTTCTTTGACAGGTTTGGGAGCTTCGTCAACCAGCGCCTTGGCATCTTTGAGGCCCAGGCCGGTAATGGCGCGCACTTCCTTGATGACCGCGATCTTCTTGTCGCCAGCGGCAACGAGGACTACGTCGAATTCGGTCTGTTCTTCAGCAGCACCGGCACCGGCATCCGCCGGCCCGGCAGCCATCATCGCAACCGGCGCGGCTGCAGATACGCCGAATTTTTCTTCCATTTCCTTCACCAGTTCCGACAGGTCGAGAACTGACATGTTTGCTATAAATTCAATTACATCGTCTTTGGTAATATCCGCCATTTTCTTTTTTCCTCCAAGTATTTACAAATAAACTTTTACACGGCCGCCAAACGGGCCTGTTGTTATGGTCCCAAAAATAATTAAGCCGCTTCCTTCTGGTCCTTCAACGCCTGCAAGACGTTGACGAAACCGGCCGGAATAGCGTTGAGTGTTCTGACGAATCCAGTCGGCACGCCATTCATGACAGAAAGCAACTGGCCGATGAGGGCCTCTTTTGAAGGCAGCGCAGACAACGCCTTAATGGCGCTCGCGTCCATCACCTTGCCGTCCATAACACCCAGTTTGATTTCGAGTTTTTCGTTCTCCTTGGCGAAATCAGACAGCACTTTGGCAGGCGCTACGGGATCCTCATAGCTTATGGCTATGGCGTTGGGGCCCTTAAAGCTCTCTTTGATCAGATCGACATCCGTGTCTTCAGCAGCCCGAACCATCAGGGAATTCTTGACGACCTTGTATTCAACGTCCGCTTCTCTTAATTTGCGACGCAGGGCGTTGATGGTCGTAACATCCAGGCCTTTGTAATCGGTTACGATCAGAACCTTCGATTTTGAAAACCGCTCGTGCAGATCTTCAACAATGCTCTTTTTTTGTTCTAAATCCACGTTTTCCTTCCACCTCCTTTCTCATCTGTAAAAACCGGAGGTGAGTGTCATATCGCACCCCCATCTCGGTAGGCCGGCAAAAGCCGATTAAACACATGCAGTGAACCTACGGTCTTTGACAGGTTATTGGACTACTATGTGAAGTTGAATTTAAAACGCCGCATTCAAAATCAACGCTCAGGGAGCCAGCCACTCCAATTGAGCCGCTAACCCCAGGCATGTTGCTTGCGTTGCTCCAAATTCAACCGTTGCAAACTGAGAAACAGGCCTTATTTAACCAGATCCTTGATACTGGCCGTGTCAACCTTGATTCCAGGTCCCATGGTTGTGGAAATCGCAAGTCCCTTGAAGTAGGCACCCTTGCTGGAAGCCGGTTTAAGGCGTGTCAGCGTATCGAGAAAAGCCGTAACATTTTCTTGAATCTTCTCAGCACCAAAGGATACTTTTCCCATGGGGACATGCACGATTCCGGCTTTTTCAACCCGGAAGTCGATTTTGCCCGCCTTGAGTTCATTGATGGCCTTGGCCAAATCGAATGTTACCGTCCCGGTCTTCGCATTGGGCATAAGGCCCCGGGGGCCCAGAACCCGTCCGATCTTGCCTACCGAACCCATCATGTCAGGGGTTGCCACGGCTTTATCAAAGTCAAGCCAGCCGCCCTTGATTTTTTCGATAAGCTCGTCGTTGCCGACAAAATCGGCACCGGCATCCAGCGCCTCTTTCTCTTTTTCACCCTTGGCGAAAACAAGAACCCGCACCGTTTTACCAAGTCCGTTGGGCAAAACAACCGTACCCCTTACCATCTGGTCCGCATGGCGGGGGTCAACGCCCAGCCGCACGGCAACGTCTATGGTCTCATCAAACTTTGCGTAAGAGGTTTCAATTGCTTTCTGGACAGCAGCTTCAACGTCATGCTTTTCCTGACGGGCAATCTTTTCCTGTGATTCCAGATATTTTTTACCTCGTTTCGGCATCTTTCTCTATCCACTCCTTATTAGGTGCTTCGCACCATTGGTTTTCCGGTTATTACCGGTACGCAAAAATCACTCAGCCAACATCAATCCCCATGCTGCGGGCGGTTCCAGCGATAATTTTGCAGGCAGCATCCAGATCGTTGGCATTCAAATCAGGCATCTTGATCTTGGCGATCTCCTCAACCTGTTCGCGGGTAACCGAGCCAACCCTGTCGCGCTTGGGGTCCCCGGCACCTTTGGCAACTTTCGCCGCTTTCTTCAAGAGAACGGCTGCCGGCGGTGTCTTGGTAATAAATTTGAAGGTCCGATCCTGAAAAACCGTGATCACTACCGGAATAATCATGCCTTCATCATTAGCAGTCCGGGCATTGAACGCTTTACAAAAATCCATAATATTCACCCCGTGCTGCCCCAGAGCGGGGCCCACCGGCGGTGATGGATTGGCTTTACCGGCTGCGATCTGCAGTTTTATCTGTGCCATTACCTTTTTTGCCATTTGCTTTATGCTCCTAACGCTCTATTTATAGCTTGATGAATTCGTAAAAAACCGAATTCATCGGTTTTATGTTTTATGTTTTAAGTGTTATGTCAAAACAAAATGCCATCAAAACAGATACTTAAAACTTAACACCTAAAACATAAAACACGAGTAAAAGTTAATTTTTAACTTTTACGAGTCCATCATAGCTTTGTAACCTGTACAAAATCGAGTTCCACCGGTGTGGACCGGCCAAAAATACTGACGAGCACCTTAATTTTGCCTTTTTCCGGATTCACGTCATCTACCGTCCCATTAAAATTGGCAAACGGTCCGTCAATGACCCGTACCTCATCTCCCGTATCAAAATAGTATTTGGGTTTGGGTTTGAGCTTCCCGGCTTCCATACGATTCAGGATCTGATTGGCCTCTTCGTCGGAAATGGGAGCCGGTTTTGACCGTCCGCCCAGGAACCCGCTGACCTTGGCCGTATCGTTTACAATGTGCCAGGTTTCATCATCCAGCTGCATCCTGACCAGAATATAACCCGGGTAGAACTTCCGGGAAGATTCCTTACGCTTGCCTTTAACCAGTTCGACGATCTGTTCCGTCGGAACCAGGACTTCACTGAATTTCTCGGGATGCGCGTATTGGGAAATGCGTTCCTCCAAGGCCATTTTTACCTTGTTTTCAAATCCCGAATAAACATGGACTATATACCATTTTAGCGCCACTGTTCCCGTCTCCTGTAGTTATTGAAGGACAAGCTGTATCAGGGCGCCCAGGCCCTGATCGACTACCCCGAGAAAAAGGGAGATTATCATCACAAGCACGATCGCCACCACGGTGGATCCGATGGTCTGTTTTCTGGTCGGCCAGGTAACTTTCTTCAGCTCCACTTTGACTTCTCTCAGAAACTGAATGCCTTTCTGGAAAATATTCTGTTTCCGAATTTTGGAGACCGCCCGGGTTTGACTGGACGCCTTTTTCGGCAGCGAAATTGTTTTCGGCCGGCCTTCCTTTATGGCCACCCCGCCATTTTTGGAAACAGCCGCGGCCTTTTTCTCAGCCTTAAGTTTAGCTTTCCTTTTGGCGTCTGGTGATTTTTTCTGCTGTAACCGTCCCATTGTGCTCCTATTAGATTCTGAAAGCGTAAACCAAACTGCCAGAAAACCGCTTCAACTACCCAGATGAGGCTTTTGGTCTGGCAGGCCAGGAGGGAGTCGAACCCCCAACCCTCGGATTTGGAGTCCGATGCTCTACCAATTAGAGCTACTGGCCTGCAATATCCTCAACAGCTGAGTAAGGTGGCGGTTATCCGCCCGCTTACGTTCAAACCGGTTATTTGGTCTCTTTATGCTTTGTATGCTTTCGGCAAAATCTGCAATACTTGCTGAACTCAAGCTTGTCCGGTGTGGTCCGCTTGTTCTTAGTCGTTGTATAGTTTCTTTGTTTGCATTCAGTACATGCAAGGGTTACGATGATTCTCACCTCGGGACTCCTTCGCCTTTATTGTTTTGTTCTAATCCCCCTGCCTGGCAGGAAAATCAGCAAAACTTAAACAATGGCACTATGTGCCGCCCTGGTTGTTCCAGCTCTGCTGGAATCCCAAAGCCACCCGCTTCACGGGTGGTTGTTTATTCTATAATTTCACTTACCACGCCGGCGCCGACGGTCCGACCGCCTTCGCGGATCGCGAACCGCAGTTC
>CAZYGG010000085.1:0-13523 GCA_964647585.1 uncultured Desulfobacterales bacterium
AACCAAAATCCTATTTTTCAGATAGCCTCTGGTATTATTTAAGGGCGGTACCATACCAGAATACGGGGCTTTATGCAAAAAGGCGCCCGGGCTATTTTCTTTTTAATGGATCAGTGCTATCTGTGGCGCTCTATACTGAATGCAGTGCTGGAAAGAGGAGAAAATCCGGCCTGGTTTTGAGGAGATAAGTATTTGTTTAGTCGGAAAACAAACTGGTTGCCGGTAGTCAGTCTACTGATTGCCACGGTTTTATGGGCCAGCTCTTTTATTGCTCTGAAGCTGGCTTTCCGCAGCTATGATCCCATGTTCGTGATATTCGGACGCATGGCCGTGGCCAGCGCCTGCTTTCTGTTTTTTCTGCCAGGTTTTCTAAAAGGAATTGATTACCGGCCGGGGGACATGCGCCGCATCCTCTTCATGGCCTTTTGTGAGCCATGTCTCTATTTCATCTTTGAAGCCAAGGCTGTCGTGAATACAACGGCCTCGCAAATGGGAATGATCTGCGCAACCCTGCCGCTCATTGTCGCAGTAGTGGCGGGGATCTTCCTGAAAGAGCGAATTTCCCGACGTACGGTAGCCGGATTCATTCTCGCTATCATTGGGGCCTGCTGGCTGAGCATCAGTGCCGAATCCACGCAGGATGCTCCCAATCCGGCCCTGGGCAATTTCTACGAGTTTGTGGCCATGGTCTGTGCGGCCGGTTACATCACCACCTGTAAATACTTGACATCGAGGTATTCACCCTTTTTCCTGACGGCGCTCCAGGCATTTATCGGGGCTATTTTTTTTCTGCCGCTGGCCCTGTTTCCGGAGTCCAGCCTGCCGACCACGTTCGAGCCGACCGCGACCCTGGCAGTGGTTTACCTGGGAGCTGCGGTTTCCCTGGGCGCGTACGCCTGCTACAATTACGGGGTGAGCAAACTCCCGGCCAGTCAGGCGACGGCGTTTATCAACCTGATCCCGGTCTTTGCCATTTTCCTGGCCTGGCTGATACTGGATGAGAAATTCAATTTTATGCAGTACCTGGCGGCGGCAACAGTGTTTGCGGGAGTGATTCTCAGCCAGGATGCCGCCGGGCGTGAGACGGCGTCATCGGAAATATAATTACGAAACCAACAATAAAGGGGTATTTCCCACAGGCCCAAGGGGGGATGATGGAATGTAACCAAGAAAAGAACCTGCAAAATTGCAACTGCACCTATGACCCCTGCTCCCGCAAGGGTATCTGCTGCGAGTGCATCCGTTACCACCTGAACATGCGCCAATTGCCGGGGTGCTGTTTTACCACTGCGGCCGAGGCGACCTATGATCGGTCGTTCGAACATTTCGCACGGCTGGTGCAAAGTGGGGAACTGTAGGTTTCCCAGCTGGAAGGTAGAAGGTTGAAGACTGAAGTAAAAAGCAATCAGGTCGGCTTTTAGGGTAAGAATCCCGGTTACTTCACGGCGACCTAAGTTTTCAAAAAGAGAATAATCAGTCCGGTTTACGGTCTTCTTTCAGACTTCGGACTTCAGACTTCCGTCTTCGGTTTTTAGTTCTTACCCCGGCCAATCGCTAAAAGCCTCAAAACACTGAATCGCTTTCTCCGAGATGAGCCCCTGTTTCCGGGCGAATTCCGGAGTTATCAATGCAAACGTGCCCTGGCCTTTTGAGCAACAGGTGCCGGCAGAATCAAAGATGGACGATTCCACGATGGCTTCACGCGGGCTGACTTCGGTGTAAATCCGGCCACGGGCTTCGAGCTCCCGATTGGTATAAAGCGGTTTCAGGAAATCGACCTTAACCGATTTGGTGAGGATCATCTTGCGAAGTAACTGGATGGCCGTCCAACTCATCATTTCGTCATGGATGGTAGACACAATACCGCCGTGGATGATGTTGTCCCATCCGCACAGATGCTCCGGGACCATGAGACGGGAAACCACCTGTTCCCCATCGGACGCAAATTCCATGTGCAGCCCATAGGGATTATCCGCACCGCACCCGAAACAACCCCGGTCTTCGTAAAAACTCTTGATTGGTTTCAGTTTCTCTTCAAGCATAGTTCAATTCTTTGAATTTACCTTATTAGTGCCGGACCCAAAAAATGCCGCTCCCGCATAAAATTCCAAAGTTGAGAGTTACAATTAAATATTTACCAGCTGTTCAGCAATTTTTTCGATATGGCTGTTGTCAGTGCCACAGCAACCGCCTATGACCCGGGTGCCGAACACCCGGTAAATCTCCAGCATCATTTTTGCAAAAGGGTCCGGTTCGGTCGTGTCCAGGTAGTTCAGTTTGTCCAGCTCTTCGGGACTTTTGGCGGACGTGTTGGCCTGAAAGCCCAGGACCCGCCGGGCGACCTTTTCCGACAGGGCGGTTTCGATGTCCATAGCACTCATGAAAACTGTCGGGTGGACACAGTTTACCATATAAAAAGCCGGGGCCGGGTTGACGGCCGCATCAATTGTTTCCACCGCGGCGTGGAGCGGGGTGCCGTCCAGGACAGTGCCGTCCGGCCTGATCACGAAACTTATGACAGACGGGAGACCGGTATTACTGATGGCCCGGGCAATGCCCAGTGCTTCGGAAACCGCCGGCAGGGTGGCTGCTTTTATGAAATCCACACCGCTGGCAGCCAGGGCTGCCACCTGTGGGCCGTGAAAGTGGGCCGCGTCTTTTTCACCGAGGGCTTCCTGCGGGTTGTAAGCATCCCCCCGGCAACCCAGCATGCCGGCTACAAAGATTTTTTTACCGTAGTCACCAAACTCGTTCTGGATCTCTTTTAAAAAATTTACGCAATCGCGATTAAGGGTTTCAACCTTGTGGTTGCTCCCGGCCTTAGCGATTCTTTCGGGATTGGCCCGCCAGGTGGGTGCCAGGGTCAGCATGGGCAGGTCATGCCGGCTGCCGATGGACAGGTACTGCCGGTAGATCTCGGCCAGCACGCTACGGCCCCTGTCGCTATAGATAAGCCCGGCGTGGGCAATTTCAGGATCGAGGGCGACATCCGGATGTCGCCGGACCCGTTCTACCATGGCACCTTCGGTAAGGATTGGTTTTTGTGTCTGGATTGTTTCGTTAAAGTTCATTTCTGCTTCTCGCACAATAAAATAAGATCCTTCTCCAATTTAGTTGGAGAAGAGGGTCCCAGGATTCAAGGGGTCAAGGATTCAAGCGGCTGTTTTCTAAGAGCTTTATCAACGCTTTTAACATACTATCGCTTTCCGCTATGTCTATATTTTATATCCCCAATTCACCTTTTTCAAATAAATCCCAAAGCCATATATCTCAAAACAAAGTACCCATGGATTTCCCCAAGCCTTTAACGCTCAATAATATAAAGCATTTCACTCGAACCCTTGAATCCTTGGCCCCTTGACCCCTCTGGGGAACACCAGTTCAATTGGGGATGACCTATTTATTGGCCTTAATCAATTACAACTAATCGGGAGATGATCCTATAATAAAAAAGTATTGATATGACCTTCGGGTGGAAATGTCAATTTGAATGAGACAAGTTATGAGACAACCTTGAGACATGTCATAACCGTCGTGGCCTGGGGTTCCGTTCCCATATAGAATTTGGCCGAAACCCGGTGACATCCCGAGGCTGTCCCGGAATCGAAGGTTGCGGTGACGAAAACTACCCCGTCGATTGTTTCAGGAATTTTGTGGCATAATTTATGCTCTTCACTAAAGTCCAGCATCTTTAAACCGATAAAAGAGGGAGTAGACATGAAAAAAGTATTGATTGCGTACACCAGTCGAACCGGAACCACCGAAAAAATGGCAAACTATCTGGCGGAAGGCGTCCGGATGTCCGGGAATGAAGTCGAGGTTGCTAAAATATCCGCACTGAAGGACGAGAATGATATCGCCGGATACGACGCCTACATTTTCGGGTGCCCCACCTACCATAAAGATATGACGGGTGGTATGAAGCAGTTTCTGTTCAAGGCTGAGAAAGCAAGTCTGGCTGGAAAAGTGGGCGGCGCCTTTGGATCCCATACCCATAGTGGCGAATCAGCGCCCATGATTTTCGACACCATGGAACATGTCTTTAAAATGGATGTTATCAGCCTGGGACCGCTGAATTTGACCGAGGGGATGATGGAGACTGACGAGGGGGCCCGGGCCTGCCAGCAGTACGCGAAAGCCTTCGGCGAAAAACTATAAGCATTCAATTAGGGGCTGCTTCTAAATTAGGATTTTGGCTCCCCGCAAAAAACGCGCGGGATCTGCGACAAATCAAGGCGGCCGTGAGGTTTCCCCGCCTTGCGGGATTTCCCGCTGTTTTATTCCTAAATGTGGGTCGAACCGGAGGTGCCAGCGAAGCCAATGCCTTGAGTGGTAAATACATCGGGTATTTCGAGGATTGAAACCGAACGCCCAACGCTGAGATTGGGCCTAAAGACAATTTAGAAACAGCCTCTATTTTCTGGGATTCATACGGGGGGGGCATGCCGCCAAGAATAGGACGGCATGCCCCTTCTGCGTTGAGATTGCGGTCCTTATGTTCCCAAAAGTACCCAAATGGATATTTTTGCTTGACCAAAGAGCCCAAACCGGTCATAAAAGAGATATCCAGCCTGCACTAGACCAGCCAACAGGGAGACCACCATGGAAATGACCCAGCCGGAAATCATTCAGGTTCTCAGGCGGAGGACCGGACTCAACCAGGGGACGTTTGGATCCCGATCGTTCAACACCAGTTTTGAATCGGGCCGCACCAAGGTCAAAAAGATTGAACTGGGCAAACAGATTCCCACCTACGAAGACCTGAAAAAAATGGCGGGTGTCCTCGGTGTGGCCGTGGGTACCCTGATGCCGGAAGCAGATGCCGAAACCATCAATAGCCCCCCGGTTGTGGACGGGGTGCTGCTTTCCAAGGAGTGCCTGGGCCTGTTTCCCGGTCTGGAGACATACGTTGAAATGTTCAACAATGCCGCGAAACTCGGCGACGAAGAACTGATTACCTACATTTCGGAGAAAATTGCAGACCTGTTAACGACGGAGAGGGTAGAAGAGGCCGTTAACCAGTAAATAATTTGTTATGAGGGATAAAAATGCCTGACTATGTCGATCTTTACCGGCAGATGCTCTGGGATGCCCAGAAGGTTGAGGATAAGAAACTGGCCCGGCTGGTTCAAAAACGGCTCAGTCCCCATTTAAAAACCGGACGGGAAAGTTGTAATAATATCATCCAGTTTCCCGCCACGCCTGTGTTCTGCACCGAGGTCGAACCGATCATCTTTTGGAAGGAGCAGCAGTTCTGGCGAGGCCTGATGCAGCTTTTCATTGTCCTGGGTATTGCCGGGGCCTGGTTTTTCATGCCCTTTATCAAGATCATCGTATCCAATATGTAACCTTCTAAAACCGTAAAAAGTCAACAGTCGGATCCTGCTGGATCCGGCTGTTTTTGTTTGTGCCGTTTGAAGTCCAGCATTTTACAGTAAACTTGGAAATTGGCGGTAAATTCTACTTGACTTCTGTGCTGTGCTGTGTTCTGTTTCTCAGAACAGGTCTGATCGCTTAGAATCGAACAAAAGCCGACCCGTTAAATTTCAAAGCTTACAACCTGTTAAAAAAACAATCAATTTCCAGAAACTATGGAAATTGAACAGTTCTCCTTTTTCTGAGGCCTGAGCATGGATATACCTGCAATTACACCTGAAGAGATCGCAACCAGCGCTGCCGCGGAACTGGGCCGGTATGAACGCCTTACCGGTCAAAAGATCTACCCGCCGGTGCCGGTTGAGGATATCCTGCGGTCACGGGATTTGCATATCGGGGTCATTAATTTCAAGGAAAAGTTTGGCCTCACCGGTGTTCTGGCCGGCATCTGGCCGGACAGGAAAATTGTCTGTGTGGATGTCAGCCTCGAAACGGAAAAAATGCAGGCCCGGCGCAATTTTAGCCTGGCCCATGAACTTGCCCACTACCGGCTCCACCGCAACTGCTTAAGCGTTGCCCGCCGGACAGTTTTTGACGGAAAGGAAAAAACCGCCATTTTTTGCCGTACAAAAGACGCCGGATTGACGATTGAGCAGCAGGCCGATGCCTTTGCGGCAGCTCTGATTGCCCCCGAGGAACTGGTCAGGCAAACCTTCCAATGGGTCATGGGCAAGCCCCTTGAGATCATTAACGTAGAAAGTTGTTACAGCGGGCCGATCTGTTTTGACCCCTGTGTCGATAACTGGCCGCTGATTGCCGAGAGAATCATTCGGGCCGGAAACTTTTTTAACGTATCCAAACAGGCGATGATTATTCGGCTTCAGGATCTGGGGCTGGTGATTAACCGGACTACGGAAAAGTTGGACTGGAGTCGAAAAAGAAAGTACCAGCGGGCATAAAATTCGGCGGTGTTTTTTTATCCCGGTTGTTCTGAAATGTAGAACAAGGGGCTGGGAAATCTATCTCACCGCGGATTTTTTTGGCGATTACGTTCTGAAAATCAGAACAAGTGGGGCTGCGAGATCAGCCGCCCGTGATTTGGTATGAAAGGGTTTTCATGGCATCCACAAGGCAAAATTGGCTCGATAGCGTACGAACCTGGCAAGCGAACTGGAACGACGAACAGTGGTGGGTGGCGGTGGACATCGACCAGAAAAGAGAGCGTAAGAAACACTTTGCTGAAGTGGTTTCGCTGATCGAAAGGGGTACGGAGCATTACCGCATGCACCTTGAAGACGGCCGGCATGTAATCCGGGGAATATTTCGGGATAACCCTAACCTAAACGCCCTGGAGTTGCTGGTAGGAACGGCCGGAGGCTGGGAAGGCACCCGTATTTATGTACGGGGCAACCCGATTGAGGGCGTTGAGATCGACCAGTTGGAAAAAGTGCTGCACTGTGCGAACCGGTGGCACTACTGCCGTGTGAGTGGCAACGGCAGGCGCAACGAGTTTTTGGGGTGTCACATCATGCAGATCGGCCTGCTGGGTTATTCCCTGGAGGCTTTTGCGGCCGGAACCCGCTACTGGTTTTCATTTTATTACCCCTACAAGGAAAAATGTTTCCAATTTTATCTGCGCCGGCAGGAGTTAAGGGCGACCACGGTTTTTTCTAAATTCTGTTGCCCGGAGTTCCCCCCGGCCACCGATGACATAATTGACCGCTTGCCGGACCTGGTGGATTTGGACCGCAGTCCGGACAAGTATGTCTGGCTGCTGACCAGCTATCGACTGAAAGCCCGGCAGGCAAGTGGGTATTTGCCGCCGATTATGCCCCGGTCGGAAGAAAAGTACCGCACCTGGTTATGGCGGATTCTGAAGAAAGGGTAAGCATGCACGAAATTGAGGCCCACATCCTCAGTAATTATCCAATTCTGTATGTAGTGAGTGCTGAGGAGGAGCGGTTTGCACTCTTCCTGGAAGACTTCTGCATCGAGAAAGCCAGGCGGAAACTCCACGTGTATTCGGTGAGTGAAGGATTTTGGAATATTGCTTTTTCTGAAAGTGGTCAACTTTTCGTAGAGCGGTATCGGCAAAAAATTCGCAGCGATCTGAAAGATCCAATAGCGGTCCTTGAACACATCAAGGCACTTCCGCCGGATGCCGGAATTTTTCTGCTTCTGGATTTTAATGAATTCCTGGCTGATCCGATAGTGCGGCGCGGTTTGCGGGATATAGCCAAAAAACTCAAAGCCAGCCACAGCACGGTCATCATCCTGTCGCCGGTGCTGACCCTGCCGCCCCAGTTGGCCCATGACATCTGTGTAATAGATTTCCCGCTGCCGACCCAGGCAGAGATTCGCTCCGGGATTGAAAACATATTTCAGACCCTGCGAGGACGGAAGGTCACGGTGCGGTTGACACCTGCGGAAAAAGAAAAGCTGGTGGCCGCGGGACAAGGGCTTACCATGAATGAAATGGAAAATGGGTTGGCCAAAGCCGTGGTCACCGGCGGCGGCCGCGTGGATGCCGGCATCATCGATGAGATTCTGAAAGAGAAGAAACAGGTGATCAGAAAGTCCGGCCTGCTCGAATTTTTTGAAACCGATGAGACCTTGCAGCAGGTGGGTGGACTGGAAGGCCTGAAGACCTGGCTTAAGAAGCGCAACCGGGCATTTACTAAGAAAGCCCGGGATTTCGGCCTGCCGCATCCCAAAGGTATCCTGCTGCTCGGTATCCAGGGCTGCGGGAAGTCGCTGGTGGCCAAGGCCGCGGCCAGATTTTTCAAATTTCCTTTGTTAAAACTGGATACCGGCCGGCTCTTTTCAAGCGAGGTGGGCAGCTCAGAGGAAAATGCCCGGCGGGTCATCCGGATCGCGGAGGCGGTGAGCCCGGCCGTTTTGTGGATCGATGAAATAGAAAAGGCCATGGCCGGTGTGAACAGCTCTTCCTATTCGGACGCGGGGGTTACCGCCCGGCTGTTCGCCACCATAGCCAGCTGGCTCCAGGAAAAGTCTCGGCCGGTTTTTGTCATCGCCACCGCCAACAGCGTGGCCAACCTGCCGCCGGAACTGCTGCGTAAAGGTCGTTTTGACGAAGTTTTTTTCCTGGACCTGCCGGGCCTCGCCGAGCGGGAATCCATTTTTCAAATCCATTTGGGCAAGCGGCACCGCAATCCGGCAGATTTTGATATCCGGATGCTGGCGGAGAATTGTGCAGGTTACTCGGGGGCGGAGATAGAGCAGGCGGTTATCGCCGGGATGTACGACGCGTTTGATGAAGAGCGCCCCCTGGAGACGGGTGACATCCTTTCCAATTTAAGGCTCCAGGTGCCGTTATCAAAAACCATGGCAGAGCAAGTTGAAACCCTGCGCACCTGGGCGCAGAGCCGGGCGCGCCTGGCATCGGCAGACAGGCTGAACGAACAGAGAAGGCAATGGCGGAAGCATGAAATCAGGTCGGTTTGAGTGGATCAGTATTCCCGTGAAAGAGGCCGCCGCAGTTGCTGCCTCCGAACCGGTGGCCGAAGGGCGGGTGTGCAGCAGCTGTGGCTGGGTGGATACTGACGATCGCTACCTGGCCAAGTCGGGTGTCGCCGGCCTAAAGAAATGTCCGCGCTGCGATTACCGGTGGGGGCTTGCGGACGAAATCCAGCAGTTCTTTGAAAAAGAGCAAATCGCTATACCGGACCCGGTGATCACCTGGCAGTCCGCCCGGTACACGACTTATTATCAGGTTGCGGAAGACCGGGCGGACATTTTCGGATTGCGGCTCAAGGCCGAAGAGCAGACGCTCCGCAAGGGGTATGAGACCCTGCTGGCTCTGGCACTGGCCACCATTGAACGATTTGACCACCAGATTAAAGCAGCTGGCCGGGTGTTGAATGAGATGCGGGGCAGGGCACTGCTGGCCGATGAAGTCGGTATGGGCAAGACGATCGAGGCCGGTCTGATCATAAAGGAACTGCTGTTACGGGGCGTGGGGCGCCAAATCCTGATTCTGGCGCCGTCCGGCCTCCTGGAGCAGTGGCAGGGCGAGCTCGCGGAAAAGTTTCACGAAGTTTTCGAGGTGTTTCGTGGGAAAAAAATAAGAAAAGATCAGAACCGCCTGATTGTATCTTACGATACGGCCAAGCGCAGACCCGCTTTTTTGCATAAGAAATGGGACCTGGTGGTGTTCGACGAGGCGCATCGACTGAAGAACAGGAGTACCCAGGTCTACAAGTATGTCAGACAGTTGCGTAGCCGCATGATGCTGGCAATTTCGGCGACACCGATCCAGAACTCCATCAATGAACTCTACGCCCTGGTGGACCTGATCGATCCTGGACGCCTTGGCACCATTCGTGGATTCCGGCGTTCCTTTGTGCAAAGGGGCGATTCGACTGAGATAATTCCCGGCCGTGAAGCCGCGCTGAAAGATCTGCTTGCGGATATCATGATCCGCAACCGGCGCGACTCATGTTCGGTTGAGTTCCAGCGCCGCCGGGTGGGAATTTACCACATCACCCCCACCGCGGAGGAAGAGAGCCTGTACCGGGCGGTGACCGGCTACGTAAAGGCCGAATTCAAGGCGGAATATCACCGGGAAACCGGGATGAACACCCGGATGCTGAACCTGATCGTCCTGCAGCGTCTGTTGATGAGCATGCCGCAGGCGGTTGCCAGAACCCTGCGTAAGATTGCCGGGCGTGAGAAATACCCGACTGTCACCAAACGGAAACTGGAGAGCTTTGTGAAGGCGGCTGAGGCTATTGAAACACCGTCCAAAATTACAGTACTCAAAGAGATCTTGAGCAGTTTTCCGGACAACCGCTTCATTATTTTTACCGAGTTTGTGGAGAGTATGAGAGGCATTGGCCGCAGGCTAAAGGAAATGGGCATCCCCGTGATGTATATCCGCGGTGGTCAAAGCCCGGCCGGACGCCGCAAAGCCATCGAAACAGTTCGCGATACGCCGGATGCAGTGCTGGTTTCCACCGAGGCGGGGTCCGTGGGTTTGAACCTGCAGTTCTGCAACGCACTGGTCAACTGGGACCTGCCCTGGAATCCAATGAAGCTGGAGCAGAGAATTGGAAGAATAGACCGTATCGGTCAGAGAAACGAAGCCCTGGTCTTTAACCTGGTTTGCACCGGCACAATCGAAGAGCATGTCGTCGATATTCTGGCCAATAAACTCAGGCTGTTTGAGCTTGTTGTGGGCGAGATGGGTGAAGTGCTGGGCAAACTGGCGCCGGGGATGAGTTTTGAGCACATGATAGCCGATATCTGGCTGGCAAGCGAAACTCGCGAAGAGTGCCGCCGGAAAGAGAACCGGGTCATAGAAGCGGCCGACACAGCCCGACAGCGCCATGATCGTGGAAAGACGGCTTCGATGGTACTGGATACAATTGCATAGTGCATAAAAAATTGAGGGAAATGTAAGTTTATTTTTGCTCTTAATGAATCTTTAAGGAACTCAGCAAAACGGAACATACTTGTGGCAACCGGTATTATGAAAACTTTTGTGAAAGAATCCATTGAAGCTTTGGGGGGGCATGCCTGGGAGGCTGAAGACGGCGGGCTGCTGGTGGACGTGCGTGGCAGCGATAGCGGCCTCCATTTGCCGGGGGGCGCCCAGATGACAGATCTGGTGTTTGCGGCCGAGAACGAGACTGCCGGCCGCACACTGGTGACGCCGGGGTGTGTTTTGCTTGATGAGGTCAAGACCGCGCTGGCCGGGACCTGTTCTGCCCGGCACGGTCTGGTAGTCGGGGCGGCAAAGGTGTCCCGCAGAGAATTGGACAACCATCTTGGTCTGTTTGTCGGGGAGAAAGTGAAGCTCCAGACCCGGCGGCACTGGTTGACGTGTTTGCGGTGCTGGTTCCGGTTGACGCTGGCCCAGCAGGAGATAAGGGAAGAGGTCATCGGCGTGGAATTGCAGCCGGGTCTGCCCCCCGTCCTTTTAGACTGCGTCCAAAAAGGCCCTGAAAGTTTCAGATGGACCGATCGGCCGCCCCTGCCCAAAAGGGAATTCAACGCGCGGATTGAAGAGGCCCGCGCTTTTGCCGACAAAGTGGCCGCAATCAAGGCCGGGGAGTTTCAGAAAGTATCCCTTGAACATCTGTGCAAAACACTGCGCCGGGTGAAACGCTACTACCTGGATTTGCGCAATGAGGCAGCGGATACACAGGCAGAAATGGCGGCCACCCACGGGTACGAAAGCAGGAAAGCGGACGAAGTCTGCCGGGCCCGGGTCAATGTGAAACTCGACCTGTTTGCTCTGGAGACGATTTCCAGCCCTGCTCGCCGGTTGACCTGGTACCTTGAGCGAAAAAGTGTCGCCCGAGAGGTCGGAGCCATTTACAGCGAACTGGAAGGCCGATTGGTCAAGTCAGTCTGTTGCGAGGTCTGCAACAACGCAACCACCCGGGCCGGTGTCACCCTGGGTGGTTTGGTGGTGTGCCCGGAATGCTACGCCACCTGCGCTCGATGTGGCGATGAGATTGTAGCCCAAAGCGCGGCCGGAACAAATGTGTGTCATATCTGCGGGCAGTCTTTCTGTCTGGATCATGCCTACCAGTGCGAGGCCTGTAAACAGACGGTTTGCAACGAGCACGGGGTGATGTGCCGGCAGGGATGCCGGATCTGTAAGGATTGTGCCCTGACCTGTGTGGACTGTGGTCCTGGCGGCGTGCTGTGTCCGGACCATGCCGTCCAGAATCGATACGGGGAGGCCGTCTGCCGCGAGCATGTTTTGTATTGCGCGGGTTGCCAGGAACCCTTCGCGCAGTCAAGGATGGGTGCCTGTGTGGTATGCGGACAGACCGTCTGCCCGGATTGCCGGCAGGAATGCAGCCGGTGCCAGGCTGCTTTTTGTTTTCATCATTTTAATGCAGAGAGGTGCCCAGGTTGTCTGGAACAAACCGAAAATCAGGAAGGGTTCGAGCAGGCCAAGCTGTTTTAGATCGGCCGTGGGTTGATAAAGTGACAATCCAGGAAATAATTATCGACCCGCATGGCAACATACAGGTGCCCTGGTTGACGCCTGCGGCCACCGAACTGGTTGTAAGCCTCTGGGAGGACATTTCTGGCCAACCATTCCCGGTGGAGCGAATCGAGGGAGATATTTATTGTGGGTGAAGCGTACATTCCGAGTGACTAAAGTGAACTAAAGTTTCAAGTGATCTAAAAATAAGGAATACTGCCAATTTGAAGCAGAAGAAACACCAAGTTGGCCGTCATGCCGGAATTGATCCGGCATCCAGCGAGTGTACCCTGGAGATACACAGAAACAAACAAACTTTCAGGCAAGGAGGGACCCATTACATGAGTATGACCACCCACATCGCAGTCAAAGGTATTAACGACATTACCATCCTACAGGAAGGCCTGCAGGAGATGGGAATTAACACGGTCTCCCAAAGTCACGCACCCCAGTCCATTCGGGGGCGCAGGGTTGAACTGACAGCTGATATTCAGGGTTGCAAGGTCAATTTTACGCGTGACCCCCAGGGAGATTACCAGTTTGTGGTAAACGATCGCAACAGAGGCGTCATAAACGGGGACCATTTTGCCAATAAGCTCAAACAGTATTGCACGGTGGCCCGCGTGAAACGCAAAGCCAGAGAGATGCGCTACAACTTTGCCGGCACTGAGGTCCTGGCAGACGGATCGATAAAGATAACCTGTCGAGCGTGGGGTATGACCGGTTAACCAGAACAAAACATAGGCTGCCCGGATGCAATCCGGCGCCGAACGGGAGGAACTCAATGCAATCCACGGAATTAGAATTCATTATCGATACCCAGGGCAATGTGCAAACTACGGTACGGGGTGTAAAAGGGCCTGGCTGCTCTGAAATCGTAGAGAGACTCAGCGATCTGGGAACGGTAACCCGCCGGGAAAAGACCGGCGATTTCTACAAAACCCCAGCCGTTAGTGTGGGCATAACAAACAGCAGTATGAACGGTCTCAAGGGTACTTGATTCGATGACAATGGACATGAATAGAAATGCAGTTTTGGAAGACCTAATGAAGGTTTTAGATTCCTGACCTCTGACTTCCGACGGCCGATGTCTTTTTAATCTAATTTATCTGTGGACTTAAATATCATGCGCAATAGCTACAAAAACATAGATCCTTCCCTCTACTATATCCCGCCCCACAAT
>CAZYGG010000086.1:0-13138 GCA_964647585.1 uncultured Desulfobacterales bacterium
CTGTTACCTATGTTATCAGATTGCACGCACCCGGCCTCCCCCGTCAAGGGGGAGGGGTAAAACAGCTTTCTCCATGGAAGGCATTTGGGTATTCGGTGTGGCGGTTGCAGAAAACTCCCCTCCCTTGACGGGAGGGGTTGGGGGAGGGTGAAATTCCATCAGGCCGGCCGGGTCCGGGTTGAAACAAAGGCACCGCTGTAAAAAAATCCTTTCGGGTTCGAAATCAGAATCGCTATCGAAATCGAAGGGACCCTCATTACAATATTCTAAAACCCGATTTCGATACCGATAGCGATTTCGATGGAAGCTGTCTTAAGAGGTTCTTTTTGCCTCAATGGCCGTGAAAAATTTATCCAGGCTGTTATACACCGTCCCCAGACTGGAAATCACCACATGTTCATCCGCCGCATGCTGGGACATTTCCCCGGCCGCGCCCCAGATAGCACCCGAAATTCCCCGGCTGGTCAGGTAGCGGGCATCCGAAGCGCCGTGCTCAAATCCGACTTCAACCTCCGGTATGCAATCTACCAGCGTATCGAGATATGGGGATGACCCGCCGATGAATAGCGGCTCCTTTTCTAAGACGGTAACTTCCGAAGCAACCGCTTCTTGAATGCCGGCCAGGATCGCGTCCGGATCTTCGTTTTCCGTGTAGCGTATGTCCAGGGTTGCGGTGGCTTCACCGGGTACGATATTGATCGATCCATCACCCACCCGGCAGTTGCTCAGCACCATGGTCTTGTGCCAGTGCTCCGGGGTTTGGGCTGCAAACTGTTTTTGCAGGGCCTGATAATCTGCCACCAGGACATCAAAGGCATTGTGCCCCAGCCAGGGACGGGCCGCGTGGGCTGCTTTTCCCCGGGCGGTCAAGCGCAGCTGCAGGATGCCCTTTTCCTTGATGACAATTTTTTCAGGGTTGCCACCGTCCAGGGCCAGGCAAAAATCGAGGTCAAGTTTCTCCAGCACGGCCAGGGCGCCGTTGGCCCCGCCGACCTCCTCATCACCGTTGAGCAGGAGACCAAAGCACATATCACTCTGGGTGCCGCCGGCACCCCGGATAGCCTCCAGGCGGTTGTGAAACAAAATCAGCGCAAGCGCCACCGCGTATTTATCGTCGACTGACCCCCGGCCGAACAGCCGCCCGTCCTGCTCCCGGGGAATAAACTGGGAATCGTCCTGGACCTCGACCACATCGAAGTGGGCCATCAGCAGTATCTCGGTAGCCTGGGGCCGGGGTAAAACGGTAATGGCGGGAACACCGGCAATGTCGGATCGCTGGTAGTCGATATCGCGCCGGGCGAGCCAGGCTTCGATGAAATCAGCGCAGCGTCGGATTTCTTCCGGTCGTGAGTGGGCCGAGGGAATCCGAATCAACTCACTGGTAAGATCTGCTATTTGCTGTTCAAGTTTCATCGATCACTCCGTTTTTTAAAAGCATCACCAAATCTCGTATTATCTGCACAAGATTTTTATTGTAGATCACCGCAAGCAATGGCGGCAAGCTTTTACTGTATAATCCACCCTCGCTTTCACGCGTCACCGCCAGTTTACTATAAGTTTTTGACCAATAACCGTTTACGTTCCGCCATTTATTTGATACGTCAACATTTGACGTTATCAAACAAGCTAAAGAAGGAGACTAAATGCAACCGGATGATCGCCTGATTTACCTGATTTCACGTGCCCAGCACAGCGTGATGACCCACCTGAAAAAGGAATTGAACGCCCGGGGGACATCCATCACACCGGTCCAGGCCGGCATTTTGTTCCTGCTGCGCAAAAATGCCCACACCATGACCAGGCTCAGCCAGATCCTGTCCATTGACAATTCAGCCATCACCGGCCTGGTGGACCGGCTTGAAAAGGCCGGCCTGGCCGAGCGGACCAGCAATCCTGCTGATCGGCGCACCTACCTGATTTGCATAACTGAAAAAGGGAAAGCCGAGATTGACCGGGCCTATGTCACCATTAAACGGGTAAACGAAGAAATTAAGTCCGGCTTTTCGACAGACGAAGTCAAGACATTTAAAAGGGTCTTGAACAGCCTGCTGGAGAAGTTTGCGCGGAAATAGAAATCAAGGGGTCAAGGATCCAGGTGTTTGTGTTTAGGGTCTTTCACTCGAACCCAGGACCCCTTGGACCCTGAAAGAAGATATCCGGAGATAACACGGCTTATCATAAAATCACTACATAGTTGGGAGACGTTCCTGAAATGTTCAACACCGTAGAAGACGTAAAAACAGATCTGGAAAAAGCAGATTACATCTGCTCCCGGGAAATCGCCACGGTTGTCTACCTGGCCGCGGCCACCGAAAAACCCATTCTGGTTGAGGGGCCGGCCGGGGTGGGCAAAACCGAACTGGCCAAGGCGGTGGCGACCAGCCTGAACCGCGAGCTGATTCGCCTGCAGTGCTACGAGGGCCTCGATGAAGCCAAAGCCTTGTACGAATGGGAATATTCCAAGCAGCTGCTTTACACGCAGATCCTGAAAGAAAAAACCGGTAAACTGATGGAAGGCGCGGCTACGCTTACTGAAGCGGCGGATCGCATCGCCGCCGAGGAAGACGCCTTTTTTTCCGAAAGATTTATTCAGGCCCGGCCATTGCTCCAGGCGATCTCGGCACCCAGCCCGGTGGTGCTGCTCATCGACGAAGTAGACAAGTCCGATCCTGAATTTGAAGCCTTTCTCCTGGAGATCCTGAGTGACTTTCAGATCTCCATCCCGGAACTCGGCACCCGCCGCGCGCGAAACATCCCCTTCGTACTCCTGACATCCAACAATTTTCGTGACATGAGCGACGCCCTGAAAAGACGGTGCCTGCACCTGTACATCGATTACCCCGCTGTCGACCTGGAAAAACGGATCGTCATGCTGAAACTCCCCGGCATTCGCGAAGCACTCGCCGACCAGGTGGTAACCGCCATCCAGGCCATCCGCCAGCTGGACCTGAAAAAGGGACCGTCCATTTCGGAAACCCTGGACTGGGCCCAGTCGCTGATCGCCCTCCAGGTGGAAGATCTTACCCCCGAAGTGGTCCGGGACACCCTGAACGCGATCGTGAAATACCGGGCGGACGCGGACCTGGTGAAGGAAAATATTGATAAAATCGGGTGTTAAGTCTTAAGTGTTATGTTTTAAGTTTCTGTTCGGAATTCTACCGGTTTTATCTTAACACCTAAAACTTAACACTTAAAACTGATGCCATAGGCCTTCTTCGGAGCCACCGCTGGTGGATAACCAAATACCGTTTGGGTAACATGCAGAATCTGATCTTAAAATTTGTTTCCTCTTCCCGGGCCGCCGGCCTGCGGGTGTCGACCTCCGAGGTCCTTGATTGCCTGGGGCAGCTCAAGCTGGTCGACCCCCTGGAGGAGCGCCAGTTTTCCTCAGTCCTTAGGGCTAATTTTGCCAAGAGCCTGCGGGACCAGAAAAAGTTCGACCATCTCTATCACCTCTTTTTTCACGAGCTGCGCATTAACGAAGAGATTTCCAGTTCAAAACCGGTGGCAGATAATGTTCGGCGAATTCTGGATGCCCTGGCCCGGAATACAGACCAGGAGCCCACCGACGCGGCCATCCAAAGTTTTTTAGCCGATGACCCTTTTGCCTACCTGGAGCTTCTCCGGAAAGTCGAGTCAGAAGGTGATTCCGGGAGGCACGGTCTGGGATCGAACCTCGGTTCACTGGTGCGCCGTTTCCCCCTGATGCGGTCCATTGAAAAAACCCGCCACGCCGTGGCCGATTTCCTGATCCAGCACCGGGAGTCCATCGACTGGGAAACCCGCCAAGATATTGAGAACCATTTCAATGCCCGCCTCGATACCGCCCGGCGGCTGCTGACCCGTAAAAACCCGGCCGAAGAGATACCGATTCCTAAAAAACTTAACTGGGACAAGCATCTCAACACGATTGGCGAGATCGCCTTTACCAACCTCTCTCCCCGGGAAACTGAGCAGATGCGGGAGGTCATCGGCCAGCTGGTCAGGAAGTTGAAAGACACGGTCAGCCGCCGCTATGCCGCCTGCAAACGCGGCGTCATCGACATTAAAAAAACCCTGCGCCGGGCGGCAAAGTACCAGGGTATTCCCCTGGAGATCGTCCGCCGTCGAAAACCGCCCCGCAAGGGTAAAATCGTGGTGCTCTGCGATGTCTCCGGTTCCGTCTGGTCCTCGGCAAAATTCATGCTGAACATGCTCTACTCCCTCCAGGAGTGTTTCACCAAAGTGCGCAGTTTTATCTTCATTGCCGGCCTGTGCGAGGTCACCGAACTGTTCGAGGCCTATGAAATCAACCAGGCCATCGACAAGGTTATGCGCGAAGCGGACATCGAATACGGTGCGTCCACCGACTACGGGTATACGTTTCGAAAATTCAAATCCGGCTACATGGACAGCCTCAACAAAAAGACGACCCTGATCATCATTGGTGACGGCCGCAGCAACTATTCAAATCCGGAAGAGGGCATCCTGGACGAGATGCGCGAAAAATGCCGGCGGATTATCTGGCTCAACCCGGAAAGTGTCCCCTTCTGGTATTCCGGAGACAGCGAGATGCGCACCTACCAGGCCTATTGCCATGAAGTGCGACCGTGTCAGAATTTGAACCAGTTGACGGAGTTCATAAAAGAACTGGTGCTATAGGAAAGATTCTTGGCTCCATGGGCCGGGCTTTGAATTGCCCTTGAAAGGGACATCATTACTAAAACCGACAAGTGTAAGTAATTGAGCAGTCGGGGAGTTTTTTATCTATTAAAACATAAAGGCAAATTCATGCATCGCGCCAAGACGCAAAGGCGCAAAGAAACCCAAGGGCCGATATTTATCGCGCTTTCGGCTGCATGGCAGCACTTCCCGCTGATCTTATCTTTAAATGTGGGGCGCGCGAAACGGACTTTGATTTTGGCCTTTCAGCGTAGCTGACAAAATTGGGTTTTGCCCTTCTTTGCGCCTTGGCGTCTTTGCGCGAGTAACATTGTTTTTATGGCCCTTGGTTTTGTGGAAGCGGCATCTTGCCGCGAATATTGAGGTTTTCCGATAAGCTTGCCGCGGTAAAATGCCGCTCCCACAAATCTTATATCCGCAGGGAGGTGTCGTTCATCTCCACCGGACTCATTACGGAGGCTGTATGCCGGACAATGAAATAAAAATTCTAAAATGGATCCTGACTACGCGCCCCATGAGGAAATCAGGGTCTTTTGAATCAGTTGTTCACTGGAAAAAGAAACACGAAAAGGCGCTGCTCTCCTGGTCTGAACCAGTAGATATGGCCGTGGCCGGCGGGTTTCTCGCGGATTGCCCGGCCTATGCCTTCGCCGTCGGCTACTGGGCCGCCTTGCACCGCCTGCTCCCCGACCTGCCCAAAGCGCCGGTGCCGGCCTTTTGCATCAGTGAAAAACAGGGGCCCCATCCTGCAAAAATCAAGTGCCGGCTTGAAAAATCCGAAGATCGTTGGCTACTCAATGGCAAAAAGCACTTTGTCACCTGCGGCCGTGAGGCCGAGCTGCTGCTAGTGGCCGCATCAACCGGAACGGACCCTACTGGAAAAAACCAGTTGCGCATGGTCCGGGTGGAAAAGGATCAGAGCGGCATAACAGTGAAGCCACTTGGCAAACCGATAACCATCTTGCCTGAAATCAGTCATGGCGTCGTTGAGTTTTCCAATGTGGCTGTTTCGCCGGAAGACATTCTTCCCGGAGACGGATACCTGGCCTATATCAAGCCTTTCCGAACCATAGAGGACCTGCACGTCATAGCCGCTATCCTCGGCCACCTGCTGCAAATCGGCACCTTATTCGAATGGCCGCACTCAGCCCGGGAACAATTGCTTGCCCTGATGCTCGCCATCCGTACCATCGCCCGGGCGGATTTCACCGCACCCGAAGTTCATGTTGCCGCCGGTGGTGCCATCGCAGCCCTGCAATCGCTTTTGGAAAGCATTGAAACCTGCTGGGACCTGGTTGCTCCCCAGACACGCTCAGCCTGGCGCCGCGACCGAGCCGTGCTGGATATTGCCGCCGATGCCCGCCGCAAGAGACTGACGGCTGCCTGGAACCAGTTTAACTGATTTCCACTCCCCGGCAAACACCCGGCAAGTCTGTCTTGACGTAGCGGTCCCTTTACAGATAAGATCGGACAACCTTGTCGATAGCGTGTTCGGCTATATTCTTGCGGCCACCCAAGGAGGCAATGATGAGAAGACTGATACCCGTACTGATCCTTTTGGCTTTCCTGGTAGCCATCTGCCCACAGGCTTTCGCCGAAGAAAATGCCACCAAGAAAAAAGCAGAAAAACTTCCCTGGGACAAGGCCAGCATCAGCCTGGGATCATTTGTATCCTCTACGGACAGCACGGTCCGCCTGTCAGCGAAAGGTGTCGGCATCGGCATCAACGTTGAAGAGGCCCTTGGCCTGGATACGACCCAGACCGTATTTCGGGCAGGCGGCCTCTGGCGTTTTTCCGACAACCGGCGTCACCGGGCGGACCTTTCCTGGTTTGCCCTCCGGCGTGACGGAAACAAACAGCTCGGACAGGACATCACAATTGATGGCGTTACCTATCCAACCGGCTCCCAGATTAACACAAGCTTTGATCTGGATGTCTACAAGGCATCTTACAGCTATTCATTCTTTCAGGATGACCGTGTTGATATCGGTGCCGGCATAGGCCTGTATATCATGCCGCTTCGATTTGAACTTTCCGCTTCCGGGCTGGTAAACGGGCATGTATCGGAAAGCATCACCGCACCACTGCCCGTCGTAGGGATTAGGGCCGATTTCGCGCTGACACCCAAGTGGTTTTTTAAAACCAACTTTGATGTTTTTTACCTCGAATATGAGCAGTTCAAAGGGGTGGTCTATGACACCACCGTGGGCCTGGAATACAAAGCGTTCAAGCGGGTCGGCCTTGGCCTTGCACTTGAAAATTTCAATCTGACTGTTGAAGCCGAAGGAGAGGATTATCCGGAAATCGACCTGTTTGGAAAAATTGAGTATCAATACATCGGCGCCATGCTCTACGCTAAAGTCTACTTCTAATTCAAAGGATCATCATGCGTAACCTGTTAAGGCGGATCTTGATCTGCACACTCATTTTCTTCATGGCCGCCGGTCAGGCCGCAGCGTTTGATCTTCAGATCGGCCACCTGAATTTCAACCCACCAGCCAACGCAACGGCGGGGCCCCATCAACTTGAAAATAATGCCATGGGCGCCATGGTCACGATTCCCCTGGGATTCACGAAAACCGAAAAACCAAAAGACACCCTGAACGGCCAGGACCTCTCAAGCTTCACCGAGCAGGACGCCAAAGACTCGCTGATCGTGATCATGCTCTTTGGCGTGGCCATTGCCGCCGGGGCGCTCACAGTCAGTGCCGCTTCCGAATAGAACCCATTCCCTGACTTTGACAGTAAGACTCATGATCGCAGGTATTATATCGTATAGCCGTGTTCGCCCGCATTAACCTTGAACGCTTAGCCTGAAATATATATACACTAACTAAGAACCGCCACCCCGGACTTCCGGCCGGGCAGCCACTATGGAACCATCTGAACCGAAAGAATTCGCCATGATCCGTAAGCGCCTTTTACACCTACTGCTCTTAAACCTGATGCTGATTTTATGCGCGGCCCCGGGTTTCGGCACCGAGAAGAAAAGCCTCAAAGAAAAGTACAACCTGGAATTCGTGGCCGCCCCCCTGGTGGTGTTCAATCCCAACTTCGGCAACGGCGGCGGGGTCATGGGAATGGCGCTGTTTGACCTGAAGCCTGAAGATGAACAGGTGCAATCGTCCTCCCTGATGATTACCGGCCTCTACTCGGACCGCGAAAGCCACTTTGTCGGCATGGGCGGCAATCTGCTGCCCAGCCCGGACTGGCGGTACAAGGCCGGTATCGCCACCGGCGGGGTCAAGAGCCAGCTGGATATCGACCTGCTGCCCCAGCGGGCCGACTTCACCACCAGTTTCGATGCCATCTACCTGGAAGGCCAGTACCAGTTTATGGAAGACCTGTTCGCCGGGCTGAAAGTGCTTACGAAGCAGATCGACTATGATGCCGACAACCAGGCCGGCGCTGTCTACCTGCTGGCGGTGGGCGCGAAAAAAACAACCAGTACCGCCATCGGGCCGGTCATGTCCTATGACACCCGGGACAACCGTTTTTTTCCCTTTGAAGGCGTCTATTCGGAATTTTCGTTTTTCTACAATGCCGAGGCCCTGGGCAGCGATATCGACTATTACATCCTTGAAGGATTTTTGAACGGTTATAAGCAATACCGCCCCGGACACGTCATCGCCGGCCGACTTTACGGCCGCGCCACCCCCGACAATACCCCCTACGCCGACCTGTCGACCCTGGGGCAGCGCTCCGACCTGCGCGGGTACGTGGCCGGCGAACACATCGGCCAGCACCTGGTCAGCGCCCAGCTGGAATACCGCTGGCACTTCAGGGAAAAATGGGCCCTGGTGGGGTTCATCGGCGAAGCGGCGCTGTGGAACAACGGCGACCTGGACCGGGAAAGTTTCTACACCAGCGGCGGCGGCGGGCTGCGCTACACCTTGAGCACGGAACGACGGGTGAATTTCCGGGTGGATTATGCCGTCGGTGAAGGCAATTCGGATGGGTTTTATGTCGGCCTGCAAGAATCCTTTTAGAGGCGGTTTCAGAAACGCCTTCTTGTCGGGCGTAGCTAGAAGAGCGAAGACTGATTGGCCCAATCTCTGCGTTGGGCGCAAAAATCAAATCCTCAAAATACGGGAGTATTCCTCCGGTTTAAACCTCTCGTCCGCCTTGACTTTGAACTAAAGGGCGGTTCTGAGACTGCTTCTAAGTTTTTTTTATGATATTAGTAGCCGAGGTGCCAATAACTCCCCTCCCTTGACGGGAGGGGCTGGGGGAGGGTGAACTACCCGGCAGGTAATAATTACAATCAACACCAAAGATGCTGCACCAGCACCCCCACCCGACCTCCCCCGTCAAGGGGGAGAAGAAAAGATCCCATTCTGTCGGGGCTCGGATTTATTAGCCACGGAAAACAGACCAATGAAAAACATACCAGGAAAACCCATTCGGCGTATTTTGAAGGCACTCGGCTACCTGACCCTGGGTGGCTTCACGGTCCTTCTCATTGTCTTTGTCCTCTATCTCAACAACCAACCCGATCTGGATATCTGGCACGAAGTCGATCTCGATGCCGAATTTACGGAAGCCTCTGAGGTCCAAGACTTCAGCGGCTACCTGGCGTTGGAGGAGAAGCTCTTCGCTCAGCTGGGTGAAGAGGTGCTCGACAAGATATCCCCGGAAGACCGCAAGCGCATTAATCGTTATCATCGCGGCAGTCTCTCCGACCCGGATCGCTGGCCACGGAACTGGAACCGGACCTTCGAGCTCGAAACCGGCAATCCGGAGTTGGGTGTTCTGCTCCTGCACGGCATGTCCGACTCCCCTTACAGCCTGCGCACCATCGGGCAGCGCCTGCACCGGGCCGGTGCCCGGGTGATCGGACTGCGCGCACCGGGGCACGGCACGGCGCCCTCGGGCTTGGTCACGGTCAAATGGGAAGATATGGCTGCGGCCGCCGAACTGGCCCTGCGGCACCTGCACGAACAGACGCCCGGCAAACCAATTTTCATTGTGGGGTATTCCACCGGAGCGGCCCTGGCCGTGCAGTACGCGCTCAAGACTCTGGAAGAAACAGATCTGCCGAAGGTAGACGGGCTGGTCCTGATTTCTCCGTCCATCGGCGTCACCGGGGCGGCAGCCCTGGCGGTCTGGCAGGCCCGTATCGGCCACCTGCTCGGCCTGGACAAACTCGCCTGGAATTCCATCGGGCCCGAGTATGACCCGTTTAAATACAACTCATTTGCGGTCAACGCCGGCGACCAAGTTTACCGGCTGACCCTGGAAATCCAGTCGCGCTTCAACAAACTGGATAAAACCGGACATCTGAAAAAATTCCCCCCGGTCCTGGCCTTTCAATCCGTCGTGGATGCAACCGTCAGCACAACTGCGGTAGTGGACGGCTTGTTTAAACGCCTGCCCGTTGGCGGCCACGAGCTGGTTCTTTTCGACATCAATCGTCGAGCGGAAGTCAAGGAACTACTCAGCCGCCACCCGCAAACCATCTTCAACCCCTTGCTCCAAGGCGGCAAACTGACCTTCGCACTCAGCCTGGTCACCAACCGGGATGCCGAATCCCCGGGAGTAATGATTCGCCACCGGCCCGTTGGCAAATCAGAAGTCATCGAAAAAGAGATCGCCTTTTCATGGCCGGACGCTATCTACTCACTGTCTCACGTGGCCCTGCCCTTTTCGGAAAGTGACCCCTTATACGGAGGCTCGGCGGCCACTGACAGTCCCGGGATAAGACTGGGCAACCTGGCCGCCCACGGGGAGCGGAACGTACTCCAGATATCGGCCACGGATATGCTGCGCCAGCGCTGGAATCCTTTCTATGTTTTTCTGGAAAATCGAATAGTAGAATTTGTCGGCGATAGGAAGACAAGGCCGTCGGGATAAAATTCATCTATGCCAAGGGTTGCGCTCCCCCGGTCGATAGGAAGGGTCATCAACCTGCCACGCACAGGTGTGCGAAAACCAAGGTCAAAAGCTTATCATCGCGCAAAGACGCCAAGGCGCCAAGAAAACCGTAAAATAGTCCCGCTCCGCGGGATAAAAGCATAAAGACCTAAAAAGCGATTTGAAAGATTTCCGTCAGCGAAGCTGACCTAAACCTCGCCCTTGACCTTCTTGGCGCCTTTGCGTCTTGGCGCGATGCATGGTTTTAAAGGTTTTTACGTTTCCCATCCTTCGAAGGCAGCAATCACTTTGCGGAAATGATCTGACACAGGGATGGGCTGGTAAGTATCGTCGATGGCGCAGTGGGTGGTGTGACCGATGGCGACCAACCGGTTTTCGGCTTTGTGGCGGATGCGAAACTCGAAGGTGAAACTGGCCTTTTTGATTTCCCGGGTGCGCACGTCGATGATCAGCTTTTCGTTGAGCCGGGCCGGGGATTTGAAGTCCAGGTGGGCGCTCACCACCACGTTTTCGAATTCGCTGATGGGCCGGTTGCCCTCGCACAGGTTCAGGTTGGTGAGGTAATCCACCCGGCCGACCTCCAGATAGGTAAAATAGTTGCCGTGGAACACAACGCCCATGGCATCGGTTTCCGGCAGGCGCACCCGGATCTCGGTGCTGAAATTGAAAACCGGCGCACACTCGGCAGGCTGGGTGGTCATGGCTGCTCCTTTTCAGGGGGTGTTTCGGGATTGTTGGGATAGATCACCAGCCGGTCCCCGGGGTGGATGTGCTGGTTGACCTTCAGCCGGTTCCAGATGAACAAAGCGGGCAACGGAACATTGTATCGTTCGGAAATGGCCGTCAGGTTATCGCCTTTTTTGACGATGTAGATCATACTGCTGTGGCGCACCAGCCACTGTTCGAGCAGTTCCGGAAACTGCTGGTTGAAAACCTCAAGACTCCCCTTGGGAATCATGACCTGGTGCGACCCCGGCGCCATGTAATGCCCGCGGATTTCCGGATTGAGATCCTTGATGGTTTTGAAATCGGTTCCCGCGGCCCGGGCCAGGACCTGGATGCCCACATCCTGGTTGAAGTCAACAGCCACCGTATCGAATTCCAGCAACGGGTAGACATCTTCCGGGGTCACATTGAATCCATATTTTGCCGGATCAGTGATAATCATTTTGGCCGCGATGGCCCGGAACAGGTAACGCTGGGTTTCAAGGTAAAGATAAAGGCGGTAGTAATCACCGGTCTCCTGGGCCAGGATTTCCGCCTTCAACCCCTCCTCACCCATGTTGTACGCCGCCGCGACCAGGGCCCACGATCCCAGATCGTCATAAAGCGCCTGTAGATACTTGATGGCAGCCCGGGTCGAATAAAACAGGTTGCGGCGTTCGTCCTTGCGGGCATCGATGGTCAGGCCATATTTCCGACCGGTATCGCGCGTAAACTGCCAGAAGCCGACCGCCCCTTTGGGGGACCCGGCATGGGCCCGCATGGCGCTTTCGATAATGACCAGATACCTCAGATCGGGAGGAAGGTTTGCCTCAGTTAGCATTTTTTCGATATGGGGCATGTAGCGGGGCCAGCGTTTCAGCCACAGAACAATCTGGGGCCGGTCCCAGAGCGTCAGCAGGAGCTCTTTTTCCAGCCTTTCCCGGACACCCTGTCTTTCCAGGGGAACAGATTCGCCGCAAAAATCCAGAGGTCCGTTAACCCGGACACTGTCTATCAACGACGGTAAGGCGGCCGTTGCAATCTCCCCGGACGGCTGGGCCCAGACCCCGCCGCAAGAAAGTAGAACAACACACACGATCATCCCGATAAATTGTATCGCCCTGAACATATCAATCCTTTCTTCGTCGCATGCGTATCAAATCTCTCCTACTAAATCCCGAATATCGAAAATAGAAAAACCCAAATTGCCCTCGCGTAGAGACGCTGAGTCCTCAGAGAAGACCAAAAACCATTGCATCGCGCCAAGACGCAAAGGCGCCAAGAAAACCAGAATGATTTCCCGCTACGCGGGATTAAATCTTAAACTCTCTAAAATCAATGATTTTTGGTTTGTTCTTTCGCGCAGCAGCGCGACACACCATTGCCCTTGACCTTCTCTGCGCCTCTGCGCCTCTGCGCGATGCATGGGTTTTCGTCTTTGTCTTTTTGATCTGCAAGATACCTGTAGCTGAACAAAAACCCTGGATGCCGGACATGTCCGGTGTAGCCTTGCGGCGAAGACTGATCGGGGTCCGGCATGACGGAAACAGGGCGAACACCCTACCCTTTTCCCCGCGCATCCGGATGACGGTAGTAGACCAGTTCCCATCCCTGCGAATTTTCATCGTGACGAATGATATAGAGACATTCATCATGATCGATAATTTTAAAATAGCGATGATCCGGACTCAGCCAGCGGTCCCGGATTGACTTCACCGCAACGGTATTGCCGCCCATTTCAAGCGTCCGCGGCTCCTGTTCCCCGCGATAGCCCGCGTAGCAGCTGACTTTGATCGGAATGACCATGGTATAAACTATAGTGTGGGGTAACTTATCTGTCTAAACCTGGCTTTTCCCTAAAATAGTAGACACACCGAACAGCCAAGTTGTATGAGG
>CAZYGG010000087.1:0-13028 GCA_964647585.1 uncultured Desulfobacterales bacterium
AACGCTTAAAAAAATACGTAACTCTAAACTTATTTTTCAACAGCCTGCTAAAGAGCCTGTCTGGAGAAGGGCCGTACCCTGCGGTCCCAGCGAATCGGTTTCAGCTGTCAGCACGAACAGGCGGAATCCTTATTGGTTCTACCAGAATGTGGAAATTATTTCAAATTTTGGCCAATAAATATTGCCTGCGACGGGCTTCGGGTTACGACCATCAGGCCTTCCAGGTCGGCACCAGCGGTTCACAACCCGTTTGTCCAGGGTGACGGAAAAGACTGCGCCCCTACGTGCACGTGTCCCGGCTATTTTAAAAGGGTTTGGAAACCTTAAATATCCGGGTTTTTTTATAAATCAGTTGCAAATCATGAAGATAGGGTATAGAACCGGCCGCAATCGTCTGGCAGTTCAACGGTCCGGTGATTGACCGGGCCTGTGCTACTATGCGAGGATTGTGCGTTCAGGTGCTGTCCGAATCGTTTCGGGCGGCATTTTTTTATGGTCTCAAACAGCCGGAATGCGAGGCATACGGCTGTTTATTTTTATAACAAATAAAAGGTACTACATGGATTTTCAAGAATTAGGATTGAATGCGGAACTTGTTCGCGCGGTAAGCGACCTGGGGTTTTCAACCCCCATGCCGATCCAGACCAAAGCCATCCCCGTGCTGCTCAAAGGCCGGCAGGATGTAGTGGGCCTGGCCCAGACCGGCACCGGGAAAACCGGGGCTTTCGGCCTGCCGCTGCTCCAGCGGGTTGATCGGTCGGTCCCCAAACCCCAGGCGGTTATCCTCTGTCCCACCCGCGAGCTTTGCATCCAGATTACGGAAGACCTGAAACAATTTTCACGCCATTTGCACGGCGTCCATACGGTTGCCGTGTATGGCGGTGCCAGCATTGTCGACCAGATGCGACGGATAAAACGCGGTGCCCAGATTATCGTGGCCACCCCGGGACGTCTGATAGATCTGCTCCAGCGCAAAGCGGTCAATATGACCAAGGTGTCCGTGGCGGTTTTAGACGAAGCCGATGAAATGCTGAACATGGGATTCAAGGAAGATATCGATCGCATCCTGGACGCGCTGCCGCGACAACGGCGCATATGGCTGTTTTCCGCCACCATGCCCGGGGGCGTTGCGGCAATCGCCGCCAGGTACCTGGCCGACCCGGTCAGGATAACCGCCGGCGGTACACAGCGCAGCCCGCGAAATATCGCGCATACCTGCTACACCATACGGGAAAAAGACCGCTACGCAGCCCTGAAAAGGGTGCTTGATTTCTCCCCGGGAATTTTCGGCCTGGTCTTTTGCCGGACCCGCAAGCAGACCCAGTCAGTGGCCGCCGCCCTGATGCAGGACGGCTATGATGCCGATGCCCTGCACGGAGATTTATCCCAGGCACAGCGGGACTATGTCATGCGTAAATTCCGGCAGCGGACGATTCGGATTCTGGTAGCCACCGATGTGGCTGCCCGGGGCCTGGACGTGGATGACATCACCCACGTGATTCATTACAACCTGCCGGACGAAACCGAGGTATATACCCACCGCAGTGGACGTACAGCCCGGGCCGGCAAGCATGGCGCGTCGCTAGCGCTGGTCAATATGAAGGAAAAATACCGTATCCAACTCATCGAGAGGCGCTGCAAAATCCGCTTTGATTGGGGCCAACTGCCGGATGGAGCGGCGATCTGTAAAAAGCAGCTCCTCCACCAGATCGACAGGCTTGTAGAGACTAAGGTCAACGACGCCGACATTGCCGACTATCTGCCGGCCGTGCACGCGGCGTTAGGCGAAATCGACAAGGAAGAGCTGATAAAGCGCTTTGTGTCGGCCGAGTTCAGCCGTTTTATCGATTATTACCGCCATGCCGGCGATATCAACGTGAAACCACGCAAAAAGGCTACCGGTACAAAGAAGCCAAAAACCCACCTTAAACCCAATAAGAAGTATGCCGCCGGCAATGCTGCGGCGAAGTCAAAGCTTCCCGTAACAAGTCGCATAAATGGCAGAAAAACCCAGCGCTTTTTCATTAACGTCGGGCGGCTTGATAAAATAAATGCCGGTGCGATCGTACGGCTGATCTGCGACCATTCCGGCATCCGCTCAAACAAGATCGGCCAGATCGATCTGAAACGGGAGTTCTCCTTTTTCGAGGTGGAGCAACGGGTAGCCGACAAGGTGCGCAAGTCCATAAAAAATGCCCGCCTCGACGGCCGAGCCGTCAAGATCCAGGCAATTATAGAAAATAAAAGCAGTGGCCGGACGGCCGGAAACCCCCCAAAAAAGGGGAAACGCCGCCACCGCCAGGCGGCCGCCTGATAACCCGCGGCTGTTTGCATCTATCAGTAATGGAATGCGCGAGAAGTCCGGGGCAAGTCAAGCACTTTTGTCACTCACACCTAATAGACTGTTTTTGCAATATATATACCTGTCCGGGAACGTGAATATCGATACCGCCAGCCCAGTAAGATCAAAGTATTGCAGATTTTGCCGTTTCAGTATAAAAGTATAGCCGTTTTGATTAACATCCAAGCCCGTTGATTGCCCGGCAATCTTATGAATTACGCAACGATCACATATGTCCTGGGAACCCTGCTGGTTGTAACGGGCAGTTCCATGGTCCTCCCGCTGGCATTCTCTCTCTATTACAATGATGGCGATTTTGCGGCCATTGCCATCTCCGCGGTTATTACGCTGGCGGCGGGCCTGCCGCTCTGGCGGCTTTTTCGGAAAAACCAGGAATTGAATATCAAGGACGGCTTCTTTATTGCGGTCTTCGGGTGGATCCTTATCTCAGCTGTATCTGCCCTGCCGTTCATGATCCACGGATCGATCCCGTCGTTTACGGACGCTTTTTTTGAAATGATGTCCGGGTATACCACCAGTGGCGCAACCATCCTCACGGACATCGAAGTGGTTCCTCGCGGGCTGCTGTTCTGGCGCAGTGAAACCCACCTGCTCGGCGGCATGGGATTTTTGACCCTGACCGTTATCTTCCTGCCCCATGGCATGGGCGGACTGCGTCTTTTCCGGGCCGAATCAAGCCCCGGCCAGGTCATTACCAGGGAGAAATTTCAGGCCCGCAACCGAGACACCATGATCTGGCTCTGGGGCATCTATCTGGCCTTGAACCTGGCGCAGACCATCCTGCTGTGCGCCGGCGGCATGTCGCTCTTTGAGAGTTTGTGCCACGCGTTCGGCACGGTGTCCACCTCAGGCTATTCGCCCAAGAACCTGAGCATCGGATTCTATGACAGCGCCTATTTTGACTGGGTCATCATTGTGTTCATGTTCCTGGGAGGCATGACCTTTATGCTGTTTTTTCATATGCTTAAAGGCAACTGGGAAGCTATCCTGATTAACACGGAGTTACGTTGGTACTTGGGCTTTCTGCTGTTTTTCTGCGGGATGGCGGCCTGGGTCTTATGGTCCAACAACACCTATGACACCTTCGCGGACGCAGTCCGCTACGCCACCTTCCAGATCATGTCCATCCTGACCACCACCGGGTTCACCACCGCCGACTATGAAAAATGGCCCCAGGCAGCCCAAATGTTCATTTTCGCGGCCTGCTTTGTCGGAGCCTGTGCCGGTTCGACCACCAGTGGCATCAAAGTCGTTCATTACGTGCTCATCTGGAAATACATGGTGGCTTCGATTAAGAAAATATTCTTCCAGCCTATGGCGGTCATCTCCATCCGGCTCAACGGCCGTCCGGTGGAGCGTATTATCGTGGATCTCGCCATCTGCTATTTTATTGTGAATATGTTCCTAATCCTGGGCGGTGGCTGCTTCATGGTAATGGTGGATGATATGGATTATGTCAGCGGGATGAGTTCGGTCATCGCCACCCTCATGAATATCGGGCCGGGCTTCGGCACGGTGGGACCGTCACACAATTACGCTCACATTTCCGATATTGGCAAGTGGTTTCTATCCTACATGATGCTGGTGGGAAGACTGGAGATGTTTTCCGCCCTGGTGATCTTCTATCCTTCCTTCTGGAAACGATAAGGTCCTGTTACCACACATCGTCATGCCGGACTTGATCCGGCATCCAGCAGACACACGGCAATATCCTGGTTAGCGCTATGGTTGCCCCGGTCGGCTTGAAATTCGACACTGCGTGCCCGGCCTTCACCGGAATAACGTCTACGTTTAGGGAATTCATTTCAGACAGGTGCAATTGTAGCGATGGTCTTGGATACGTTTTTTGATTTTGTCACTCTGAACATAGCGAGCCGACTCCGCCATAGTAGCCTCTGGCTACGACGGCTGGAAGAGTCTCCCGAATACTAAAGGTGATCTACTATTTGGTAGGAATTCTTCGTCGCCTGTCGGGCGTAGCTTCCAGCGAAGCCTGGTTTCACTCCGCAGAATGACAGGACAGATCAATCAGAGCATATTTTTGAAAACAGCTTGAAGGTTACAGAAGCAGTATCAAAGCCTCAATCGGGTTCAATCAAGGCGGACCAAAGTTTTCACCCGGAGGTGCCAGCGAAGCCAATGCCTTGCGTGGTAACTATGTGTAATATTTCGAGGATTGAAAATTTTGGTCCAACGCGGAGATTGGACCCGAGGGGAGGCTTTGAAACCGCTTCTAAGCGAGGAAGAGTCGCTGCACATCCTTCAGATGCATTGACGTACAGACGACGATCACCCGTTCGTTGTCCAGGATGTGGGTGTCGCCCACGGCAATCTGCCACCGGTCGTCACGAAAAATTCCGCCGATAATAATCTTGCCGTAATAAATAGGATCCAGCTTGGAAAGGGGTTTGCGGGTAATCGGAGAGCCTGGGGCGGCCTCCAGTTCGACCACCTCGGCATCGAACCCGTGCAGGTGGGCCACGGCCAGCAGTTCGCCTCGGCGGATGAACTTCAATATTTCGTTGCCTGCCAGTATCTTCTTGTTAAGAGCCAGATCCGCACCCATGGTGGCCGCCAGCACCAGGTAATCCTCTTTGTTAACCAGGGCAATGGACTTGCCTTGCTGGGGGCCGTCATCGCCCCGACTGCCATTCATCAGGTGCTTGGCCAACAGGCTGCTCATGATGTTGGTCTCATTGTCACCGGTGGCAGTGATAAGCGTGTCCATATCCAGCAGGCCGGCAGCAGTCAGCACGTTGGCATCTGAACCATCCCCGTGCAAAACTTCTGTGTTCTTCAAACGGTGGGACAACTCCTGGGCACAATTCTCATCCTTTTCTATCAGGCGCACCGCCACACTGTTTTCCAGCAATTCAGCCACCCGACTGCCCACCAGTCCCCCCCCGAGAATCATGACCCTGTGACGTCGCTGCTGCTTGACACCGGCCAGGAGCATCAAACGGGGTAAATCCTCGCTGCTGGCCATGATATAAACCTGATCATTGGGCAGGAGTTGATGATCTCCCCCGGGAATAATGGTGGTAATGCCACGAGCAATAGCCACCACTCGAAATGGGAAATCCTTATGAACGCTGGAGATTTCCTTCAGCTTGCTGAACGCCAGCGGCGATGATTTGTGGATACGGGTCGCGAGAAGTTGGATCTGACCCTGGGCGATATCGAGGATATCATTGCCGGCCCTGAGCTTGATCAGCCTTTCAATCTCCCTGGAGGTCAGTTCTTCGGGATGGATCACCAGGTCGATTTTCAAATCCTCGGCGCTGAGAATGGCATTGGAATTGTCGAACTCCAGGGAACGGACCCGGGCAATCTTACGCTGGATACCGAAACGGTCAGCAATCATGGCCGCCAGCATGTTCACCGCGTCATTGTCCGTCACCGCGATCAGGCAGTCCATCTGGTCAGCACCGACATCTTTCCAGCAGGCAATGCTCATGGCGTTGCCCTGTATCAGACGGGCATCCATCTCCCCGTCGGCGTGCTGGATCAACTGGTTGTTCGCCTCAATGACAGTTACGGCGTAACCCTCATGGACGAGACGTTTAGCCAGGTAGTAACCCACCCCGCCAAGTCCCAGAATCAGGATCTTTTCCGAGAGTTTTGTTTTTTTACCAAACATGGGTGTGATCCGATCTCCCTTATCATTCACAGTAATGGTACGCGGCCGCGTGAACCGTCCCGATCTATCCCGGGATGCATGGCATCAAATACTAGGTGCACCCGCCATTGTCAACTCGGGATACCTTTCGGGATGCTGTGTTGAACATTAGATATTTACGCGCGATGCGGCAGCCCGCGACTGTCAAAACTAAAATATATGTAATAATTTCTATGGATTGATAGAGCTGCCGATGCTTTGATCGGGCTAAAAGAAATGAGGGGGCTGATGTCAACCGGGCTCATCCCAGCGCGCCAGAAGACCACCCGGTGCCTTCGGTTGCCATCCGGCGGTATTGAAATGGTCGGAAACGTAGGTACCGGGCGGCACCAGGGTGTCGAACCAGGCCAGATCGTCAGGTGACAGATGGATATTGTCAGCTGAAATCAGATCCTTCAGGTGTTCAGGGGTGCGCGGGCCGATGATGACCGAAGTAATCGCCGGTTGGTGGAGAATCCACGCTACGGCCAGAGCGGTGGGGGTCAGCTCGTATGCCCGGGCCCGCTTGTTTACCTGCTGCGCAATATGGATGCCCTGGTCGTTGACACGCTCCGCGTATATGCTTTTCTGCGCGGCCCGACTTCCTTCCGGAAATTCCCCTTCCACTTGATACCGGCCGGCCAACACGCCCTGGGCCAGGGGTGACCACGTCATCAGCCCCAAATCGTAGGCCTGGCACATGGGCACCATCTCATTTTCGATACGCCGGTCCAGCAGACTGTAAGGCGGCTGTTCGCAGATGAATTTGGGATACCCTTGCCGGTCAGCGATATGCAGCGCCTCTACGGTACGCCAGGCGGGATGGGTAGAGCAGGCAGCATACCGGATATATCCTTGATTAACCATATAATCCAGTGCACTCAGGGTCTCCTCTTGGGGAATATTCCAGTCCGTACGATGCAGGAAAAAAATGTCAATATAGTCAGTTTGCAGCCGTTTGAGACTCTCCCGGCAGCTGTTGATTAGGTTGTGGCGGCTGTTACCGCTTCTATTCGGATCGCTGCCTGTGGGCAGATAGGCCTTGGTTGTGAGCAGGACCCTGTGGCGTTTACCGTTATTTGCCAGTGCGCGGCCTAAAACCGCCTCACTTTTACCTTCGCGATAGACATTGGCGCAATCCAGCACATTGATACCCCTGTCCAGGGCACTGTCGATCATCCGGAAAGCAGTGGCGTCGTCTGTAGGGCCACCAAAATTCATGGTACCCAGAGTCACTGTGGACACCATTAGACCGGAGCGTCCTAACCTTCTGTATTCCATTGGTATATTCCTTACTTTCGTAATAGTTAAATGATAAGGACCTATAACAATTTATTACCGATCCGGTCAACCGAGATGCCGATTTTATGATTATCACCCGTCTTGCGTGGATGCCCGGTTTTTTAATCCTTTTTGCTTGACAGTCAGTCAGATCGTTTGATATGTAGAACGCACGTTTTCTATAAGAAACAACTCGGAATTCTTTTATGCCCCCTGCATTTAAAAAAGTGCCTGCCATTGACAAGTGTTTTGCCATCCTGGACTTGCTTGCCAGGACCCGGGAACCCCTGGGCATCAGCAGTATTGCCGGCAAGCTCGACCTGAACAAAAGCACGGTCTTCAATATCGTGCATACCCTCCAGGGCCTCAATGTACTTGAAAGCCATCCCGACGGGAAGTTTGTCTTTGGCACCCGCATTTATATCCTGGGCAACATCGCCGGCAACCGCTCGGAACTCATCCAGACGGCCCACCCTTACCTGGAGATGATTAACGCGAAAACCAAGCTTTCGGCCTTTTTGGGCATCCGCTCCGACCGCCGGTCTATCCTGATTGACAAAGTGGATTCGGCCTACGGGATAAAGGTGTCGTCTGAAATCGGGCTGCAGATGCCGGTACTCGCGGGCCCCGGGATCAAGGCGATGCTGACCCAGCTGCCCGACGACGAGATCGATGAAATTCTCGCCCGCACCGAACTGAAAAAATATACGCCTTATACCACGACAGATAAGGCGGCTTATAAAAAAGAAATCCTGGACGCCCGCGATCAGGGTATCGTTCTGGACCGGGAAGAGTATATCGAGGGGATGGTCTCTTTCGCCATCCCCGTAAAGGTAGGCGGAAAGGGGCTGCAAGCCGCCATCTGGGCGGTGGGTTTGACACGTCAGGTGCCGGAAGCGTCTATTCCGGAAATTACCGCTTTATTAAAAGGTATTGCCGCAGAAATTAATTCCGGGTTCTGACAAAGGCAATCCCGGTTGCTGCTTGAATATGAATAAACGCACAGCAAAAAACGTAAAGCATCCTGGCCCAGAGGGCCAGGCTTTGGGTTGCCCCTGAAAGGGGCTTGTCCAAAACCACTGAGTTTAAAGTGACTAAAGTGATCTTGTGCCTAAAGTTTAGGAGTCGCTACGCTCCACTGTTTTTATCTAACTGGCAGAATACCTTAACTTTAGATCACTTCAAACTTTAGCTCACTTTAGGCACTGGTCGCATTTTTTAACGGCATAGCCAATTATCTCTGACCTGGCCCTGAGGACCAGGTTTTTAAAGGCAGAATAAACGTATAGGAGGAAAATGTGAAGATTCTCACAACCGTAAAAAAAGTAGTTGATGTAGAATTGAACATCAACATTGAAAACGGGACCATCGTTGAGGACGGGCTGCAGTATGTGATGAATGCCTGGGACGAAAATGCGGTGGAAGCCGCCGTCCAACTCAAGGAAAATAACGGCGCGGAAACGACCCTGGTAAGTATCGGGGGCGGTGAAGACAATACCAAGATGATCCGTAAAGCCTACGCCATGGGCATTGAAAGCGGCATCGAGATCGACGATCCGGCCCTGGCCGGAGCAGATGCGTTCGTCCACGCAAAGGTCCTGCAAAAGGTTTATGAAAAGGGTGATTACGATCTCATCCTTTCCGGCAAACAGGCCCAGGATACAGACAGCGGCCAGACCGGGATCATCCTCGCTGAAAACCTGGGGATCCCCTGTGTCAGCAATGTAATTGCCATTGATGTGGTGGACGACCAGCACATCAAGGTGTCCCGCCTGGGAGATGCCGGCACCGAAATCGTGGAACTCGAACTCCCGGCCATGGTGACGGTGAGTGACAGCATCAATGAACCGCGCCTGCCCGCCATGCGCGGTATCATGATGGCCAAGAAAAAGAAAATCGAGGGCCTGGACCTGGCGGGCCTGGGCACGTCTGCGGACGATGTCGGCTGCGGGTCGCTGAAATCGGAAATCGCAGAATTCATGAAATCGGAAACGCGGCAGGCCGGGCAGAAATTCGAAGGTGATCCGGCTGAAATTACCGCCCAGGTCGTCGGCCTGCTGGCCAGCGAAGCCAAGGTCTTTTAAGAATCTCTAAACCTCATTGACCGCAACCGTAAGTATATAAGGAAAAAATATCATGGCTAAAGTACTCGTGATCGCAGACATCAAGCAGGGGGTCCTTAAAGGCAGCACTGCCGAACTTTTATCCAAAGCCAAAGCCCTCGGCGCGGAAACCGCCGTAGTCGCCATTGGCAGCAACATCGCCGGCCTGGCATCTGAACTGGCCAATGCCGGTTCCGACACACAGTATATCGCCGATGACCCGGGACTGGAGCTGTTCTCGGCCGGGCCGTATGCGGCCTGTGTTGTCGACGCAGCCAAACAATCCGGCGCCAATCTCATTTGGTTCGGCTTCTCCGAAAGCGGCAAGGCCGCGGCTCCCCGGGTCGCCGCCCAATTGGGGGCCGCCTGCGCAACCGAAATCACCGATGTGACGCTTGAGGGTGACCAGATCGAAATTGTCCGCCCGGCCATCGCCAACAAGGTGATGCAACGCGTTAAAGTCAATTCCGACCAGTTGGTAGCCGTTATCAGGGCCGGGGCGTTCGAGGCCGACCCAGGCATCAGCGGCACCGAAAATGTTGTCGAGCTTTCCGCGCCGGCTGCGGACATTAAAGCCGTCATCAAGGAGCTCGTATCGGACGCCAGTGGTGAAATCGATCTGGCCGATGCCGACATCGTCATCTCCGTGGGACGCGGTGCCAAGGACCAGGCCGGTGTTGATCTGGTAAAGGAACTGGCCAGTGAACTCAACGCAGGCTTCGGTTCCTCCCGGGCCATGGTGGACGGTGGTTTCATGCCGCACAACAAACAGGTCGGGCAGACCGGCAAGATCGTCGCACCGACCCTTTACATGGCCATCGGCATCTCCGGCGCTATCCAGCACCTGGCCGGCATGAACGGCTCCAAGGTCATCCTGGCGGTAAATAAGGATCCCGAAGCGCCTATTTTCAACGTGGCCGACTACGGCATCGTCGGCGACCTGTTTGAGGTCGTGCCGGTTCTGCGGGAAGAGATTGCCAAGGTTAGAAGTTAGAGTGGTTTTCGCCATCGTCATTCCGGACTTGATCCGGAATCCAGTGAAACGATAGCGCTATACAGTCGGTCCGCATAAAACCCTGGATGCCGGCTTTCGCCGGCATGACGACCAAAAAGGCGATGATCCATGCCTTAAGAACACAACTTTCGGATTTCAGTTTAAATCTAAATCGGGATCGGGATCGATTTAGAAATGCCATTTTGACCCCGATTTCGATACCGATATAGGGCCTATAACTTCATGAAACCCGAAAGTAAAGTTAACCTAGTTCATATGAGGTAAACATGAATCCCCTGTTGATGTCTATTTTGCTGATCGTTGCCCTGGCTGTTTTTGGCCGTACAATGGTAAAGAAAATCCAATTGTTGAGGGCCCTAGAGCCCACCGATAGAGCCAATCACATCAAGGAACGCCTGGTTGCAATGCTCGTTCTGGCCGTCGGCCAGAAACGGCTGGTCGGCCGGGCCAAAGAGCGTGGTTCGGGCATCATACATGCCCTCATCTTCTGGGGCTTCTGCGTCCTGCTGATCCGGAGTCTCATGCTATACGGTGAAGGCTTTCAGGTGGGTTTTCACCTGCCGATTTTCGGCTCCGACACCCTGATAGGTTACCTCTATATCTTCGTGAAAGATATCATGGAAGGTGTTGTTCTCCTGATGGTCCTTTACGCGATTTTCAGGCGGGCGGTTTTAAAGCCTGAGAGGATGCACAATACCTTCGAAGCCTACCTGGTCCTGGTCCTGATCGGCATCCTGATGGTCTCCGACCTGTTGTATGACGGTGCCCGCTACAACCTGATCCAGCTGCACGACAACCCGGGCGGGCTGCACTTTTTCAACAACCCGCAATACGGCTCTGAACTTGCGTGGGCGCCAATATCGGCCGGTGCGGCGGCCCTGGTTTCCGGTTTGAGCGTGGATGCCGGCACCACCCTCATGACCCTCATGTTCTGGACCCACATCATCACCCAGCTGGTGTTCCTCAATATTCTGCCCACCGGGAAACACTTTCACGTGATCACCGCACTGCCCAATGTGTTCCTGAAAAGCCTGGGTTACCCCCACGAAAAAGCCAAGTGGCTGGACCTGGAAGACGAAGATGCCTGGGAAAACGAATCCCTGGGCATTAACCACATCCATCAGCTCAACTGGAAACAGGGGCTGGATCTGTACACCTGCACCGAGTGCGGCCGCTGCAAGGAGGTCTGCCCGGCCTACACCACTGAAAAACCGCTGAGCCTGCATGAATTCAATGACGACCTGAAGCATGAACTGCTGGACAATTCAGAGAAGATCATCAAGCACGCCGCTTTGACGGCCTCACTTAAGTCTATTGAAGATGACGATCAGGCCGAGAAAATAAAAGAAGAAATAGCGGCCCTCAACAGCGAGAAACAATTGGTCGGGGATATCATCACTGAGGACACCCTCTGGGCCTGTACCACCTGCCGGGCCTGTGAAGCGGTCTGTCCGGTGACCATTGAACAGGTACCCCGCATTACCGCCCTGCGCCAGGGCCAGTTTTTAATGGCCGAAGCCTACCCCAAGGAACTCAACACGGCCCTCAAGGGCCTGGAGCGCAATGGGAATCCCTGGGGCATCGGTTATGACAAACGGGCCGACTGGGCCGCGGGACTGGATGTAAAAACCATGGCCGCAGACCCGGATGTCGACTACCTGCTATGGGTCGGCTGTGCCGGATCCTTCGATGACCGCACGAAAAAAGTGTCGACCAGCCTGGTAAAAATCCTGCAAAAGGCCGGGGTCAGCTTCGCAATACTGGGCACGGAAGAAAAATGCACCGGCGACTTTGCCCGCCGGGTCGGCAACGAGATGCTCTACCAGATGATGGCCGAGGAAAATATCGAAACCCTGAACGGCTACAACGTTAAAAAAATCATCGCGGCCTGCCCACACTGCCTGAACACACTGAAAAATGAATACCCTCAAAAAGGCGGAAACTACGAGGTTATCCACCATTCCGCATTCATCGACCAACTCGTAAAGGCCGGTAAAATTAAGTTAAATCCAACCCTGGCAGGCGCCCTCACCTACCACGATCCCTGCTACCTGGGCCGCTACAACAATGTATTCGATCAACCCCGCTCTCTGCTGCGTTCTGTTTCAAAGGACGGTTTCAAAGAGCTTGAACGGTGCGGCCAGGAAAGTTTTTGCTGCGGCGCCGGCGGCGGCCGCATGTGGATGGAAGAGACCATCGGCAAACGCATCTACCTGGAACGCACCGAGGAAATTGTCCGCCAGGAAGTTTCCAATGTCGCGGTGGGTTGTCCCTTCTGCCTGACCATGGTTGAAGACGGGATGAAAGAACTGGGGAAGGAAGAGGAGATTAAAACCCGGGATATCGCTGAAATCGTGGCTGACAATATGGCTTGAAAACCGGAACATTGAACATCGTGCGAAAAACAGTTTCAGACTGCAGGCTATAAAGGAGCTTTTGGCTTTAATCCCGCGTAGCGGGAAACTAATCGTGCTTTTCTTTGCGCCTTTGCGTCTTTGCGCGAGAATATTGCTCTTACGGCATAGCCGATTATCTCTGACCTGGCCCTGAGGACCTGGATTTTCCCAAAACAGTAGACACGGTTAAGAGCAAACTACCGATTTCGCAGTT
>CAZYGG010000088.1:0-12647 GCA_964647585.1 uncultured Desulfobacterales bacterium
GCCGCGGGTGGGATAGCGCTGGTGGGCGATCCAGCCATGCGCCCGGAAGTCCTCAAGACAGTAGTACTGGGTGGCCTGTTCGGCGTAGCCCACTATCTTGAGAATCATGACATTCCGCCCGTGCGACATGACGAACGCCTGTTTTTCGCCCAGGGACGCATAATACTTCTGGTTCAGACGCACCGTGTTCTGGAACATGAACTCGTCTTCCGCCTTGCGCGGATCAAGATCGCCGAGTCCCGTCTCTTCGATAAAACGTGCCAGGGCCTCTTTCTGCACCCGCACAAAATAGCGCCAGACATCCGGCGGTTTCACTTCCAGCCCGATATCCCGGAAATCATCGATCATCGGGGTTATTTCCGCCTTGTGGATATCCATGACCGGCGCGATGCAGGTCGCTTCCACATCTTCACGCGACTGTGGATCCAGATACGCAACCTGCAGGAGGTAGTGATCATCCAGGATCTCCTGGGTAACACCCAGGTCTTCGGCGGAAAGTCCCACGGCGGCAATCCCACCGCCTTTGCCATTGCCGCGGTTGTGCATCTGGACAGACGGCTCATAAATATGGCGCCCGCGCACCGGAATTGATGAAATAAAACCGGTTACGCCGCAGCCGCCCTCTTCATCACATTTGTTGATCGGCACATCAATGTGCGGCAGGGCTGCCCGGGAGGCCAGGATTCTATCTATGACTTCAACGGAATTACGTTTCATTACCATGTCGGTTCCTTCTTTGTTAACCAAGGTGTTAGCTTTTAGCCATTAAGTTTTAGAGTAAACGGTTAAAATACAGGGTATTACCTAATTGCTAACCGCTAAGAGCCAATAGCTCCATCCTGAAATCTTGGATTTATGGATGGGCCCTAAAGGGTCATCTTATATTTCGGCGCCGGCTGATATTTAGCCCGCTCTTCTTCTTCCAGGTAGTCAAGGTGCACCAGCAGGTCGCTGCGGCCGACCAGTTCCTTGATGCTGCGCATGCCGAAACCTCTCAGGATTTCGCACCACTGCCTACGCCAGGCCATGTACATATTGACAATCCGCTGCTGGGCATACTCTTCAGAGATCATGTAGCCCAGTTCAGGATCGGTGGAGGCAATGCCCCGGGCACATCCCCGGCCGCTTTCGCAGTTGCCGCAGCGTACGCACTCAACCGCGACAATTTCCGCGGTGCCGATCACGACCCCGTCGGCACCCAGCGCAATTGCCTTGGCCACGTCCATGGCGTTACGGATACCCCCGCTGGCGATCAGGCACATCTTGTCACGGGCCCCTTCTTCCACCAGAAAACTGTGGACTTTGGGGATCGCATACTCGATGGGCATGGCGATATTTTTCTTGGCAATATCCGGGGCCGCGCCGGTCCCGCCATAACTGCCGTCAATGTGGATAATATGCGCACCGGCGTAATAGGCCCCCACCGCCACCATGTCCACATCGGTGGGTGTGGACACCTTGACCGAACAGAGCACCCGGTTGTTTATCTCTTTCATCCAGTCCACGTGTTTCTTGTGATCCTCTACCGAGTAGACGCTGTGAAATGGAAAGGGCGAAAACAGGGAGCTGCCCACCACGGTTTCGCGCATGGCCGCCACGGCTTCGGTCACCTTTTCTCCCAGCAGGTGACCACCCAGACCGGGTTTCGCACCCTGGGCATATTTGAACTCCATAATCGGGCACTGTTGAATGGTCTCCTCACGGACACCGAAAAGCCCGGTGGCCACCTGGGTGATGACATGATCCTTGTAGGGCAGCAGTTCCGGCGGATAGCCGCCCTCGCCGGTACAGGTCATGGTGTTGAGCTGCTGGGCGGCCCGGGCCCGGCCGACCATCACCGGCAGGGCCGTGGATCCGTAGGACATACCGCCGCCATAGCACGGGATGGAAATGTGCTTTTCCGGCCGGCCATCACCGGTTTTGTTCAACTCGATACCGGTCTCGATCTCTTCGTCAGAGACGTCCAGGTATTGATCGGATGCGGGGGGAACGAAACGAATTTTGTCGAACCCGCCCCCTGAATTACCAAGGTTGTATTCCAGATTGCCGTTCGGCAGTTCACCGGTTTCCGCCATCTCAAAATGACCCAGCAGCATCTCGGCTGTCCAGCGATAATCACCCAGCGTTTCGAGAAGGGGGTTTTTTCGCAAGGTCAATGCATTTTCGGGACAGCGGTCGATACAAAAATAGTCGTTCTTTTTACAGTCCGGTCCAATGCATTTGTGGTCAATCGGCCGGAACGGCTTTGCATAGGCCTCAAACCGCCGATGGACCCCGTGGGGGCACAACTCCGCGCACAGCCCGCAGGACGTGCAGCGTGAGTTTCTTTTGATGGTATATTTTCCGATGGTGTTCCGAAACCTGGAAGGTGTGTTTACGGTTTCAGGCAATTTTTGTTTACCGTTGTTGCTCATAAGATATCCTGTTGAAAATTGTTGTTCTTCTCCAGCTTTGCAGGAGAAGAGGGTTCCAGGATTCAAGGGGTCAAGGGTCCAAGGGTTTCAAAAGCTCTCCACTCGAATCCTTGAATCCCGGGCCCCTGGGACCCTATGAAAAAAGCCTGGCAATATGATCGATCACTAAATCCAGAAATCAATTAGCCACCCGACCGTCTGCCTGACCATAATATTACCGACATTAAACGACCGGTGGAACTTTTCTTTCCCCGAATATGGGACCGAAGTTTTCTTTTTCCAGGTCCTCGAACCACATGGACCGCCCGACTTCACCGCGCAGCCGGCGGGCTTCACGCAGACCCATGGCTCCCAGCATTTCAAGCATCTGGTTTCGCCAGGCACCCATTAGGTTTACAATCCGGTCACGGCCATACGCGGGGTCAATCTCGTCGAGAGTCGCCGGGCAGGACAGGCCGTCCTTGCAGCGACCGCACATACGGCATTCCATGGCGATTAACAGCGGGTTGTCGATGGCTACGCCATCCGCGCCGCAGATAATCGCCTTGTTGACGTGTTCGGCCAGGGCAATCCCCCCTGAAAAAACCAGGTTGAGCTGCTGTCGACAGGATTTTTCCACCAGCGCCAGGTGCACCTCCCGGATCATCTCCTTTAAAAACCGGGGATTATCCGCGTCGAGTTCCCGGCCATTGTCATCCGCATAATAGTGCAGGGTATCTACCGCACTGTCGGCCAGCTTCTCCGCGATGGATGCAGCGGCCTTGTCCAGCGGGATGCCCACGGCAATGAACAGGTCCTTGTTGATGCCGCGCAGTTTCGCAAACTCGGCTTCAATTCCAGGTTCGTAAGCAATCTCCACCATTTTGCAGGCCTGCAGAAACTCACTGTGGGCCGCATAGTTCGCTCTGGTTACCCGGGGAATGATATTTCCGGCATACGCCTCGAGATCGGCTTGCAGATCGTCCGCCTTTACCAGCATCATCGTCCCGAGCGTACTGGCAGCGCTGGCCATGGCAACCAGGATATTTCTACCCGGGGCGCCGAAGGAGGGCTGCTGGAACAAAATGGGAATCGGTATTTCGAATATGGGCCCCACTTCCACCGCCAGGGACATGTCGTCGTTGAAGCGCAGCCGGGCCGGTCTCCGGGAAAGTTCGATACAGGTATTGATATATTCCCGGCCGTGGATCCCATCCCGGGTGGGCCTGACGATTTCCGACATGTCCGTCCACATGGAGTCGAATCCCGCGCCCACAAACGGGCCCCGATAACCGGCCCCGGAAACCGGAATACTGCCGGTGTGGGCCTGGTACCAGGTCCGGTGGAGGATATCGGGTGTCCAGTAATCATCGCCCAGGGTCCGGTACTCGGGGTTGATAACCCTCGAAAAGATACCCTTGGTGCACTCCTGGACACAGCGGAAGCAGCTGTTGCAGGTATAGAGATATTGCGGCTCGTCCATGGTGGTCATGTGAAGATAATTATCCTTGAAGATCCCGTAGACGCACTTTTTCTTCACACATTCCCGGCAGCTGCCCGCACAGTTTTCCCAGAATTCCACGGTGGCATATTTGCCCACCGGGTAATGCCGGGGCGGCGCATCCTTTACGTCAATATGGTATTTTTCTGGCATATCGTTTGGCTCTTTATGATTTTGGTTTAAAAACCCTCTGCCGCCGACGGGAGCACTTATTAAGGCTCAAACGGCAGCGTCAATGTATCCCCTTATGCCGGGCGCGGGGCCAGGCCGGCCTTGTTCACGATTTCGGCCACTTTCTCTTCCCATTCAATGGCCATGACATGGATACCGCTGATCCCTTCCAGCTCGCGCAGCTGCGCAATGGTTTCCAGGCAGATCGCCATGCCTTCATCAATCGCCTTCTCCTTGGGGACCCCTTCCATCCGTTTGATGACTTCATCCGGTATATCCATGCCGGCCACTTTATTCTTCATGTAGCGGGCCATGCCGGCTGACTTGAGCGGGGTCACCCCGGGCAGGATGTAGACTTTCTCCGTCAGGCCCTCTTCACGGGCCAGGCGGATCCATTCTTTGAATCTGTCCAGGTTGTAGACGCACTGGGTCTGGATAAAGTCAACGCCCGCGTCGATCTTTTTGGCCAGTCGGATAACCCGATATTCAAAAGGATCGGCAAAGGGGTTGGCAGCCGCCCCGATAAACATCCGGGGGGGCGTATCGAGTGCAAACCCGCTCATATCCGTCCCCTTATCCCGCATCTCCTTTACCATGCGGACCAGGTTCATGGAGTCGATGTCAAAGACATTCAAGGCATCCGGCTGGCTTCCGAAAATCTGGTGATCACCGGAAAGACAGAGAATGTTTCGGATGCCCAGAGAATATGCCCCCAGAAGGTCGGATTGCAGGGCGATCCGGTTGCGGTCGCGTACCACCATCTGCATGACCGGTTCCATGCCCTGGTTCAGGATATGCACCGACGCAGCAATACTCGACATCCGGACAATGGCGGTCTGGTTGTCCGTTACGTTCACCGCATCGACAACCCCTTTCAGAAGCTGGGATTTGTCGTCTACAACGCCCTTGTTGGCACCGCGCGGCGGGCCGCACTCGCCGGTTACCGCAAAGTGTCCATCCGCAAGGATCTTCTGTAAATTGCTAATGGGTTCAACGCTCATATGATTTGATCCTCCCTGACCAGTTTGCGGGGGCCTCCGGAAGTGTCGGTCAGCCAGTTCTTCGGGGGTATATAAACGCGCAGATTGTCAAGCTGCCCCAGGGTTGTCAGTCTTTCAATAATCAGCTGCCAGGCGCATTCGATTTCCGGGTGAACTTCGCACTTGCCATCCTGCGATCCGCCGCAGGGGCCGTTCAGCAGCCGTTTAGAACAGCGGGTCACCGGGCAAATCGCACCGAAAGTGGCCAGTTCACAATGGCCGCACCCCGAACACTCTTCGGTAAAGACACCGTGTTTTTCCTGGATGCCCAGAAAGGTCGTGTTCAGACCGGGCAGCACCGGCGCCTTCATAAAGCGCTTGGCCATGGCCTGCACCCCGGCACCGCAGGCCAGGGAGAGGACCGCATCCGCATTGGTAACACTCTGGGCGGCTTCCTGGATAAACTCGTTTTCGCACTGGCGCTCGACCGTCAGCTCTTCAATCTCAATTTCCTGTTTGTCCTTTTTAAAGGCCAGTCGCAAAGAAGAAGCCAGCACCGCCACCTCGTCTTCCCCACCCGCGAAACAGGTTTTTACACAGGTCCCGCAACCGAGTATGAGCACCTTTTTAAAAGGCGCCACACTTTGTTTGATTTCCTCTAAAGGTTTTTGTTCCCCTACTATCATTTAAGTCTCCCAACCTGGCCAAGCCAGACTTACGATGGATAAATGCCATCAGGCACATTTCCGTTTCAATCTTTCGAAAAAAGGGGGCCTTTGGCTGCTAGGCCGGCCGCCTTCTCTGTTAATATTTTCTCAAGGGTTTTTGTATCTCCGAGCCGCGTATTATAAACCGAAAGCCTGTCCATCCCCAGGCCGATGTCAGCCAGGATCATCTTCACCCGGGCCACCCTTTTGGCCGCCCGCATACTGCCTTCAACGTAGCGACAGGCTTCCTCCGGACAAATAAAGACAACCACGCCATCGGCCCCGGATTCAAACGCTTTGAGGATAAAAACGTCCTTTACCATGCTGGAGCAGGCCATTTTGACATATTTCACATTGGCCGCACCCGTTTCGGAAAATGGTAAGGCCATTTTTTCATTAAACGCGTTAATACAATAAAAAACTGTAATTTCAGGCTTATAACTACTATCCATATCCAAATCACCTGGTTTGTGGGTTAAGTCTACCAAAAAAAAGCGCCTGTATCCCCCTCATCAGGGAACGCAGACGCCGTTGTCTTTTCCGTCCAAATTTGTACGCCATTATACAAACCGAACAGGTTTTATAAAATAGAGATCAAGCGTAGTCAACAGATATTTCGGGTGAGCATCAAACTGATGTCTGCCGCAGCTTCAAAATCTCCCCGCGTTCCGGCGCAAAGGTCAGGCCCGGGAGAGGTTTTAAACCGCGTTTACATATTTTTTACCATGGCCCGGGCAAACTCGGAACACTTGACTTCGGTGGCGCCCTCCATCTGGCGAGCCAGGTCATAGGTCACAGTCTTCTGGTCGATGGTTTTCACCAGGCTGTCGCGCAGGCACGCGGCGGCCTCTTTCCAATCCATGTAATCCAGCATCATGGCGCCCGAAAGAATCAGAGAGCCAGGGTTCACCTTGTCAAGATCTGCGTACTTGGGTGCGGTTCCGTGGGTAGCTTCAAACAGGGCGTAGCCGGCGCCGATGTTCGCGCCGGGGGCCATGCCCAGCCCGCCGACCATGGCCGCCAGGGCGTCGGACATGTAGTCGCCGTTGAGGTTCGGCATGGCCAGAACGTCATATTCAGCCGGACGCAGGAGGATTTGCTGGAACATGGCGTCGGCGATGCGGTCCTTGACCACCACCTTGCCCTCCGGCGGCTTGCCGTCATATTTTTCCCAGAGCTCGTCCTCGGTGATCAGCTTGTCACCGTACTCAGCCGCCAGTTCATAGCCCCACTGGCGGAAGGCACCTTCAGTGAACTTCATGATGTTGCCCTTGTGCACCAGGGTGACGCTGGATTTGCCGTGCTCCAGGGCATAGTCGAAAGCCATCTTGACCAGGCGCCGGGTGCCGGTCTTGCTCATGGGTTTGATGCCGATTCCGGAATCGGGACGGATGTCGCGTCCCTCCTCGGCGGCGACCAGGTCAATGAACTTTTTGGCGGTATCGGAACCGGCTTCCCATTCCAGGCCGGCGTAAACATCTTCGGTATTTTCACGGAAGACAATCATATCCACATCCTGTGGCCGCACCACGGGGCTGGGAATACCACTGATGTATGTCACCGGGCGAACGCAGGCGTAAAGATCGAGTTCCTGCCTGAGGCCGACATTGATGCTGCGGATACCCTTGCCCACCGGCGTGGTGAGGGGGCCCTTAATAGCCACCTTGTAGGTCTTGATCTGTTCGAGAGTCTCGTCCGGGAGCCACTGCCCATCCGCATTGAAGGACTTTTCACCCGCTAAGATTTCCAGCCATTCAATCCGGCGATCGTCTCCATAAGCAGACTTTACCGCCGCGTCGAGGGCGATCTTCGTTGCCCGCCAGATGTCCGGGCCAGTGCCGTCACCTTCGATAAAGGGGATGATGGGGGTGTTCGGGACTACCGGTTTTCCCTGGTCGTCGATAGTACAATAAAAAACTGTAATTTCAGGCTTATAACTACTATCCATATCCAAATCACCTGGTTTGTGGGTTAAGTCTACCAAAAAAAAGCGCCTGTATCCCCCTCATCAGGGAACGCAGACGCCGTTGTCTTTTCCGTCCAAATTTGTACGCCATTATACAAACCGAACAGGTTTTATAAAATAGAGATCAAGCGTAGTCAACAGATATTTCGGGTGAGCATCAAACTGATGTCTGCCGCAGCTTCAAAATCTCCCCGCGTTCCGGCGCAAAGGTCAGGCCCGGGAGAGGTTTTAAACCGCGTTTACATATTTTTTACCATGGCCCGGGCAAACTCGGAACACTTGACTTCGGTGGCGCCCTCCATCTGGCGAGCCAGGTCATAGGTCACAGTCTTCTGGTCGATGGTTTTCACCAGGCTGTCGCGCAGGCACGCGGCGGCCTCTTTCCAATCCATGTAATCCAGCATCATGGCGCCCGAAAGAATCAGAGAGCCAGGGTTCACCTTGTCAAGATCTGCGTACTTGGGTGCGGTTCCGTGGGTAGCTTCAAACAGGGCGTAGCCGGCGCCGATGTTCGCGCCGGGGGCCATGCCCAGCCCGCCGACCATGGCCGCCAGGGCGTCGGACATGTAGTCGCCGTTGAGGTTCGGCATGGCCAGAACGTCATATTCAGCCGGACGCAGGAGGATTTGCTGGAACATGGCGTCGGCGATGCGGTCCTTGACCACCACCTTGCCCTCCGGCGGCTTGCCGTCATATTTTTCCCAGAGCTCGTCCTCGGTGATCAGCTTGTCACCGTACTCAGCCGCCAGTTCATAGCCCCACTGGCGGAAGGCACCTTCAGTGAACTTCATGATGTTGCCCTTGTGCACCAGGGTGACGCTGGATTTGCCGTGCTCCAGGGCATAGTCGAAAGCCATCTTGACCAGGCGCCGGGTGCCGGTCTTGCTCATGGGTTTGATGCCGATTCCGGAATCGGGACGGATGTCGCGTCCCTCCTCGGCGGCGACCAGGTCAATGAACTTTTTGGCGGTATCGGAACCGGCTTCCCATTCCAGGCCGGCGTAAACATCTTCGGTATTTTCACGGAAGACAATCATATCCACATCCTGTGGCCGCACCACGGGGCTGGGAATACCACTGATGTATGTCACCGGGCGAACGCAGGCGTAAAGATCGAGTTCCTGCCTGAGGCCGACATTGATGCTGCGGATACCCTTGCCCACCGGCGTGGTGAGGGGGCCCTTAATAGCCACCTTGTAGGTCTTGATCTGTTCGAGAGTCTCGTCCGGGAGCCACTGCCCATCCGCATTGAAGGACTTTTCACCCGCTAAGATTTCCAGCCATTCAATCCGGCGATCGTCTCCATAAGCAGACTTTACCGCCGCGTCGAGGGCGATCTTCGTTGCCCGCCAGATGTCCGGGCCAGTGCCGTCACCTTCGATAAAGGGGATGATGGGGGTGTTCGGGACTACCGGTTTTCCCTGGTCGTCGATAGTAATTTTCTCGCCATTGGTTATCATAGGAACCTCGAAAATAGTTTTAAGTGTTAAGTTTTAGGTTTTAAGAAAAATCAAGACCGGCAGTCTCCTCGGAAACGCGCTGTTTTATAGTTCACGCCCTCGGTTCGGAATTTGCCTTTCATCTTAACACTTAACACCTAAAACATAAAACCGATAAATCTGCGCCTGCAGATTTATCTGAATACAAACCCCTTCTTTAACGGATCGTCCGGATCGATCCAGAATTCGTTCTGGCCCGTGAGCCAGGCCCGGCCTTCCACTTCGGGGATAATCGCCTCGTGCGGCCCGAAAGTGGTTGTCTTGACGACCCGACCCTTGAAACGGGTGCTGAGAATACTTTCGATCTCGATGGCCTGGTCGATCTCGATTTCTCCCCGGGCATGGTGCAGGGCCAGACGCCCGCTGACACCGGTCCCCGTGGGGCAGCGGTCCACCTCGCCTTCCGCGAAGATACAGACGTTGCTGCTGTGGGCGTCCGGCGTGTGGGGCCCACCGATAAAAATCGTCCCGTAGAGAAAACTCAGATCTTCCTCGAACGGGTGCGGAATCGACCGGCTGGCCATCACTGCGTTCTTGATGGCCATGCCCTTTTCGATCAGGGCACCATAATCATCCGGCCGGGTGCCCAGGCCCACCTGGGCGACATCCACGTAGGCGTAAAAGGCGCCGCCGAAGGCAATGTCATACCGGATCCGCCCCAGCCCCGGCACCTCCACTTCCTCGTCCAGGGCCAATACAAAAGAGGGAACATTGTGAAAATAGACACTCGCCACCCTCCGGTCAACCATTTTAGCGTACGCAGTGACCAATCCGGCCGGTGCATCGATCCGTACCGTAGTCACCGGCTCCTCCATCGGCACCATGCCGGTTTCGACGGCAATGGTGGTCATGGCAATGATGCCATGCCCGCACATGCTGGAGTACCCCTCGTTGTGCAGAAAAAGAACACCGAAATCGGCTTCCGGGGATACCGGCGGGGTGACGATGCAGCCGTACATATCCGCATGCCCGCGCGGCTCCCACATCAGGGCCGTGCGCAGGTGATCGTAGTTGTCCCGCATGAACCGGCGCCGAGCCAGAATGGTATCGCCTTCCAGTTCAGGCAGGCCGCCGGTAATGACCCGGAAGGGCTCGCCCTCGGTGTGGGCGTCCAGGGTGGTGATTTTCTGCCAGCCTTCCGGTGGCTGGTACGCTTTCATCTTGCTTAGCACGTTGGAGTCCCTCCCGTTCTATTTAGCCATTGAATCCCTGTCACCCAAAACCAAATCCGTGATCTTTGGTTATGTCATAAAACCAATATCCTCGCGCAGAGACGCAAAGGCGCAGAGGAAAACCATGAATAATTTCCCGCTATGCGGGATTAAAACCAAAAGGTCATTGCTGTCTGAAGCCCAGGCCCACCTGGGCGACATCCACGTAGGCGTAAAAGGCGCCGCCGAAGGCAATGTCATACCGGATCCGCCCCAGCCCCGGCACCTCCACTTCCTCGTCCAGGGCCAATACAAAAGAGGGAACATTGTGAAAATAGACACTCGCCACCCTCCGGTCAACCATTTTAGCGTACGCAGTGACCAATCCGGCCGGTGCATCGATCCGTACCGTAGTCACCGGCTCCTCCATCGGCACCATGCCGGTTTCGACGGCAATGGTGGTCATGGCAATGATGCCATGCCCGCACATGCTGGAGTACCCCTCGTTGTGCAGAAAAAGAACACCGAAATCGGCTTCCGGGGATACCGGCGGGGTGACGATGCAGCCGTACATATCCGCATGCCCGCGCGGCTCCCACATCAGGGCCGTGCGCAGGTGATCGTAGTTGTCCCGCATGAACCGGCGCCGAGCCAGAATGGTATCGCCTTCCAGTTCAGGCAGGCCGCCGGTAATGACCCGGAAGGGCTCGCCCTCGGTGTGGGCGTCCAGGGTGGTGATTTTCTGCCAGCCTTCCGGTGGCTGGTACGCTTTCATCTTGCTTAGCACGTTGGAGTCCCTCCCGTTCTATTTAGCCATTGAATCCCTGTCACCCAAAACCAAATCCGTGATCTTTGGTTATGTCATAAAACCAATATCCTCGCGCAGAGACGCAAAGGCGCAGAGGAAAACCATGAATAATTTCCCGCTATGCGGGATTAAAACCAAAAGGTCATTGCTGTCTGAAGTTTGAAACGGTTTTTCGCACGATAGTGCGACGAAGTCCTGGTTTTGTCTTTCTCTGCGTCTGCGCCTTAGACCGCAGGGCGGCATTTCCCACTGATTTATAATTTTAACGGTGGGTCACGCGATGCATGCAGTTTGCCTTTCTCAAGCCCCTCTGGATGCCGGCTGTAGTTTATCCCGCAATTTATGCGGGCCGGCATGACGATCAAAATTCTCAAACCTCTTTATGATTTAGCCCAAATCAATTATCTGGCCGAGATTTTGTGCTTCGGCCCCAGCCAGAACTGCTGCGGCTGCGGCGGCGTCCTGAGCAGCCACACCCACGGACTTGAAGAAAGTGATCTCATCGTCCGATTGGCGGCCCGGGCTGGTCCCGTTTACGATTTCACCGATTTCGGCATCTATGGTCGCATCCGCCTTGATAATGTCCCCGGCTTCGGCCTGGCAGCCTTCCCGGGAATCCACCACAACCCGGGCCCGGTTGACTGTCGCGGCGTCGATCTCCTGCATATCGGGTGTAAATGACCCCACGCCGGTGACATGGGTGCCGGGCTTAAGCAGATTGCCGTCGAAAAGGGGGGTCGTGGTTGTCGTGGCGGCCATTATAATGTCGGCGGCCGCAACTGCCTCTGACGGATCGGTGCCCAGTTTCACGGCGGGTGCATTTTCCCAGGCCGCAATCTCTTCCGCCAGCCGCTCGGCGGCGCCGGGAACCGGGTCGAGGATCGTCACTTCCTTCAACGGCCGCACCTCCAAAGCCGCCAGCAATTGGGAGCGCGCCTGCACGCCCGCCCCGAACAGCACTGCCCGCCGGGTATCCTTGCGGGCCAGCAGATCCGCCGCCAGCCCCCCGGCCGCCCCGGTGCGCAATGCGGTGAGGCTGTCGCCATCCATGAAAGCCAGAGGCATCCCGGTTTCAGGATCCAGTACCAATAAGGTGGCCACTACCGTGGGCAGCCCCTTAGACGGATTATCCCCGTAAATTGACACCACCTTCAGGGCAAAATCACCGGTCTGCTTCAGATGGGCCGGCATCAGCAGGGTGACCCCTTTGTCGGTATGGAACCGGCTCCGGAGCGGAACGGTCGCCTGATTAGCGGAAAACTGGCCGAAAGCCGAACGGACGGCTTCAATGGCCTTTTTCATGGGCAAGGCAGCTTTGACATCAGCGGCGGTAAGAATCCTGATTTTCATTTAGATTTATCCTTTGTCCGGGCAGGTCACCCTCCCCTTGTCCGGCGAAGCCTAAGGCGAAGACTGACCCGTGCAAGCCGAACATGGGTAACACTTTAGACCGGAGACATAGGTTACAGTT
>CAZYGG010000089.1:0-12582 GCA_964647585.1 uncultured Desulfobacterales bacterium
AGCCGCCGGAAAAGGATTGCCAAGGGCAGCGGTACCAGTGTACAAGATATAAATCGCCTGTTGAAAAATTACACCCAGGTGATGAAAATGATGAAAAAAATAAACAAAGGCGGTATGCGCGGTTTAGGCCGCGGTATGTTGCCGTTTTAGAGGAGAACGAAATGGCAGTAAAAATCAGATTAGCCCGGCATGGTGCCAAGAAGAAACCGTTTTACAGAATTGTTGTGGCCGACTCGGAGAGTCCCCGTGACGGTAAGTACCTGGAGGCCGTCGGCACCTATGATCCGCTGCAGGATCCGGCTACGGTAGACCTCAAAGAAGATCGCATTAAACACTGGCTCGGCCAGGGTGCCACCCCTTCCGATACGGTGAAAAGCCTTATTAAAAATATCTAAGGAACTGACAGCAGGCGCATCGGTTCTTTAGTATCTCTGGATATGAACAGCTTCTGACTCTCAACCGCCAGAATAAGGAGATAGAGCTATGAAAGACCTGATCACTTATATTGCTAAGGCGCTTGTTGATAATCCAGATCAAGTAGTGGTCTCGGAGGTTGAAGGGAACCAGACCTCGGTGTTGGAGCTTCAGGTAGCAAAAGAGGATCTGGGGAAAGTGATTGGTAAGCAGGGGCGCACGGCCCGGGCTATGCGTACCATCTTAAGTGCAGCTTCAGCCAAGATTAGAAAGAGGACCGTGCTGGAAATCATCGAGTAAAGGGCCACCCGAAAACGGGTGGCTGCATCCACCCGCCCGACGGGGGATTCCAAAGGGCACAGAAGTGCCAATACGAAAGCCTTGTTGGTCACCCTGCCTTTCCATGGTTACGACAAAATAACCCATGCCTGAAAATCCTCTGATGCCAATCGGACAAGTGGTCGGCGCACATGGTATCGACGGTGCCGTAAAAATCCATTTTTATGATGCCGGGCACAAAACGATATCTGCCGGCCAGATCCTCAAAATGATGTCACCCGGCGATACGCAAACCGATTATTCCGTAGAACGGGTCCGTCCGCACAAGCGCAATTTTATAGTTCGCCTTAAAGGGGTCAACGACCGCAACCAGGCCCAGGCCTTAAGCGGCAGCCGGATTGTCATCAACCGGTCTGATCTGCCTGAGCTGGGCGATGATACCTTCTACTGGGTGGATCTTATCGGCATGGATGTTTACACCATCGCGGACCGCTATCTCGGACAGATCAAGACGATCATTCCCACGGGCAGCAACGATGTTTACGTCGTGGGCCACAAAGAGGCGGAGACGTTGGTGCCGGCTTTGAAAACCGTGATCATAGATATCAACCGCGAGACCAACACAATGCGGGTCGATCTTCCCGAAGGGTTATAATCCTGAAAACTACCACATAATAAATTCACAAGAGAGAATGAATTTTACCGTTTTGACAATTTTTCCGGAACTGTTTGACGCTTTCTGGGCGCATGGCATTGTCCGGCGCGCCCTGACCCAGGGGCAGGTGACGGCGGGTGTGATCAATATCCGGGACTACGCCGCAGGGCGCCACAAAGTGACTGATGATCGGCCCTATGGCGGCGGCGCCGGAATGGTGATGAAGCCCGAGCCCCTGGCGGCCGCGATCGAGACTGCCCGGGAAAAATCTCCGGAGGCCATGACGGTGATGCTGACCCCCCAGGGGCGCAAGTTTGACCAGGCCATGGCAGGTGAACTCAGTCGGGAGAGCGGGTTGATCCTGGTCTGCGGCCGTTACGAAGGCGTGGATGAACGGATCTGCGGAGAACAGATCGATCTGGAAATCTCCATCGGGGATTATGTGCTCACCGGGGGGGAGGTGGCGGCCATGGCGGTCATCGATGCGGTCACGCGGCTGATCCCCGGCGTGTTGGGCAATGCGGATTCCGCCCGCCAGGACTCTTTTGCCCGGGATCTTTTGGAGCACGGGCATTACACCCGCCCCCCGTGTTTTAACAATGAAAGCGTCCCGGAAGTCCTGCTGTCCGGAAATCACAGCGCCATTGAACAGTGGCGCCGTGAATATTCGCTGGTAAAAACCTTTCTGAAGCGGCCCGACCTTTTACATAACCGGCCCCTGGATAACGCCGATCTTAAAATCCTGAAGAAATGGCAACGCACCCTCGCAGATCTCCTGAAACCCGGATCATCACACTAGAAGTGGTTTCAAAACCTTCAAGCGGGTTCACCGCAAAAAGCGCGGGATCTGCGACAGGATAATCCACGGCTTGGCCCTCTGGGGCAGGATGCTTTTCGGACAAATCTGTGGAAGGGGAAGAGAGGTGAATCCGGTTTTAGTGAACAAAGCCGAACCGGCCGTTGTGGCCGGTCCCGTGCTTTGTGGGCGGTGTTAATTCAGCCCCGGTGAATTATGGGTACCTGCGCGCTACGCTTCAAGCTGGGGTTCGGCCCATTTGTTGAATTCAGACAGTTCATTGGCATCCAGGTGCGTTGAAATAGAGTCCAGCAACTCCGGCAGATGCATTCGCGAGAGATGGGTAAGGTCCACTTTCGTTTCTTCAAAAGCCTCGTTAATGATCATGTTCGCAGCCGGACCGAGCATGTCCGTCAATCTGTCTCTAAGCCCATTGAGAAAATGCTGTTTTTCCTGATCCGACATCGGCGGGCTGGTCGACATCATCGTGACCATTCCCATTTTGTGAAACTTATGTATACATTTCAGTACGCCAAACTCAGACTGGCCCGTTTTTGCCACCACCTCGCCCACGGTCAGCTCGCCATTCAGTGACATGATGATGTTCAGCTCCGTTGAATTTACCGACTCATTCTGCCACTTTTTGGGATCCATCTTGAAAACCGCCTGGTTGCCGGGGATCGTCTTCCGGATGTTTTTTACTGCTTTGTCGACTTTTTCTATGAGGGCCATGATGCGATCCTGGGCAAGATCGATATTCAGGCCAACATCAGAGAGGTCACCTTCCTGAAAGTCGGTTTGAATGCTGCACCAGGAAAGCATTGCCTTCAGCGCCTGGGTGCCGTCCATTTCATCCAGTTGTACCTGCAAGAGGCCGCCCTGTTGAATATGCACATACCCTGTCTGGCCATACAGGTGCTTGATGGTCAGAGTGCCTGACTGTTGCGCATTTGCTATTTTTAGGATGTCAGAGCAGATAGATTTAAACATGATGTATACCTGTACTTTGGGTTGTTTGGATGCGATGATAGCCGGCTATTTTTTATTGCGCTTCATCATCATCTTGGTTAATTTTACGACACTGACCCGCAACCGGTTAAAAGACCCATATAAGGCCCCAATTTCATCTTTGCTGTCACGCGTGATGTCCTGACCCAACCCTTTTCCCCGGCTGATGTCTTCGGCCAATTCCGTCAGATTAATGAGCGGCCTGGTGATGGCGGTCGTGATGAAATACCAGACCACAATGAGAATCAGGAAAACGGACAAGGCCGCGATCACGATCGATTTTATGGCGACTGCTTTTACCTCGGCAAGCGCTTTTTCGATAGGAACATAGTTGAAAAAAGCGGCGACCACTGATCCGGCCGCGTAATTATAGCCGCCCCCACCGGGATATTTCATGACCCGACCCTTGGGTGCGCTCGCCTTGTCTCCATGGCATTTCAGGCAGCCTTGCTTGGCAACTACCGGACGAGCAACATAAAAGTATTGGCTGCCGTCTTTTTCCACGACGCCGTTTTTCATTTTCAGATCAGGCTGGCTGGCCAGTTCGGCGATGATGGGCATCTCGTTTTTATCGGCCAGGTTATCCGGGTTGACCGGGTTTAAGGCGGCCTGCTTGAAGTAGTAGCCTGGCTGGGCTTTGCTAAAATTTTCGGCAACCGCCCGGGCAACGAAGAATCCGCCCATGATCTCCGGATGGAAACCCTGGGGGCCGGCAAGCTTGCGTGCCAGTGGCCGCATGGTTTTCACGGTGTACTGCCGGGCGGCCAGGGCAAAAGAAGAGACCAGGTCAGCCTTTTGCAGGGCTTCGGCGTAAATCCTGCCCCTGGCATCGTAATAGTTAAAGCTGACAATGGCTGCCGTGGCGACTATTCCCAAGACTAAAAAGAGTATGTTTAATTTCAAGCGGATTGACATGGTCGGGTTCCTCCTGTTTTTTAGGCCGATCCGGTAAGTGTCTATACAATCGCCGGCATGGCCCTTTGGATAATATGTATGCTGGCAGACTTAAACAGCAACCTCTGTGCCAAACCCTCAATGCTAACGCGAGAGTTTAATTTGCTCCATTTATTCAGTGGGATATATATTGGGTCGCACGCCAGGTGTGGAGATGACGTTCGCTGTTGTTCAGGAAAAGTGGATGCTCAAATTCAGCATTAACGGAAAGGCCGTTCACTTTTTGTGGACAGCGCCTTTGGATGGTAAGGGATGGAAAGGGTACCTGGGGCGGGGGTTATCTGGCGCAGAGTCAGTTTTTGCGGCTGAGTCCATGCTTCTTAAGAAGGGTATAAAGTCTTGTACGGCCAATCCCGGAGAGCCGGCAGGCTTCTTTAAGATTTCCGGCCGTTTGTTTCAGTAAATGTTCGAAATAGACCTTTTCGGCCCCGTTTAGAACGTTTTCACGATAGGCTTTGTACGTCGGCAGTGTTTCGTTAGAGGCCGGCAATGGAGGCGCCGGATGGGTTGCGGGGGGCGGGTCTTCCGGCTGGCAGGTAGCGGATACCCGCACCGCAGCCCGTGCCATGGCGACCCGGAGCAGTTCCGGCAGATGGGTGGGGAACAGGATGGGCGCATCTCCGGCGGCACTGATGGCGCTTTCCAATACGTTTACCAGTTCCCGGACATTGCCCGGCCAGTCGTAACGTTTGAGGATGTCAATAAATTCCGGCGAAAACCCTTTTTCAGCACATCCCATCCGGCAGGTGATGCGTTCCATGTAGAAAAACATCAGGGTGCTGATATCTTCGCTGCGCTTTCGGAGCGGTGGCAGATGGATATTGATGGCCCGCAGTCGGTAGAGTAAATCCTTGCGGAACGTCCCCTTGCGGACCATTGCGTCCGGATCCTGATTGGTGGCGGCCACCAGACGAAAATCACTGGCAACCTCCTGCTGACTGCCAACCGGCCGAAATTTTTTCTCCTGCAGAACCCGCAGGAAGGCTTTCTGCAGGGGCAGGCTCAATTCACACACTTCATCGAGAAACAGGGTGCCCCCATCGGCCATTTTGATAAGGCCATGCTTGGCGCGGTCCGCGCCGGTGAAGGCGCCTTTCGCGTGGCCGAAGAGTGAGCTTTCCACCAGGGTTTCCGGAAGCGCACCGCAATCAACCACCACCATGCTGCGATCCCTGCGTTTGCTGTTGGCATGCAGAGTCTTGGAAAATAACTCCTTGCCGGTACCGGTTTCACCGGTGATCAGGACGTTGGCATCACTGACGGCCGCCAGAGCCAGTTGCCTCAGGCAGGCTTCGATTTCTTGTCCCTGGCCGATCAGCCCATCTTTTATCAACACGGGCGGCGCTTTTTCGATAGCTTTGAGGTTCTCCCGGTACTGGAGAACCCGCTTTACCGGCAGGAGGATTTTTTGGGGTGATAACGGTTTTTCAATATAGTCCCAGGCACCGTTTTTGATGGCCATTTCCGCACCGTCCGGATCTCCCAGGCCGGTTATGATAATCACTTCAGGAGCATCGGGCAGGGCGCGGAGCTCCTTCAGGTAGTCCAGGCCACTGCCGTCCGGCATGTGCACATCCAGAAAAATTACATCGTACCCGCCCGCCCGAGCTTTGGTCAGGCCCTGTTGGAGCGTCTGCACGGAATCTACTGCGTACCCGACTTTTTTAACCATTTTCTCGATTTTAAGGCACATGACCCTGTCATCGTCAATGATCAATACCTCGGCCATAATGCTATTCTCCTACGAGGCCCAACTTACAATTGCGCACATTCAGGGCTTCTTGCAACCTACCCAACCAGGCGATCCAAACAGGTGGTCGTGTGTCGGCTGATTGCTGTTTTGAACAACAAGGAAAACGCCATGCTTCCGATATAATAAGTTTTTACCTGTTGTTGGATCGGGTGATCAGCCAACAAACTTTCGCGGATTGTCTGAACTGCCTGAAATTCTGATGATATTTCAGCAGGTCGTAAACGGTAAGAAGCAACTGGCAAGCCCATTTAAAAAATGTATCAGCTTGACATCATTTTTTCAAGTACGGCCGCCACATCCATGAAGTTGCTGTTCATATCGCAGATAAACCGGGGGAATAACAGGCAGCCCTGGGAAAAGGAATCCGGGCTGTCGTCAGGCAGGATGAGAATGATTTTCCGATCACGCAAAAGCGTTTTCATCTCAACAATCAGGTTCAACTCCTCCTGGCTGGTGGTCAGGAGAATAATAATTTCCGGATGGCCATTCGATTTTGAAAGCGCAGCCTCTAGTTCCACTCTAGTGCGTAGTACGATCAGGGTCCCTCCTGACCGTACCGCCTTGAGGACACTCTGCAATTTACGACCAGTCGTAGTTGTATTGGCAATATAGGCGATGCTGTTCACTGCGCTTCCTTTCCGTATTCAGTGCATAACCATTTTGACTCAGTTACTAAGAGCAACCCCTGTGCCAAAGTTTTAAAGTATTTAACATCTTGAATATTTATATTGTTTTCAGCCTCTTGCGGGCAGGATGCCTGGCGGGTACGGTTGGCAGGTCGCCGGGTGTTCAGCAAAAGTGAATGCGAAATTCAGTTATAACGGACAGGGTTCATGTTTTGCGGACAGGCCTTGAGACCAGACCGCAGTCCCGGATAAAGCTGTGTCCAAATCCAATTGGCAGGTTGATCCCGGGCAGTGTGGATGCTATGTAGTTGACCATTATAGACTGTAAAAGATTGCCGGCCCACTGACCGGCAGGACTGCCCCGTTTGCAGGAAATCGAAGCCAAATGAAAGACTTAAATCTGAACATAGCCCTGATACACTATCCGGTAACCAACAAAAATGGGGAGGTAATTGCTTCGGCGGTGACCAACCTGGACCTGCACGACATGGCCCGATCTGCCCGGACATATGGTGTGAACGCATTTTATGTCGTAACGCCGCTGGACGATCAGAAAGCGCTGGCGGCCAAGCTGGTGGATCACTGGGTGAACGGCGGCGGCGCCCGGTACAATCCCAAGCGCTGCGAGGCCCTGCAGTTGATCCATATCCGGGACAATCTGGAGCAGGTGGTAACCGATATCGAACAGGCCCATGGCCGGCGGCCGAAAACCATCGTCACCTGTGCCCGATCCCAGAGTGAGAGTGTCTCTTACGGGGCCTTGCGCAAAACGCTTGGCGACGGGGCACCCGGTCTGCTGCTTTTCGGCACGGCCTGGGGGCTGGCCCCGGATTGTATGGCCACGGCGGATATCATCCTGGATCCTGTTCGGGGAATCGGTCCGTACAATCACCTTTCGGTGCGTTCGGCCACGGCCATTATTCTGGACCGGCTTTGCGGGGAATTTGACTAGTGCCCATCCATAAATAGCATCTTTTGGCCCAGAGCGGTGTTTTTGCTCTTTTTAAATCCTCAGAATAGCGCGCTATGCCTGCGGTTTCAAAATTACTCAAGCCTTGCCCTGAACCAAAACCTACCATTTCTGGACGGACACTAATTAATGAGAAGCTGTTTTAAAGATGGATTCTCTCATTTTTTCCTTGTAATCCGATCCCACATCCAATATATGATATCAGTTTAAACTGTACGAAAACCAGCGCTTCAGGCGCGATGAAGCTTTAAGTTTTTAAAAATATAAGAAATTTTCGATATTCGGGGGTATTATGCAGAAGGTTAAACAGATTGAAAGAGAAATGATGCGGATGGACCTGCCGGAGTTTGTGGCGGGCGACACCGTTAAAGTTCATGTAAAAATCAGGGAAGGCGAAAAAGAACGTATCCAGGCGTTTCAGGGCGTCTGCATCAGCAAGCGCAAAGGCACCACCAACGCAACCTTCACGGTCCGCAAGGTTTCCTACGGTGTCGGGGTCGAAAAAATCTTTCCCACGCATTCACCTGCCATTGACCGGATAGAGGTCGTTACGCGCGGGCGGGTACGCCGTTCCAAGATTTACTATCTCAGGAAACTGCGCGGCAAGGCGGCTAGAATTCGCGAGCGTCGCTTCGTTTAGAAGTCGCCCCAAAAAAGTCTTTTGGCCCAATCTCCGCGTTGGGCGCTCGGTCCCAATCCTCGAAATACCTGATGTATTCCTCCGGTTGGTACCTCGCGGCCGCCTTGATCTTGAACCAAAATCCAGTTTTGAGGTGACTTCTGGTGCCACTTGACTTGTGGAAATTTGAAGGCGAATTCCGCGCACAGGGCTTTAAAAAAATAGCCGGTGTGGACGAGGCCGGTCGGGGTCCCCTGGCCGGTCCGGTTGTTTCTGCAGCCGTCATTCTCCCGGTCGATTTCGACGCTCCGGGTGTCAACGATTCCAAAAAACTGACCCCCCGCAAAAGAGACCTGCTCTACGATCAGATTCTGGAAGGGGCCACGGCGGTGGGCGTCGGCATTGTCGATAACCTCCAGATCGACGAAATCAATATCCTGCGGGCCGCCCTGCTTTCCATGGCCCAGGCCGCCGGCAAACTCGATCCGCCCCCCGATTTTCTACTTATCGACGGCACTTTCACCACGCCCGCCGAAACACCCCAGAAAGCAATTCCCAAGGGCGACTCATTGAGCATCTCCATCGCCGCCGCTTCCATCATCGCCAAAGTAACCCGGGACAGACTCATGGCCGGCTATCATACCCGCTATCCCGAATACGGCTTTGACCGGCACAAGGGGTACCCCACCAAGGCCCACAAGGAGGCGATTGCCCGTTGCGGCATCACCCCCATACACCGGTTGACTTTCAAAGGCGTGAAAGAGTACGTATAGGAGGGCGAGGGGCCAAGGATCCCAGGGTTCAAGGGGCCGAGTGAAAACCTTTTTGAACTTCGAACATTGAACATCGAACGCTCAACATCGAACTTTAAACTGGGGTCGCCTGCGACGACCTTCTATTTAGTTTCAATAAATCTGTGTTAAGCGGTTAGCCCTCAGCTCTTAGCCATTAGTTCAGCAATTACCAGACTAACAGCTAACGGCTAAGAGCTAATTGCTCAATTTGGGATATAATTGATGCGGCAGTTTCCTGTTCGACGCCGAACGTTCGATGTTCAGTGTTAAAGGGGTTTCTGTTTTTCAACTTGAACCCGCGACTCCTTGCTTGCCGGGCATAGCTTTAGCGAAGCCTGGAACCCTTTTTTTAAATCCATGCCCAGCAAAGCCCAAAAATTTGGAAAAAAAAGCGAAACCCTGGCCACGGCTTACCTTAGGCTGAGCGGCTACCGCATTCTGGAACGCAATTACCGCAACCGGATCGGCGAGATCGATATTATTGCCAAAGAGGGGCCGGTATTGGTGTTCATTGAAGTCAAGGCACGTAAAACCGCCCGTTACGGAAGTCCCAAGAACGCGGTTACTCAGGCCAAGCAGAAGAAAATTTCAAACACGGCCCTGGCCTACCTGAAAGAGACCGGGCAGCTGAATCGCAAGGCCCGCTTTGATGTGGTGGCCATCGATGCCCGCTACAATCCGCCTGATATTGAAGTGGTGAAAAATGCCTTTGAACTCATCAGCCAATAAAGAAGATTTGCAAGCCGTACCGGGTACGCTGTATGTGACGGCAACGCCCATCGGCAACCTGGATGACATCACCCTGCGGGCGATTGCCATTCTCCGGACCGTGGATCTGGTTGCCGCCGAGGATACCCGGCAGACCGGCATTCTGCTCAAGGCCCACCGGATCGAAACGCGGCTGATATCCTACCATGAACACAACGAGAAGCAGCGCGCCGGGCAGCTAATTGAAAAAATGCAGGCCGGTGCTGCCGTGGCCCTTGTTTCCGATGCCGGGACCCCCACCATTTCAGACCCTGGTTACCGGCTGGTCTGTGCCGCCGCGGCGGCCGGGATTGACGTGGTGCCCCTTCCCGGGGTTTCGGCTGCCACGGCTGCCTTGAGCGTATCCGGTCTGCCCACCGACGCCTTTACATTCATCGGGTTCCCCGAGAAAAAGGCCGGGAAACGGAAAAAACAGTTAACCGATCTCGCAGACCGTCGTGAAACCCTTATCTTTTATGAGTCGCCCCGGCGGATTTTCGGGTTGCTGGAAGCTGTGCAGGAATGCATGGGAGACCGGCCCATAGTACTGGCGCGGGAGATGACAAAGAAGTTTGAAGAGTTTATCCGGGGCCCGGTGTCGCAGGCTATTTCTGAACTGGAGGCACGGTCCGGCGTGAAGGGCGAGTGTACTTTGCTGGTCTCCGGAAATCCGGGGGAAGAACCGGTGGATCCGGAAAAAATCAGGGTGGAAATTACCAGGTTGCTGGCATCGGAGGAAGCCGGCACAGCGGAAGTTTCAAAACAGATCGCCCACAAATTCAGTATTTCTAAAAAAGAAGCCTACGCATTGGTCCTGGAAGTAAAAGGTTAGTCTTGATATAAGTTTTCCACTTCAGGTGGAAAGCTGTTGCCCCCAGTTTGGGAGTCATGGCCCGCAACTGTTACTGGTTGACCGCCGCCATCCCTTCAGGCGAGTATCGATCCCCGAGCACCTGATCTGCCAATGCATTGAGCGTAGCTCGATTCTCCTCTGTGAGGCGACAGTCAAGTGCCCCCAGGTTGGTCTGGAGGTTGGCGAACTTGGTCGTGCCTGGAATGGCTACAACATGATCTCCCTGGTCCAACACCCAGGCCAAAGCAACCTGCGCTGCCACGCATCCCTTTTGGGCAGCAATCTCCTTGATCGCCTCCACCAGTTTGAGGTTAGACTCGATATTTCCCGGCTAAATATCGAGTACTCGGTCTGAAGGGCGGCAATGGGATGAACAGCATGTGCCCGCTCAATCGTCCTGGCGGAAGCCTCTGACAAGCCAACCCTCCCGATCTTGCCCTCTTGAACTAACTTTGCCATCTCACCCACTGTGTTAAACAGAATAAAAGCGGGGGATATTCATGAGCGGCATTGGAGAAATGCGACTAGCCGATGCCCTCATAAAAGCCAACGCTTTCTGTTGAGTTAAATCGCTCCGTTACCGCGCCCGACTGCATGTGCATGTTAGGCTTGGCTGCAGCCAAGCTATCTGAACATTTAAGTTGACAACTGTCACGTGACAGATTACACTGGATCCATGATTAAAACATTTGCCGATAAAGAAACTCAGTTGGTTTATGTTAAAGGCAAATCAAAAACTATACCTCCCGATCTAATTAGAAGGCGGTCCGTCGCTTGGAATACATAAATTTGGCATCTAATATCAATGACTTGAGAGTGCCTCCAAGCAATCGGTTACATAATCTTAAAGGTAACAGAAAGGGGCAATACTCAATATCAATAAACAAACAGTGGCGCATCTGTTTCCGATTCGCAGATGGGGATGCGTTTGACGTTGAAATTGTCGATTATCATTAAGGAGCATCATCATGGCAATCCCGAATACAATTAAACGCGAAATTCCACCAATTCATCCAGGCGAGATGATTAGGGAAGATTTCATACCGGATTATAATTTGAGTACGGCATCACTCGCAAAGGCCTTAGGTGTTTCACGGCAGACAATCAACGAACTGTTAAGGGAAAGACGGTCAATCACGCCCCCCATGGCGCTGCGACTGTCTCGCCTCTTTGGGAATTCACCCGAATTCTGGCTCAAAGCACAGCAGACACGTGATCTTTGGGAATCTGAAAAGCGTTTTGAAAAAGAGCTTAATAAAATCCATCCACTCACAGCTGCCTGAGATGGGCGGACTCTTCTTTTCCTGTAATTATCAATGAGCCTAACGTACTCTTCAGCGGGCGCGCGTTTTTTGCGATCCGTTGAAAGAGCATGTTATGAATAATTCCGGAATATCAGCGGCTTGATGTGTAACTAAATCCTTTTCACATCAAAAGCTTGATTCCAGCTTTCAATAAGCTTGTCGGTTCTGTTTCTCAGACGTTGCGAAATGATCTGGGACATTCGTTCCATGAAAACATATCCTATTTGTGGATTCTTAGCAAAATTCGATTTTAGTTGATCAGCAGGTAGGGAAATTATCCTGGCTGGTTTTGAGCATTTTGCAGTTGATGTATACAGCCTCGGGTTTACAAAAGCAGACCAACCGAAAATTTCGCTTGTTTCTATTGATTCAATTATAATGTCATTCTCAATTGTTTCTATACGAGTTTGGATGGATTCTTCATATTGTATGTCTGTTTTTGTTATTTTATCTCTTACTGTAATACTCAATTCTACTTCTCCATCCACGACACCATAAAAATCAGAAGCTTTACCACCTTCCTCAAAAATTGTTTGGCTTAAATCAAATTTTAAAATTTTACCAAGTTGAGCAATTTCTGATAAATTTTCCTGGGGTGTATCTGAAAAAATCGGGAAATTTTTTAATAGATCTTTTTCTATCATAATCTCCTCCTTTGATACGTTAGGATTTGTTTGTAACTGATAATTTTATTGGATTCATAACAGTGTTGGTAGATATAAAAGTTTTCTGCGATATTGGTCTATATATGTGGAATCACTGCTGTCCGGTTAAGACTTTCAGAACATGGCTTAACGGTTTGAATAAACT
>CAZYGG010000090.1:0-12496 GCA_964647585.1 uncultured Desulfobacterales bacterium
AATATTTCCTATCGTCGGATTTTCCATTTCAATCCCCATCTGATTTTAAGTTGTGCCAGCTTGCCAGAAACCCAATATATCGCAACCCGATGAAAACGGGTGATATATCCGCATGGCATCGAGAAGAATCGCCTGTAATCCGCCTTCGACCCTTTTCTCTGTTATGGTACATTCGTTCTGAATTGAAATTGTGACACTGTCCCACCCTATTATTTCATAAGCCGGTGTGTTGCCCCTGCGGTCGTTGATTCGGGCATCCATTAAATCCCCTTTATGGAAAAAGAGGACCCCCTGGTTCCCGGTGATCTTGTTGAAGACTCTTACAGTACAGGTTTTTTGCTCCATTTCAATAAGCTGGATAAACATACCCATCGAAACGGTCTGCAGGGTGCCGCCTTCGTTTTCTTTCTTCAACATTTGTAGTATTTGGCCAACCAGTTCCTCCACGATAAATGGTTTTTCTATATAATCTGCAGCACCGGTATCCATGGCCCTTTTTTGGGATGTGGGTGTTCCGTAGGAGGTCAAGATCATTACTGGAATATCAGGATATCGATTTGACCGTGTTTGTCATTGGGTACAAAAATGACTTCGACCTCATAGCGCTTAACCTGCTGGTTATATGCGACTACGTTACTTCCATACTCTGCTAACGTACTTAAGATTCTATCACCCCGGGAAAATTTAAATCCCTAAAAGGCCATATCCCAGGCGCGGGTGGCATTTTCGACAAAGGCAATTTCGTCAGGTTCACAATTGAGTAGTGTTGCCGCAGAATTGTAAAAATTATCTATAAGTTCATGCTCATCACTTGCTGTCTCGTACCCCCCCATCCGTTCTTCTTTATCTAAATAGCCATGCAAGACAGACGAAACCGGGATCGGCATTAAAGCCGCCCCGGCATTGTTGAAATGAACAATATCTTCACAGGCGAGGGTTTCTTTTCTTGCCCGAATAATATCAAGTTCAGTTTTCATCTATTTTCTCCAAATTAAAAAACGGATGAACTGTTTACTTTATGTCGCTAATGAGAGACTTTCGTATCGTGTGACAACGATGCCCCTTAGCATAGAGAAGCCCGATACGAAACTTTCGTATCGGGCTCTATTTTTCTTCCGGAAAAAATCAGGCCGCTTTTGAGAGCTTGACCGCACACACCTTGAATTCGGGGATGCCACAGACAGGGTCGAGGGCGGCATTGGTCAGCACGTTAGCCGCTGCTGTTGAAAAGTGAAACGGAATGAACACGGTGCCGTCCACCGCTTTGTCCGAAATCTGTACCGCTGCCTGGATTGCTCCCCGACGGGAAGCGACCTCCACCATGTCCCCATCGGTCAGTTCGTAGCGGGCCGCATCGGCCGCGGTGATTTCTACGAAACTGCCCGGGGCCTTCACATTGATATCCTCGCTCTTCATGGTCATGGTGCCGGTGTGGTACTGGTAGAGCAGGCGCCCGGTGGTCAGGTACAGGGGGTATTCCGCATCGGTCTCTTCCGCCGGCGGCTGCACGTCGATAGCGTGGAACAGGCCCTTGCCGCGGGTAAATTGTGCAGTGTGCAGGATGGGTGTCCCGGGATGATCTTCGCTCGGGCAGGGCCAGTGGATGCCGATATCCTCTATCCGTTCGTAGCTGATTCCGGCATAGGATGGCGTTACCGTCCTGAGTTCTTCAAATATCTCCTCGCTGTTTTTATACGTCAGGCCGTCATACCCCATGCGAGCGGCAATGGCGCCGGTAATCTCCCAGTCGTAGCGGGCTTCTCCCGGGGGCTCGACCGCCTCGCGCACCCGTTGGACCCGTCTCTCGGTGTTGGAAAAGGTGCCTTCTTTTTCAGCAAAACAGCGCGAGGGCAGGACGACATCCGCAATCTGTGCGGTTTCGGTCAGGAAAATGTCCTGCACCACCAGAAAATCGAGATGATCCAGGCAGGCCTTGGCGTGGTTGAGATCGGGATCGGAAACCAGCGGGTTTTCGCCAATGATATACAGGGACTTGAACTCGCCTTCATGGGCTTTCGGGAGCATCTTGGTAACCGTCAGGCCGATTTCGGTGGGCAGGCCGGTCACCCCCCAGGCTTCCTCCATCTTCTTGATGGCATCCAGGTTTACCACCGGCTGGTAGGCGGTGAGGACATTGGGCAGGCCGCCCATGTCACAGGCCCCCTGGACATTGTTCTGACCGCGCAAGGGGTTGACGCCACCGCCCGCTTTGCCCATGTTGCCGGTGAGCATCGCAAGGTTGGCCAGCGATTTTACATTATCGACACCCGATGTGTGCTGGGTAATGCCCATGCAGTAGAGGATGCTGCCGGCGCCGGCGTTGGCATAGAGACGGGCAGCTTTCACGAGATCGTCAGCGGGGATCCCGGTGAGTTCTTCCACGTATTCCGGGGTGTATTTTTTGACTGTTTCCGCGACCCCTTCAAATTCCTCTGTTCTTTCCTCAATGAACTTTTTATCGTGCAGGTCTTCTTCGATGATGACGCGCATCAGGCCGTTGATCCAGGCCACATCGTAGCCCGGCTGCTGGCGGAGCCATAAATCGGCGTGTTCGGTGAGTTTGATCTTACGCGGGTCCACCACAATGAGCTTGGCGCCCCGCTGGGTCACCGCCCGCTTGACGAAACTGGAAAGTACCGGGTGGTTTTCAGTGGTGTTGGACCCGGTGACCAGGATCACATCGGCGGTTTCAATGTCGGCGATGGTGTTCGTCATCGCGCCACTTCCGAAAGCTGCGGCCAGACCGGCCACGGTGGAGCTGTGTCACAATCGGGCGCAGTGGTCTATATTGTTGGTTTTCAGGACCGCCCGGGAAAATTTGTGGGCGGCATAATTTTCCTCATTGGTGATTCGGGCGGAGGTCAAAACCCCCATGCTGTCCGGCCCGGTGGTGTCGCGAATGTCCTTGAAGCGGTTGGCGACCAGATCCAGGGCTTCGTCCCAGGTGGCCTCTTTGAGTTCGCCATCTTTGCGGACCAGCGGGACGGTCAGACGCTCCGGAGAATTGACGAAGTGGTAGCCGAAGCGGCCCTTTACACACAGGCTGCCGTTATTGGGCGGCAGGTCTTCAACGCCGGTCACCTTGACGACTTTATTATCCCTGACATGCAGGTTGAGCTGGCAGCCGACCCCGCAGTAGCTGCAGGTGGTGCGGACTTTTTTCGTTTCCCACGGCCGCGACTGGTAGCGGACGTCTTTTTCTACCAGGGCGCCCACCGGGCAAGCCTGCACGCATTCGCCGCAGAAGACGCAGTCGGAATCCTTCAGGGGTTTGTCGCCGGCGGCAATGATCTTGGTTTCCGCTCCGCGGTACCCGAAATCGATGGCCTTGTTGACCTGGACCTCGTTACAGGCCTGCACACAGCGCCCGCAGAGGATGCAGCGGGAGAAGTCGCGCACGATGAAGGGGTTGACGGTTTCCATGGGATACCGGGTTTCGGTGGCCGAGAATCCCTCGCCGCTCACCTGGTACCGGTAGGCCAGGTCCTGCAGACGGCAGTCGCCCCAGACAGGACAGAGTTCTTCGCTGTTGTCGTCTTCCTGGACTTTCAGCTGAAAGCCGGTCCAATCCTTGTTGTCGGAGCCCCTGACGGCGCAGTTGTGATTGCCCGAAGAGAGGAGCAGCTGCAAAATTTCCTTGCGCGCTTCAATGACCGCCGGTGATTCGGTCTCGACGACCATGTTCGCGGCGACGGGTGTGGAGCACGCGGTCAGCAGAGTGCGGGCGTTTTCCACTTCAACGACGCAGATGCGGCAGGCACCGGTAGGTGTGGTGCCTTTGAGATGACACAGGGTCGGAACATCGATATCATTCCTGCGGCATACTTCCAGAATGGTTTCGTCGGTTTCGAAATCAAATTGATTGCCGTTGATGGTGAGGGTCTGCTTGTCGCTCATGGTCGGGTCGGCCTCCTTGCTGAAGGGGTGTATGAGGCCTTTGAAAAACACCCCCTTTTACCCCATTTCGGCGTTGGGTTGAAATCTGAACCCTCAAAATACGCGCAGTATTCCTCGGATTCAAATTTTAACCCGCCTTGAACTGGGATAAAATTGGGCATTTTTCAAAGGCCTCTTGGCAGCATTTTATTAGTGCTATTTTCCACTTTTTCAAGCTCATAATCATTACAAAAGGCGGGCGGTTTTGTCAATCCGTTTAGGGGTTGTTTCTAAATTAGGATTTTAGTTCAAGGTCAAGGCGGGCGTGAGGTTTATACCGGAGGAATACAGCGTGTATTTCGAGGATTTAAACCGAACGCCCAACGCCGAGATTGGGCCAATCGGTCGTCGCCCGAAGGCTATGCCCGACACGAAGACAATTTAGAAACTGCCCCTGGACCGCAGCCACCCGACGCCGGCTCCGAGGAAACCGCCAACCAGATCAGCCAGGGCATCCGCGGCTTCGGCCGACCTCCCGGGGACGAAAGACTGGTGGATTTCGTCGCTTAAGCCATACAGGCCGGCGAACAAAACACTTAGTATTAACGCGATGTTACGATTGCCACCAAGCCGACCGGTGACCAGTGCCCGGAAAAAGAGGAACCCCAGGAGCGCGTAGGCGGCCACGTGTAAAATTTTGTCCAGATGTGGGATTTGGGGGAGCTTCTCGGTGGTGGGAAAAGATGACTGGATAAAAATAGCGGTGCAGTACACCAGGACCGGAAGCCAGTAATGGGTAAATCTGGATGTTGGCAGAAAGCGGCCTCCGGTGTCGGTGAGTGATACGATTTTAAAAGCAGCCTTGAGAACATTCCGGATTTCGGATTTTCCGTATTTACAAGAGTTCTCACGGTAGCGTTATAAAACTATAAACGTAAGGGACGCAAAATTAGGTATCCTTGAAAATATCGAAATCGATCCGGCGGGCCTTTATATGGGCCAGAACCTGGTCCAGGAAATCCTGCTGGGCAATGCCATAGCGGACTTTGCCGTCCAGGGTGCGGACGGAAAGGGTCCCGGCCTCTTTTTCCTTGGCGCCGATGGTGAGGATCAGCGGGGTCTTGGCCAGTTGGGCATCGCGCACTTTGCGTTTCAGGCTTTCCGTCCGGCGGTCGATTTCAGTTCTCAAACCGGCGGCTTCCAGCGCCTGTTTTACCGTTTCAGCGTAGACGGTCAGGTCATCGTTGATGGGCAGCAGGGTGGCCTGGACCGGGGCCAGCCAGAGCGGGAAACGGCCCGCGAAATGCTCAATGAGAATGCCGAAGAACCGTTCGATGGATCCAAAAATTGTCCGGTGGATCATGATGGGCCGATGTTTTTCATTGTCCTTGCCGATATAGGTAAGATCGAATCTTTCCGGCAGGGACATATCCAGCTGGATAGTACCGCATTGCCAGGTCCGGCCCAGGGCGTCCTGAATGTGGACATCAATCTTGGGGCCGTAGAAAGCACCGTCGCCCGCGTTGATTTTGTACGCCTGCCCGTAGCGATCCAGGGCGGAGCGAAGCCCGTCCGTGGCGAGTTCCCAATCCGCGTCGTTGCCGATGGATTTTTCCGGTCGGGTGGAAAGCTCAAGATGAAATTTGAGACCGAAAGTGCTGTAAATTCTTTCCGTCAGGCGCAGGACGCCCAGGATTTCATCCTGGATCTGTTCGGGTACCATGAAGATATGGGCATCGTCCTGGTGAAAAACGCGAACGCGAAAAAGACCGGATAATACCCCGCTTAATTCATGGCGGTGCACCAGACCGACCTCTCCCTGGCGCAGGGGCAGGTCCTTGTAGGAGTGCGGCTTGGAGCTGTACAGCAGCATACCACCGGGGCAGTTCATCGGTTTGATGGCGTATTCGAAATCATCAATTTCCGATGTGTACATGTTTTCCCGGTAGTTTTCCCAGTGGCCGCTACGTTCCCACAGGGTGCGGTTGAGCATGATCGGCGTTTTGGTTTCCACGTAACCGTCTTTTTGATGCTCTTCGCGCCAGTAATCCAGCAGGACGTTCCATACCGCCATGCCCTTGGCGTGGAAAAACGGCATGCCCGGGGCTTCATCGTGAAAGCTGAACAGGTCCATGGCAATGCCGAGTTTTCGGTGGTTCCGCTTCTTGGCCTCTTCGAGAAAGTGCAGGTATTTCTTCAGCTCTTTTTTATCAAAAAAGGAGGTTCCGTAGATGCGCTGGAGCTGGGCGTTATTCTGGTCTGCCCGCCAGTACGCTCCGGACACCTTCATCAACTTGAAAGCGGTGATGTAGCCGGTGTGCGGCAGGTGCGGACCGCGGCACAGATCCGTGAACTCGCCCTGCTTGTAGAAAGAGATCGTGCCGTCTTCCAGGGCGTCCAGCATTTCCAGCTTGTAGGGTTCATCCTTGTAGAATTCCAGGGCCTGTTTTTTAGGGACCTCTTCGCGCACAAACTCAAGCTTGGCCTTGATCTTCTTTTTCATCAGGGCTTCGATTTTCGCAAAGTCGTCCTCGGAAACCGGTTCCATGTCGATATCGTAGTAAAAGCCTTCTTCCACGGCCGGGCCGATGGTCAGTTTGGCATCCGGGTAAAGTTCCAGGATCGCCTGGGCCATAACATGGGCAGTTGAGTGATGGAGTATTTCTACTGATTCCGGGTCTTTTTTGGTAATCAGCCGTATGGCGGCATCCCCGGGAATCGGGGTGCTCAGGTCCGTGATGACCCCGTCTTGTTCCAGGGCGACACAATTGCGGGCAAAGCCCTCGGAAATGCTCAGGGCCACATCGAGACCTGAGGGGGTCTGCTCAAAAGACTTTATGCTTCCATCCGGAAGTGTTATGTTGACCATTGGTAATTCACCTGCTCTGTTGATAGTTACCGGGCTGCACCAGCCCTCGCTTACGTGCACGGTAAGTAGGTAGGTGATATATGAACAGCGGTCAAGGGAAATTTGACATTTTCAAGCGGCTCTGGAAGAGTGATCTGACGCTATGGACGACCAATACCGGATAATTGAAACCCAGACCGAACTTGCCGACCTGGTGACCGAACTCGAATCTGTACCTGTTTTTGCCGTGGATCTGGAAGCTGATTCGATGCACCATTTCAAAGAAAAGGTGTGCCTTCTGCAGCTGGCCACTTCCCGGGTCAGCGTGCTTATCGATCCGCTGGTTATGCCGGACCTTTCCGCTTTAAGGCCAGCCTTTGCAAATCCGAAGATCAAAAAGGTGTTTCATGGCGCGGACTATGATGTCCGCTCGCTTTACCGGGATTTTGAGATCGACGTTCACCATCTTTTCGATACCCAGCTGGCATCCATGTTTCTGGGTATCCGGGAGACCGGTCTTGACGCCGTGCTGCAGAAACGGTTCGACGTAAAACTGGACAAGAAATTCCAGCGAAAGGACTGGTCGGTCAGGCCATTGCCCGCTGAAATGCTGGCTTACGCCGCCAAGGATGCCGTCTACCTGGTGAGGCTGGCCGAGGAGCTGGAAAACGAACTCAAGGCCAAAAGCCGACTGTTCTGGGTAGAGGAGGAATGTGCGCTCCTCAGCCGGGTAAGGCCGCCGGAAAACAATGGCAACCCGCTGTTTTTAAAAAGTAAAGGGGCCGGGAAGTTAAAAAGGACCGAGCTGGCGGTGCTCGAGGAGCTCCTGAAGCTCAGGCGGGTCATTGCCCGCCGGAAAGATCGACCGCTTTTCAAGGTGTTTGGCAATGGGTCCCTGATCAAAATTGCCACCCGCGGACCGCGTACGCTAAACAGTCTGGAAAGACTCAGGGAATTGAGCCCCCGCCAGATAGCGATGTACGGCAAGGATATTATCGCGGCGGTCAAAAAGGGGTTTGAAGTGCCCCCGGACAAACTGCCAACTTATCCCCGGAAAAGAGCACCGCATCTTCCCCCGCAGGTCCCGGACCGGATACAGGCTTTAAAAGGCTGGCGTGACCGGAAAGCAGCCGAACTGGAATTGGACCCTCCGCTTCTCATGACCAAAGCGCAACTGACCGCCGTGGCCACTGACTGTCCCCGCAGCATCAAAGCTGTGAACGACCTGCCGGATCTTAAGAACTGGCAGAAAAAAGAGTTCGGACAAGGGATTGCCGGGATCTTAAAGAACGCCAAATAGGAAAATGGAAAAGATCACATTCACTTCAGGTGACCTGGTCCTGGAAGGTTTATATACAGGGGCGTCATCCGACCGCGGCGTTGTTGTGACCCATCCACACCCACTGTACGGCGGCGACATGTATAACCCGGTGGTCCAGACGGTTGCCGATGCCTATATCCAGGCCGGGTTCAGCTGCCTGCAGTTCAATTTCAGGGGCGTCGGGCGCAGTACGGGACAATTCGACAACGGCCGGGGTGAACAGGGCGACGTCATTGCCGCGGTAAGCTGGCTGACAGATCGGGGTAGCGTCGATATCGGTCTGGCGGGGTACTCTTTTGGCAGCTGGGTGAACGCCCACATCGCTGTGGAGATGGCCCCGGTCGCGCACCAGATAATGGTTTCGCCGCCGGTGGCGTTTATAGACTTTGCGGATGTAAAACAGATCCCGACGCTTCGATTCGTGGTTACCGGCGAACGCGATGATATCGCTCCGCCGGGTATGGTTGAACCGTTGGTGCCCGGATGGAACCCGGATGCCAAAATGGACATCATTCCGGACGCGGATCATTTTTACGGGGGCTGTTTCGACCGGCTCAAAGAGGTGGTGTCCGCCTTTCTTGGCGCTGCTTCCAAATAATTGAGCAGTCCGGGCGTTTTTTATGTAGGGCCCGTCATTCTGGCTAAGGCCGGGTACAGAGTAAAGCGAAGCGCTATCCAGACTGTCGATAGGGAAATACCCTGGATGCCGGCCTCCGCCGGCATGACGACCGAAAATCCCCGACGGCTCAAACAATTATTACTTAAAAGAGGACAGAGTGATGAAACCGGGCAACAAACGGTTGAAAGCGTGGCTGGCTGTTATTGCAGTCCTGATAGCCGTTATCAGCTTTTGCGGTTCGCAGGCCTTTGGCCAGGATGGCCGCACATGCCTCTGGACCGTATCATCCGGCCAGAATACAGTCTACCTGTTGGGTTCCATTCATCTTCTCAGCCGGTGGGATTATCCCCTGGACGAATCGTTTGAAGAGGCGTATCGGGACAGTGCCGTTATTGTCTTTGAAACCGATCTGGCCGAGATGGACCGGCCGGAAACCCAGGCTCTGATGATGCAGCACAGCCTGCTGCCCAAAGGGCGTCTCATCCAGGATGTCCTTTCCGCCCAAACATTTCAGATGCTGGCGGCACATGTGAAAGCCCAGGGGCTGGACATGGTGCGGTTCGAAGGCCTGCGGCCCTGGGTGTGCGCCCTGACCCTGACCATGCTGGAACTGAGCAAAAGGGGCTATCTGCCGGCCTATGGCATCGATCGCTATTTTTACCAGAATGCCAGACGGGACCAGAAAACAATTGTGCCGCTGGAACCGGTTGAAGAGCAGCTGGCCCTCTTTTTTGAGCTGGGTAAAGCGGAGCAGGATGCCTTTTTGAGAAGGACCCTGACCGACCTGGGCAAGGTGGAGACCCTCTTTCCGGAAATGCTGGCGTTGTGGAAAGCGGGGGATCTCAAGCAACTTGATCGGATCATGCACGCCAGCTTTGAGGGACACCCGGACCTGTACGATAAATTTCTTGTCCGGCGCAATGCAAAGTGGCTGCCGGTGATCGAAGGGCTGATCGGACAGGCGGAAAATGCGCTGGTGATTGTGGGCGCCAGCCATCTCGGTGGAGCAGAAGGTGTGATCGCGCAGTTAAGCAGCAAAGGTTATTCAGTCGTTCAGAAATAATCATTTGGGGACCGGGTATCGCCGGTAGAGAGAGGCCTGCCGGGCATCCACTTTGAAGGAGAAATTTGATGACAGACTATGATTCAGTTGTAATCGGGGCCGGCAACGGTGGTCTGACGGCCGCGCTGGGGCTGGCCCGGGCCGGGGTGAAGACCCTGCTGCTTGAACGGCACAATGTCCCCGGGGGCTGTGCCACCAGCTTTGTGCGGGGAAGGTTTGAATTCGAAGTAGCCCTGCACCAGCTCAGCGGGATGGGGACCGAGAGTTTCCCCGGCCCCCTGCGGGACATGCTGACCCGCCTGGAGATTCTCGACCGCCTGGAATTCGTCCAGATGCCCAACCTGTACCGTCTGGTAATTCCGGACCGACTGGACATCACCCTCAAGGCCGACCGGGCCGCGGCGGTGGATAGCCTGAAAGCGCGGTTTCCAGGAGAGGCGGAGGCCATCGACCGGTTTTTCGACCTGGTCTACGAATACTGCGCGCAGTGGGTCGGAGTGACCATATTCAGGGACCCGGAGGCCTCGCCGGAGAAATACCCGACTTTTTTCAAATACGCGTTTAAACCCTCACAGGATATCCTGGATGATTATTTCCAGGACCCCCTTCTTAAAACGACTCTGGGTATTTACTGGTCCTACCAGGGGATGCCGCCGTCAAAGCTCTCATTTGGAGATCATGCGATTGTGCTCTGGGCGTATATCGAGTTCAAGCCCTTTCACATAAAAGGGGGTTCCCAGGCGCTCTCCAACACCCTGCTGGACGCCTATCTCCAGGCCGGCGGGGAAGTGCGGTTCAACTGTGGTGTCGAAAAGATCCTGGTTTCCGACGGGAAAATTGACGGAGTGGTTACCGCAGCGGGTGAAGAGATTGCCACCGGTCACGTGGTTTCCAACGCGAGTACGTTAACCACCTATGTTGACCTGATTGACAAGGCGCATGTTCCGGAAGCCCGCCTGCGGGAACTGGGTGCCCGCACGGTGGGAACCTCTTTCGTGAATATCTTTCTCGGGTTCGACTGCGAGCCGGTTGAGCTGGGTATCACGGAAGCCACCAACTTTCTGGCGACCCATAGCGACATCGAAGAAATTTACCGCAAGACCCGGACCCTGTCTGCGCCGGAAGCCATGTTGTTTACCTGTTACGATGTAGACGATCCGGATTTTTCACCCCCGGGTGCCTGCCAGGCAACCCTGGTGGGCCTGGTCTATGCCGAGCCCTGGTTGGCGGTACCGCCGCACCAGTATTTCGACACCAAAAATCGCATTGCCGGTCAGATGCTGGAAACCCTTTACCGGGTGTTCCCGAAATGCCGGGATCATGTCGAGGAAATGGAGATTGGCACCCCGGTGACCCACATGCGCTACCTCGGGCATCCCGGGGGCGCGGCCTACGGGTTTGACCAGCATACCAAGGACAACGAATTTTTCCTGGACCGGAAATCGCCCCTTAAAGGACTTTTTCACGTGGGGGCCTGGTCGGGGATGGGCGGTTTCCAACCCACCCTCATGTCCGGATTTTCAGCCTCCCGGGCGGTTGTCCGATCACTGCAAAGCCGGGAAGGGGGCCAGCATGCCTAAACCGGATATCAAGACGCAGATCGAAGGCTATGCCGAACTGCTCAAGGAAAATGACATCCTGCGCAAGTACGCCCTGGACCGGACGGTTCAAAAAGGCCAGGTGGCTGCGGCGGTCAATCGCCTGCATCCCGCCATGCTTGAACTGCGGGTGTCCCGGATCATTAAAGAGACCGAATCAACAGCAACATTACGGCTGGTGGCGGCCGACGGCGGGTATCTTCCGCCGTTTATGGCGGGCCAGTACATCAATCTTTGCGTAGATATCGCCGGCATTCGGACCAGTCGCCCTTACAGTATTTCATCACCTCCGAGCCAGACCGCGTATTACGATATTACCGTACGGCGGGTTCCCGATGGATTTGTTTCGCTCTACCTGCTTGACGAAATCAAAACCGGCCAGTTTTTTACGAGCACGTCTCCGGCAGGGACCTTTTATCACAACCCGCTTTTTCATGGAGATGACCTGGTATTTATAGCCGGGGGCAGTGGTATCACGCCTTTTATGAGCATGATCCGGGAGATCACCGATCGGGGCTTGGACCGCAAAGTCCACCTTGTCTACGGCAGCCGGAGCGAAGATGATATCATTTTTGCCGCAGAGCTCCAGCAGTGCGCGGCGGCCCATGACAACCTGACAGTGACCACGGTGATCTCCGAACCTGCCCCGACCTACACGGGCCCGGACGGGTTTATCACCGGGGATCTGCTTAGCAAACTGCTGGGCGAATTGGGCGGGAAAATGTTTTATATCTGCGGGCCCGAAGCCATGTACACCTTTGTTAAAGCGGAACTGGCCGGGCTGGCCATTCCCGGGCGCAGAATCCGAATTGAAGTTTACGGTCCGCCCACGGATGTTACCGCCCAGCCGGGCTGGCCGGATGATATCAAGGCGGATGACCGTTTCAAGGTGACCCTGCCCGGCGGCGGTGTGATTCCAGTATCTGCCGGTGAGCCCCTGATGGTTGGCCTGGAACGCACCGGTCTGACGCTCAACACCAGCTGCCGTTCGGGAGAGTGCAGCCTGTGCCGCACCCTGCTTTTGGCTGGAAAGGTCTTCCATGCGCCGGGCGCTAAGCTCAGGAAATCGGATTCCATCTCGGGGTATATCCACCCCTGTATGGCCTATCCGCTTACAGATCTGGAGTTGGGGTTTTGACTTGAAAGCACCCCTCCCTTGACGGGAGGGGAT
>CAZYGG010000091.1:0-12077 GCA_964647585.1 uncultured Desulfobacterales bacterium
AAAACCTTTCAAATTAAGGAGAAGTAGGTATGGAAGCTCAAGCATTACAGTTTTTTATCGCGTGTGCCACGGCCGCCGGTTTCGGTATCGCCATTGCAGCGTTTGGTTGTGGTATTGGCCAGGGTCTTGGTCTGAAGTCAGCTGTTGAAGGTATTGCCAGAAACCCCGAGTCTTCTGGTAAAGTTACCGTAACCATGCTGATCGGTCTGGCTCTGATCGAGTCTCTGTGTATCTACGCACTCGTCGTATCACTGATTCTTATTTTTGCTCATCCGCAGGCAGGCGCCATCGCGGCTCTGTTTGCAAAATAAGATAAGCGCGACAAAGCAGTAAAATTTAAAGGGGCTGTGCTTTAAAAGTACGGCCCCTTTTACATTTATGGTTCAGAGGTTCCCGGTTCCCCGTTCAGGGTTGAAGAACTAAACCTCATATATCCGACCGGTTCTTAGGCGTTAGAGGCCATGGTATCAAAAGGCAGCCTGACTGGTTTTATACCGATTTTCATAAATGCGTTCCGTTATCTTGTCACTCTGAGCGCAGCGAAGAGTCCCCCGCATGTCAAGGTTATCTTTCATTGTAAGGGATTCTTCGTCGCGTGCCGGGCGTAGCCTTTGGCGGAGACTGGTTTCACTCCTCAGAATGACAGGATAGACGAATGGGAACATATTTTTGGAAATTGCCATAACCTCTGAACCTTTGAACCCTGAACCGGGAACCTTCTTTTAAAGTACCTTCTTCAAAAATCTGCCCGTGTGGGACGTCTCGATTTCGGCGATTACTTCCGGCGGGCCGGTACCGATGATCTCACCGCCCATATCGCCGCCTTCCGGACCAAGATCAATCACATGGTCGGCGGTTTTGATGACGTCCAGATTGTGCTCGATGACAATCACCGTGTTGCCGGATTCAACGAAACGATTGAGCACCTCCAGAAGTTTGCGAATATCGTCGGCATGCAGGCCTGTGGTGGGCTCATCCAGGATGTAAACCGTGCGGCCCGTACTTCTCTTGCTCAGTTCCCGGGCCAGTTTGATGCGCTGGGCCTCACCGCCGGAAAGAGTTGTCGCCGGCTGGCCGAGACGGATGTACCCGATGCCGACATCAATGAGGGTTTGCAGTTTGGGCCGGATGGAAGAGATGTTTTTGAAAAAGGCCATGGCCTGGTTCACTGTCATGTCAAGAACATCTACGATGGTTTTACCCTTGTAGCGAATCTCCAGGGTTTCGCGGTTGTACCGCTGGCCGGCACAGGCGTCGCAGGGCACGTAGATATCCGGCAGAAAGTGCATCTCTATCTTGACCACCCCGTCACCTCGGCAGGCCTCGCAGCGCCCCCCCTTGACATTAAAGCTGAAACGACCCGGTTTGAATCCGCGCACCCGTGATTCAGCTGTTTTGGCGAAAAGTTCCCGGATGTGGCTGAAGACACCGGTGTAGGTCCCGGGATTTGAACGCGGAGTTTTACCGATGGGGGCCTGGTCGATATTGACGACGTTGTCGATATATTGCAGGCCGTCAATGCCCAGGTGGCGCCCGGCGGGTATCCGGGCATAGTGAAGATGCCGGGCCAGCAGCGCATGCAGGGTTCCCAGAACCAGTGTTGATTTGCCGGAGCCGGACACACCGGTGACGCAGATGAAACACCCCAGCGGGAAATCCACCTGCAGGTTTCTCAGATTGTTGGCACTGGCCCCTTTCACAGACAGCCGGCGTCCGCTGCCCGGCCGGCGGCGGGCTGGAATTTCGATATGCCTTTGCCCGGACAGATACTGCCCGGTCAGGGATTCCGGTGATTTAACCAGGGCCGGCGGGGGACCGCTGAAAACGACCTGGCCGCCGTGAATACCGGCACCGGGTCCCATGTCAACCACGTGGTCGGCGGCCCTGATCGTCTCCTCATCGTGCTCAACGACCAGGATGGTGTTGCCCATATCCCGCATGGTCAAAAGGGTCTTGAGCAGCCGCTGGTTGTCTCGTTGGTGCAGGCCTATGCTGGGTTCATCCAGGACATAGAGTACGCCGGTCAGTTTGGAGCCGATCTGGGTGGCCAGACGTATCCGCTGGCTTTCGCCCCCGGACAACGTCGCCGCGGACCTGTCCAGGGTAAGATAGGACAAGCCGACATCATCGAGAAACCGCAAGCGACCCGATATCTCCTTGAGTATTTTTTCAGCAATCATGGCTTTCTGTCCGGTGAGTTTCATCCGGCTGAAAAAAGAGAGGGCTTCAACGATGGACATCGCCGTAATTTGCGACAGGGTTTTGTCCGCTACCCGCACCGCCCGCCCGGCTTTGTTCAAGCGGGTTCCCCCGCACCCGGGGCAGGGCCGGAAGGTCATGAACTTCTTTATTTCTTTGCGGGCCGCGTGGGAGTCGGTTTCATGGTAGCGGCGCTGCAGCTGGGGAATGACCCCCTCGAATGTTTTGTTAAAAATATGCCGGCGGTTCTTTTTTTCAAAAAAGAAGGGGATCTCCTCTTCCCCGGAGCCATGCATCAGTACCTGGCGCAATCTTTTCGGCAGATCCTGATAGGGGGTGTAAATGTCGGCCTTATAATAACCGGTCAGGGCATCCAGGAAATCGGTGAAGTGGACGGTGCTCCGGTTGGCCCAGGGGGCAATAGCCCCTTCCCGGAGGGATGCACCGGGATTGGGCACTATGAGGTCTTCGGCAAACTCGGTTTTCGAGCCCAACCCATCGCATTGCGGGCAGGCGCCGTGGGGCGAATTAAAGGAAAAACTTGCCGGGGTAAAGGGCGGGTAACTGATGCCGCACTCGATACAAACCGGGTTTTCGCTGAATACCAGAGGGGCTTTGTCGATGACGTCGACGATCACCGCTCCGCCGGACAATGCCAGGGCAAGCTCCAGCGAGTCGGCAAAGCGGTTGCGCATGGCCTCTTTGACAACCAGGCGGTCAACCACAACTTCGAGGGTGTGGGGCGTATCGACAGCTAAATCGCCGGTGGATTCTAGGTCGCAGACGCTGCCGTCAATTCTCACCCGCGAGAAGCCATCTTTGCGGAGCTGTGCGATGCGGCCGGCCAGGTCCCCCGTTGCGTTGCTCACCAGCGGGGCCAGTATCTGGATACGACTGCCGGCCGGCAGTGCGTAAATCTCGGTCTGTATCTGGCCGGCGGTCTGGGCGGATATGGGCCGATTGCATTTATGGCAGTGGGCGGTGCCGGCCCGGGCAAACAACAGGCGCAGGAAATCATAGATTTCGGTAACAGTGCCCACGGTGGAGCGTGGGTTGTGACTGGCGGTCTTCTGTTCGATGGCGATGGCCGGTGAAAGGCCTTCGATCATATCTACATCCGGCTTGGCCAGCCTTTCCAGAAACTGCCGGGCATACGTCGAAAGGGACTCCACATAACGGCGTTGACCTTCGGCATACAGGGTGTCAAAGGCCAGGGTCGATTTACCGGAACCGGACAGTCCGGTAATGACGATCAGACTGTTGCGCGGCAGATCGAGGTCAATATTTTTCAGATTATGTTGACGGGCGCCCCGTATGGTTATTGTTTTTTGAGTCATTTGTCAGCATCCGGTTATAATCAAGTTAGAATCAGGCTAATTCCCGGCCCAAACCTTCAGTATAATACCCAAAGGCACCCGCTTTGTAAACAGGTTCAGGTGAAGTAAAACAATCCGGGATCGGTCCGTAAATGTCATATCTGCACTGATTTCAGCACCCTGTTAGAAAAATATTAGAAAAGTGAAAATGGAAGATATTAGGCGAAAATGAGAGTATTTGGGAGAATTATATTTAATGCCGCGGGTGTCTGAAGCTGTGGATGTGGTTAAAATACTTGAACATACTGATTTGCAAAGGAAATGTGTATTCATTGGGGCTCGTAAGAATTAAGGTTGTATAAGGTGTAATATCGATAAGATATAAATTGTTTATAACTGCCTAAATGGCATATTATAAATCCGATTCTTCCGGATTGACAGATTGCGGCCCAATGGATAAATAAGTTCTCAACCTTGTTCAAAGGTTTCTGGATGACCCTACACTCCGGATAATAAATAATAATACGGCAAAATCTGTGTGTAATTAACAGTAATAGTCTGCCTTTGCAGAACATAGCAATCGGTTTGTTTTTCAGCGAACACTTATGCAATCAACCTGGCAAGAAGTTAAAAAAATACTCAAAACACAGGTGCCCGGACACAGTTTTCGAATGTGGATCGAACCGTTGGAACTCAAGACCGCCAACGGGACCCAGCTGGTTCTTGCGGCCCCCAACTTCTTTTCAAGAAAGCGGGTACTGGATCAGTATGGCGCGACTATTGAAACCAGCCTGAAAAAATTGACTGGGAAAAAGGTTCGGCTGGCGGTCGAGATCACCAATGGAGACCGGCGCAAGCGGTCGGCAAGTCCTGATCGGATCCAGTTAAAGATCCCCAAAATTCAAATCCGACCGCATAGTGGGAGAACCCTGCGCCGGGAATTTACGTTTGATCAGTTTGTCGTCGGCGCGAATAACGATTTTGCTTATTCCGCTTCTCTCTCGCTGGCATCCCGTAATTTGGGCCAGCAGAATTCGCTTTTCCTCCTTTCCCGAACCGGTATGGGGAAAAGCCACCTTTCACAGGCCATCGGTCACCATATTCTGGCCGAACACCCTTCGGATCAGGTCTACTATATCACGGCCGAAGATTTTACCAATGAGATGGTGGACGCCTTCAGGCACGATTGTGTCAACACTTTCAAGAATAAGTACCGGACCGGGTGTGATGTCCTGCTGCTTGAAGATGTGCACTACCTGAGTGGCAAAGAGCGGACCCAGATTGAACTGGCCCTGACCCTGGATTCCCTGCTTGAATCCGGCAAGAAGATTATTTTTTCAAGCTGCAATCTGCCCGGGGATATACCTAAACTCAATGACAAACTCAGATCCAGATTGAGCAGCAGTCTTATTTCCGAGATAGATGCGCCGGGATTCTGGACCCGGGTAAGAATTCTGAGAAAAAAAGCCCAGGTGCACGGGGAGTCCATTCCGGATGATGTCCTCCAGTACCTGGCGTGTGAATTGACCGATGATGTCAGGCAGCTTGAAAGCGGCCTGGTGGGGATTACCGCCAAATCGTCTCTTCTGGGGGTACCGATTGATCTTGATCTGGCCGGTAGTGTTGTTAAAAATATCGTGCGGACAAAAAAGAATATCACCATCGACGTGATTAAAAAGCTGGTCTGCAAGGAATATAAAATTACCGTCAGCAACGTGGTGTCCAAGTCCCGCCGGCAGTGCCATGTAAAACCGCGTCAGGTGGCTATTTACCTTTCCAGGAAATATACGGATTCGCCCCTGCAGGCCATCGGCAAAAGTTTTAAGCGCTATCACGCGACGGCCCTGCATTCCATCAAGGCGGTTGAAAGGGAAATGAAACTCAAGGGAGCCGTGAGCAGGCAGATCGACTATTTATCCAAAAAGCTCGAAGCGGGTCAGTTTTAGTGTTCACGTTCTCGTATCAGTTGCCTCCGCTAAAAGCGATCCGCACGTATTTCTATCCTTGCAACCTGCCAACGAGAAGCTATCTCAAAGAAGACTTTTTTGAGATAGCTTCAAGTTAATACGGGGCCATTAATGCCGGAAAACGCCAAGCAAACAACTCAGGATCCAGCCCTTTACCACGTCCCCCCCCAGAGTCTCGAGGCCGAAGATTCCATCCTGGCCGCTATCCTGATTGATAACGAGACCCTCCTGGACGTGGTGGAAATACTTTCCCCTGAAGACTTTTATAAAACCTCTCACCGGAAAATTTTCGGCGCCATTACCGAACTGTTTTCCCGAAATGAGCCCATCGACCTGGTGACGCTGTCAAATCTGCTGAAAGAGCAGGGTCAGCTGGAAAATGCGGGCGGCGCGGCCTACCTGGCCGGGCTGGTAGACGCGGTTCCGGTGGCGGCCAACGCCGAACATTACGCCAAAATCATTCATGACAAAGCCTGCCTCAGGCGGCTGATCGAGCAGTCCAACGCGATCGTTAAGAAATGCTACGCAGACCGCGGCAAGGTTGATGATGTTCTGGATTTCGCCGAGACCGCCATTTTTGAGATATCTGAAAACAAGATCAAGCCCGCTTTTTATCCGCTCGGGAAGATTATCGAATCAAATATCGACACACTGGAAGAGCGGCAGGGCAACAAGGCCCTGATAACCGGGGTGCCCACGGGCTTCGTCAAGCTTGATAAGATGACGGCCGGTCTCCAGTCTTCGGACCTGCTGATCCTGGCCGGCCGGCCGAGTATGGGCAAAACGGCTCTGGGTCTTAATATAGCGCGAAATGCCACCCTCGAGGGTAATGTCCCCACAGCCTTTTTCTCGCTGGAAATGTCCAAGGAACAACTTTCCATGCGTCTGTTGTGCGCGGAAGCTCGGATCGATTCTTCCCGCCTGCGCAGCGGATTCTTCAGCCGGGAGGACTGGGTCAAGATTACTGACGCGGCCGGCCTGCTCAGCGAGGCCCCTTTGTACATCGACGATTCCCCGGATGTTACCGCCATGACCATACGGGCCAAAGCTCGGCGCCTGAAAATGGAAAAGGACCTTGGACTGATCTTTATCGACTATCTGCAGCTGATGCGGGGCGGGGCCAATATCGAGCGCCGGGATCTCGAAATATCGGAGATTTCCCGTTCCCTCAAGGCCCTGGCCAAAGAGCTGGATCTCCCGGTCATCGCCCTTTCCCAGCTCAACCGGAAACTGGAAGAGCGTAGCGACAAACGGCCGCAACTGGCCGACCTGCGCGAATCCGGGGCCCTGGAGCAGGATGCCGATGTCGTCGCTTTTATCTACCGGGATGAAGTCTACAACAAGGATGAAAACAATCCCAATCGGGGCAAGGCGGAACTCATTGTCGCCAAGCAGAGAAACGGCCCCGTGGGAACCGTACCGCTGACATTTCTCAATGCCTATACCCGCTTTGAAAATCCCGCCCCCGATATGATGCCGGGAGGGGTGTAGCCACAAACGATGAAGCGGATTTACGGAAATACCGGCGGACTCAAATCCAACCATACCCGCAAGCTCGAAAACCTCTACCGGCGCCGGGTGCCCCCGGCTTTTTTGATATCACCTGAACTGGCCCGGGATATCTGCCGGCTCTCCCGGGAAACCGGCCGCCAGATAGGTCTTTTGATAAATCGCCTGGGAAAAATTACCCACGTGATTATCGGTGATCAACAGTCGATTATGATTCCCGGTCTGCGCGCGTACCGCAGTGACCCCGGCCGCCTGCTCGGTCTGCGCTGCATCCATACCCAGCTGGGAAGCGAAACACTGACCCGGGATGACCTGACCGACCTGGCACTTTTGCGCCTGGATATGATGGCGGTCATTGCCGTGGGACGCGACGGTCTGCCGGACCGCATTCATCTTGCCCATATTCTGCCCGGCCAAGGTGGAGGGCTGCCGTACCGCATTCTCGAACCCCTGCGACCGGGGCAGCTCGACATTGACTGCCGGGAACAGATCCGTGCGCTCGAAACGGAAATGGCCCAGACCCGCAAGGCCATCGCGGCCGGCGACAAGCGGGAAAGGGCTCTGCTGGTCAGTGTCACGACCCGTTCGCGCCGCCGGGCCCTGGAAAGCCTGGATGAACTAAAGGAACTGGCGCGGACCAGCGGTATTGTCGTTCTGGACACCATTTTACAGCAGCGCCGGAAAGTGGATGCCCGTTTCCTGATAGGCATCGGCAAACTTCAGGATCTGTCCATACTGGCCCTCCAGCAGGCCGCCACCCTGATTGTTTTCGACCAGGATCTCAATCCTTCCCAGATCCGTTCCATCACCGGCAAACTGGACCTCAAGGTTCTGGACCGGACCCAGCTGATCCTGGATATTTTCGCCCAGCGGGCCATCTCCCGGGAGGGTAAGCTGCAGGTAGAACTGGCCCAGCTCAAGTACCTGTTGCCGCGCCTGGTGTCCAAAGATACCGCCATGTCGCGCCTGACCGGCGGTATCGGGGGCCGGGGGCCCGGGGAAACCAAGCTGGAAATTAACCGCCGCCGGGTGCGCAACCGGATCGGGCGGCTTGAAAAATCCGTTAAAAAGGTCAGCAAACAGCGCGCCCAGCAGAAAGCCCGCCGGAATAAAAAAGGGCTTCCGGTCATATCGATCATCGGCTACACCAATGCCGGGAAATCGACCTTGCTGAACACGCTGACGCACAGTACTGTCCTGGCCGAGAACCGGTTGTTTGCCACCCTGGATCCCTCCAGTCGCCGTTTGCGCTTTCCGCAGGATCGCGAAGTGATTATTACGGACACCGTCGGGTTTATCCACAATCTGCCCAAGGACCTGGTCGTGGCCTTCCGCGCCACGCTCGAAGAGTTGGAGAGCGCCGATCTGCTGCTGCATGTCATCGATATCAGCAATCCCCGCTATAAAGCCCAGATTGACTCCGTGGAGCGGATCATCGCGGACTTGCGGCTGGGTCACATCCCTTGTATCCCGGTCCTCAACAAAATGGACCGGGTCCGGCCGGAAGCGCTGGAAACGATCAGCGGGCGTCTCAACGGCATCCCCATATCGGCCCTGGATCGACCTTCTTTGAAACCGCTTGTTCATCAGATTGTTAAACTGATACCGGCATCGCGCTGAGCGCCGGGCAAAAGCGCAGGCAGGGCCGGGCGCAAGTTGCGGACAAAAGAAAGGTATCAATAGTTGACAGTCGCCATCAATTAGGGATAGAGAACAACCATATGGATTTCGGGAAGATAAAGAGCACCGGTATTCAGGCCGCCCACCGGGGAGCCGCGGTGCTGATGGACAAACTGGGACGGCTGTCGGAGATCAGTAAGAAAGGGGTTATCGATCTGGTTACCGATGCCGACACAGCGTCGGAAAAGGCCATTATTGAGACCATACAAGCAGCCTTTCCGGCGCACACCATTTTGGCTGAAGAGAGCGGCCTGAGCCAGGGCACGGCCGACTGCCAATGGATTGTTGACCCCCTGGACGGGACCACCAACTTTGCCCACTCGTTAGGCCTTTTTTCGGTATCGATCGCCTGTGCAAAGGATGATGACATCATCTGCGGGGTTGTGTTCAACCCTGTTACCGCCGAGCTTTTTTCAGCGGTCAAAGGCGCCGGGGCCGAACTGAACGGCAGCTCCATACAGGTTTCCAACACCGCTGATATCGCGGACAGCCTCCTGGTAACGGGTTTTCCCTACAATGTGAGAGAGATTCTTGATCAGGTCATGACCCGCCTGGCGCGCTGCCTGGCGGCATCCCAGGGTGTCCGCAGACTCGGCAGTGCCGCCCTGGACCTCTGCTATCTGGCCTGCGGTCGTTTTGACGGTTTCTGGGAAGAGAACCTGAAACCCTGGGACACAGCCGCCGGGTTGTTGATTGCCCGGGAGGCGGGCGCCCGGGTTACCGACTTTGCAGACAGGGCCTATTGTATTGATAGGCCGCAATTGCTGGCCACCAATGGAAAAATTCACCAACAGATGCTGGAACTGATAAGCCCCAAGGATGGAAGATGAGTTTAGAAGAGAAAACGAGACCGGTACTTGAGCACCATGTCGGCTGCTTTGGAGAATTTAATCCTGAAGACCGGATCTGCAGAGAATTTTGCGCCCTTTGCATCCGGTGTGCAATCGAGAGCGATCAGGTCGCAAAGATGGAGATACTCGAGGACCTTTTTTTCGCGGAGGCGACTAATGCGACCACGCAATAGGCCGAAGCGGTTTTAAAACTTTAATGCGGTTTACTGTGCGGTGGCCGCGAGCTCTGCCGACAATCTTGAACCGGTCTGCTCACAGCCCCGTGGGTTACCCCTGCCCGACATTAGAACTTAACTCAAAAAACGGATTTTGGTTCAAAATCCGTTTTTTGAGATGGGTTATAGGCATCCCGGGCCCTTACTCGGCCACAACTTCCACAGAAATCTCCGGTTCCACTTCCGTGTAAACCCTGATAGGCACCTTGAATGAGCCTAATGTTTTAATGGGTTCTTTCAAAAGAACCGCCCGCTTTTCAACCTTGATCTCCTGCTTGGCAAGCGCATTGATAATATCGCGGGTCGTTACGGAACCGTAAAGCTGGTCACCGTCACTTACTTTGGCGGTAATTGTGCAGGCCACGTCTTCCAGCTTCTTGGCCATCTCCTGGGCCAGTTCTTTTTCCTTGGCAATCTGCAGGTCGAACTTGGCTTTCTGCTGGGCGAGCTGTTTACGGTTGGCGTCGGTGGCTGCAACCGCCTTGCCCTGGGGCAGGAGGTAATTGCGGGCATAGCCGGGCGCTACCTCGACCTCGCTGCCGATGATTCCCAGAGTTTCTATGGTTTCTTTTAAAATCAGTTTCATTATATCCTCCGTCTGGTGACAGTATCTTATTGCTTATCCGGTTGTTTGTTCAGTTTCCTGAAATCTACCCACAGGTCAAAAAAACCCAATGCAATGACCATCAGGGCGAAAACATGTTGAATGGCAATCAGGGTGTATATAAACGTGCGTGCCATTCTCGGGAACTTCTTTTTATCAAAAAAAAATGCAACTATGGCAATGCCATGTAAAAAATAGATCATCATAAAGATCAGGAGGCCATTTAGCCCGATCAGTCTGATTCCGGTTGCGGGTATCATCAGGGCAACACCGCAGCCGATGGCTCCCCAGACCAGCTTTTCAGGCGTTGACCATTTTTGCAATGCCCCGAAATCCGGGTAGGGCAGCGCAAACCGCCTGAATAGCGGACGCGCGAAAAGCAAACTGGTCCAACTCACGAAAAGGGTGGAAACCAGTACCAGCGACGGTATGATTCTCACCAGGGCATATTGAATTCGATCCAGCGAGTTTTCAACCTGGTGGATGGTCTCCACGGGGATGCCCATCTGTTTATATAGCGCCAGAGTGATTTCCAGATTTCTCAGGACATAGGTGGAAACCATCTCTATCAACGTCGTTCCAAGGGTACTGCTGTAAAGGAGCAGGGCCGCAAATCCGGCTGCCAGCACCGCAGCGCAGGTATACCCGATGGTCATTTCAATAGACAGATTCCGTTCAACCAGTTCACCGAGCATAAATCCGGTAAAGATCAGTCCCAGAAAGAACAGTGAATCAATGGTGAAGCCCCCGAAAATCATTCCGATGACAATCGCCGTCATCAGGGGCACGGCAATACCGGGAAAGCGCCCCAGTTTCACGCGGTAAACCAGAATCGGGAGTGGCATCAGGACCGCGGTGAAAAAGCCGATAATGGGCAGGAAGACAGAGACGGCAAAGATAAGGCTGGTGATAACAGCGCCATTTATAATATCCTTAACCACCTGCCCCCCCATTACCTGCGGCACGATTTCAGCCCTCCCGGGGTGATCCGTCGTTAGCGAAAATCGGCTGCGCCGACATATGGCAGAAGCGCAATCGTCCGGGCTCTTTTAATGGCATGGGTCAACGCCCGCTGGTGTTTAGCGCAGGTGCCGGATATACGCCGCGGAATGATTTTCCCGCGCTCCGTAATAAAGTACTTGAGCTGTTTAGGGTTCTTGTAATCAATCGACAGGCTTGAATCAGCGCAGAAACGGCATACTTTTCTACGGTGGAAAACTCTTTTTTTTCTTCCTTTTCTTCGCGGTCGCATGGCCATGGGTTACGCCTCCTCGCTGGTTTCAGGTGCTTTGGTTACCTCGGTCTTTTCCGGCTCAGGCGTATCTTTGGCTGGATCTTTTACCGGGGCTTCGGCTTCAGGCGTATCGGCCACTTTATCTTCTGCCGGGGCTGCGGCTGCAGGCGCTGGTGCTGCCGCGGCCTTCAGGCGTTCCGCCTTGGCGGCTTCCTCCTTGGCAATGTCGGCCAGGATTTTTACCGGGTCAACATCGTTGTCCAGCAGGACGGTCATGAATTTCAGCACACGGTCATCAATTCTGAAGTTACGTTCAATTTCACTGATCAGAGCGCCGCCGCCGCAGAAATCCATACGGACATAATACCCACGGGTTTTTTTCTTGATTTCGTAGGCCAGTTTTTTCTGTCCCCATTCGTCTACCAGAATCAGGGTCCCGTCGAACTGCGGTATCAGTTCTGTGACTCTGTCCAGAACAGGGGCCCGGCCTTCTTAGGAAAGG
>CAZYGG010000092.1:0-11888 GCA_964647585.1 uncultured Desulfobacterales bacterium
CTCCGACCCCTTGAACCCCATTCAAGTGCGCTACCAGACTGCGCTACGCCCCGACACAAACGGCCTAACTAACAGCTCGGCCGGGATGTGTCAAGAAGGTTGTTGCAATTTACAATTCCTGAAGGGAATTGAAAATGAGGGGACAGGATGATGAATCAGCATGCATCGTTAGCAATTTTGTAGTTGACACAGGGGCTGTGCGCACATAGACTGTGTAAAGGCTGGATTTTTTATCTTGATGGACTCGCAGAAAGTCAAAAAATGACTTTTCCGAGTATGTTAGGTATTAATTTTCAAATAGCTGTCTTAATAAAGTTTGGTTTATGCCTAACACTTAACACATAAGACTTAAAACTGATAAATTCGGTTTTTCCTAATTTATCAATCTGGAGGTACGCCATGCCCAATATTACCATTTCACTCGATGAGGAGTTGATCAAAAAAGGGCGGCGATACGCGGCGAAACACAAGACGTCGATCAATGCGCTTATTCGCAAATACCTTAAACAAACCGTGGAATCCCAATCCGTTGATTGGCTGGACGAGTGTTTCAGTTTGATGGACAATGCTGGGGGTGATTCAAAGGGAAAACGATGGGAACGCGAGGACCTCTACGATGTCTAAAATTTTCCTGGATACCAACCTGCTTGTTTATACGATGGATAGTTACGACATGGAAAAGAAGCAACAGTGCCGGTCGTTGCTGAAAACCGTGACCAGAGATATGCAGGGAGTCATTTCTACCCAGGTCATGCAGGAATTCTATGTTGCGGCAACCCGGAAACTCGGTGCGGATCCTTTGACGACAAAGGATGTCATGAATTCCTTTACCCGTTTCGAGGTTGTCGGTGTTACACCGGATATTATCAACAGCGCTGTGGATTGCAGTATTTTGAACCGGTTGTCCTTCTGGGATGCCCTGATCGTTGCTTCTGCCGAGAGTGCTCACTGCGATCTCCTCTGGACCGAAGACTTGAACAGCGGGCAGGTGATTCGGGGGGTGAAGGTCGAGAATCCTATACTGGCATAGCTGGGCAGAGGGCATAGAGCCGAGAGTAAAAGCTTAAGGGCTTTTTCTGGCAGGATTGACCGGATTATAAGACCTGTTTTGGCTGCCTGGATGGCAGCCAAAACGTTTCCATGCCCCCGGCAAAGGTTATACACTACAAGGCATATTCAGTGTCAGTAGCCTGAGTGGCAGTTGTGTCAAAATGTGCTGATGCTGAGACTCCGCGTAGCGGACGGTGCCATTTTCAATTCCATCCGGGAATTGGAAATTTGCCCCTAATCATGAAAATTCTGTATATCCTGTCAAAAATGGTTTACGTTTTGGGCTTACATTCTGGAATCGGGTAAGCGATGAAGCCTGTGGCTGAGAATGCGAATATGAAAATGATCATACCGGATCCTTTGAAAGAGGGGGATAAGATCGGCATAGCTGCGCCGGCCGGGCCGTTCGAGATTGAAAAGTTTGAACGGGGGCTGGCTGTGATCGGGAAAATGGGATTCGTGCCGGTGGTGGATGATGACGTCTATAAAAGAGACCGGCACCTGGCCGGGCCGGACCAGCACCGCGCCGGACATCTCAACCGCCTGTTTGCCAACGATGAGATTCAGGCTATTATCTGCGCCCGGGGCGGGTTCGGCTGCCTGCGGGTGCTGCCTTACCTGGACTATGACCTGATCAGGGAACACCCCAAAACACTGATTGGTTTTTCAGATGTGACGGCTTTGCTGGTGGCCCTGGTACAGCGGTGCGGCCTGGCCGGGCTGCATGGGCCGGTGGTGACCTCGCTGGGGTTTGCAGATGAGGAGAGTAAAGCCCGCTTAAAGCAGGTGCTGACGGCAAATGCCCGGGAAGACCTGGCACCGGTCGACCCGGTGGTGATCCGGACGGGCCAGGCGAGCGGTTTGCTGACCGGTGGGAACCTGGCCACGCTCTGTCACCTGGTGGGCACGGACTTTGCGCCGGATTTCAGCGGGAAGATCGTCCTGCTGGAAGATGTCAACGAGGCGCCGTATCGCATCGACCGGATGCTGACCCAGATGCGCATGGTCGGCTGTTTTGAAAACGTAGCCGGGATTGTTTTGGGAACGTTTAAAGACTGCGGTACAAATGCAGAAATCCTGGCCGTGATCGAAGATGTCTTCGCGGATTTTGAAGGGCCGCTACTGGGCGGGTTCGAAATCGGTCATGGGAAAAGGAATCTTGCAGTACCGATTGGGGTACTATCGGAAGTAGATACAGAAGCGTGTGTTCTGAGATTCTTGTAAGGGATTGATGCAAGATTCAGTGTTAACGATGACGTTTTAAGTTTTATGTGGTATTGAACATGTTTTAAGTTCTATGTGTTAGGTGTTAGGACAAAACCATTTAAGGGGATAATCGCAGTCGTAGTAAATGCCTCAGTAGAACGAGGTGTATTAGGGCTTTATCCTAAAACTTAACACTTAAAACCTAACACTCGCGCCAGACGAATTGAAATTACACGGTTAAGAGAATATGCGTGAAACTGAAAAACTGATAAACGATGCGATTAAAGCGCGAACCTTCCCTGGCGCCGTACTGGTCGTTTCCTTGAAAGGCAGGGTCGTTTGCCACCAGGCCTTCGGTCGGGCGGATATCTTCGCGGACACTGCGATGACCACCCAGACCTTCTTTGACCTGGCCTCCCTGACCAAACCCCTGGCGACAACCCTGGCAGTAATGCGCCTGGTCCAGGAAGGACAGCTCGATCTGGATCAGCCTGTTGTGGAAATTCTGTCTGCTCTGGACGGTTCCGGCAAAGAGAAGATAACCGTCCGGCACTTGCTGGCGCACACTTCCGGGCTGCCCCACTGGCGTCCCTGGTTTATCCGGCTGCGGCATCATCCGCCGGTTCAGCGCAGAGAAGTACTTCGGCGCCTCCTTATCGCCGAACCCCTGGAAACAAAGCCCGGTGAAATAACAGTCTACAGCGACCTGGGATTCATGCTGCTGGCCTGGATCATCGAAGAGATCAGTGCACAGCGGCTGGACCACGTTGTCAACCGCGCGGTTTATGACCCGCTTTGTATCGAAGATCTTTTCTACATTGACCGGTGGTCTGTTTCGGTGCCTGCGGACCAGTTCGCGGCCACCCAGTTATGTCCCTGGCGCCGGCGTTTGCTCAAAGGCCAGGTGGACGACGACAATACCTGGGTCGTGGGCGGGATCGGGGGGCAGGCCGGGTTGTTCGGTACGGCCATAGAGGTTGGCGTCCTTGCGGAAACGCTGCGCCTTACGGCCGCCGGGGACGCAACATCGGGTCTGTTCAGCGCCGGGACAATTAACCGCTTTTTCAAAAAACAGGACTCCGGCCGCGCGCTGGGTTTCGATGTGCCCACCCGGCTCGACTCCAGCACCGGGCAGTTTTTTGCGGACAACAGCGTGGGGCACCTGGGGCACACCGGGACCTCGTTCTGGATAGACCGCGAAAAAGCCCTGGTGGTGGTCCTGTTGACCAACCGGGTGCACCCCTTTCGTTTCTCCACCGGCATCCTGCCTTTTCGCCCGGTTCTGCACGACACGATTGTTCAAGAACTCGGGTTGGCCCCGACGACTGACTGAAAATCCAAAACAGATTGAAAACTATGGGGATACACTCTTTGGCGGTTGCAATATTTCCCTTGTCAGGCCTGGATATTTTTGGTAGTGATTCCAAGATATTTCATTGGGATATGGGATAAAGGCAATTGAAGGCCGTCGAATCAGACCGGCGTTGCAGCGGGGCACTGCTTACCAGTAATAATCACATGGTATTGAGATAGAGGTGAAATGAGCTTTTTAGACGGATTACTCGGAGTTTTTTCCAGCGACCTGGCCATCGATTTGGGAACGGCCAATACCCTTGTTTACGTTAAAGGCAAAGGGATTGTATTAAGCGAACCTTCCGTGGTGGCGGTCCGCCTCGACCGCACCAAGAACAGAGTCCTGGCGGTGGGTTCAGAGGCGAAAAAGATGCTGGGCCGCACGCCCGGCAATATCGTGGCTATCCGCCCCATGCGCGACGGGGTGATTGCTGATTTTGAAGTGACCGAAGCCATGCTGCGGCACTTCATCAGGAAGGTTCACAACCGGCGCCGTCTGGTGCGCCCGCGCATCATCATCGCGGTGCCTTCCGGCATCACCCAGGTTGAAAAGCGCGCTGTGCGCGAATCGGCCGAATCCGCCGGCGCCCGGGAGGTCTTTTTAATCGAGGAACCCATGGCGGCTGCCATCGGGGCCGGGCTTCCCATTACGGAACCGACGTGTAACATGGTTGTGGACATCGGTGGGGGTACCACCGAGGTGGCGGTCATATCGCTGGCCGGTATCGTTTACAGCCGCAGCCTCCGGGTGGCCGGGGACAAGATGGATGAAGCCATCATGCAGTACATCAAACGCAAGTATAACCTGCTCATCGGTGAACGCACCGCTGAAATCATAAAAACCGCCATCGGCAATGCCTATCCCGATCCGCAGGACCTGGAAACCATCGAGGTCAAGGGACGGGACCTGGTGTCCGGTATCCCCAAAATCCTGGCCATTGACAGCGAGGAGATCCGGATAGCCATATCCGAACAGATTGATGCCATTGTCGAAACGGTGAAGATCGCCCTTGAACAGACTCCCCCCGAACTGGCCGCGGATATTGTGGACCGGGGCATCGTGCTCACCGGCGGCGGCGCCCTGCTGAAAAACCTGGACAAACTCCTGATGGAGGAGAGCGGCCTGCCCATTACTGTCACCGAGGACCCGCTTTCCACCGTAGCCCTTGGCTCGGGCGAGGCCATCGACAGTATCGATATTCTCAAACAGGTGATGATTACATAATCAATGTTTTCCAAGAGAACGATGATGATTGTTGGCCTGCTGGTGGTAATCGCGGTCAACATCATAATCCTGTCGGTCAGTAGCCGGACCCGGGATCCGGCGTACGGGCTCGGGCGGCTGGCCATCTATTTTGTATCCCCGTTTCAGAAAGCAGTTACCCACACCGTTCAGTTCGTTGAAGGGATCTGGGAGCACTATTTCTTTCTGGTATCGGTGTCCCGGGAGAACGACCAGCTGCGCGGCCAGTTGGACCAAGCCCTGGAAAGGGGCCACCGGTACTCAGAGATTGAATTGACCAACCAGAGGCTGAAGGACCTGCTGAATTTCCAGAAGTCAATCAGCCGGGAAGTCCTGCCGGCAGCCGTCATCGGAAAAGACCCGTCCACCTGGTTCCAGACCATCATTATCGATAAGGGCATGCGCGACGGTGTGATGAAAGGCCTGCCCGTGGTGGTGCCCGCCGGGATCGCGGGCCAGGTGATGGAGGCGGCCGGCACCTATTCAAAGGTCCTTTTGATTATCGATCAGAACAACGCTGTCGATGCCCTGGTGCAGCGTTCACGGGCGCGGGGCCTTGTCACGGGCGCGGCCGCAGGGCAGTGCATCTTTAAATACGTTCTATTGAAAAATGATGTCAGGGTCGGCGACATCCTGATTTCTTCCGGGCTTGACGGGGTATTTCCCAAAGGCCTGCGCGTCGGCCTGGTTTCGAATGTCATCCGGAGTAATGCCGGAATTTTCCAGGAAGTCAGGGTGACCCCTTTTGTCGACTTTGAAAAACTGGAAGAAGTGCTGGTGGTGTTGAACCCGCCGGAACGAATCTTTTTCAGTGAGTGAACAACCAGAATGGTTCCGGGTTCAAAGGTTGAAAACTTGAACTTCCAACATCGAACATTAAACATCGAACGTCGAAAATGGTCCTGACGGGCCAATTGATTTAAAAGACATAAATTTGGACGCCGCAGGCAACCGCAGTTCGAAGTTCGATGTTGGGCGTTCGATGTTCAATGTTAAATTGAGTTCAGGGGTTCAGAGGTTCAGGGTTCAGGGGTTCAAAGGTTTTCAACCCTGAACCGGGAACCTTGAACCGGGAACCTATAACGCCCGGGTTTATTTGCAGGGAGTGCCCCTCGCAAAGCCGGGGCGCGGAAAAAACAAAATGACCGCTATTGTCTACATTGTTATATGCCTCGGATTTATCGTCCTGCAGACCACCCTTTTTCCGCTGGTTGCCGGGCTGGATGGGTTTTATGACCTGCTGATTCCCTTCGTGGTCTACCTTGGTCTTTTCAGGCCGTTGAAAGAGGGACTCCCCGTTGTGTTTTTCCTCGGGCTGACCATGGACACCCTTTCGGGCGGGGCCTTCGGAATCTACAGCACCACCTATTTCTGGCTGTACGGGACCATTGCCTGGCTGGTTGGATTTCTGCACTTTAAAAACAATCTGCTGCTGCCGTTCGTGGTGGTGGTGGGCGTATTTTTAGAAAATATGGTTTTTCTGGGTACGGTCAAGCTTGGCCATCCGGGCGGAGCGCTGCCAATCGGTATCTTCCGGACCGTGTCGGTGCAGCTTTTATGGGCCCTTTTCACCGGGCCCCTGCTGCTGCTGCTGATCCGGTCTGTTCACCGTGAATGGATGAAGTGGATTGCGGATCGGTTTGGGGAAGCAGAGCCTGATAAACGTAGGGGCCGAACTGAAAATCGAACAGTGAACATCGAACGTCGCAGTATGAACAAGGACTTTGGCTGAATTTTTTACACAGGCCGCCGCCGGCGTTCCCAAGTTCAGAGTTCGATGCTGGCCGTTCGCGGTTCAGCCCTGCAAAGGTGTTTAAAGTACGGTTTTTCAAGGATGCTCAGAGTTTAACTATTGTCCATCCATGATTGGAAATCATGGATGGAAGATCTTAGCTTTTAGCCATTAGGTTTTAGATAAAAAATTTAAAATACAGAGTATTACCTGATTGCTAACCGCTGATAGCGTCATCCTGAAATCTTGGATTTATGGATGGACACTAACTATACATGACAACCTATCTCAACACAGTCGACAGCGAGTGGTTTAAACAGCGCATTATCAGTACGGTCCTGATTGTCGTGGCTGCTTTTGTCATACTGTTTGCGCGCCTGTTTTACCTGCAGCTTGTCGAGGGGGAACGGTTGCGGCTCCTGTCCGTGAACAACCGGATTCGCCTTCAGGACATTGACCCCTCGCGGGGGTTGATATTCGACCGCAATGGGTTGCGAATTGCGGACAACCGGCCGGCGGTCAACATCTACATTACCCTCAAAGATGCCAAGCCGGTGGAAAAAACCCTGGAAAAACTCGCCAGTTATACCGATTTTCCCATCGCGGAACTCAAGGAAAAAATCAAGCGGAACAGGGGGCGTGGGGCCTATAAGCCCATTTTGATTCGGCAGGACATCTCGCGTGATATCCTGGCCGCCATAGAGGTGCACAAGTTTGACCTGCCGGGCATTACTGTCAATGTGAAACTCCGGCGCCACTACCTTGACCGGCACGGGGCGGCGCACCTTGTGGGCTATCTCAGTGAAATAAACGCCAGAGAACTGAAAACAGGTAAATACCCGGGGTGCCGGAGTGGCGATTTTATTGGCAAGTTCGGGGTGGAGAAGGCCCACGAAAACTACCTGCGGGGCCACCATGGCGGCCGGCAGGTAGAGGTGGATGCCCGGGGTCGGGTGATCCGGCCCCTCAAGACAGTGGTCGCCCGACCAGGACACAACCTGATTCTCACCCTCGATCAGCAGGTGCAGGCCCGGGCTGAGATGATGCTGGCAGGCAAGGTCGGGGCGGCGGTGGCGATCGAGCCGGACACCGGCCGGATTCTGGCCCTGGCCAGCAGTCCCGCTTTTAATCAGAACGCTTTTGTCGACGGTATGTCCGGCGAACAATGGCGGACGCTGAACTCGAATCCGGACCATCCCATGGTAAACAAGGCTATTCAGGGGACCTATCCGCCGGCTTCTACCTATAAGATAGTGACCGCCATTGCCGGACTGGAAGAGGGGGTTATCGATGAGACCACGACCATGCATTGCCCCGGCTATTACAAATTTGGCAACCGGGTTTTCCGGTGCTGGAAAAAAGGCGGCCACGGCAAAGTCAATGTTGTCCAGGCCCTGGAACAGTCCTGTGACGTCTTTTTTTACCAGGTTGGTTTAAAACTCGGTGTCGACCGCCTGGCCTGGCACGCCCAGGCCTGCGGCCTGGGAGCCCAAACGGGTATTAAACTGGATCGTGAGAAGGCCGGCCTGATTCCCACAGCAGCCTGGAAGAAACGGCGTTTCGGTATTCCCTGGCTGCAGGGTGAGACCCTGTCAGTGGCTATCGGGCAGGGATACAACCTGGTGACACCCCTGCAGATGGCGGTGCTGACGGCGGCTGTTGCGAACGGCGGTACCCGTTACCGGCCGACTATTTTAGACCATATTGAGACTGCTGCCGGGGAGCGGCTCTATGAAAACACACCGGAAATTACCGGACGGGTGTCGATGAACCCTGCCACCCTGGCGCTGGTGCGTGAGGGGCTTTTCGATGTTGTCCAGGGGGAGGCCGGCACAGCCCGGCGCATCCGGACCAAAGGTGTCAGCATCAGCGGTAAGACCGGTACGGCCCAGGTGGTTGCCCTGAAAAGCGAGGAGGAGGAAGACGCAACGGAAGTTCAGGACCGGCACAAAGACCACGCCTGGTTCGTCGCCTATGCGCCCGCAGAATCCCCGCAGATAGCCGTGTCGGTGATCGTCGAGCACGGTGAGCATGGCTCGAGCGCCGCCGCACCGATAGCCAAGGACATGATCCTGGCGTTCCTGAGCGGGGAGGATAACAACTGATATGTTTGACCGACGACTGGCACAATGTTTTGACTGGGGGCTGCTCGGGATTGTTGCTTTGATCGGGGGCGTGGGCCTGGTCACCCTCTACAGTGCCGTGACGTCCGGAACCGCCAATCCTTATGCCGCTCTGTTCCTGAAACAGAGCATCTGGTACAGCATCGGTTTCGTGTTGATGATCGGCGTGTTCCTGTTCAGCTATAAATTTATAGAACAGTGGGGCAACGTGATTTACGGTGCCTGCATCGTGCTGCTGTTGTGGGTTGAATGGTTCGGCAAATACGTGGGGGGATCCCGCCGGTGGCTGGAGATCGGCCCAGCGTCGCTGCAGCCATCTGAACTGGTGAAACTGGCCGTTATCATTATCCTGGCCCGTTACTACGCCAAAACGGTGAATACGCGGGGATTGTCTTTGCGGGAACTGATCCGGCCGATGATCCTGACCCTCATACCCTTTGCGATCATCGTGCGGCAGCCGGATCTCGGTACCGGCCTGGTCGTGGTCCTTATTGCGCTCTCCATTACCGTGTTTGTGAAAATCCAACGGCAAGCCCTGATTTATATCATATCGGGCTGTACGGTGACGGTGCCCCTGGTCTGGTTTTTTCTGAAAGGGTATCAGAAGCGCCGGATTCTCACGTTTCTTGACCCGGAACGGGACCCTCTGGGTGCCGGGTATCACATCATCCAGTCCAAGATCGCCATAGGGTCCGGTATGCTGTCGGGCAAAGGCTATCTGAAAGGCACCCAGAACGCACTGGATTTCCTGCCCGAACAGCACACCGATTTCATATTTTCCGTCCTGGCCGAGGAGTGGGGCCTGTTGGGCTCAGGCATGCTCCTGGTGCTCTTTTTTCTGTTGCTTCTATGGGGACTCAATATTGCCCAAAGCTGCCGGGACCCTTTTGGGACCATTCTGAGTGTGGGTGCGACGGCCATGATATTCTGGCAGGTGGTTATCAATATCGGCATGGTGATGGGTCTGATGCCGGTGGTGGGGGTCACCCTGCCTTTTATCAGCTACGGCGGGTCCTCCATTATTACCGTTATGATGGCTATCGGGTTGCTGATGAATGTCAGCATGCGCCGCTATATGTTCGAATAGAAGCTAACCCAGATAGTGCCTTTTGGCCCAATCTCGGCGTTGGGCGTGAAAATCAAATCCTCGAAATACTCAATGTATTCCTCCGGTTTGATTTTCACGGCCGCCGCATCTTGAACCAAAAGGCACTATCTGGGTTAGCTTCTTATATTGTTGGATCATTCAGATTTGGTCGGGAATATACCGGGTTGTGGGCATAGCGCTAAAGATACTCTAATTTTTAGTAATATTTACATTCCTGTGGAGCCTTTGGCACGATTATTTTGCTAAAAAACCTTTGACATTTCAACGGGACAGATGATATAGACCGCCGGAGTATTTTAGGACGAAAGGGTTTTTTTCTAACCAGATTGTTATTAACACAGCAACACATCGGCGATGGAGGACTTGTATGGTAAGCGTTGACAGTTCGCTTCTGATTCAGATCGTGAATTTCCTTTTCCTGATCTGGGCCTTGAATGTGATTCTTTACAAACCCATCCGTAGTATCCTGCTGAAGCGGAAGGCATTTGTCTCTGATCTGGAAGAAGGGATCAAGACGGCAGACGGTGACGCTCAGGAAAAAGAACAGGCCTTTTCGGAAGGTATCCGGGCCGCGCGGACCGATGGGGTGGAAAAGAAGAAGGCCATGCTTGAAGAAGCTGCCCAGGAGGAGATGGCTATCGTTGAGAAGATAAATTCAAAGGCGCAGGCAGATCTTGCCGAGGTGAAGGCCAAGATTGCGGAAGAGGCCGATTCGGTACGGGCATCTCTGCAGGCCGAACTGGACACGTTCGCAAGCGCCATTGGTCAAAAAATTCTGGGGAGGGCGATTTAATGAAGATTGCTGATATTCTCAGAAAGCGTATCACCGGTATGATGTTTCTGATGGTGGTGCTTTCGCTTTGTGTGGCTGATAGTGTGATGGCCGCCGGTGGCGGCGGTTCTCATTGGCAGGCCACCGATACCTATAAGGTCATGAACTTTGCCGTACTGGCCATCGGCCTTTTCTTTCTGCTTAAAAAGCCGGTAGCGCAGGCCCTCAACGCCCGCATTGACGGCATTAAAGAGCAACTCGGGGAATTGGAAGCCCAAAAGAAAGCGGCTGAAGACGAACTCGCCAAGTACAATGAGAAACTGGCGACCCTGGAAGGCGAGGCCGAAACCATCGTGGCCGAATATATCCGTCAGGGGGAAGAGGCCAAAACCCGAATTCTGGCCGAGGCTGAAAAAACAGCCGAAAAACTCGAAGAGCAGGCCAAAAAGAACATCGAACATGAGTTTCAAAGGGCCAAGGACGACATCCAGACCGAAATAATAGATAAGGCACTGTTGAAAGCTGAGGAGATCATTAAAAGCAAGATTTCCGATGATGACCAGAACAGTCTCGTTGACGAATACTTAGATAAGGTGGTGGCATAGTGAAAAATTTGGCGATAGCAAGACGGTATGCCAAGGCGCTTCTACTTATCGGGAAAGAGGATGGAAATGCTGAAGCCTACCGCGAGGAGTTGGCAGGCGTGGCAAGTCTGATCAGCGCGAGCGACGAGCTTGAACAGGCCATCTGTAACCCGCTGTACGATGCCGTCGGGCGCAAGAAAGTTTTGGAGACATTGATTACCAAGGTAGGCGTTTCTGCGGTCATGCAATCATTTCTGCTGCTTTTGTTTGATAAGGGCAGGATCGGTTTCGTGGCCAGCATAAGTGATTTTTATGAAAAGCTTGCGGATGAATTGAAAGGCGTTGCCCGGGCCAGCCTGGTCTCGGCCACCGAGCTTTCATCCGAGGCCGTCGAAAAGATTCGTGCAACCCTGTCCCAGAAGACAGGTAAAGATATCATCCTGGACGTGGAGCAGGACCCCGGCCTTATCGGGGGAATCGTTACCAGGATGGGCGACCTTGTTCTTGATGGCAGCATCAAAACACAACTATTAAATATGAGAGAATCATTAAAGAGGGGTGAGAGCGTCTAATGGAACTAAAAGCTGAAGAAATAAGTCAGATAATAAAAGAGCAGATTACGGATTATGACAAGAAGGTCGAACTCAGCGAAACCGGCGTTGTCCTTTCTGTCGGTGACGGCATTGCCAGGGTCTACGGGCTTGAAAAAGCCATGGC
>CAZYGG010000093.1:0-11836 GCA_964647585.1 uncultured Desulfobacterales bacterium
ATCGCCAAGGAAGTTTACGGTGCCGACGGCGTGGATTGGGCTCCCGAAGCCAACGCCAAAGCCGCAATGCTGGAAAACGATCCCAAGTACGCCGACTTCGCCACCATGATGGTCAAGACGCATGAGAGCCTCAGCGCCGATAAGACCATCAAAGGCGCGCCCACTGGCTGGACACTGCCCATCCGCGACGTGCTGATCTATTCCGGGGCCAAGTTCCTCTGCCCGTGCGCAGGTGTCATCAGCCTGATGCCGGGTACCGGCTCCAACCCGGCCTACCGCCGCGTGGATGTTGATCCGGTAGACGGTAAGGTAACCGGCCTGTTCTAAGCACACAGGCTAATAGCAATCCCGGGGGCCCGAATTCGTTCGGGCCCCTTTTTTATTGGGAGCCATCTAAAAAGAAACCAATGCGCGCACTCCTTGTAAATCCCTATTATCCCATTGATGAAACCCCGTCCCCACCGCTGGGGCTGGCCTTTATAGCCGCGGTGCTTGAAAAGGCGGGTTTAGAAGTAAAAATCCGCGACTACGTGGTTTTTCCATACAGCCAGGCGGCCCTTGCCGCCGAGATTAAAACTTTCAAGCCGGCCATCATCGGCCTGACGGCTGTGACCATGACATTTGACAACGCAATCGCGGTGGTGCAAGACGCCAAAGCGGCCGACCCCGACATCATCACCGTCATGGGCGGCCCGCACGTCACTTTCCGTGCCGAGGCAACCCTGGCGGAACATCCTGAACTGGACGTCATTGTGCTGGGCGAGGGTGAAGAGACAATTGTCGAATTGACCGGGGCAATCGCAAACAAACAGGACTGGCGTTCCATTAAGGGCCTCGTTTTTCGAAACGGCCCGGAAATTGTGGATACCGGTCACAAGCCGCCGGGGATCAATATCGACAATCTGCCCCTGCCGGCCCGCCACCTGCTGCCCCTGGGAAGATACCGGGCCTTGAATCTTTCCATCAGTATGACCACCAGCCGCGGTTGCCCGTTCAAATGCATTTTCTGCGTCGGGCGCAAGATGGTTGGAGCAAAGGTCCGTTACCGGGCCCCGGTGGAAGTTGTGGATGAGATGGAATCTCTGGCAGCTTATGGGTTTAACCAGATTAACCTGGCCGACGACCTGTTTACGGCCAACGCCGGCCACTGCACGGCTGTTTGCGACGAGATAATGAAACGGGGCCTTACGGTCAAATGGACCTCTTTCGCGCGGGTGGACACGGTCTCTCTGGAAGTCCTGAAAAAAATGAAAGCCGCCGGGTGTACCGCGGTCAGCTTTGGTGTTGAAACCGGCAGCCCCGTCATCCTCAAAACCATACGAAAAGGCATTACCCGGGAGCAGGTAGTTGCCGCGGTAAAGCTCTGCACCCGGGCCGGCTTGCAGCCGCACGCCTCTTTTATTCTGGGGCTGCCCGGTGAAACCGAACAGACGCTGCAGGAAACCCTTGCGTTTGGGAAGCAGCTGGAAGAGCTGGGCGTCTCCTACGGGTTTCACCTGCTGGCGCCCTTTCCCGGCACCGCGGTGAGGGCGCATTGTGACGACTACGGTATTCGGATAACAACCGACGACTGGAGCCGCTACCACGCCAACCGGGCGATTGTGGAAAACACCGGTATTCGGCCTGAAGTTCTGGACAAGGTGGCCGCTGGCTGGATGCATCGTTTCGACCTGTGGCTGGCGGATGTAGAAAAACGCATGGCCTCCGGCCAGGCCCAACCGGATGAAGTCGCCCAGGTAGAAAACCTAAAGCGAACGGTCCTCATTTATGACCTGATGATGGGCCGCCTGGTAGAGCAACATGCCAGTTGGCCGCTCGCTGCAGACTCAATTACGGAACCCGCCCGGATTGATCAACTGGCTGAAACCCTGGCCGCCCATGTTAAAAATCCCCCAATCGAAATCACCGATACCCTCAACCGGGCTTTGCAATCCGGAGCCATTGCCTGGCGGATCGAAAATGGGCGCAAACGTCTGCGTTGGGTTGATTATCTGTAAAGAATCCTATTGAATTGTATGGCAAATACGGGTTGTCTGGTTCTTGGTTCCGATGGCTCTATTAGCGTTTTTACCTTCAGCCTTCAACCTTTAAACAACCCCGGCAAAAGGACATCAAACCTGCTGATCGATCCACTCGGCCAGGGTGGGCGGGACTGCCAGGCAAGTCGGGGCAATTTCCAGGGCGCACTGGGCGTTGAGCTCAACCCCCTCCATGATGATTGAAACCGGCCGATCAGAAGACACAACCACCACCAGAAGCCCGGGGTTGTCGGCGGTAAAACGCAGGGCCGAATTATACCGGGCGCCCCGGGCCCGGTCCTCGCTGGCAATCGACTGGCCATCCAGCAGGCAGGCAAACCCGTGCAGCCGCAAATCCGCCCCCAGGTGCAGGGCGCCGTCCACATGGGCCAGCGATTTGGTCAAAGCCAGGGATTCCGGATTACGCAGGTCCGGCGGAACTACCAAACTCTGCCCGGATATCTCAACCGGCTTTTTGTTCAGATCAATGACCAGGGTAGCCCCGTGTTTGTGGGTCTCCGCCGAATGCACGATGTCGGAAATGATCCGGAACAACTGACCGCTCTCTTCCAAATCAAGCGGGGACTCCAGCAGAAGCTCCTCGACCTGGACCAGCTTTGCCCGACGGAGGGTGGCTTTGAAGCTGCCATCAAAAAAACTGCAAATCAGGGTGCCGTTGAGCTTCAGGAAACCAGCCTCCCCTCTAAAATCAGCGATGAGACTGAACTCGGGCAGGTCGCCGTTCGCGATACCAATAATCGACCGACCATCCGATACCAGCTTGCGCTCCGAGTTCTCCACCGCCATCAAGAGTTTCCGGACATGTTTAAAATTCTCCAAAGCAGGCCGTTCGGCTTCGGGAAACTCAGCCACCAGATCCAGCTTGCCGATGGCGGATGCTTCCACAAACATCAACTCACCCCGGGCCCAGGAGCCCTCTTCGCGGGTCCGTGAAATACCGAGAATCGCATCCAGGATCGGGTACACCCGGACTTGGGTGTCCCAGCCCAGGACCCGGTTCATCTCATCCACGATACAATCACGCACCGCGTGGGTGGCATACTCCCGCAGGAAATTTCCGGAAATGGCCGTGTACCATTCGGGGGAACTGCCCAGATCGTGGCTCAACCGATAAGCGGCATGCTCGAGCCATCTTTCCACGGGTACTACGCTGCATATGTCCGGGTGGTGCTCTGTGAACCACATCTGGTAAAAGAGCGACCGGGAACGTCCCCCAAAAGAGATAAGTCCGGCCAGATCTATGTTTTTTTCAGGGTTGATGTGGCCGTGTTTCTGCAATTGATTGAAATCCGGTGCATCGGTTCGCCATTGCTCCGAGTCGAGGTAGAGTTCCTTAAAACGCAGTTCGTGCCCCACCAGCAGATGTTGGGGATCATATACCCGAATGGGGTCTTCAGGCTCAATCGCGTAGATAACCGCTGCCCGGCTGGGATGCGAAAAATGGGATAAGCCATCGCACAGGCCATCCAGGGTATCGGACAGGCACTGGCAGGTAAAAGTCTCCGTCACGTTTCAACGCCTCCTTGCCGTGATGGTACACCTTATCCCGCCAGCTGTCGAGAATGGATTTAGACATTGTCCGGGGTGTTGGCAAGGTCTTTGTACGTCTGATAATACTGGAACACTCTGGCGATATAGGACCGGGTCGCTTTATAGGGGGGAATGCCGTTGTATTGCCTTACTTTGCGGGCACCGGCGTTGTAGGCCGCCAGGGCCAGACTTGTATCGCCATCGAAACGCACCAGCATCCTTTTAAAATAACGAACGCCCCCGTCGATATTATGTTCAGGGTCAAACTTGTCTTTGACCCCCATGGAGTCCGCCGTTGCAGGCATCAGTTGCATCAGGCCGGCCGCCCCGCGGTTCGAAACCGCCCGGGGATTATAACTGGATTCAGCCATGATAATCGCCTGAATCAGAGCCGCTTCTACGCCGTGTCGCCGACCAGCCTGTTGTATGATCGCGTGATAGCCGGTTTTCACTCTCACGGCTGTTTTTTTGGAATTCACGTTCTCCGGTCGGAAATCGGTCTGGGCAGCCGACACTGTCGGCGGTGGCTCAGGGGAGCTGACCGGGTGACTGACCGCCAGCGCCATCTGGCTGAGGTTTTGCGAAACCCCGGTATCATATATCCCTGTATTGGCCCTGGGCAGCAGCAGGATCCCCGCCCCAATGGTCATCAGAAAATATAAACACAGCCGCTGCATAATTTCCAATCGGCTGCGAAAATGAACATTCCCGTTCATCGGAACCTCCCTTAATGAAATCTGTCGCCATGAAACCTCGACAGAGTCGAACCTATCTAAAGTATAGGTATAAGACATAACATCTGGTATGTCAATACCGCTTGGACCACAACATGTGGTATATAAAGCGGAATACCAAAATGAGTCTTAATTCAGCATATTACGTATCCCGGCGCTGAAATGCGGCTGGAGGAGACAATAAGTCCGGGATTGAGATAGTCAACTGGTTATGAGGGAAGATTAACTGAGGATTGATCTTTGCAGTTTCTGCCAGACTGTTTCAACCTGCTCTCTGGTCTTTGCAAGGGTCCCGCCGTTATCAATGACATAATCGGCCGTCGCTACCTTCTCATCAATGGGCAACTGGGATGCAAGCATATTGGCTGCTGCGGTCTCGTTGATATTGTCGCGCGCAGCCAGACGCGCCACCTGTTGGGCGGGGCTGACATAAACGACCAGCACCCGGTCAAACAGTGACTCCAGGTTCAACTCCATGAGCAGGGGCACCGCTACCTGGATGATCGTTCCGGGATTATCAACGGACAGCTGTTTTACCTGGTTGCGATACTCTTCAAAAATAGCGCCGTGGGTGAATTTCTCCAGCTTGTGCCGCTTTTCAGGATGGTTAAAAACAATCCCGGACAGTTTTTTCCGGTCAAGGGTCCCGTCGGCCCGCAGGACCGTTTTACCGAAATAGTCAGCAATAGATTTCAAAGCCGGCCGGCCCGGCTCTACAACCAGCCGGGCCAATACGTCGAAGTCGATGAGGGGCGCCCCCAGATCTGCAAGCATCGCGGAAACTGTTGATTTGCCACTGGCGATGCCGCCGGTTACGCCTAGTATAAGTTGATTGGCCATCTCCAGACCGCCTGAAAAAAGAGGTTCTGTGGGGAAGTCCCATTCGTTCTGGTTGTGTTGTTTTGATGTAATATACTCCCCACCTGGAGTCAACTAGCACCCGGTGACGACTTCGGCAGTTGACCTGCACACCGCGTTCCAGTATGTAAATCTCTGTTTCCTGCTACCGCCATTCACACGGAACCATATGTAAGAGGGAGGACACATGCAGCCAGATTTGAACAACATTGAGCAAGTCGAAAATGAACAGCTGCCGCATTTTATCATGGACGCCTTGCGCCGTATTGTCGTCCATTACGGACAGTGGTTTGCGCAGGTAGAACACCAGTTCGGCCTGGAAAAGGCCCTGGAGATCGAAAAGACGGTATGGCCTGCCAGTGTTGGCAACCAGATCACCCGGATAGGGAAAACCCTGGGCTTTCCGGTCGAAGATGGACTGCCTGCTTTTTTGAAGTCAATGGATCGAAAAACCGCGATCGACCTGCTGAAAAACCTGGCGGTCAACTGGCTGGCCAATGATGGCATCTGGTTCCAGGCAGTGGAAAACAAACGCAGCATGAACGACGCCAAACGGTGCAACGACACCTGCTGGTCCCGCTACTCACCCTATGAAGCCACCCGCATCAAAGAACTGCTTGACCTGCCCGCCAACGGGGGGCTGGCGGCCCTAAAAAAGGCCCTGTCCTTTCGGTTATATGCCCTGATCAACGAGCAGTCCCTTGAAGCGGTCGATGATCGTACGATTATTTTTTATATGAATAATTGTCGGGTACAGGCTGCCCGTAAAAGAAAGGGATTGCCGGACTACCCCTGCAAGTCGGCCGGTCTGGTTGAATATCCCTGCTTTGCTGAAACCATTGACCCGCGTATCAAAACTGAATGTGTGGGATGCCCCCCGGATGAGCATCCGGATGAATGGTTTTGTGCGTGGAAGTTTACGCTGGTTGAAGAATAAAAAGGGGCCCTCTGGGCCCCTCAGACTGTGGACAAACCCCGTCTTTTCAGAGGCGGGGTTTGTTGTTTTTTGCCACATTGATTTAGGCGGTGATCAAGGAGTTTTCGTTAACCCAGGTCACTTGTTGGCCTAAAAGGGGCTGTATAAGCTTTTTAGCGTGTTTTAGGGCCCCCAAAACATATAATAGCGGCCGGTCTTTTCCCCGGCAGGCTATCAGCGCTATTTTCTTCATATTCTGACAGGCCGCTGCCAGTAAACACTGCTCCCGTACTTTGGTCAAACCGCGCATGCGGGCGTACCGGTGTCCATGCAATTGCTTAGAGTCAGCAAAGCTGCGCTCAACCGTCTCCTTGCACCGTTTGTAAATTCGCTTTCCCCAGTCATAGTACCGGTGTTCATCCACCCGGTCCTTGTAATCCTGCCAGACATGCCGCGTAACCACTTTGACTTGATTGGCGCTGTGAGTGCATTTGGCAAGCAAGTCGCATTTTTGACATTTTATGGGATCAGAAACATATTCACGGTATCCCTTGCGTGTGGTATTCCGGTATTTCAGGACATGGTTTTTAGGGCACAGGTAACAATCAAAATATTCGTCATAGACAAAGGCGCTTTTGGGTAAATAACCCTTACGGTGAACCGGACGACTATAGGCCAGCACACCGCTTATCTTCCGATCCTCCAATCCCTTGCAAATCGCGGTCGTGTAATAACCTGCGTCTAATCCCACAGCCTCCACATCAAACCCAAACCGCTCCCGCTGGTTATCCAAGCGTGCCAGATAGGGGATGCTGTCATGCACATTGCCGGGCGTTACATGGGTGTCGGTGATGAGATTGTGCTTTCCGTCCACCGTACGATGATCCAGATAAAAGAAGCCTTTAGGCTTGCCCTCACGGAACATATAGCCGCTGTCAGGATCCGTGGTGCTGACTTTGGTCTCTTTGACTTCGACCTTTCGGGCTTTTTTCTTTAAAGGCTTCTTACCATGAGCCCGGCGGTCAGCGTTCACATCAGCCTCAAGGGCGTCCAGGTAATCCCGGGTCGACTTTTCAGCCAGTTGCTTGTCAAACTTGTTTTTGTTGGCGCTGGCCTTAAGGTGGGTTGAATCGGTGTAAAGAATCCGCCCGGAGACCATCTTGCGTTCCATAGCCTGCCACACGACCTCATCAAATATTTCTTGGTGGATGGGGCTGTCATTAAACCGGCGCTGGCGGTTCTTGCTGAAGGTCGAATGGCTCGGGACCTTGTCCCGAAGACCAAAACCCAAAAACCAGCGGTACGCAATGTTGACTTCGACTTCCTTGACCAACTGGCGCTCGCTCCGAATGCCGAAAAGGTAGCCGATAAAAAGCATCTTGAACAAGACCACGGGATCGATCGCCGGACGTCCATTATCCGGACAATATAAATCCTCAACTTTTTCACGGATAAAATCGAATGAAATCGTTTTGTGGATTTTACGAAGAAGGTGACCGCGGGGAACTAACTGCTCGATGCTGACAAATTCCATTTGGGGCTGGGTTTCATAGCGCTTTTTTAACATGCCCCATTATAACAAAATCCCCACGATTTGTGGGGACTTTGTCAACAGTCTGAGGGGCCCTCTGGGCCCCTGCGATTAGCTTTTAGCCTTTAGCTGTTAGATCTTTAAAAACAGGAAATCGTCTGCTTTTCCTAACTGCTAACAGCCAATGGCTAATCGCTTATGAAGTTAAAACGCTACCGGTCATAAACAACTGCCACAATGGTCGCCTTACCACCCTTGGCCGAAAGCAAGTGCGGTGTGGTAGACAGATAATAGGCGCTGTCCCCGGGATCCAGTTCAAATGATTCCTCCCCTATTTTCAGCAGAACCACACCGTCCAGGACAAAAATAAACTCTTCACCTTCGTGGATCGACATATCCTGCTCCGGATATTCTTCCAGCTGCACGACCAGAGGCTCCATATGGCGACCTTTAACTTCAGGTGCCAGGCTTTTATATGTGTAGAGTTTCTGGCCGCCGGATTTTGAGGAGGTGGATCTCAGGGTAGTTTTCCGTTCACCTTTACGGGTTATCGTGTAAAGCTGGTCACCCTGCCCGGACACCAGGCGGCCCAGGGCGCTGTCCAGGGCCTTGGACAGCTTGATGACGGTTCCCAGCTGCGGCTGGATTTCGTTTTTTTCTATCTGCGACAGGACCTCCACATCAAAACCGGTCATCTTCGACATGGCATCCAGAGACATACCCTTATTCTCCCGGAGGGTCTTTATTTTCTGTCCCAGGGCTTCCACGCCTTCATCCTCCTCGGAAGCGATATCGCCGGTGAGATCCTCGAAAAAGTCTACATTGATATGGGGTTTCGAGCTGTTCTGTTCCATTTGAGACTCCTGCTTTAAACTCCTGTTTAAAATTCCTCATCTGGCCTATCGACCCGATCTAGGCCCGGTACTGCTCCGGCAGATTCGCTTCCGGCCCCCAATCGGACGGCAGGTTCTGTCCGGCGGCCTCGCCCAGCTTCTCCTTCCTTTTCTGCAGGCCCGGCCGGGCATACTCCATGTGGCCTTCCGTCAGGGTTCGGCCATTGATGACCGCCTCAGACCGCAGCCGCTGGCCGACGGTTTTCTCCAGGGCACGCCCCAGCCAGAGCATGCGGTCCACGTCGTAGCCGTGTTCGATCCCCATTTCATCAATCTGAACCAGCAGGTCTTCAATGCAGGTCAGGCCCACATAGCGGGGATCATCGTAATAGTAGTCGCCGGTCCCCTTCACCGGGCAATCATCCAGGAAGTTGGCCGGCTGTCCGCCGAGGCCGCCCAGGGTGGCTTCGAAATTGGTGATGCCGGCCTGCAAGGCCGCCAGGACCGAAGCGGATGCCACTCTTTTTGTTTCATGGAAGTGGGCGATGTGCAAGTCCGTATTGGGCATCTCATCGAGAATCATGGAAAAGTAACGGTAAACGTCAGGAGACGAGGCACTGCCGTCATGGTCGGCGTGCTCGATGTCGTGTGCCCCGATCTCCAGCCAGCGTTTGGAAAACTCCACCGCGTCTTTCATATCGGTGGCACCCCCAATGGGACTGCCCCAGATGGTACTGACCGTCCCGCACATCTTGATCCCGGCATCGTTGCATTTCTGGGTGCATCTGGCCGCCTCGGCCCAGTAATCGGGCAGCGTCGTGCCGGAGTTGGCAAAATGGTGTTCTTCTTCCGTGCTGACCATCATCAGGACCCGGTCCGGTCCGATGCCCCTTTGTTTCAGATCAATGGCCCGGTCCACGGCTGACTCGCGGATGGTGATGGTGGTCAGGCAGATATCGTCGTAGTTGATGCCCCGGCGCTGGCATTTGGATTTAAAGCGGTCGCTGCGCAGGTGGGTAAGCAGCTCTTCCGCATCCTTGAACTGGGGCATGAGATAAGGGTTGCCCAGGTTGGTCACTTCAATATCTCGGCATCCGGCAAAGATCAGCTCTTCCAAATAGAATTTCTTGGCTTCCGTGGAAATGAACTTTTCCAGGTGCTGAAATCCGTCCCGGACGGTAATATCGCCGATCGTTACTTTGCGGGGCATCCGCGGGAATATTTTCCAATAATCATATTCAGTCATGGTGTCCTCCTTGTTTGTTTAATAATCGATAATTCATAAAAACGGCGTTTACATTCATATCGCGTGCAGTCTGTCTGAAATCAAGTTTTGGCGGTTCCCGGTTCCCGGTTCAAGTTCAGGGCTAAAACCATACAACCTCTGAACCCTGAACCTGCAGTTTATACTATTCACCTTTATAATCGGGTTTACGTTTTTCCCTGAAAGCAGCCAGCCCTTCCAGGCGGTCCTTGGTCGGAATGCAGACCCAGTAGGCGTTGGATTCAATGGCCATGCCGGTATTCAGATCGGTCTCGAGCCCGTAGTTAATGGCATATTTGGCCTGTTCAATAGCGACTGGCCCGGTTTCGCAAATCATCGCGGCCATTTTATTACATTCGTCCAGGAGCGCTTCCGGCTCACTGACGCTGTTGACCAGGCCGATATCCAAAGCTTCGGCGGCATCTACCCGCCGGCCCGTGAAGATAAGCTCCTTGGCCTTGCCCTTGCCTATCAGCCGGGGCAATCTTTGGGTGCCCCCGGCCCCCGGTATGATTGCCAGACGGGTTTCGGTAAGCCCCAGGGAGGCATTGGTCGACGCAATGCGGATATCGCTGGCCAGTGCCAATTCCGTCCCGCCACCCAGGGCTATCCCGTTTACCGCGGCGATAACAGGCTTGTTAATATTCTCGATCGTGGCAAACAGGTCCCGGATAGTAAAAATATACTCTTTTACCTGGATGGGCGTTAGGGTTGCGCGCTCTTTTAAGTCCGCTCCCGCGCAAAATGCTTTTTTACCGGCAGCGGTTATGATGATGACCCGCGCAGTCGTATTGAAACGCAGTTCATCCACTTGCTTTTTGAGGGCGTGCAGAAGTTCAAAATTAAGGCAATTCATCACCTTCGGCCGGTTCAGAGTCAGGGTCACAATCCCGTCTTTTTCTTCTGTCAGTAATACTTGCTCCGCCATTGACTACCTCCATCAACTGGTTGGGACCCGGCGTGGGTCGCCGGGTTCACACAGTGGCCTTAGGGTTCGCGCAAAAATAAATTCGCAATTTTAAGTGGTGAGGCGCCCGGCCGTCAAGGCGTGAAAGCGTTGGAATATCCGGTATATTCCAATCTTTCGCAACGCAGCCGGGTGGGATGGTTCGGCGCATAAAATGTGAAGTTATTTTTGCGCGAGCCCTCAGCACCCGATGTATCTTGAAATGACGATACGCTGCACTTCCGAGGTCCCTTCGCCGATATCCAAAAGTTTCTGGTCGCGATAGAACCGTTCAACGCCGTAATCCTTCATCAGGCCGTACCCGCCGTGAATCTGTACCGCGTGGTTGGCCACCCGTCCCATAAGCTCGCTGCAGTACAACTTGGCCATGGCGGCTTCTTTCTCAAAGGGCCGTTTGCAGTCCCGGAGCCAGCACGCTTTGTACATGAGGTTCCGGGCGCACTCGAGTTCCATAGCGCAGTCGGCCAGCTTAAATGCAACAGCCTGGAATTTGCTGATCGGCTGGTTGAACTGCTCACGCTGTCGGGCATATTTTAAAGCAGCCTCGTAGGCTCCCTGTGCGCCGCCCAGTCCCATAGCCCCAATGGAGAGACGGCCACCGTCCAGGGTTTTCAGCATCTGGTGGAATCCGTCGCCTTTTTCACCCAGAATATTGTCGAGGGGAACACGCACATTATCAAAATAGAGTTCCGCGGTGTTGGAAGATCGCCACATCATTTTCTTTTTCATGGTGACGGCCTTGAACCCGGGGGTTCCAGCCTCTACCAGGATGCAGGAATATTCAGGTTTTCCATTTTCCCTTTCCCCGGTAATCGCCTGCACGGTGACGCCCAGCGTCATGTCACAGGCCGCATTGGTAATAAAGATCTTGGAACCGTTGATGACCCACTCGTCACCGTCTCTGACGGCGGTTGTCTTGCTGCCGCCGGCATCCGATCCGGCCGTGGGTTCGGTCAAGCCAAAACCCCAGAGGGCCTCACCCGTGCACAATTTCGGCAGATATTTTTGCTTCTGTTCTTCGCTTCCGAAATAGTACAGCGGCCCGATCCCCAGTGAATTTCCGGCCGCAATGGTAGCTGCCTGGGAACCGTCCACCCGGGCAACTTCCTCAACGGCAATGATGTAGGAAAGGTAATCCATTTCCTGGCCATCGTATTTTTCAGG
>CAZYGG010000094.1:0-11737 GCA_964647585.1 uncultured Desulfobacterales bacterium
AGAAGCGGCAATCAACCAAGCTGCCGCGCAGCGGTTTCGTGCATCTTGCCAGAAAGCCAACATATCACTTTTAGCAAAATATTGTGATATATACAAATCTCAGCCGCTTAGTCGACTTGATGTAATGATGTCATATCACAGCATTGATTGTGTTCAGCGATTGGGGTTAGCATAGCAGGGGTTGGTAAAATGGCCTACTTGAGCACCCCGATCAAATCACCAATATATTTATTGCCTCAACCCGTCCAGGACCATCAGGATAACCGCCCCCAGGATCAGGGCACTGCCAATGTAGCCCAGGAGCGTAAATGTCTCCCCCCACCAGAAATATGCGACCACCCCCGCCACCACCGGTTCCAGAGTGGCCGTAATCGAAGCCCGGGAGGCCTCCATGTGTCTGAGGCCGATGTAGTAGCTGTAGTAGGCACCGTAAGTGCAGAAGAAAGCCATGCTGGCCATCGCCAGCCAGGCCGTCGGGGTTTTGGGACTGAACTCCACCAGGGGAAACAAACAGATCGCCCCGATGGGCAGCATGTAGAGAAAGAGATTGGGCGAACTGTAGCGTTCGGAAAAGTGCTTCCCGAAGATGTAGTAGAGTGAATAACAAAATCCGGACGTCAGACCCGCCAGGAGAGCACCCGCACTGATAGATAACCCGCTGCCCGATAATTCTCCGCTGGCACCCAGCGAGACCCCCACCACTCCCGCCAGGGTCAGGGCCAGGGCCCCTATTTTTACCGGGGTCAGGGCCTCTTTGAAAAAGATGCGGGCCAAAACCACCACCCAGGCCGGTGCCGTGTAGAGCAGCACGGACGCCAGGGCCGCACCGCCGGACTTCACGGCCAGTTGATAAGACCCGTAAAAGAGAGCCACTCCGGTCAGGGCAAACGTCAGTAAGGCCGGCCAGTCCCTGGCCTGCATCCTGACTTCCCGGCGGACGGCTGCGTGGCTGCCGAAGAAAATCCAGGCCAGGGCCGCCCGCCAGAAGGCTACCTCCATGGGCTGCACGCCTTCCGAAAAGGCCAGCCGGGCAAACGGTCCGATCATGCCCCACAAACCGGCCGCGGCAATGATGAACAGGTAGCCTTTTAATTTTCCACTAATCGGTTGCATCTAAGATATCCTTACCCTTAACCGGAACACCGCTTCTAAACTGCGAACCCCTACCATAAAGAAGCACCCATGGAAACCCGAAAGAGGATGCCATGTGGGCGGCTGAGGGTCAGTGTCTTCCCAGGGCCTGCCGGCACTGTTCAATAAGCGGTCCGGCCTGGGGCGACTTTTCAAACCGCAACAGGCTATCCAGGGCCCGGTCGAACTGCGCCAGGTTCATCTGGCTCACGGCCAGGCAGATTCCGATCTGGGCATTGTCCGGAAAAAATTCGATGCCTTCCGCCAGAACCTTAATGGAGTTATTAAAAGCCCGGCGGCGCTGCTGCAACATGCCAAGCCCCAGGCAGGCCCGGGCATCCGGATGATAGGCCAGCGCCTTTTTATAAAGCCCCTGCGCCGTCGCTTCCCGATCCGGTATGAGATCATTTGTTGAATAGTCGCCCTGGTCGAACGTCATGCCCAGCCGGGAGCAGAAATCGGCATGATAAGGTGCCAGTTGGGGATCATCTTTGAGTTCAAGGTTTTCGACAAACCCGGTCAGATCTGCGAAAAAGGAGGTGCGCAGTTTTTTCCCGAACGCCAGCACCTGCTCCCGGCTCAAGTCCGGATCCGTTTCAAAGTAGAGAATATCTTCTATCCGTTCAAGCCAGATATCATCCGTTTCACCGGTTCTGGACAGGAAATTCCGGTACAGTTTGGTCCCCGGGAAAATGTCCAGAATATAGAAAATGGCGCTCAGGGGTTTGATCTCCCGGATCAACGCAATATTTTTATCAATGGTCTCCCAGGATTCACCGGGGCACCCGTAGATGAAATAGGCCCGGGTCATAATGCCGTACCGCGCGGTCAGTTTGAATGCCCGGCGGATCTGGTCCGTGTCGGTCTGCTTATTGAGCAAACGGCGAATCTTTTCATCGGCGCTCTCAACACCGTAGCTGATCTGGATGCATCCGGCCAGGCGCATGGCCATCAGCACCTCATCGTCCACGGTATCCACCCGGGATATGGCAGCCCAGACAATCGGCAGTTGGCGCCGCATAATCTCGGCGCAGACATCCAGCACCAGTTTTTTCCGGAGCGTAAACGTGTCGTCGGAAAAAAAGAAAAAAGCGGTTCCCCGCCGGTAAAGTCGTTCAAGCCGGTCTACAAAATTTACGGCGGAGTGGAACCGCACTTTACGCTGCCAGAACTCAGGCGACCCGCAAAATGAGCAATTGCCAGGGCATCCCCGGGTAAGGGAAAGGTGCTGAAAGTTGAAATACCGGGCCGGGTCCGGCAGGGCGTCTATCTCTTTTATCAACGGGGCATCGGCATTGCGCCTGGCCGTTGGGCCATCACGATAGGCGATCCCCGGAATCGCGGCGGTCTCATCACCGTCACCGCTTTCCAGGCTGCGCACCAGCCTTGCAAAGGTATATTCGCCCTCACCGATGACGACGAAATCAATTTCGGAAAAATGGTTTAGAAAATGTTCCCAGAGGAGGCTGGCCCCGATACCGCCAAAAACCGTCCGGATACCAGGGTCCACTTTCTTGGCCAGGCGGGCAATCTCTATCCCCCCCCAGCGGTTGGCGTGCAGAATGGAGAGCCCGACGACATCCGGTTGCACGTCCACCAGCACCTTTTTAGCGGCGTCCGGGTTACCCTTCAGGTGGTGCCAGTTCAAAACCTGCACGTCATGGCCCTGCTCCACCAGCACCGCCGCGACATTGAAAAGGCCCATGGGCACCACTTCCGAATCCTCGGCATTGATCCGGTCCTCGAGACAATAGGGATATATCAGCAGGATTTTCATATACTGGCAGATAACACATTCGGGCATAGCCGTAAATCGACCGCCCGATCAGCTTTTAAATTTATCATTTCCCATTGTTTGGCCAGCGAAATCGAAATCGCTATCGAAATAGCGTATCGAGTGTGTTTTCGATCGCGATCCCGATTTCGATTTCGATTTCGAATTTTTGAATCTGATTATGAGCTATTAATCATAGGCTGGCTGTCCCATCATCAATATTTAGAACATTATTCTTGACATCACGACCATGCATGAATATTATTCTGGAATCTTGGAGGTATTTAGAATGATCGACGAAACAAGCATGAAAATTCTAAAGATTTTGCAGGAAAAAGCCAGAATCCCCAATGTGGAGGTTGCCCGCCAGGTGGGCATGGCGCCGTCAGCAGTCCTGGAAAGAATCCGCAAACTGGAAAAGCTCGGCTACATCGACGGTTATGAAGTGCGCCTCAATCCCGAAAAATTCGGGCGCAGCCTGGTGGCGTTTGTACAGGTGACTGTACAACAATCTGCCCGGGAGCATGCGGTCGGCAAAAAACTGGCGGCCATTCCCGAAGTTCTGGAAGTGCACTTTGTAACCGGCGATGACGGCTACCTGGTAAAGCTGCGGGTTGCCGATGCCCGGAGCCTGGGGGAGCTGGTACAGTCAAAAATTGCCAGGCTGCCGCATGTGATTGCCACCCGCACCGTGGTCGCCATGAACACATTAAAGGAAACCTGGCGTATTCCCATAGAGTGAGAACGAACATCCAACATTCAACATCGAACGTCCAACATCGAAAAAGGACTGAAGCTTTGCTTCGCTGATTTATAGGCTCTACAGGGCTTTATAACTACTTGAGACGATGCGTGTTTAACTGGTCGCCGAAGGCGTACCTCAGTTCAATGTTCAATGTTGAGTGTTCGCTGTTGAATGTTCAGTTTTTTTAAATTTTGACCTGCTTATCGACACAGCCTAATTTCTCTGGCCTGATCCTGAGGACCAGGTTTTTACAGGCTGAATAAAGGAGAAGAGAGCATGCCCCTGTCAAAGGATTTCAACTCAAGACTGACCCCCCTGCTCGGGGACATTGTCAACCATTTCAAAACACCTTTTCATATTTATGACGAAAAAGGTATTCGCGAAACCGGTGAACAATTAAACCAGGCCTTTTCCGGGATCCACGGCTTTCGGGAGTATTTTGCCGTTAAAGCCCTCCCCAATCCGGCCATCCTGAGAATCATGCAGGACCTGGGTTTCGGCTTCGACTGCAGCTCGATTGCCGAACTGATCCAAAGTCGGGCAATAGATGCCGCCCCGGATGACATCATGTTTACATCCAACAACACCAGCCCGGCCGACTTTGAAGAAGCCTTTGCCAAGGGCGGGTGTATCATCAACCTGGATGATATTACCTTGATAGATAAAATGCCCGTCATGCCCGAATTGATCTGTTTTCGCTACAACCCGGGGCCATCCGTGGGAGGCAACGATATCATCGGTAAACCGGCGGAAGCCAAGTACGGCATCAGCCATGAGCAGGTCATCGCAGCCTATCGCAAAGTCCGGGACATGGGGGCCAAACGCTTCGGCCTGCACACCATGATTGTTTCCAACGAACTCAATTATAAATACAAGGTCAAGACCACCCGCATGCTGCTGGATATTGTGGAGATGGTCCAGGCTGAACTTGACATTCGATTTGAGTTTATCAATTTCGGCGGCGGCCTGGGCATACCCTACCTCCCCGGGGAGGCACCTTTGGACCTGGGGGCCCTGGCCACTGAAATCAAGGCCCTGCTGGATGACTTCAAAACACGCAACGGATACGTACCCGCTTTTTTAATGGAAAGCGGGCGGTATATGACCGGACCCCACGGAGCGCTGGTGGTAACGGCTATCAACCACAAGGATATCTATCGCCGGTATATCGGCGTGAATGCCTGTATGACAGCCCTCATGCGGCCGGCCCTTTACGGTGCCTACCACCACATCACCGTTCCCGGCCGGGATGACACGACCGCCACCGACGTTGTGGACGTGGTTGGCTCCCTGTGCGAAAACAACGACAAATTCGCCATCCAGCGGGAGTTGCCCCGCATTGCGGATGGCGACCTTCTCGTCATACACGATACGGGCGCCCACGGCCAGTCCATGGGATTCAATTATAATGGCAAACTTCGTCCCCAGGAGCTCCTGTTGCGCCAGGACGGCAATGTTGAACTGATTCGCCGGGCGGAAACCGTGGATGACTATTTCGCCACCTTGAACTTTTCACCGAATGTATGGGAGCCTCAACCGGGCGCGTAAAGTATATTGGCCCGGAGGGCCAGGCTTTGGGGTGCCCCTGTCGAAAATCCCGGCTTACCACGGGGAAAGGGTCTTGGCTATTACGCCAGCAAGTTGAAAGTGCCTAAAAAAACGAATATCCAACATTCAACATCGAACGTCCAACATCGAAAAAGGACTGAAGCTTTGCTTCGCTGATTTATAAGAACCATAGGTTGGGTTGAATGTAATGAAACCCAACATCAATTCGGTACGAAAACGCGTTGGGTTCGCTACGCTTAACCCAACCTACGACTTTATAACCACTTGAGATGATTCGTGGCTAACTGGTCGCCGCAGGCGTACCTCAGTTCAATGTTGGACGTTCGGTGTTGAATGTTCAGCTTTTTAAAGTTTTGACCTGCTTATCGGCACAGCCTAATTTCTCTGACCTATCCATAGGGACCAGGTTTTAAAAGGCAAAAAAACTGCCGTACATCGCGACCACGGGGGGACACACATGGCCGACAATGAAATCAAAGCTGTTTTCTTCGACTTCGACGGCACCCTGACATCACCGGGCGCCCTTGATTTCCCGAAAATCAAGCTGGCCATCGGCTGCCCGACGGACAGTCCCATACTCGAATTCATCGACAGCCTTGAAAGCGAAAGTGAAAAAAACGCCGCCCGGCACATTCTGGACACCTTTGAAATGGAAGCCGCCGCTCTGTCCAGCCCCGGCAAAGGGTGTGAACGGCTGCTGAGGGCGCTAAAAGACCGCCATTTGAAGATCGGCATCATCAGTCGCAACAGCCCGCAAAGCATCGCCAAAGCGCTTGAAAACTTTGTTGAAATCGGGATGGATGCTTTCGATGTCATTATTTCAAGAGACAGCCCGGCGGCTATAAAGCCGGCGCCGGACGGTATCTTGCTGGCCGCGCAAAAACTTGACCTGTCGCCGCACCGGATCATCATGGTCGGCGACTATGTTTTCGATTTACGGGCCGGCCGGGCCGCCGGCACCCATACCGTCCTGATCGATACGGGCGGCCACCGCGCTGCCTGGGACGGTGAATACGATTTTGCCATTGATACCCTGGATGAACTGCCTGCAATTATCGACCTGGGGGCGCCCCTGCCCGGGGGTAAACTTCCCAACAGTGTCCTGGGTGAATTCATCGATTCCGTGCAGTTCACGGACCCCTCCATATTAATCGGACCCGGTGTGGGCGAAGATACGGCCGCCCTGGACATTTCCGACCAGGAGGTCCTGGTCCTGAAATCGGACCCGATCACCTTTGTCGCCAATGATATCGGCACCTACGCGGTTATCGTCAACGCCAATGACATCGCCACCTCCGGCGCCGCGCCCCGCTGGATGCTAACCACCCTGTTGTTCCCTCCCGGAACAACGGCCCTGCAAATACACCGGACCATGCTTGAAGTCCGGAATGTTTGCGCGGATCTGGGCATCAGCCTCTGCGGCGGCCACACGGAAATAACCGATGCCGTTACCCGCCCGGTGGTAACCGGCATGATGGCCGGCCTGGTTACCCGTTCTGATCTCTTGAATAAGGACAACCTGCGTCCGGGCGACCGGATCCTGCTGACCAAGCAGGTGGCCGTTGAAGGGACGGCTATCCTTGCCGGGGAGTTTCGAAAACAGCTTACCGAACAGGGTATCAGCCGGGAAACGTTAAGGGCGTGTGAGGGCTATCTGGCCATGCTGAGCATCCTGCCGGAAGCCAAGCTGGCTGCCGGACACCCCGGTACAGTGGCCATGCATGATGTCACCGAAGGCGGCCTGGCAACCGCTCTTTTCGAACTGAGTTGTGCGGCGGGTTGCCGCCTGAAAATTGAAATGGATAAAATTCCGATATTTGACCACACCCGGGCATTGTGTCAGGCGCTCGGTTTAAATCCCCTGGGGTTGATCGGGTCCGGCAGCCTGCTGATTGCCTGCCGCCCGGAGCACCAGGAATCCATTAGCCGCCGGATTGAAAACGCAGCCATTGAGGTTACCTGCATCGGTGAGGTTACCGCAAAGGGCCAGGGGATAGAGGCCCTTGAAAATGGCCGCAAAGCAAAGTGGCCTGAATTCGCGGTTGATGAACTAGCCCGGTTGTTCCACTAAAAAACCGGCAATCGCCAGGAATCTGCGGTTGCCGGTTTGTATTTAAAAACAGGGCGCCTTACCAGAACCTATCTCAAAAAACGGATTTTGGTTCAAGGGCCAGTCTTCGCTCTACGAGCTACGCCCGACAAGAAGACTTTCTTGAGCTGGGTTCTACTTTTCAATCCCTCTGCTGAAAACCTCAAAAGCAATCTTCAGGGTATCCTTGAGGTAATCTTTTTCCTCATTGAAAATCTTCTTGCTGGTCGTCCAGAGGATGACACCGGAGAAAAGGGCCCAGAAGATATCCGCCAGGGCCACGGGATGCCGATCGATGAAAAGTCCCGAATCGATCCCCTGCTCAAAAATGAGCGCAATCGCCCCGATGGACTTGCGGGAAAGCTCCTCGATTTCCGCCATCAGTTTCGGCGACAGGTTCTTCAGGGTTTCGCTGGACTGCAGGTGAAACATGTTGATTAGAATAAGCGGGTCAAAAGCATATACGTCATACATTGCCTCCACCAGGGCGTCCATTTTCTCCTCAGGAGGCAGGTCCTCCTTGTTCACATGTTCGACCCGGATATGCAGGTACTGGAGGATGCGCAGTGAAAGCGAAGCGTACAGCTCCTCCTTATTCTTAAAATAGAGATAAAGGGTCCCCGGACTGAGCTCGGCCTCATGGGCGATGTCTTCCATGGTCGCCTTGTTGAACCCCTTTTCAGAGAAAACCCGTTTCGCCGCAACAATGATCTGCTGCCGCCGCCTTTCCTTTTCCCGTTCTTTTCTTTCCTGTATGCCCATAGCTTGGTAGTTCCTGAATTTTATTTATTTGAAAAATACGACTTTAAATTATTTTTTAAATATAGTTAATATCTAAAATTTGGTCAAGCGATTAATTTTAAACCTGCGTTAATAAAGCAAAATCCAACCCAAGGGACCAGGTTATCCGCCCCGAGTTTCCATCGGTGTAAAAATAGGCATGCCCCAAAAAATGTCAACTCAATGATTGCTTTTCCATTCAGTTATTATCTCAGACTCAGCACCCTGGCACCTGATTAGAAGCTATATATCTGAAATTATATATAGATACTCAATTCGGTGGGGTTAAAACAGGATGAAAATAGAGCCCGCTGCTTTTTTTATCGCGACATCATACAGCTTGATATTTTTCGCAAGACTGGGTCCGGGTCCAGATTCACGGCTAGGGAAGATTGCGCGGCGGAGATCTTCTGTCCTAAGTGTTGAAATGAAAATCAGGCCATGGTTCGGTCTTGTATTTGCGGGCCGGCGGAGCGGGGGCTACCGCCGGTATGTAAGTCAGACTAATTGGTAAGTACTTGATTTAATAGCAGATCAATCTGCTGATCCTTTCCCGACCAATGGGTATTGAGCCATTTCTGAAAATTCCGTTTGAATGTCCGGTCGTTAAAATAGTCACCTTTGATTTCATCTGTGATGGGAATCAGGTTAACCTGTACCCGGATATCGGGAATCCGTCCGCAGATCAAATCCCAGAATGAACCCACGCCCTGAGGGTAAACAATCGTCACATCGACGATACCGCTTAGCTGGTTGCCCATGGCCGCAAGGACAAAGGCAACTCCCCCGGATTTCGGGCGCAGCAGATGCCGATACGGTGATCCTTGCCGGATATGTTTGGCAGGCGTAAAGCGGGTGCCTTCTATGAAATTCATGATTGAAACCGGTATGTTTTCAAATTTTCGGCAAGCCTTTTTGGTGATTTCGATATCCTTCCCCCGGAGATGGGGGTTTCTTTTTAGAAAAGCGGTTGAATACCGTTTCATAAACGGAAAATCCAGGGCCCACCAGGCCAAACCCATTACCGGGACCCAGATAAGCTCTTTTTTGAGAAAGAATTTCAGGAAGGGAATCTTGCGGTGAAAAATCTTCTGCAAAACCAGGATATCCACCCATGACTGATGATTGGAAACCACCAGATACCAGGCATCTGGTTTAAGCCCCTCGATGCCCCGGACATCCCACCGGGTACCCCCCACCAGTCGCAGGTTCAGATTGTTCATCGCTATCCAGTTGCTGGCCAGCCCGTTCAGCGCCCGGTCGCATAGCTTGCGCCAGATTTTGAGCGGCAATATTAATTTTAAAAAGGCGATGATAAAAATCGGGATAACCCAGAAAATCGTGTTCACGACAAGTCCGGAAAAGGATATTGCGCCTTTTAAGAATCCGGGAATAAGGTTCCGCATATCAGAGGGGTCTCCGTCTATCGGTGGTTGTTTTCATCGTGGCATCGTAAATGAAAATCGGCGAAAAAACCCGTTTTCACAGCCGTTTTACAATACTTTTACATTGGCAAAAAGGTTCCCCGTTCAAGGTTCCCGGTTCAAAGGTTTTCTTCAGCGCCTGAAACCCCTATCGATTTTTCAACTTTCGAGTTTCATATCATAGCTTGGCTTCAAAGACTATGGGGGTGGCATCTTACCTTGATAATCATCCCTGAAGACCACAGTATTTTCAGCAAGAGGCTGCCCTGATATGAAACCTAAAAAATGAGATATATGCATTCCGGCCCTGCTTCCAGCTATATTCATCTAAACCCTGAACCTTTGAACTCTGAACCTTTGAACCTTGCTTTCCCGGTTCAGCGTTGACTTGCCGGGCTTTATTGTTTAACAGAAAGCAGCATGAAGCAGACCCGCTGGCTATTTCACCCCATTACCGTTTTCATTTTCAGCATTCTTGCCCTGGGACTGTCCCTGGCCCTTTATATCTATTGGTACATCGGTGTCAGCAGCGGCCTGCAGGCCCTTGCGGACAGATTTAACATTGCCCCGGATCAGGTCCTGGAACCGCGGGCCTGGCTGGTAATCCTGGTATTATCAATCCTCGTGGGGATTATCCTGATGGGCATTTTCACCATTTTTGTCTATAACCAGAAGACCCTGCAACTCTACCGGATGCAGCATAATTTCATCAACAACTTTACCCATGAACTCAAAACGCCGGTAACCTCTCTCAAGCTGTTTCTGGAGACCGTCTCCAAACACGACCTCCCGCGCAAAGACCAGTTGAAATACATTGCGTACATGCTGGCTGATGTGGAGCGCCTGTCCGACCACATCAATAGAATTCTGAACCTGGCCAGGCTGGAAAGCAAGAGCTATCAGGGCATATTTGAAAAAACCGATATCGCCACCGCAGTTGCCGAAATCGTAGACGCCAACCAGCCTGTATTGGAGAACTGCGAAATCAAGATCAATAACCCTTTAACAGTTGCCTGTGTCTACCATGTGGATCGGCTGCTGTTCGAGACGCTGGTGATGAACCTGTTAACCAACGCCATCCGCTACAACGATGCCCCGGCACCGCGAATCGACATCCGGTTCCACCAGGGTAAACGCAATCTGAGTATCCGGTTCCAGGACAACGGTATCGGCATCAACGCCCGGGAAACCAAGAAAGTTTTTCGCAAATTTTACCAGGCCCGTCGCAGCGGCAGCGCGATCGCCCGGGGTAGTGGCCTGGGGCTCAACCTTGTCCAGAGCATCGCCCGGCTGCACAACTGGCGGATCAAGGCTAAAGGCCGGACGGATGCGACTGGATCGATCTTTACCCTGATATTGCCGGAAAAAACCAAAGTGACGGAAAAAGCCTGAAAATGATGAAAACAGATAAAAAACGTATACTGGTAATCGAGGATGAGGTGCATATCGCGGAAGGGATTAAACTGAACCTCTCTTTGCAGGGTTACACTGTCAAAATTGCCGCAGATGGTGTCGCCGGCATTGATTTCTGGAAGAACTGGCAGCCTCATCTGATTGTTCTCGATATCATGCTGCCCGGAATTGATGGCCTTTCGGTTTTGCAGAATATCCGGCTGGAAGATGAGCGTCTGCCGGTGCTGATTCTGTCAGCCAAAGCCACGGACCGCGACCGGATCAAGGGGTTTTCCCTGGGAGTTGACGATTACCTTGCCAAGCCCTTCAACCTGGAAGAGTTCCTGCTACGGGTGGAGAGGCTCCTGACCCGGGTAGACTGGGGGAATGAAAACCGGGGAGCTGAAACTTCTCGGGCCAGCACGGTTGCCCCGATCTATGAATTCGGGAACAACCGTATCGAATTTACAACAGCCACCGCCCATTGCCGGGCCGGCAAGATCACCCTGACCGAGCAGGAATTGAAGCTGCTGAAGCTTTTTATCATCCACCTCGGCAAACCCCTCTCAAGGAAAAAGATACTGGAGATCGGCTGGGGCTATACCGGCGGGATGACCACCCGCACGGTTGACAATTTCATTGTACGCTTTCGTAAATACTTCGAGGAAAACCCCAAAAAACCGACCCATTTCAAAAGTGTAAGGTCCGTCGGCTATCGCTTCGACCCTTAATACCAGGGTTCAAGGAGGCAGGGGTCCAGGGGGCCAAGTGAAATGCTTTAACAGGCTGTTGAAAAATAAGTTTAGAGTTACGTATTTTTTTAAGCGTTTTTC
>CAZYGG010000095.1:0-11629 GCA_964647585.1 uncultured Desulfobacterales bacterium
ACTGTGAAATCGGTAGTTTGCTCTTAACCGTGTCTACTGTTTTGGGAAAATCCAACCACTTTAAGGGCAGAACAAAGAGACGTCATGCCGGGCTTTGACCCGGCATCCAGTGGCTCTTGGTTTTCGCCCTGCAGGGGCTCGCTCGAATCATCAGCCCCTTGACCCCTTGGATCCTGGTTTTCTTTTGGGCATTCCTTGTTGGATATTGGGTATTCGGTTTTCCGGCCTTTCTAAAACGCCATATCGACAGACCCTTCAGGAACCTTCTGGCGAGGCGGGGTTATTCCCGTCGGCGGCACCCTTTCTCCCCACAGCCCGTTCAAGCCCGGCCACGGCATCCAGGTAGCCGTACAATGCCCGGTAGTAATTGGTATCCGCCTGGGTGAGAAAGGTGCGGGCATCCAGGACATCCGTTGAGGTGGCCACCTGCTGCTGGTACTGGAGATCGGTGATGCGCCAGTTCTCCCGGGCCTGGTCCAGGGCCTTTTCGGCCGTGGTGATATTGGCGTGGGCCACCCGGCAGTCGAGCAGCGCGCTGCGCACTTCCTCCAGGACTTGAGCCTGCAGGGCTTCGATCCGGGCCTCCAGGGCTTTCATCTGGCGGCGTACCCGGTTGGTTTCCGCCCGGGTCTTACCGCTCTCCCAGAAATTCCACTGGGCCTGCACCCCCACGTAAGAACCGTCGCTGTTGCTGAATTCGTTGTTGTCGGCCGCGGGATTGTCGCCGGTCTTCTCGTAGCTGCCCACCAGGGAAAGCTGCGGATACCACGTGCTCTGGGCTGCTTTTTTTGCCAGCCCCAGCTGTTCCATGCTGACATCGACCAGCCGCAGGACCGGCCGCCCCTTCAGCGCCCGTGCACTCAGCACCTCAAGGTCGTAGGTTTCCTGCGATATGGCCGCTGCATCCTCAATGGCCAGCCCGGATTCCAGCGGCCGGTCGAGCAGACGGTTGATCCGGATCACAGCTTTGCGAACGCTGGCTTTGACCCTGGCCTGCTGCTGGAGCGCATTGGACAGGGCCACATCGGCCTTGAGCCGGTCGTTGGGCGGAATCAGGCCCTGGCTGAAAAAAAGTTCGGCATCTTTTTTGTGGGCCGTCAGGGTCTCGACTTCGTCACTGCTCACCTCCAGGAGCTTCTGCGCCAGCATCAGGTTGTAGCAGGCGCTACGCACCCCGCGGGTCAAATCGAGCACGGTCTGTTCCTTTTCCAATTCTCTGGAAACAGTATCCAGCTTGGCGATATCATACTGTGAGCGCAGCGCGAATCCGGCAAACAGCGGCTGGACAAGGGTCACGTCCCAGTTGTACTGGTTCTGGTGCGCGATCTGCAAATCGCCCCCGGCGGTTTTCATGATCGGCTCTTCCTTCAGCGCCGTGTAGCCGTAGCCTGCCGAGATTTTTGGCAGCAGATCCGCCCGGGCACTTTTCACCGACTCGTCGGCCGCCGCCATATTCGCGGTTGCCACCCGGATCGACGGGTTGTTTTTAAGGGCGGTCGCAACGGCCGCGGAGACCGACAGGGTTTCCAGGGGCGCTTCAGACGCCGACACAGTCGGCGACTGACTCAAAACGAAAACCGCCAGACAAATTGCAAGTATTGCTTTTTTCATGTGTTTTCCTATTAGAAGCTGTCTCAAAATAGCTTCTATTCCTTTTTTATGATGCCGCCCATTGTATCTGATGAATGGTCTTGCACAGTTCCTGGTTTTCAAATTCCAGATAGTCCGGAAGATCCTGCCGGGTATTGTTGACCAGTTTTTTGGCCAGCCGGAGGGATGTCTCCGGCAGGGCCGCAAATCGATGGGCAACCGCCAGGGCCTCGGCTTCAAAATTTTCGGACGGCACGCAGCGGTTTACAAGTCCCAGTTCCAAAGCCGCCTCAACCGAAATACTCTCCTCGGCCAGGATCAGTTCAAGGGCCCTGCCCCGGCCCAGCATGCGGCTGACAAACCAGGCCGCCCCGCCCTTGGGGACCAGCCCCAGCTCCAGGGCCGGATTCTGGAACTCGGCGTTGTCTCCCAGGATGCGGTAATCACACGCCAGAGAAATGGACGCGAACATGGGCAGAATCTGTCCGCAGTCGGCGCAGATGAAAAACAGGTCCGAATCCAGAATGTTTAGAATCAGCTGATCCACCGCCCGGAAAAGGCGCATCACGCTGTTTTCCGAAATTCGCTCGGAGCGCACCATGTCGAAGAATGACAGGTATTCCTCGCGCCGCGCTTTGCGCACCTGGGGCAGAAAGAGCACGATCCGCGCCTCCGGGTCAGCTTCCACCTGCTGCAGATAATCGTGTACGGCTTTTTTTGCCTTCAACAGGGTGGATGAGAGCAGCTGGTTCCCTTTATGAGTAAAAACCACCACTGCGCCCTCCTGCCGGGCTATGAAATAATCCGTTTCACATGTCAGTTCTGATTTATCTGTTTTCATGCAAACCTCCTGATTTTAAAAAATACCGCATATAGAACCGGCACCACGATCAGGGTCAGGACGGTGCCGAAGGTCAGCCCGCCGATGATGGTGACGCTCATGCCGACGAAAAAGACATCCTGGAGCAGCGGCAGCATGCCGAGCACGGTGGTGAGTGCCGCCATGGATACCGGCCGCAGACGACTGACTGCTGAGTCGAGAATAGCCGTATACGGCATTTTGCCCGCCGCGATTTCCAGATCGATCTGATCCAGAAGCACCACCGCGTTTTTGATGATCATGCCGGAAAGGCCCAGGTAACCAAGGATGCACATGAACCCGAAGGGCAGGCCCGTGGCCAGCAGCCCCGCGGTCACCCCGATGCTGACCAGGGGCAGACAGAGGAAGATGATAATTGTCTGCCGGGCCGCGTTGAACAGGGCCACCACGGTGAAAATCATGGCCAGGAAAAAGACCGGTACCATCTGGAAAAGACCCGCGTTGGCTTCCGCCGAACTTTCGTAATCTCCACCCCATTCGAGCTGGTAACCGGCCGGGAGTTCAATGGCCTCGATTTTCGGCATCACCCTGGCAAGGAGGGTGCTGGGGTTGCCTTCGACAATATTGCACCCGGCGATGATGGTACGCCGCCGGTTGTAGCGGCGTATGATGGGATCTTCCCACTCGGGAACCATGCCTGTAACGATCTGGGCCATGGGAACAGCGCGGCCGGTGGCCGGACTGAACACCACGATATCGTCGATGCGGTCCACCACGTCCCGTTCCGCCTCGGGTGCCCGGATCCGGATGGGTATCAATTTATCGCCTTCCCGGTACAATCCGACGGTCTTGCCTGAAAAGTTCATGGCCAGCGCATCTGCAACCTGGGGCCGGGTGATGCCCAGGCGCCGGGCAGCCGCCTCGGCCACCTGGGGACGCAGGGTCGGCACCGGCTGGCGCCAGTCATTGCGGATATCCACCGCCTTCACATCAGCGGCCATGATGGCTTCAGCCTGCTCCGCAAGATGCCGCAGCACGGCGGTGTCGGGACCACTGAACCGGGCCTGGATCTGGGTCCCCTCACTGGGCCCGCGCCGGAACTTTTTCAACTCGATCATGGCATCGGGAAATCGGGAGGGCAGATCGACTTGCAATTGCTGTATCAAAGCGTCGATGGCCTTGTGATCGTCAACGGTTACCAGGACCTGGCCGTAACTGGTATCGGGCATCTCCGGTTCATAGGTCAGAACGAACCGCAGGGCGCCCTGCCCTACGAAGGTAGAGGTGCCGCTCACGGCTTCCTTTGCGGCCAGATAGGTTTCCAACTGCCGCAGGTCGGCGGAAACCTTCTCGATGTGGGTCCCTTCGGGCCGCCAGTAATTGATCATGAACTGGTTGCGGCTGTCATTGGGAAAAAGGTTGTTTTCCACCCTGGAAAAACCAAACAGGGCCAGGGCGAGAATTCCGGCCAGGACCAGCAGGGAGAGGGCGCGATGGCCCAGGCAAAAATCGAGAAAACCACGGTAGAGTCGAAAAAATTTGCCGTCGTATGGGTCCTTTTGTTTCCCGGCGTTTGCTTTGGGCAGAAACTGGACGCAGAAAAGCGGCGTCAGCGTGATGGCCAGTATCCAGCTCAACCCGAGGGAGATGGCCATCACCTGGAACAGGCTCATGAGAAATTCGCCGGTGGTATCATCGGAGGTACCGATGGCGGCAAAGGCCAGCACCGCCACGAAGGTGGCCCCCAGCAGGGGCCAGGCGGTCTGGGCCACGGTTTCAATGGCCGCTTTGGTACGGTTCATCCCCTGCTGGACCCGGATGAGGATCCCCTCGGTGACCACGATGGCATTGTCCACCAGCATCCCCAGAGCCAGGATCAGGGCGCCCAGGGAGATCATCTGGAAATCGACGTCCAACAGTTTCATGCCGATGAGGGTTCCGAAAATGGTCAGCAGCAGGATAGCCCCCATGAGCAGGCCCGAAGAGAGCCCCATGGTGATACAGAGGACGGCAATGACGATGGCCACGGCCTCCACCAGGTTGATGAGAAACGCCTGAACCGAATCATTGACCAGATCCGATTGATAGGCGATGGCATTGAGCTCCATGCCCACCGGAATGTTACCGGTCAGTTGGTCGAGGCGCTCGCGTACAGCGTGCCCCATTTCCACGACATTGCCGCCGGCTACCGTGGCAATACCCAGACCCAGGGCCGGCTGGCCGTTGTGGCGCAGCATCGCCTGGGGCGGATCCTGGTATCCGCGGTGAATGGTGACCACGTCCTTCAGATAGATCAGGGTGCCGGAAGCATCGCTTTGCACCAGCAGTCGGCCGAGGTCTTCCACCGAAGTGAAAGCACCGGTAGGGCTGATGCGGATATGATCGTCGGCCACCTTGACCCGGCCGGAATCAACCACCTGGTTCTGGCGATTGAGGGTACCGAGAATAGCATCCATGGAAATGCCCAGCTCACTCATGCGGGCCCGGGAAAGCGTCAGTTCGACGACCTCCTGCTGGTGGCCCCAGATTTCCACACTGGCCACGCCCGGCACCAGCAGCAGTTCGCGGCGCAGGAAATCGGTGGTTTTTTTAAGTTCTTCGTAGGAGTAACCGGCGCCGGTCAGGGCGAAGAAAACGCCATAGACATCACCGAAGTCATCATTGACCACGGAGGGTCCGGCGCCCGGCGGCAGAGAGGTCTGGGCGCCGGCCACCTTGCGGCGGAGTTCGTCCCAGATCTGGGGAATCGCATCGCTGTCGTAGTGGTTCTGGATATCCACGTACAGGATGGACAGCCCGGCCCGGGAAATGGAACGGACTTTCTTAATCTGGGAAAGCTGCTGCACGGCCTGTTCCAGCCGGTCGGTCACCTCCTGCTCCACCTGCTCGGCCGAAGCCCCCGGGTAGGGAGTGGCCACCAGGGCGGTCTTGATGGTGAAATTGGGGAATTCCAGCTTGCCCAGCTTCTGGAAGGACCAGAGTCCACCGCCCACGAGAATCAGGACCAGGAAGTAGGCAACGGTCCTCTTGTTAAGGGCATATTCGGTAATCTTCACGAGAGCTCCTTCCCAGTTTTCGGGAGGATACGTACTTTCTGGCCTTCCCGCAGGAAACGGGCACCGGCGGTGACCACCCGGTCCCCGGCATCCAGTCCGGACAGGATCTGGATGGTGTTGCCGCTGAGCTGGCCGGTGGTGACCGGCCTTTTACCCACCTGCATGTTTTCAGCATCCACCCGCCAGACACAGGAACGACCATCCGCATCGGCGAAGACAGCTCCGGCCGGCAGGACAAAACCGCTCTCCTGATGGGTGGGGCTTTTCAATGAAACCTGCAAGGCAGCGGCCATGCCCGGTTCCACGATCAGGCCTTCGGGAATATCAAGAATAACCACGAGCGGGTAGCTCTGGTTGGCGTTGTCGGTCTTGCGCCCGATCTCTTTCACTTTGGCGTCAAAACGCTGTCCCGGGTAGGCATCCAGCGTACAGTATATTTTCTCTATGGAAGCCCGGCGGATAAGCAAGTCCTCCGGAACTGCCGTGTGGACTTCAACCGTCGAGACGTCGAGGAACGCGACCACCGGTGCGCCCGCGCGAATATTCTCGTAGTTTTCCACGAATCGCCGGGAGACGTACCCGCTGAACGGCGCTTTCAGTTTGGTATCTTCCAGGGCATGCTCGGCAGCTTTCACATCGGCCGCCAGCCGGCGGATCCGTGCTTCGGCCGCCTCGATATCTTCGCGACGGGCACCGCTACGGGCCTTGTTCATTTCCTGGACCAGCACTTCCACATTGGCCCGGGCCGTGTCCAGGGCCACCTTGGCCCCGTCGTAGCGGGACTGGGAAATGGCCTTGTCGGCCAGCAGGTTTTCCCACCGCGCAAAATCCGTCTCGGCGTTTTTTAAACGCGCCCGGGCAGCGCTGATTTGCGCTTCCAGCCGGGCGATGTCTTCACCGCGGGCACCGGTTCGCATGGCTTTAAGGCTGGCGCGGGCTTCACCCAGGGCAGCCTCAAGGCGCGTCCGGTTGATTTCAAAATCCCGGGGGTCGATCCGAGCCAGCACATCACCGGCATCCACATGCCGCCCGATGCGGACGTCGAAAGCCACCAGGGGACCACTCACCCGAAAAGCCAGGTTTGTCTCCCGGGCGGCATTGACCAGGCCCGGGAAAGAGCGGGTTTCCATAAAGGTGGTTTCCGACAGGCTGATCGTTTTAACCGGCCTGACGACCTGCTCAGTCTCTTCTACTTCCCTGGCGGTGGCCCCGAATCCCCAGAACAGGCCGCCACCGACGATAAAGACAACGCCGATCACTATCAGGGCTGCTCGAGTTTTTTTATTAGACAGCGCTTTGATGTTCATGCATGCATCTCCCTGGTTGTATAGTCAGCCCGGCACTGTGCTGCCAGCCGGAATGGTAAATAGGACCGAACTCGGCAAATGCCGACGCCAGCTGCAGGCCCAGCCGACTCTTTCCTGCTGATGGCAGGCTGCCGTTCCAGCACAAAAATATATTCAGTTCGTTTTCGAGACTCAGGCTCCGCAGCAGGGCCAGTTTTTCGAGGCCCTCTGCCTGAACCGGCGAAGAGATCTGGTGAAACGCATCAATCGCCTTATCCCTGTCCTGGTTTGTGTATGACTTGATTTGGATGTTTTCGATCCAGTCCATCTGGCCTCCTAAACAATGGTTGCGTTTAATTTGACTGGCTGTACATATAGCGAAAGGCGTGCCAATATTTTTTATGCCTTATAATCAAGTGGTTATGGGCGTGGCCACAGTGACCCTCCAAATATAACAGATTTTGGCTTTCATATTTGAAAGCCGTGTGATATTTCTTTCAAATATAACAGCTCGCCCCTTTGGAGCTTTTCAAAATAACGGCCTGATAAATCTGCCTGTCATTCTGAGGAACAAAGCGACGAAGAAGCCCTTACGTTGAATCGCGGCCTTAGCATGGGGGAGACTCTTCGCTGCGCTCAGAGTGACAGGATATGGAGCATGGATATTCCGAGAATGGAGGCTGGAACCTTATGACTGTGAATGAAAATGAATTCTTCCGGAAGGCCACCCTGCGGATTTCCTGTAGTCTCAACATCGAAACGGCCATGCAGAACTGCATGGAATATCTGCAGCAGTTCATGCCGGTTAGCGGTATGTTCTTTGGATTGTTCGATACAGAACTGAATGTCGGGCGCATGCTGGCCTCTATCTGGCCTGCGGATATGCCCAAACCGGAAAAAACCATTTCGGTTCCAGAGGAATTTTGGGATGCCCTGAGGGAGGAGCACAGCCAAAACGGCGAGATCCGTATCGTTAACGACATCGCAACCGAGCCGAAACATATACGCGAAGTGTTGTCCCTGATCTGGCCGCCCGGGTATTCGCACCTTTCAATGGGACTGGGGCTGGAAGGCGAACGGCTCGGTGACTTCGGTATTTTCACTTCAGGCAAACACCAATATACCGCGGAACACGCCCGGCTCATCACCCTGCTGCACGAACCATTTGCTATCGCCATCTCCAACATCCTGCAGCACCAGGAAATCCTGAGGCTCAAAGACATCCTGGCCGATGACAACCGGTACCTCCACCGCCAGATGATGAAGATGACCGGTGATAAGATTATCGGCGCCGACTTCGGCCTGAAGAATGTCATGCGCATGGTGAGCCAGGTCGCCCCCCTGAACAGCCCGGTACTCCTCATGGGAGAAACCGGCACGGGCAAGGAGGTGATTGCCAACACCATCCACTATTCATCCGGACGTAAAGAGCACCCTTATATTAAGGTGAACTGCGGGGCGATCCCCGAGCACCTCATCGACAGCGAACTGTTCGGCCATGAAAAGGGCGCCTTCACCGGGGCCGTGTCCCGCAAGCGGGGACGCTTCGAACGGGCCCACAACGGCACCATTTTCCTGGACGAAATCGGGGAACTGCCGCTGCCGGCCCAGGTGCGGCTGCTACGGGTCCTTCAGCAGCATGAAATCGAACGGGTGGGCGGCACGGAAACAATCCCGGTGGATGTCCGCATTATCAGCGCCACCCACCGCAATCTCGACGATATGGTAAAAGCCGGCACGTTCCGGGAGGACCTGTTGTTCCGGCTCAATGTGTTCCCCATCACTATCCCGCCCCTGCGCCAGCGCACGGTTGACATCCCCGCCCTGGTAAACCATTTTCTGGAACGCAAATCCAAAGAGCTGAAGATCCGGGAGCGCCCCTCGCCGGCCCCGGGCGCCATTGAAAATCTCCGGAATTATGAATGGCCGGGTAATGTCCGCGAGTTGGAAAATCTTGTGGAACGCGCTCTGATACTCAGCCAGATGACCGAAGGGCGGCATTTGCTGACCTTTGATCCCCAGGGCCGGGAACCCGTTGCAGCAGCCGCCTGCATCCCGGATGAAAACGGTGATGACTATCGGTCTCTCGATGAGATGACCACCACCCATATCCGGCGGGTACTTGGGCATACCGAAGGTAAAGTCGAAGGACGGGACGGGGCCGCCAGGATACTCGGGCTGCACCCCAGCACCCTGCGTGGACGCATGCGCAAGCTGGGGATTCCGCACGGAAGGCGCGTAGAGAAACAATAAATATGGGAGCGGCATCTTGTCGCGAATAATGTTTCCCTACCAAAAACAATCGCGGCAAGATGCCGCTCCCACAAAAGGCCTGAAATCTACTGCTTTCAGTTATTCGGATAGCGCTGGCCGTAAATCCCGGCCAGTTCATCTTTTTCAAACAGGTAGTCCGTGTTGCAGTGGTGGCATTTGATCTCCAGGGGAAAGGGGCCGTTGTCGCGGATATCTTTTAAATCAGTCACCGGCAGCATCATCAGCATGTTTTCGATTTTGTCCCGGTTGCAGTGGCACATGAACTCCACCCGGTAATCCGCCAGAAACTCCGGCTGGTGATTGTTAAAAGCCTCCCGGACAAGATCCGGGGCGGAAACGTCGGCGGTAAAACGTTCACCGATGGACGGCAGACCGGTCACCAGTTTTTCCAGGTCGGCCAGGATAGCCTCATCCGCATCCGGCATCGCCTGCAGAAACAGTCCGCCCGCGCCGGTTACATTCCCGTCGGTATCGAATTTAACGCTGAGGTTGAATGCCGTGGGGATCTGTTCGGAGGTGAGGTAGTACCAGGCCAGGTCCCGGGCAATGGAACCGTAGTGCAATTCAACCTGGCCGGTAAAGGGCTGCTTCGCGTCTTCCAGAAAGCGGGTCACCCGGATGAACCCGGCTCCGAAAAAAGGAGAAAGGTTAAAACTCTCCGGTGGTTTCTCGATGAGAATCGGCACCTGTTTCAGGTGGCCGCGTACCTCGCCGAAGGCGTTGGACTCCACCTCGAGCCCCTTTATGGGACCGGAACACTCGATCCTTAAAGCGATCCGGTCGCTGCCCTTGAGATGGGCGGTCAATAATCCGGCCCCCAGATAAGCATGCCCGAGCACCAGGGTTTCCAGGATGCCCAGACCGTGGTTGGCCCGCATTTCATTCACCATCCGGGTGCCGTGCAGCACGGCGCCCCGGACCTGCCCACCGGCCAGAAAAAATCGGTGAACCCGGTCCTTCGCACTGGCCAGGTGCTGCTCTTTGAGGGTTTTTCCGTAGGGCTGTTTTTTTATCATTTTCCAGGTCACCGTTTCTTTTCTCTTTACATGTGAACCTTTTACTTAAAGCTGGAACTGGCACCTGTCAATGAAATCCATGTGGTTAATGTACCGGGCAACAAGACATAAATTGACAATACCCGGGGTTTCAAGCATAAACTTATAGGATCATCCAAAAACAGGTTCAGGACAAATATGACCATCTATGACCTTACCGAGTTTTTGCGGCTCTCCTCCGCGCTGAATTACAATCTAAGTGCAGCGTCAATGAACCGGTATAATATCCTGCGGTTCATCCTGGGAGGGCAAGCCCTGCACAACGACCGGCACAAAGACAAAGAGCACAAGGCCATCGTCATGGACGCCCTAAACTACCTGTTCGCCGCCTACAGCCAGAAGCGCCGGAGGTTAGGCCCCATGGCTGTACTGCATCCCTTGCGAGCTTCGGCAGTCTACGCGAAAACACCCCGGCCCATCAATATCGTCGACATCCTCTCCATACTTTTCCACGACATCCTGGAAGACATCCGACCCCAGGATTTTGAACCGCATGAATGGGAAAAACTTGAGGGTATGCTGTATGAAATTTTGAAAAAGCTGGACCGGGACGACGAATGGCGCCTGATGGAGCGCCTCCAGGCGCTCACCCGGTTTGAAAGTGAAACCTACTATCAATACATCGGCCGGCTGCTTGATCGAGCCGCAAACATGCCGGAACTGATCCAGATAAAACTGGCAGACCGCCTGGACAACACCCTGGACATGCGGATCGATATCCAGGACCCCCTCGAGGGCATCGACTTTTTCGAGAACCTCTTCCAGATCCTCTACGTGGAAAACTTCAAGGGGTTCGTCCCGGAAACCGACCACCACCCCAGCACCACGCTGAACGGTGCCAAGCGTCTCTATCAATTATTCAAAAACGCGGTCCTGCTCTCCATGCTCCGGCAAAAGGACACACCCCCGCGGGACGATACCCTGCAGGTTTTTTTTGAAGCGGTCAGTTCGGCCAGCCTGAAGGAGGCCCAGCGCACGTTCATGCACATTCTGGGCTACCACCACACAGACCTGAAAAAGGCCCGCGACCTCCTGCTCGATGCCATGGATTACTGTTACAGGGGCCGCATCGACGCGGTTACCCGGGTAGCCGAAGACCAGACCCTCGACGGTCTTTTTTCAACCTATTTCGGCCCGGTATCCACTAAAATCCGCAATGAAAAACTTGCCCTGCTCTATGACAACAAACCGTTGATGCTGGAGGCATCGGTGGCGTTTATCGTCATCTTCCTCAGCTTCCTCAACGACCCCGCATTTTACGTGAAGGGCATCAGTTCGGACGGCATCTCCCCCGGCTAACCTGAAATTTTAGCTGAAGAAGGACCACCTGAGATTTATGGGTGAAGATGGGTTATTCCCTGCAGCCCCCTCCCGTATCCCTCCCGCCAGGGGAGGGAGGTCTTCATAATGCCAATTGAAAAAATTCAGGCCCGCATTTCAACTTATCATCCGGAAAAGGGCTCTTTTTCTCCTCCCCCTTGACGGGGGGAGGTCGGGTGCGTGCAATCTGATAACATAGGTAACAGATTAAACCGATGACAAGGGTTA
>CAZYGG010000096.1:0-11404 GCA_964647585.1 uncultured Desulfobacterales bacterium
TACGCCATCGGCAATGAATCCAAAACCACCCTTGACAATGAAAACCTGCACCAGGATCCGAATCTCAATTACGCAGCTTCCGTGGCCGCCGCCCTTACCCGGTTGCCGAAGTCCGAAAAGCTGACCCCGGTGGAAACCATGAAGCTGGCGGCCGGCGAAGTGGCCGGTGAAAAGAGCATCAAGACCCTGGCGGAAGTCATCGACACCCTGAACCAGGATCCGGATATCACCCACCGGTTTGGCCAAAAGGGGCTGGGGCAACGCAACCTGGGCCGCTCCATCCAGCTGCTGCTGGAGAGTTCGGGCACCAATGAAGGGCGCTGCATGTTTGCATATGACATCTTTCAGACGCTTGAAAGAGTTATTCTCGATTATGTCCCCGAAGCCAATGACCGGGCCAAGTACCTCGAAGACTTGAAGATTGCCAAGGGGCTATACCGGGAACGCATTATGACGGAAATGTTCAATGCCTACATGGATGAACCTCTGGCAATCCGTAAAGATGTCATGAACTATGTAAACATGATCATCGGAATTGATGCGGAAAACCTGGGACCTGACAAAATGTGGAAATACAAGGACCCCCAGAGTGGCAAGCTTAGAGCCCTTAAAGTGGACGAAAGATACATTAACAGTGTGGAAGACCGTCTGGGACTAAAAACGGCAGAACAGAAAGAGTCATTCCGGACCTCGATCCGCAAAATATACGGTCAGAAAATATCAGTGGATCCCAACTACGACTTCATGGACAACCTGGAACTGGTAAAGGCCGTCACCGACGTCCGCCTCAAGTCGGACATCGCTGGCGCCGGCAGCCTGATAGGCGCCCTGGCCAACCGCACCAATGAAGAGAACCAGAAACTTTACGATCGCATGATAGATACCATGCTCAACAAACTGAACTACTGTAGCACGTGCGCAGAAAAGACGATTGAATATTTCTGCACCCAGGAAGACGAGAACTAGGCCGGCGGAAATCACCGGCCCGGAGAACCAAGTTGACGAGGTCGTTAAATAATGAAATCCCAACTTGAAAAATATTACCGGGAGCTGAAAAAACGCGGGCTCACCCCCCAACGGGAAGCTAAAATACTGGCGGAGCTGCGTGGCAATGCCAGCCACGCGATTCCCACGGGCATTCAAGAATCCCACGCCACCACCGCCCTGCCCTTGAAGGGCGTTTACGACTGGAATGACCTGGCGACCCTTCAGGCCATTTCCAGACCGGCGTCATCGTACTTGGTGCAGCTGAGATCTATCGACGAGCTTTTGGAAAGAGACACGCGTAGAGAAGAAGACGGCTTCCCCCGGAAGATCCGGGTCGGGAAAATGATAAAACCCGGCCGGGGCGGCAAGGATAAAGTGGTCGTCGTCCCAACCACGGTTGAAGAAAAATTCATACATGACAGTTCATTCAGCGAAGAGGAAGAAGAGGCTGCCGGTGGATCCGGCGAAGGCGAAGAGGGGGAGGTCATCGGGGAACAGCCGGTTCGTGAAGATGAAGGCAGCGGCAGTGGCCCCGGTCAGGGCGAGGGTGAAGCGCACGAGATGGAATCCAGCGCCTATGACCTGGGGAAAATTCTCACCGAGCAATTCCAACTGCCCAACCTGAAAGACAAAGGCAAAAAGCGCGCCCTGAGCCGCTATACCTACGATCTTACCGACCGCCACCGCGGCTTCGGCCAGATCCTTGACAAAAAGGCGACCCTGCGCCAGATCCTGGAAACCAACATTGGCCTTGGTCGGGTCCCGGACATCGGTGCCATCGACTCGACCAGCTTTCTCATAGCACCCAACGATAAAATCTACCGGGTCCTGTCTAAAGAGATGGACTATGAGTCCCAGGCAATGATCTTCTTTCTCAGGGACTATTCCGGGTCCATGTCCGGGAAACCAACTGAGGCAGTTGTGTCCCAGCATGTGTTGATCTACAGCTGGCTCCTGTATCAGTATGAAAGGCAGGTTGAAACCCGCTTTATTCTCCATGACACCGAAGCGACCGAGGTCCCGGACTTTTATACTTACTATAATTCAAGGGTAGCCGGCGGAACCAAGGTCGCTGCGGCCTTCCGGATGGTCAATGAAATAGTGGAAAATGAAAACCTTGCCAGGGATTACAACATATATGTGTTTCATGGAACGGATGGCGATGACTGGGATACGGACGGTAAGGAAACAGTTCCGGAAATCGAAAAGATGCTCGCTTATGCCAACCGCGTAGGCGTCACCATAGCCCAGCGGGCAACCGGAGCCAGTGATGGCACCGAAGTTGAGAAATATCTGAAGAAATCGGGCCTTCTGGAAAAGCAGGCCAACCTGATCCGTATGGATGTCATGCAGGCCGATGCCGATGAACCCCGACTCATTGAAGGAATCAAGCGGCTGATTTCCGAGGATTGAATCAGGCCCACAGCAGATCTGGTTTTTAACCGACATGAGCGCCTATCTTCAATTATGGAACTAATCGATCAACATACCAAACAGATTATGGAGGGCTGCAAGGCGCGCGCCCGGGATGCCGGTCTCACCTTTGAAGACGAGACCCTGGAGTACATCGTCACCAACCGTGATATTCTGGAACTTTCACCCAAGATCATGATCCCCACACTCTATGATTACTGGGTCCATGATGTCGAGGTCCTCAAGGAGAAGGGCAAATACGAACTCTACCCGGGGAATCCTTACGAAACCGTCATCAATACCAGGCCGGCCATTTCATTCTACAACGACAACAATCCCGACTGGCTCAATGTGATGATCTTCTATCATGTCCTCGGCCACATTGACTTTTTTCAAAACAATCTTTTTTTCAGACATACCTGGGACTACGATTTTACCGGTCAGGCGTTGTCGGACAAAAGGCTGATTGCCAACCTCCGCTCTGAAAAAGGCCGCTGGGTTGATTATGTAATCGAGTTCTCGCGGGGTATCGACAACCTCGCCGGGTACCACACCCTGCTGTCGGGTATACACCATCCACCCTCCCAAGATGGCTCTATGAAGCTTAATTTTTATTTCGACATTTTTCTCCAGGACCGCCGTAAAGTCAATATCGGCAAATATATCAAAGAGATCGAAAAGTATAATGAATACCAGGATAAATACGGTGAACTGGGAGAGAAAACGTTTTTCAGTGAGGTTGAAAAAAAACACCCCGAGTTAAAGGCGCTATTCGAAAAACACCTGAAAGAAAAATCGGAACATAACCCGGACATTTTCCTTTACCTGCTGAAGCATTCAAGCAAACTCGCCAAAGAGAGATTCAACTGGATGCGTCTTGTCATGCAGGTGGTCCGGAACACCTCCTTATTCTTTCAGCCCCAGATAAGAACCAAGATAATGAACGAGGGCTGGGCGAGCTACTGGCATGAAACCCTGTTTCTGAAAGACGATCGCATCAAAGGCCACGAGGTTGACTTTGCCAAGATAAATGCCGGTGTTACCGCGCTGCCCAGGGTCGGTCTTAATCCTTACGCGCTGGGTATGCGCCTTTTTTACTATATTGAAGAGATGGTTGATAAAGGTAGGAATTCCTTTGCCTTTCAAATCCTGAAGAATACCATCGCCCGGGAGGCGTTTGACCGAAAAACCCGGCGGGGCCATGATTTTATATTCAGTCTGCGTGAGAATTATTGTGATTTTACATTTGTGAATGATTTTCTGGATCAGGACTTCATCAATCTGCACAAGCTGTTTGTCGCCGGAAAGCGCCTGAACAAACGCAAGATGGTTTACGAGTACTACGTAAAAAGCAGAAAGGCCTCGGACTATCGCGATATGGTCTTCGGTTCCCTGTATCATCCGCCGCGCATCATCGTGGAACCGGATTTCACAACTGAAGAAAAATTGTACCTGAAGCATACTTTTGAGGGCAAGCCGCTCGTGAAAGAGTTCATCGCCAACACCATGCTTGGCGTCGAGTTTCTGTGGGGCGGAACCGTCATGCTGGAAACCAATGAGCCTGTTGCGGCACCCGATTCGGAGACCAAGGTGTTCGTGGTCAGCCCCACGGGCCAACCCAGAGAAGAGACAAAAAAGCCGGCCTTCAAGTGGCAACGGGTTCTTTACACAATGGATAAACGTAAACTGGCCCGTAAATTGTTGTAGCTGCGGATTACCCAAACGGAGCACCATGAACGAATCTGACGAGAAAATCGAACGGACCATGGACTTTTTAGGCCAGAGTCTCGGCAATCATCAACAGCGCGAGGCAATCAGTTTCGAAGTTTTCTTAAGCGAGTTGACTTCCAACCCATTTGCTGTTATCCGCAATGTTTTCCAGATGTTCAATGACATGGTCCGGGAGTATGTTGGCGTAGGAGAAGGCGAATATCCCGATGACCCTGAATCGATCAGCTATGTGAACTACGACTGCACCCGCCTCTTTGTGGAGGGCGCCGACCATCCATTTTTTGCCGACCGTCTGTTCGCCAATCGCCTGATAAGCCGCGTGGACGCCATGCGGCGCGGTTCCCAGCAAAATAAGATCTACGTTTTCAAAGGCCCCCACGGATGCGGAAAAAGCACCTTTCTCAACAATCTGCTTAAAAAATTCGAGGAATACGCAAACACGCCCGATGGGCAGCGCTATGAGACGCTCTGGCGCATAGATCGCAAACTGGTCAAAACCCGACCGGAGTTATCAACTCTATCCGTGTTTGAAAAGCTGCTGGAAATGCAGAAAGACACCGATGCCAAACAGTTTCGTAAAATTCAGACCATGACAGCCCCCGGGGGCGACAGCGGGTACCTAGAAGTGACCTGCCCGAGCCATGATCATCCCCTGCTCATGGTGCCCAAAGATCTGCGCAGGCCCTTTTTTGATGAGCTCTTTGAAAACGACGAATTCAAGTGGAAACTGTTCACCGACAAGGAATACGAATGGGTCTTTAAGGATGTCCCCTGCACCATCTGCACTTCGATTTACCATGCGCTTTTAGACCATATGGAATCACCCTTTAAAGTATTTCGGTCGATCTTTGCCCGTCCGTTTCAGTTCAACCGCCGCCTCGGAGAAGGCATCAGTGTCTTCAACCCCGGCGATAAGCCGCTGCGTAAACCGGTTTTGAGCAATGAAATGCTCCAGAACCGGATTAACCGGATATTCAGGGACAGCAACCAGGTACACTATATATTTTCCCGTTATGCCAAAACCAATAACGGAATTTACGCCCTGATGGACATTAAATCACACAACACCGATCGATTTACCGAACTGCATAATATAATCAGTGAAGGCGTCCACAAGATCGAAGACATTGAGGAAAATGTAAACTCACTCTTTTTTGCCCTGATGAACCCGGAAGACACCAAAAACATAGCCGATTTTCCGTCTTTTTCCGACCGGATCGAATATATAAAAATCCCGTATGTACTCGATATTAATACCGAAGTTGAAATCTATCGAAACATATTCGGTAAACATATCGATGAAAGTTTTCTACCCCGGGTGCTGCATAATTTTGCCCGAATCATTATTTCTTCCCGAATGAGCCCCAAATCAACTGCTATGCTTGAATGGATCAAGGAGCCCAATAGTTACCGCAAATTCTGCGATGAAAACCTCCAGTTACTGAAAATGGAAATCTATACGGGTCATATCCCACCCTGGCTCAGCGAAGAAGATCGTAAAAACATGACTTTCAAACGACGCAAAAATATCATCGGCGAATCTGAAACCGAAGGCGAAAAGGGATTTTCAGGGCGAGATTCTATCAAGATCTTCAATGATTTTTACTCCGCTTACGCCAAAGAGGAAAAGCTGATCAACATGGCGTCCCTGTGCCAGTTTTTTGAAAAGATAAATGCGGAATACGAAAATCCCATCCCGGAAGGTCTTCTGGATTCACTTTTACGCATGTACAACTTCACGGTCTTGCAGGAGGTCAAGGGTGCGCTTTACTATTATAATGAAGAAAAGATATCCCGGGACATCCAGAATTACATGTTTGCAACCAACTTTGAGATCGGGGCTGTAGAAAACTGCGGGTACACCGGTGAGAAACTTGAAATTACCGAGACCTTTCTCGAGAGTATTGAAACTAAGCTTTTAGATCCCGCGGCCGACAAGACCAAGCAACTTGCCTTCCGCCAGAATGTGCAAAAAGAGTACACAACCACGACCCTGACCCAGGAAATTATGGTCGAGGGAAAGCCGATTACCGAGGCAACTTTGTACACTGACCTTTACGAGCGGTATGTATTCAATCTCAAGGAGAAAGTCCTGGACCCACTGCTCAAAAATGAAAATTTCAGGCGCGCCATCAAGGATTATGAAACTGATAAATTCAAAGCCTATGATAAAAAAATTAAAAATGACGTCCGCTACCTGATCAAGAATCTCACCGAAAAATCCGGTTACACTCAGCAGGGTGCCCGGGAGGTTTGTCTCTACGTCATTGACCAGAATGTCACTTAGTCTCCGTTCAGAGGCGTGGATTTTCCATACTCAAACAGAAACACCTGCCGCGGCACAGCCGCCGGCAGGTGTCTGTATTTTACGGTAGAGGCTTGCGGTCTAACCGTTTTTACGCTCGAATTCCTTCATAAATCCAATCAGGGCGTCAATCCCCTCCATGGTGGTGGCGTTGTAGATGGATGCCCGGCACCCGCCCACACTGCGATGCCCTTTCAGACCGCCCAGGCCCTCTTCCAGAGCCGCGGCCACAAACTGCTGCTCCAGTTCCTCGCTGGGCAACCGGAAGGTTACATTCATCAAACTGCGGCTGTCCTTATCGGCGGTTCCATTGTAAAAACCACTTTCATCAAAAAGAGAATAGAGCCGGTTGGCTTTGGCAACATTGTGCGCCTCCATCTTGTCAAGCCCGCCCACCGTCTCCTCGAGCCATTTCATGATAAGTTGAACGGTATAGATGGCAAAACACGGCGGCGTGTTAAACATGGAATTCTTGGCCGCAAACGTCGTATACCGGAGCATGGTCGGAATGGTATCCGGGACCCGATCCAGCATGTCTTTGCGAATAAGCGCCATGCAAACACCGGCCGGCCCGATATTTTTCTGGGCCCCTGCGTATATCATTCCAAAGCGGTCAACATCGAGGGGGCGGCTCATGATATCGGAAGACATATCACTGACAATCGGCACGCCGGCGGTATCCGGAAAAGAGGCCCACTGGGTGCCCTTAATTGTGTTGTTGGAAGTAATATGCACATAGGCGGCATCCGGGGTAAACTGGATATCCTTGGGGATATAGGCAAAATTCCGGTCCTCGGACGAAGCCACCACTTTTGTGTCAAAACCCTGTATTTCGGCTTCCTTGATGGCCTTGGTGGACCAGGTCCCCGTGTTGACGTAATCGGCCGTGCCGCCTTTACCAATAAAGTTCATGGGAATCATGCAAAACTGCAGGCTGGCACCGCCCTGGATAAAAAGAACCTCGAACTTGTCCCCGAGACCGAGCAGCCGCTTGGTCCGTTCCACGGCGTCATTGATGACCTCATCGAACCACTTGGAGCGGTGGCTGACTTCCGTGACCGACATGCCGGATCCTGCAAAATCAAGAAAGGATTCCTGGATTTCCTCCAAAACGGGCAGCGGCAAGGCGGCCGGGCCAGCATTAAAATTGAAAATACGATTGGCTTTCATTGTAGAAATCTCCATGCTTGCTGTGTTGCTTGATTGGTAAATCTTCTCCTATTAAATGAACGAAGATTCATTTTTTTCAGATTCGCCGAAACTTGTCAACCCGAATATTTTACAGCATCTATTTCTAATACCGCCGTCCGCAAGCCCTTTGGTAGGCAGCCAAAAATTGAATCTCCGGCCCCTTCCCGTTGACAAATAGCGGCCTGAACCTTAATAGTGTGTGCTAAGATGTGGTTTTAAAGCCATTCATAGAAGCCATCTCAGAAACGGATTTTGGTTCAAGATCAAGGCGGACGCGAATATCAAACCGGAGGAATACATCGGGTATTTTGAGGATTTGATGTAAGCGCCCAACGCCGAGATTGGGCCAAAAGACTTTTCTGAGATGGCTTCTAATAATAATCGAACCTTAACAGCGCCTAAAGGACAGCCGCGATGAAAATCTACAACTACCCTTCCAAAGAAGCGCGCCGCCGTGTGCAGCAGATTGCCGGGCGCGACCTGGGATTCAAGAAAAAGGACCTGCTGGCAGTCACCCGCATCCTGGAAGATGTCCGGCAAAACGGTGATACGGCGGTGGTCAAGTATGCCCGCCAGTTTGACGCGCCTAGAATATCCGCCAAGGCCCTGAAAGCAACCGATGCGGAAATGGCCGCCGCCTTGAAACAGGTTGACCGGCCGTTTGTGCGTTCGCTCAACAAGGCCATCCGTCAGATAGAATCTTTCCATAGACAGCAGCTCCCCAAATCCTGGATGGACACCCGGCGCGAAGGTACCCTGCTGGGCCAGATCGTCCACCCCGTGGAGGTGGCCGGCGTCTATGTGCCCGGCGCCAAGGGCGGCACCACACCCCTGGTATCCTCGGTACTGATGGGGGCTCTGCCGGCCCGGATTGCCGGCGTTAAGGAAATCGTCATGGTGACGCCGTCCAAGAAAGACGGGTCCATAGACCCCCATCTGCTGGTGGCCGCAAAGAAGGTTGGCATCAACTCTGTCTTTAAAATCGGCAGCGCCTGGGCCATAGGCGCCCTGGCTTACGGTACCCAGAGCGTACCCCGGGCGGATGTGATTGTAGGCCCGGGTAATATGTACGTCACCCTGGCCAAGAAAATCGTCTCCGGCACGGTGGGAATCGACATGATTGCCGGGCCCAGTGAAATTTTGATCATTGCCGATGAAACCGCTGAACCCACGCACCTGGCCGCAGATATGCTCAGCCAGGCCGAACACGATGTTATGGCTTCCGCGGTCCTTTTGACCCCGTCGCCGGAGATCGCCAAAGCAACCGCAAGCCAGGTGAAACAGCAGCTGTCGCAACTGACCCGGAAAGATATCGCCCAGGCGTCCATTAAACGTTTCGGCACCATTATCGTGGTTCCGGATATCCGGTCAGCCGTAGATATCGCCAATGAGTTTGCTCCCGAGCATCTCGAGCTGATTGTAAAAGAGCCTTTTGAGGTGGTTGGAAATTTAAAAAACGCGGGAGCCATCTTTGTGGGGGCGTATACCCCGGAACCGGTCGGTGACTATATCGCCGGGCCGAACCACGTCCTGCCCACAGCCGGAACAGCCCGCTTTTCATCGGCGCTGTCCGTGGAGACGTTCATTAAAAAAACCAGCCTGATTCAATACAGCCGCAAAGCGTTTCAAAAAGATGCGGCTGACATTATCCGACTGGCAAATATCGAGGGGTTAGACGCCCACGCGAATGCCGTACAAGTCAGGCTAAAAAAATAGAAGCCATTTCAAAAAAGTCTTTTGGCCCAATCTCGGCGTTGGACGCTCATACCAAATCCTCGAAATACTTGCTGTATTCCTCGGGTTTGATATTCGCGTCCGCCTTGATCTTGAACCAAAATCCATCCTTGAAATGGCTTCCTGGGACATCTCACCCGAGGTTCACTGATAGCGCCAGCAGGTACTGCCCCGTGTAGTAAAGGGGCAGGCCGACCAGCCTGTTCAGGTACTCCTTTTTTACAAAGCGATTCCGGGCTACAAACAGATCGGACAAATAGAATAAAATTGCGCCGGTTACCACCAGCAGACGTCCGCGCGCCGCAATCCCTTCACTGTTGAAAACTGCCAATGCCCCGATGAGCATCAGGGAAATGACCAGTATATAAACGACCACCGGGCCCAGCATGGACCCGAGATGGGGTTTAAGCCAGATAAAGACGGCCGCGCTGATACCGATGATAACCAGGGTGCTGACCTGCGCCCAGGCACTGGCAGGCACAAGGGATAGAAACCCGAAAACGTAGAGCACATGCCCTAAAAGGAAGGATATCAACCCTACCAGGAACATGGGCTTCTGGGGCAATGCGAGAAAGACATCCCCGCCGAGACAAAAGATAAGGCCCGCCAGGAGCCAGTAATAATAGCTTGGGGCCGGGTGTGGCTGGATCACGGCCAGAACGATAAAGCCGATTGAGGCCAGCGGTTTGGTCATGAGCTTACCCTTCAGGCTCTCATTTTTCTCTGCCATGAGCAGTCCGATCAACAATACTCCGCCCGCAATCATTATCCCGGCATTCAACATGTGCCGCCCCTTTCATCTCACAACAGAATATAGCTTGAAAAAGTTTTACGATAGCGATTGCTAAAAATATGTTCCGATTGATCTATCCTGTCATTCTGAGGAGTGAAACGACGAAGAATCCCTCGCATGGAAGCCTATGCCTTAAATTGCAGGGAACTCTTCGCTCCGCTCAGAGTGACAGGATAACGGAACGCATGCATGACAATCGGTTTAATTATGTGTAAACCGTCATACCGGACTTGATCCGGTATCCAGTAATAACAATCGGAGGAGATACATGCTGACAGCAGGTTGTGATGTGGGCTCCAGAACCGCAAAAGCCGTGATCCTGGAAAACAATACAATCCTTACAACTGCGGTGATCTCAGCCAGGCTGGATCCGGTTGACTCTGCCAAAAGTGTCATGGATATCGCCCTGTCACAGGCCGGGCTGTGCCTGGAGAATATCCACAAAATCATAGGAACCGGCTACGGGCAGCAGCAGATTCCCTTTGCCCACACCTGTGAATCTGAAATCGTCTGCCACGCCAGAGGGGCCTTCTGGAACATTCCCACGGCCAGAACGATTGTGGATATCGGCGGGCAGGATTCAAAGGCCATCAAACTCGACGAGAACGGCCGGGTCATGCGTTATTCCTATAACGACAAATGTGCGGCCGGGACCGGCCGCTTTCTGGAGATCATGGCCGGGGCCCTGCAGGTTGAGCTCGATGAGATGGGGGCCATTGGGCAAGCCTATCAGGAAGAGATCTGCATCTCCAATCAATGCGTAATTTTTGCAGAAACCGAAGTGGTGTCATTGATAAACGAGGAAAAGGAGGTGGCGGATATTTTAAATGCACTGCACTGTTCGCTGGGCAAACGGGTGGCCGCCCAGGTCCGCAGCCTGCTCATTGAAGAAGATGTGATCATGACCGGCGGGGTTGCCAAAAATATCGGTGTGTTCGATGCCCTGGCCCAGGGACTCGGGGTCGGGTTAAAACAACTGGAGGGCATTGATCCCCAGATAAACGGTGCCCTGGGGGCGGCCTTAATTGCGGCCAATGGAAACCCTGCGTGAAAGTTTTCAATGACATTATCAAGTCGTTAGACGGGTATAAAAGCGCCAAACGCAAACCGGGCGGATACCGGGTGTTTCAGGCCGAAAAACGGCCGGCCTGGCCCGGTGCCGGGAACCGGGACATCATCCTGATGCCGGATCTGGCCGTTGAATTCGGCAGCCCGGAAACGGCGTCTGTCTCGTTTGGCGTCTGGACCGG
>CAZYGG010000097.1:0-11226 GCA_964647585.1 uncultured Desulfobacterales bacterium
ACCGCAGCTTCGGTTCGCTGAGGTAGTTGGCGTAGCCGGTAATGGAAAAACCCAGAATGCCCCGGGGGTTCAAGCGTGCCCTGGCCAGTCGGTAGAAGGCCGTGGTGTAATAGCGATTGGCCTGAAAGGTCTCCGGGTCTGAAATGTTGATAATGATCGCGTCGTATCTCCTGGACGTGTCCGCCAGGTAGGCCCGGCCGTCCTCGCTGACGATCCGCAGGTTGCCTATTTTCTTGAGCAGGTTAAACCGAAACTGGGTCGCGGCGATGTCAGGGTTCAATTCCACGTAGTCGACGGCGGTCGGTCGATGTTTTTCCAGTTCCCTGAGCATGCCGCCGCCGGCCGAAACGATCAGGACCGTACCGGGATGCCTGGTTTGTGACATGGGATAGTGAACCGCGGCTTCCGCGGCTGCGACATCCAGGTTGCTGGTCAACGGCACGCCATCCGTAAAAATGGTGGCCTGTTCCCTGTCCTGAACAACGGTGATCCGGCCATACCTGGATTCCTGGTACCATGCCAGGCGGCCACCGGGCGGCTTAAGGGAAGGGATTTCCCCGAAGAGACCGGCCGTCAGAACGAACACGGTTGCCCCGGCTGCGGCAATTGTTTTTGGCGTCAGCCGGCCGGCAGACCGCAGGAGGTTGCCGGCGGCCAGGATCAGAAGGCCGGAGGCCAGCATCACGGCCTGGAGCGGGCTGACCAGAACGAGCAATACAAATGAAAACAGGGCCCCGCCGGCGCAATCCCCGATATTGTCAAACATATAGACTTTCGTGGCGGAATAGCCGGGATCATACGATCGCAGGACAGCCAGGCTATAGGGCAGGATGAATCCCACCAGGAACCCGTAGGGCCCCAGGGTGATAAAGATAAATCCAAAGGTCTTGTAGAAACCGGCCGAGGCGCCGTGGGTAAAAACAGCATCGCGCATCAGCCGGATGGTCATCAGGGTAATCACCGGCAGGGCCGCGGCCAGCAAAGAGAGCCCCGCCAGTCTGCCGGTATCCGCTTTAAAATATCGGGGTGTGATCAGACCCGCAAGAACAGTGCCGCAACCGCCCAGCAGCAGCCAGGCAAAGAAAATCAGGGCAATGACGTACTCGTTGCCCTGGAACTGGGTGAGGTATTCCCGAATAATCAGAAGCTGGGAAACAACCGAAGATATTCCGGTGGCGACAATCAGACCGGACAGGTCTTTTTCAGGGTTCCTCTTCAAAGCTGATTACCTGATAGGTTTGCACATCGAGAGTTTCGGACTGCCAGGTATTTGCGGGAAGTCCGGCTTTCGTGCAAAGGTGATCGAGAAAATCGTTGGGCCGCGGCAGCTGTTTCCAGACTTGCGGCAGGAAAGTGGCCCGGTTAAGCCCTTTGCTGATGATGACACCGTCAATGTTCGGGCGCAGTTTCCGGATAAGATCGTCCCCGCCGTCATGGGCAAGCGGCTGGGGATCGGTGAGAATGCTGATCTCGATATGGACCTCTTCCAGCTCGGCCGGCGTCAGCGGGCCGAAACGGGGATCATGAAACGCGGCACTGATGGCATTCTGGCGCACACCGTCACGCAAATTAACCGTTGAACTCATATTGCCGATGCAGCCCCGGAGTTGTCCGTTCAGGGTGAGGGTTACAAAGGTACCGGTTTTTGTGTCGAAGCACCCTTCCTGTAGCTTTTCTTCCAGCAACGCCGCGGCCTTTCCGTCAAATTCCCGGCCGAGTTTTTCCGTTATCGTCCTGCGGGCGTGATCCAGAAGGACGCTGCCGTGTTCTTTTTGGTACCAGTTTTCCATCGGGTTATCCCCCCTGGTTTGACTGATTTCGTAAAACGCCACCGCCGCGTAACCCACCACCCTGTTCCGGTCGCCGGCGGTGTCGCCGCTGTTGGTATAATTGAGCAAGACCGGCTGCCAGCTCCGCTGTTTGGCCAGATGCAGGATCACCGCGACCGGCGCTCTTCCGCAGGCGCTGTTTTTCCTTGACATCAGTTTTTCAGGTTCCAGGTTTTTGATCAACTCTATGGTGGCCCGGTCCCAGTCGACGGCCTGGTTGTAAGGCAGAAAGTGGGAAAGATCAGAGCTTGCCACCAGAAGTGTGTCGGCATCCAGGACCGTTTTAAGGGCGGCTGCAATTTTCAACGGATCCGCCCCGCCGACAACCACCGGCACCATCTGAAAATCGCCCAGGCTGTATTGCAGAAAAGGAAGCACCACTTCCAGGCTGTGCTCGGTACGGTCTGAAAGGGGACTGTAACCAAACAGGGCCGAATGTTCCCGGAGCCTTTTCGAATCTTGGTGCAGGCCGATTCTGCCCAGGGGCGTGTCGTAGGCGGCCACCGCGCTGATGGCGGCGGTACGGATGCCGACCCGATGATCCGGGCCCATGACGATCACCTTTGAAAAACGGCGACCGGCCAGGCAGCGGGCAGAGTGGGCAGCGGTAAAACCGGAGTAAATATACCCGGCATGCGGGATGATCAGTGCCTTCAAGTTCAAACGGGCTGTCCCGGCCGGGTCAGTTTGCGCGGCGTCGGCGACCAGTTTTGTAATCATCCGCTCCAGATCGGACCGGGCGGCCGGATAAAACCGCCCGGCAAATACCGGGGCTCTGACCTCCGACGCCGCCAGCTGGCAAATACCCGCCGTCAGCAGCAGAAGTGCGGCCAAACAGCTTGTTTTTCTGAATCTGTCATACGTCATTGTAAACATTAATATATCGTAATTACAGATAGTTGTCAAAGATGAAAAATGTTTGGTCTATACTTGATAGTGTGGTATCAAGATAAGACTCACATTCAGGGGCTATTTCTAAACCAAAATCTTGATTTAGAAAAAGTTTCCAGTCCACTTTTCAATCTGAAGTATACAAAGAGGCGGCCATGCTAATGACGATTAAAACCGGTTTCCAGCTTTCGCGATTTCTATCAATTTTTGTCATTACGGCGGGCTTAATCCTGGCGCCCGCCGTGGTAAACAGTGATGAAGATCGGGTATTTTCAGCGTTCATCCAGCAATTCGCCACCGGGCAGATCGACTGGGACAAGGGCATCATTTACGGAACCGGCCGGGCCTACCTGGACCAGAACGCCAACTCCATTCCCATGGCCATGCGGGCCGCCCAGGTCATCGCCGCAGGCAATATTCTCAAACTCGCCGCAGGCGTCAATCTGGACGACAGGCGGAAACTGGGCGAACTCGGGGACGGCAACTTCGTCCTGCGCCTGAAAGCTTTTTTACGGTTCGTCGAGCATGAGACCCGCTTCGTGGAGGATCCTGCGCGGCCCTACTACGAGGTCACCCGTAAAACCCATCTGACCGGCATATCCGGCCTCAATATGCAGATATTGAAGCAGATGAAACCGGGTACGGACGGGTTCCAGATGCCAACAGCCCCTGCCGGTCCCATTGCGGAAAGCGAAGACGCACCCTGGCTGGTGCTCGATGCGCGCGAGCTGCCGGGGCTTGCCCGGGTCCAACCGGCGCTCTTTCCTAAAATCGCTGCCACGGCCGGGAATACCGTCTATGAGATTGGATCCATAAACCCGGCGGCCCTTGAGAAGCGGCCGATGGTCAGTTATGTGGAATCCGCCGAAGACCTGCGGCATCTTCAATCCCGGCACTTTCCAGGCAGTCGCCTGGCGGAGCTTGCCGACCTCTTATTAAATCCATGCCCGGCGATTGCCCAGGAAGGGAAACTCAGGAAAAAGAGAAGACGCTTTATCGTTAAAAAAGTAGAGGGGCTCCAGGGACTCTCTAAAACCAACCTGGTCATTTCCCAAAATGACGCCATGGCCTTGCAGGACGAGGACTCCGCCAGCCAGATACTGAAGAACTGTCGGGTAATCGTCATTGTATCCAGTCCGGTCGGGGGGGGTTGAAGGACTGCTGCCCCGGTATCTGTCGGCCAGGTAGTGCCTATTGTCGCGTCCCATAAGTTTCATATATGGCGTTTTGAAGTACCGAAAATCCGAAATCCGAATATCGAATTTCGAAACAAAAAGGCAATTTCCAATGACCGAAAAAATCAAACCAAACCAGTAAATACAACCGATAGCGTTTGTTTTTGTCATTTTGTCATTTGAATTTTAAATTTTTTTCGAATTTCGTGCTTCTTATTTCAAGTTTAGTTGCCCATGCATTGTAATGTTTTGTTTGCCTTCTAATTTTGACCCTATTTAAGAAAAGCCGCTTTCCCAATGAAACGTCTTTTTCTCCTACAACTTATTTTAACGGTTTGTTGTGTAAGCCTGGTAACGGCCGTCGTGGCCGGGGGTTACTACTACGGATTTCTCCAGCGGGCGGACAATTTTCTGTACGACCTGCATTTCAAATGGCGGGGCGCCCGCGAGCCTTCCGGTAAAATTGCCCTGGTTCTGATGGACCAGAAAAGTTCCGTTGAGCTTAAACGGCAGCAGGGCAGCTGGTCGCGCCGGCACCTGGCGCAGGCCATTGAACATCTCAGTGAAGCGGGTGCTGCGGTCATCGGCATTGATCTCATTTTTTCCTCACCCTCCCCTGATCCGCAAGACGATCAGCTTCTCGCTGCAGCCATCGCAGCCAGCGGCAATGTTGTCCTGGCCCGGATATCTTCTTCCCACGGTAAAGAAATAATAGCCCTGCGCCGGTTTCAGGAAGCCATGATCGGCGACGGTTTTATTGATGTGCCCCTGGATGAGGATGACATCCTGAGAAGAGTTCGCTTTTTTCACGCCCGCCGCTTGCCGGACGGCAACCTGGAGCTGATTCCGTCCTTTTCACTTGAACTGGCTCGAGTTTTTTATGACATTGAATTCATACCGGATTTTTCAAAAACCGACTCGTTTACACTTGGTTCCGGCAACGAAAAAATACTCACCCTGCCCTATCCCGAACTGCTGATCAACTTCGGCGGCAATTACGCCGCTTTTTCCGGCATATCCTTTTCAGATGCGGTCAACAACCGGTTGGACCCGGCCCTGGTACGGGATAAAGTGGTATTAATCGGGAGCAGTCTTGTTTTTGAAAAGGATTTTTTCAGCACGCCCCATACCCGCTTCATGCGTCCGCCGGATACGCTGGCCACTAAATTCGGAAGTATCGAAAAGGGGGTTCTCGGAGACAAAGACCTGGGCATATCCTGCCATGCCTGGGCCGCTGAAACAATTTTATCCGGCGCGTTCATTTCCAAACGATCCCGCCGGGAAATATTGACCTGGACATTGCTGGCCGGTCTGGCCGGGGCCGTCTTTTACCTGCCCGTTACCGGGGTTCTCGGGTCCACCGCGATCCTGCTGGCAGGGCTTATTGCTTTTTCCGGTATCGGTCACCATCTGTTTGTCAGCCGACTTGTCTGGATGGATGTCGCCCCGCTATTGGCGGTATGGGGGCTTCAATTTGTGATGGGGGCGGCCTTACAGAAAAGTGTCCAGCGGAAAAAATCGCTGATGATAACCGACCTGTTTGGGAAATACCTGGCCCCGGATGTAGTCCGGGAGCTATTGAGAGATGACCTGTCGGATCGTCTGGAGGGCCGCGACTGTGACATAACCGTGCTGTTTTCGGATCTGCGCAGTTTTACCTCCCTGTCGGAAAAGCTGGGCGCGGCCCGCACCGGGCGCCTGCTCAATGCCTATTTTGATGTGATGATTCCCCTGGTTCTCAAGCGTCAGGGCACCCTCGACAAGCTTATCGGAGACGCGATTATGGCTTTTTTCGGGGCACCCCTGGAGATAGCGGATCATCCGGGCGAAGCCGCCGACTGCGCGCTGTCCATGCTGGCAGCTATCGCTGAACTGCGTAAAAAAGAGATCCCCGGGGCCGCCGGGCTGGATATCGGCATCGGTCTGAATACCGGCCGGGCCATTGTTGGCAACCTGGGTTCCAAGGAGTTCAGGGACTATACTGTTATCGGTGATTCGGTCAACCTGGCCTCACGGTTGGAATCGCTGAATAAAGTCTACGGCACCCATATCATCGTCAGTGAATATACGGCCGGGCAGATCCAGGATCGTTTTCAACTGCGCAAGCTGGATACGGTCAAGGTCATCGGCAAAGACACACCCGTGTCCATTTATGAGTTGATGGCCCCCCGGGAAAGTTGTGACCCGACATTAAAAAACCTGGCGGTCCATTATGAATCGGGCCTGTTACACTATAGTCAACAAAACTGGTCGCAGGCTTTACAAAACTTTCGGAAAGCGCTTGAAATCAATCCGGCCGATAAACCCAGCCAGCTGTTTATAAAACAAACAGAGGCCTTTTTAGAAACACCGCCCCCGGATGACTGGAATGGTGTCACCGGGTATGATTACAAATGATGCAGTGTCCATCCATGATTGGAAATCTTGGATGGAAGGTGTTAGCTTTTAGCCATTAGGTTTTAGATAAAGCAGTTAAAATACAGGCCATGACCTAATTGCTAACCGCTAACAGCCAATAGCTCCATCCTGGAATCTTGGATTTATGGATGGGCACTAGTTAAACTTTATGATATCCGAAAGACCTGAATGGAGGAAAACGATGAAAAGATTGATTGCAAAGATTCGTCTGGCGCTGTTCATCCTGGTGGGCGCAGCGCTCCTGGCCGCCTGTGCGCCGCAGCCGGGTACGGTGACGCTAGAGAATTATGAAAAACTGAAATTCGGCATGGCCTACGATGCGGTTATCGACATACTTGGCGAGCCTTACGGGGCTAAACCTTTCATGGGTGTCCAGCAGTGCACCTGGGTCAGCGGAGAACGCCACATCCATGCAAAATTCATTTTCAGCCGCGCGGTGTACTACTCCAGCAAGGGACTGCAACCAGAGCCGTCGCCCCCGGCGCACAAACCGGCCACTTAAAAAATGTTCAGATGTTATGCCCGTTGCTGATGAGATAGCTTCTATTCAAGGAAACGTGCATGTCTGTAAAAAAAGTTCTAATCAGCCTGCTGTTGCTCACCTGCGTTGTTTCCTCCGCCGGAGCAGCTAACTATATCCAGGTGGCCGGCCTGATAGACACCCGAACCACTCACAGCGATGGTGCTCTGAGCGTGGCGGCATTGGCGGAACTGACCCGTGCCAGGGGGTTTGAGGCTCTCTTTGTGAATGATCATGACCGGCTGGCCATGGCCTACGGGCTGCCGCCGTTTCAGAACGTCCTGCGACGGCGCATGGAGCTCAACTCCATCAACAAGAGCGGCGCCGCAGCCTATATCGAGGCGGTTAACCAGGCCCGACTCAAATTCAAAGATCTTATTCTGGTTCCCGGCTCCGAATCCGTACCCTACTATTACTGGACCGGATCCTATTTCAATAACGACCTGACAGCCCATGATCATGAGAAACGGATCTTGACCATCGGGCTGGAAAATCCCGAAGATTATGAAAACCTGCCGGTTATCCACAACGGGTTTTCCACTCGCTATCTGAAACGGGCGTTGCCGGGGGTACTTTTCTTTTTTGGCTCACTTTTCATAGGGTTGTATCTGCTGACGGACAAAGGGCTCACCCGGATTGCGGCCGCTGTCATAGTCGTTTTTTCACTGCTGGCCATCTTGAACACTGCGCCCCTGCGCAGTTCACCCTACACCCCCTACATGGGCAACCAGGGCATTGCGCCTTATCAGCATTTCATCGATCATGTCGGTCAAAAAGGCGGGCTGACCTTCTGGAATTACCCTGAAACCCGGTCCGGCGTCCGGCCGTACGGACCGATTCACCTGAACACACCGCCCTATCCGGAAGTACTGACGCAGGCCCGCAACTATACCGGCTTTGCCGCGATTTACGGTGACAACATCACGGTTACCAGACCGGGCCATGAATGGGATCGGGTCCTGCAGGCATACTGTCGGGGTCGGCGGGCCAAACCGGTCTGGGGGATTGCCACGGCAGATTTTCACAAGGATGGGGGCGCGGGCCAGAAGTTAGGGGATTTTCCCACTGTTTTTCTGGTCCGTGAAGAAACAAAGGCGGAAGTGCTGGAGGCCATGCGTACCGGTCGCATGTATGCTGTCCAAGGGCCCTACCCCCAGCGCCTGATCCTGGATGAATTTTCCCTCTGTGCCGCTGGATGCGAGGCGAAAGCGGTTTCCGGGCAGGAAATCCAGGCCCGCCAGGCCGTCCGTATCCGGGTTGCGCTTTCCTTGAAAATCCCGGAATCCAAAAAGGTTGCAATTCGCCTGATTCACGCGGGCAAGCTGATTAGAACACTTAAGACCGCGCTGCCGGCAAAGATTCAATTCCAGGATGTTTACTACCAGCCGGGCGAAAAGACTTTCTATCGCATCGAAGCCCGGGCGGCGGGAGCAGGCCGGCTATTGTCCAATCCAATATTTGTGAAATTTTTATAGCAGCAGCCTTATCTTTTTGACATAAAAGAGTGGGGACTATATCCGTTAATCCATGCTTTTTGCTTAACCATGTAGACGAGGACTTAATAGTCGCAGTTCGTCTATTCTCATCGAAATCATGCGAATAAATACAATTTCGCTAATTACGATTTCTTGCGCCATCCCGGACTTGTCTGATTTTTGCAGAGAGCCCGGCTATATTGAAGGGTTTCTGGATAAAACCGTTGCACCCCCTCTGCATGATCTCGTCGGCCTGCCCATTGATTGCATAGCCACTTGATAGCAGAACTGGCATTTGGGGCATGATCTCCCTGATACTATCAAACACGTGTCCGCCATCCATACCCGGCATAATGAGGTCGAGGATTACCATATCAATACCATTGTCTTTTTGTTTTACCATCTCAATGGCTTTCTCTCCACTGAGTGTGGCCAAAACACGGTAACCTAATTCTTCCAGCATCTCCTGCGCAACCTCAAGAATCATTTCTTCATCATCAACAAGAAGTATGGTTTCCGTTCCTCTGATCAGCCCTTCTTCGGTAGGGTCTTCCCGAAAGGCTTCCTGGTCTGACAAGGGCAAATAGATGTTGAATGTGGTTCCGCGGCCGACTTCGCTGTAAGCCACGATAATGCCGTTGTGGTTCTTGATGATGCCATATGCTGAAGCCAATCCCAGACCCGTCCCACGGCCTTTTTCTTTAGTCGTAAAAAATGGGTCAAATATTTGCTGCCTTGTGACTGAGTCCATACCGGCACCTGTATCCGTTACCGATATCTTTGCATAATGCCCCGGAGTTACCTGATAGGGTTGGCAGTATGCCTCGTCAAGAGTAGCAATTTGAGTTTCCAAATAGAGGTCACCGCTGCCGGGCATGGCCTGCCAGGCGTTGATATACAAATTCAAAAGGACCTGTTCGATTTGATTTCGGTCAACAGCAATCACAGGTGGTGGGTCCTGGAAACTGGTGTGGACCCGGATTTCTTTCTTTGTCCGGCCAAACATATCTGAACTGCTGCGCACTAACTCATTTGTATCTATAGGCCTTACTTCATATTTCCCACCACGGGCGAACCCTAAAAGCTGTTTCGTCAAGTCTGTGGCGCTTCTTATATAATCCTCAATGGCTCGGGTATGTTCTCGATGAGGGTGTGAGAGCTCAAGGCCTGTCGATATGAGTGAGGCCCGGCCCTGGATGCCCATCAACAGATTATTGAAATCATGGGCAATACCGCCCGCGAGTGTTCCGATTGCTTCAAATTTTTGGGTCTGTTGAATCCGGCGTTCCATTCTGGACCTCTCGGTAATGTCCTCATAGACTATGAACTGGTCCCTATTTTCCATGGTTACCGGCTTAAAAAGGATCTCCTTTAGTGATCCGCCCTTACAGGTAACTGAAAACACCCGGGGCCGAGATTGTCCAGTCTCGGTTTGCTGCAAATCATTGCTCCAGGCCGCCTTCACATTCTGACGGTAGGTCGGATCCGGATATGCAATTCTAAACCAGTCTTCTCCCGTCGGGCAATCATCAAGCGTGTAGCCAAACATATCTTGAAAGTGGGGGTTAATGTATTTGTATTGACCATCTACTCCGATCAGAGATATCCCGAGGGGAGATTGCTCAACCAGCGCACGAAATTTCTGTTCGCTCTCTTTTAGGGCCGCTTCTGCCTTTTTCAGGCTGGTCAGGTCAAAGATATAGCCTATCAAACCTTGTGAAATACTTTTGCTGGCCTGCCTTGCGTTTATATAGCTGTGATAAGTGCTGCCATCTTTTCGCTTTATCATGTATTCAGAGCCATTGCCATGTGATACACCCTGTACGACTTTGTTGTGCAACTCTATGGCTTTATCGTGATCTTGGGATGCAATAACATCAGTGATATTGATACCTTTATCGAAGTCACTTTGACTATAACCTGTCATTTGAAATGCTGATTGGTTGGCAATAGTAATCTGTCCATGTTCATCTGTCTCAAATATACCGATAGGTAATATTTCAGTAAGGGTTCTGTATCTGTTCTCGCTTATTCTCTGAGCTTCCTCAATATTTTTACGCTCGGTGATGACTTCTGTAAACATGATGAGGCCGCCGATCTGGCCGGACTTACTGAGCCAGGGGTGAAGATTTCTTCGAACCCAGTCCATGGATCCATCAGCCCTTGGAAAAGGCTCTTCTTCGTTTATAATAACATCACCTGAAAAACATCTCTTATGCTTTTCTTTCCAGTGGCTTGGCAAATCCGGAAACACATCGTAGTGACACATACCGATCAGGTCAGCATCATCCAGGCCATAATCATGCGCCCAGCGATCACTGCAGGCCATGTATCTCATTTGCCGGTCACACATGGCAACGGCTGCCGGCGTGTTCTTTACGAACATCCGTAAAATTTCCTCGTTTTCCCTTAAAGAATCCTCAGCCTGCTTCTGTTCAGATTTTTTTTGCTCTAATTCCCGAATCCTATTTTCCAGCTCTTCATAGGTTGGTTTTATGGCCATCAGCATAAGCTCCAAGTTTACAATGGAAATTATTCAGATTCTCGTACCGTTGAATTTTTATATATTATACGTGAAACTCCCAAAAATACAGAAGAAAAACTGTATATCTTTTATATCATTTTGTTTAGGGCGTTCGTTTCAAGAAATGATTCCGGTATGATTCAGCTGTTATTCATATTTTTGTACATGGAGGTTGAAAATAGGGTTGGAATAATCAATTCTGCCAAAATAAAAAGGGGTTGCAAAATGCTTGCAACCCCTTTTTATATTTTGTGGAGGCGGCAATCAGATTCGAACTGATGAATAACGGCTTTGCAGGCCGCTGCCTTACCACTTGGCTATGCCGCCGAGGAAACTCAGGGATTTGCCAGCGGCAATTTCTCTGAGGCCTCAAAAAAAAATGGAGCGGGAAACG
>CAZYGG010000098.1:0-11124 GCA_964647585.1 uncultured Desulfobacterales bacterium
GCGGGCATAGCTCAGTTGGTAGAGTACAAGCTTCCCAAGCTTGGTGTCGCGAGTTCGAGTCTCGTTGCCCGCTCCAGATTTGTCAGCCCTTTCAGCGATGAAAGGTTTTTTTTCATGGGTAGGTCTTTTGACCTCTTGCGGCGTGGAGCTAACACCGGATGGTTAACTTGATGAACTGATACAAACAAGCGACCAGCAAAAGAACTACCAGAATGAAAAAAAAACGGGCTGTTTTGCCCGTTTTTTGTTTTATGAGCGGGGCCCCGGCAGCCATTAACTGTCGCCAGCCCCCATGAATCGAGCGGTGACACAGTTGAAAGCAAAAAGAAAAAAACCGAAGCGCGGTCAGGGAGCGGCCCCTGTTTTGAAAAAAACTGCAAGACCGCCTGAAAAGATAGAAAAGGCAGCCACCGCCCTTGTAGAGCCGGTTTGCACAGCCGCAGGTCTGGATCTGGTCCTCGTCGAATACCGACGGGAACCGGCCGGTAGAATCCTGCGCCTGTATATAGATCGGATTGAAGGCGGCGTGACCATGGAAGACTGCACGCATATCAGTCGCCAGGTTACGGATTTGCTGGATGTAAGCATGGATGATATCGGGCCTTATAATCTTGAGGTTTCATCGCCCGGCATCAATCGTCCCCTGGTCAAACCGTCTGATTATCATCGGTTTGCGGGACAACCGGTTCGTATCCGGTTGCACGCGCCGGTTAACGGCCAGAAAAAATTTAAAGGCACCCTGATCGCAGCAACCGACGAAACGGTACAGATCGAGACTGACAAAGGCGCCGTTTCTTTCGATTTTTCACAGATAGCCAGAACCCGGCTGACCGGATAGCCAGCCGGAATCAGCCTGGCAATAGAGCAGGTTTTGAACAACGGAGAAAACACATGTTGATCACTGATATAAAAAGAGTCGTGGAACAAATTAGCAGAGACAAGGGGATTGACCGCAACGTCCTGATACAGGCGCTTGAAGAGGCCCTCAAATCTGCAGCCCGAAAAAAATACGGCAACGAGATCGACATCGAAGTCCAGTACAATGAAGAGACCGGCGAAATAGAAGTGTTTCAGTTCATGGAGGTCGTGGCCGGTGAGGCGGATATTACCGAACCCGACATACAGATTACGCTTAAGCAGGGGGTGAAGCTTGACCCCGATTGCGAAGTCGGCGACAGTCTGGGCACCAAAATGGATACCGCCACCTTCGGCCGGATTGCCGCCCAGTCAGCCAAGCAAGTGATCATCCAGAAAATGAAAGATGCCGAGCGGGATGTTGTTTTTTCAAACTACATCGATCGAAAAGGCGAAATTATCAACGGAATCGTGCAACGGATCGACCGCCGGGATATTATTGTCAACCTCGGAAACACCGAAGCGATTTTACCGGTCAGAGAACAGGTGCCCCGGGAATCCTACCGGCGGGGTGACCGCATCCGGGCCTACATCATGGATGTTCTCTATGAATCCCGGGGACCCCAGATTATTCTGTCCCGCACCCACAGCGAATTTCTGGTCCACCTTTTCAGGACGGAAGTCCCGGAAATCAGCGAAGGTATCGTTACGATTATGGGTGCCGTCCGGGAAGCCGGCGTGCGCGCCAAAATTGCCGTGGCCTCCAACGACAGCGATATTGATCCGGTGGGTGCCTGCGTGGGCATGAAAGGCAGCCGGGTACAGAACGTGGTCCAGGAACTGCGCGGTGAAAAAATTGACATTATCACCTGGCACGTCGACCCGGCTAAATTTGTCTGTAACGCGCTGGCCCCGGCTGAAATCGCCCGGGTAATCATTGACGAGGAAAATCGTACGATGGAAGTCATCGTTCCGGATGAATTCCTCTCGATTGCCATTGGAAAACGGGGACAAAACGTCCGACTGGCGTCCAAGCTCACCGAGTGGCACCTGGATGTTCTCAGCGAGGAGAAATACAACCAGGCCATGGAAGACGGGTACAAGTCGCTTGAAGCGCTGCCCGGCGTGGATACCGGTCTGGCCAGCGTTCTGTTTGAAAGAGGGGTTCACTCGGCTGAAATTCTGTCCCGGGCGCCCATGGATGAATTGCTGCAAATCAACGGAATAGAGGATGAAAAGCAGGCCACCGCCCTGGTTGAAGAGGCGGAAAAGTATCTGGTCGAAGAAGCCAAAAGGATCGCACTGGAAGCTGAAAAAGCCGCCGAGGAAGCTAAAAAGGCTGCGGCCGAAGCTGAAAAAGCCGCCGCAGAGGCTGAAAAGGCCGCCCTGGAGGCTGGTTACAAATCCCTTGAGGCCCTGCCCGGAATCGATGGCGACCTGGCCGGCGGATTAGTTGAAAAAGGCGTTCAATCCGCTGAGGTTCTGGCGGGCGCACCCGTGGAAGAGCTGCTGCAAATCGATGGCATAGACGATGAGGCCCAGGCCGCCACCCTGGTCGCGGCCGCGAAAGAGTATCTGGCCGCAGAAGCTGAAAGGCTCGCAGCCGAAGCTGAAAAAGCCGCTGCGGAAGCTGAGGCAGCCGCCCGGGAGCAGGATGAACCGGCCGAAGTTGATGAAGAAAACGAAACCGAACCGGCACCGGATACCGAGCAGGAAACGCAAACAGAAAGTGAACCGATTGAGGATGAATTAAAAGAGACGGCCCTGCCGGAAAAAGCCGGCGAAGAGACTGAAAGCGATGCGCCCGAGGCCGAAAAATAGTGCTGCCGGTTAAACCCAATTGAAACCGGAGCATATCAGGGGCAACACTGTAATAGAAGCCATCTCAAAAAGCGGATTTTAGTTCAAGGTGCGGCGGGTGCTACATTCAAACCGGAGGAATACTCCCGTATTTCGAGGATTTGAATTTAGCGCCCAACGCCGAGATTGGGCCAAAAGACTTTTTTGAGATAGCTTCTAATTTCAGCCCCTCAAAACTTGAGCTTGGAGGAGATGGATGGCTAAGACCACCAGAGTATATGAACTTGCCAGGGACCTTAATATGACCAATAAGGACCTCCTTGAGAAATTAAAGGAGATGGATATCCCTGTCGGGTCCCATATGAGCTCCCTCGATGAGGAAGCTGTTGCCAACGTAAAAGATAATCTGCATGGCAAAGCCAGCGACCAGGGTCAGATTGAAGAAACCCGGGTTAAACCGACTGTTATTCGCAGACGCAAAAAAGTAGTCAAGGCCAAACCGGTTGAAGCCGAACCTGAAAAGCCGGAGGATGGCGCCGCAGACGCCGCCCCGGATGAAGCTGTAGACGCTGAGGCGCCGGCTGAAGAAACAGCCCAACCCGCCGAGCCCGAAAAGCCGGCCGCACCGAAGAAGAAAAAGGCTAAAACGGCAGCCACGGTTGTTGCTCCACCCGATGAGGCCCCGGTGGCCGAATCCGAAGAAGTCAAAACAGATACGGAAAAAATTGCAGAGGATGAACCGGCCGAGAGCGTTGCCGCGGAAAAACCGAAAAAGACTGCCAAGAAAAAAGCCGCGCCCGCCAAAAAACGGGCAAAGAAAGAAGCTGCAGCTAAAATTATCAAGCTTGGCCCGGCACCGGAAGTGACCGAAAAACGCCGGGAAAAAGTCGCGCGCACCGGGAAAAAGCGCCTGGACGCGGGACCGACAGGGGCAGAGCCGACAACAGGGGCCCGCAGGGGAAAACGCGGCACAGAGGACCGGAAGGATAAAAAGCCTTTCAAGAAAAGAAAAATTTCCTTTCGGAAAAGGGAAATTGTCGAAGGCGCAGCCCTCTATTCCAAGTCCGGGCGTGGCCATCGGGGTCGGAGAAAGGTAAAAGGCAAACCGGCCTTCGCCGGGCAGAAAACCCAGATCACCACCGCCAAGGCTATCAAGCGCCGCATCAAGATCGACGACAGTATCATGCTGTCTGAACTGGCCAAACGCATGGGCATCAAGGCCAACGAGATGATTGCAAAGTTGATGGGTCTCGGCGTTATGGCTACGGTCAATCAGACCATTGATTTTGACACTGCGACCCTGGTGGCCGCGGAATTTGAATATGAAGTGGAACGAATCGCCTTTGAAGAAGAATCACTGTTGAAGGTTGAGCTGGATGATCCCAAAACTCTGGTTGAACGCGCACCGGTTGTTACCATTATGGGGCATGTCGACCATGGTAAAACCTCTCTACTGGACGTTATTCGGAAATCCAGCATCACGGACGATGAAGCCGGCGGTATCACCCAGCATATCGGCGCCTATAGCGTCGCCACGGATAAGGGACAAATTGCTTTTCTCGACACCCCCGGCCACGAAGCCTTCACGGCCATGCGCTCACGCGGCGCCAAGGTCACCGACCTGGTCATTTTGGTGGTTGCCGCGGATGACGGCGTCATGCCCCAGACCATTGAAGCCATCAATCACTCTAAAGCTGCGGAAGTTCCCATTATCGTGGCTGTCAACAAGATGGACAAGGCCGGCGCCGACCCGGAGCGGGTTATGCGCGAATTATCAGAAAACGGACTGAACCCCGAAGATTGGGGGGGGGACACCATCTTTGTCCAGGTGTCGGCCAAAGAACAAACCGGGATAGAGAGCCTGCTGGACATGGTCCTGCTACAGGCTGAGATGCTGGAACTGAAGGCCAACCCGGAGAAATTGGCCACCGGCCACGTGGTAGAAGCTAAGTTGGATACCGGTAGAGGCGCAGTCGCCACCGTCCTGGTGCAACAGGGGACTCTGCATACCGGCGATCCTGTTGTTTGCGGTATCCAGCATGGAAAGATACGAAGCATGATCAATGACAGTGGTCAGACGATGAATAGTGCCGGGCCATCCATGCCGGTAGAAATCATCGGCCTGTCCGGTGTGCCCAATGCCGGCGACGAATTCATTGCCGTGAAAGATGAAAAGGCCGCCAAACAGGTCAGCCTGCACCGGAGCCAGAAACAGCGGTCAAAGGAATTGGCCAAATCAAGTCGGATGAGTCTCGACAGCCTGTTTGAGAAGATGCAGGAAGGCGAGGTCAAAGACCTGAACCTGATTCTCAAGGCCGATGTGCATGGTTCCATCGAAGCCTTGACGGAGTCACTGGTTAATCTGTCCAACGATGAGGTTAAAATCAATATTGTCCACGCTGCCACCGGTACAATCACGGAATCAGACGTGTCGCTGGCGGCCGTTTCCGATGCCATCATCATAGGGTTCAACGTGCGGCCCAATACGAAAGTTCAATCCCTGGCCACCGAAGAACAGGTGGACATGCGCTTTTACAACATCATTTACAATGTCATTAAAGAGATAGAAGGTGCCATCCTGGGCATGATGGAATCCACCTATGAGGAACATGTCCTGGGCCGGGCCGAAGTCCGCCAGGTGTTCCACGTACCCAAGGTGGGTGCTATTGCCGGCAGCTATGTGACCGACGGCAAAATTGAGCGCAAACAGATGATGCGGCTTCTCAGAGAAGGGGTCATCCTGTACGAGGGCCGCAACTCGTCGCTCAAACGCTTCAAGGATGACGCCAAAGAGGTTCAAAACGGTTACGAATGCGGTATCGGCATTGAAAATTACAATGACGTCAAGGTCGGTGATGTGATCGAATGTTACTACCTTGAGGAGGTCAAGCCAACCCTGTAAATTCAGGCAGGGGACTTCCCAAGCCGGTACCCGGCCCCGAAGAACATTCCGGGATATACGGAGACAGGCCATGGTTGTAGGTGTTGGTATGATAACATTCCGGCTGCACGAATGTCGTTCTTTGAAAAGCAAACGCAAGATCGTCAAGTCGGTAATCGGGAAAATGCGCAGCCATTTCAATTTGTCTGCAGCGGAAACCGGGGCAAACGATATTCACCAGCGAGCCGAAATCGGATTCGCGCTGGTCGGGAATTCAACACCCATGATCAATTCGAAGATCGATAAGGTTTTCAACATGGTGGACGATATGGGCATTGCGGAAATCGTGGATACAGAAATGGAGATTATACATATATGAAACCGTTCAGCAGGGCCGATCGGGTCGGGGGTCAGGTTCAAAGAGCACTCTCAGAACTGCTGCATAAGCGTATCCGTGACCCACGGCTGACAGACACGACCATTTCCGAAGTGCAAATGTCGCCGGATCTGAAACTGGCGAAAATTTATTACACGCTCCCCGACAGGAAAAGGGCCCGGGACGACGCCCTGGCCGGTTTCAACAGTGCCAGCGGATTTATGAAACGAACCCTGGCCCGCGAACTGGGCCTGCGGTATATGCCCGATCTGAAATTTTATTATGACGAATCCTTTGATTACGGGGCCAAGATAGACAACCTCTTAAAATCATTGAATAAAAAAGATGAAGTCGATAGTCAGTCATCTGAAAAATAGCCGCCGTCTTTTAGTGGCCACGCATATTAATCCGGACGGTGACGCCATCGGCAGCCTGATTACCATGGGGCTGGCGCTGGAGGCCCTTGGAAAGCAAGTCTCGCTGCACTGTGCCAGCCCGATACCGGCTGTATATAGATTTTTAACGGCCACGGATAAGATAACCGGGAGGTATGACCCGGTTAAAGATTTCGACACAGCCGTCATTCTCGATTGCGGGGATTTTGAGCGGGTTGGCCCGGCAATGTCGGAAATTGAAAAGATAGAAACGGTCATCAACATCGATCACCATGTGACCAATACCGGGTTCGGTGATCTGGCAATCGTGGATACCGAGGCCTGTGCCACGGCTGAAATCCTTTACCGGCTCATCAAAAAGCTCGGGGTCGAGATTACCCCAGGCATGGCGGCTGCTATTTACACCGGCATTTTAACGGATACGGGCTCGTTTCGATTTTCGAATACCAATCGCAACGCTTTCGCCATCTGTGAAGAGATGGTGGCCATCGGAATGGATCCGTATAAGGTGGCCCAGAACGTCTACGGCACCTATTCACTGGGTCGCATCAAGTTGTTGAACCTGGCCCTGGACTCAATCGAACTGGTCGCCGGCGGCAAGGTCTCCATCATGACGCTGACCAGAAATATGCTGGTAGAAACCGGGACCCATCCCGAAGATATTGACGGTCTGATCAATTATGCCCGGCGGATTGAGGATGTGAAACTGGCAGTCCTGCTGCAGGAGATAGAAAATGGCAGACGGGCTGAGGCTGACTCACCCCGGTACCATGTCAGTCTAAGGTCAAATGGGGCTGTCGATGTGGCTGAAATTGCGGCAACTTTCGGCGGAGGCGGACACAAAGTGGCTGCGGGCTTCAATATCGATTCGCCGATCGAGGAAATTCGGGCGAAGATCATGCGCCTGGCAGAGAAACTGTAGATTATGCGGTCCGATACAAACGGCGTGATCATTGTCGACAAACCGGCCGGTACCACCTCCGCCAGGGTGCTGGCTGAGGTTAAACGGCTCTGCAAAGCTAAGAAGGCAGGCCATGCCGGAACCCTGGACCCATTTGCCACCGGCGTGCTGGTCTGCTGCCTGAACCAGGCAACCCGGCTGGCCAGCTTTTTTCTGCATGACCGGAAAAAATACCGGGGGACCCTGCACCTGGGCATTGAAACCGACACCCAGGATCCGACGGGGCAGATCTTGTCTGAAAAGGATGCGGCCACGGTAACCACTGAAGAGATCCGGCGGGTAGCCGGCCGGTTTACGGGCACTCTTGAGCAGGTACCCCCGGCGTACTCGGCTCTGAAACACAAGGGAACGCCCCTGTACCGCCTGGCCCGTAAAGGTCATCCGGTCCAGAAGCCGCCCCGCGAAATCACGATCGAGCAGTTGACGATCCTGGAAATCGCGATTCCGTTTGTCAACTTCGAGGTAACCTGCTCGGCCGGGACCTACATCCGGACCCTGTGCGCGGACATGGGCCGGCAGCTTGGATGCGGTGGGCACCTGAAATCACTGCAGCGGTTGGAAAGCAGCGGTTTTGCCATCGCGGAAGCCGTCACCCTGGACGACCTGGTACAATCGGCCGCCACTGATACGCTTGACGGCCAACTGATTTCCATGGTGGACGCCCTGCGGGGAATGCCGGCGGTGACAGTTGGCCTTGAGCTGGCTAGCCGAATCGGGCACGGTCAGTGGGTGGACCGATCTGACCTTGCGGATTGTCCTGGCCTTGAGCCATCGACGGTTTTCAAGGTCCTTAATAAAAACGGCCGCCTGCTGGCGGTCATGTCGTACCCGGAAGAGGGCCAACGGCTGAAATATAGTTGTGTTTTTAACCATTAACTGTCATGAAACGTTTTAAGTGCCTGGCTTGTTCTGATTCCCGCTCCCGGCGCCACCGGGGGAAGCCGGGGTATCGCCAAGCCGGCTGGTCCATTTCGGTATTGTGGTTAATACCGGATAAGGTTATAGTCTAAAATTGATGTGGTTGATAAATATAAATTAGGAGGCAAAAAGAAATTGGTTTTCACATCCGAAGATAAACAGAAACTGATTGAAAAGTTCAAGCTGCACGATAGTGACACCGGATCCCCGGAAGTACAGGTCGGTCTTTTAACACACCGGATTTCATATCTGACTGAGCACCTGAAAGTTCACGTTAAGGACCACCACTCGCGGCGGGGCCTGCTGATGCTCGTGGGCAAGCGGCGCCGGCTGCTCAACTACGTGAAAAGCAAAGACGTCAATCGGTACCGTACGATCATAGAAACCCTCGGTCTGCGCAGGTAGACCGCAATAACTAACCATCGCCAGACTCCTGGAAGCACCGGCCCGATGGTAGCAGGATTGCGGGGAACAGGCCTGTTGTTAGGTTCCGTCTGACAAACGCGGCCGCCCCGCCAAAACTGCCCCCGGGTCTCTGATCAGCCTGGAAAGCGTGGTATTGCAGCAAAAACCGGTACCCCTGACGGGGTTGCAAGCGGTTGCTTACAATAACCGGTAACAGGTTGAGACCTTTGAAACATGTCCACTTTGGCGTCACTCCCCGCGGGCGGGATACAGCACTTGATTGCGAGATTTCGCACTTGATTGCGAGATTCCACACTTGATTACCGAAGATCCTGACCAGAACGCAAATGCATCAAAAGTGGGTATCTTTCAACGGTCTCACGGGTTGCTGCCCGGACATGGCGATATGAATTGGAGAAAAATATGCAAAAACTATTAGAAGCAGACATCGGGGGCAAACCCCTGAGTATTGAGACCGGTAAAATTGCCAAGCAGGCATCGGGTTCTGTTGTTGTGCGCTACGGCGAAACAATGGTCCTCGTTTCGGTCGTTTCGGCAAACGAAGAACGCGACATGGGTTTTCTACCCCTGACTGTCGAATATCAGGAAAAAGGCTATGCGGCCGGACGGATTCCCGGCAACTATTTCCGCCGTGAAATCGGTCGCCCCAGTGAAAAAGAAACCCTGACCGCCCGCCTGATCGACCGTCCCATCCGCCCACTGTTTCCCAAGGGTTATCAATTTGAAACCCAGGTCATTGCCACGGTCCTTTCCATGGACCGGGAAAACGATGCGGATTCACTGGCCATGATCGGGGCATCGGCCGCCCTGGAAATATCAGATATTCCGTTTGCCGGCCCCATCGCATGCGTGCGGGTCGGTCGCATTGACGGCGAATTTGTTGTAAACCCGACAATTCCGGAACTGGAAAACTGTGATATCAACATCATTGTGGCAGGATCCCGGACCGGTGTGGTCATGGTAGAAGGCGGCAGCGAAAAAGCCAGCGAAAAAGACATGCTGGACGCGATCTTTTTCGGGCACCAGGCCATGCAGCCCATTATCGACATGCAGGTTGAGCTGAAAGAAGCCTGCGGTAAGGAAAAACGTGAGTTCATACCACCGGAAAAGGATGCCGACCTGGTTCAGCTGGTGGATGGCAAAGCCGCCACACCCATTCGCGAGGGGGTTTTAATTCCGGATAAAATGGAACGTTACGCCGCCCTTAGAAAAGTAAAGGCCCAGATCTTTGAAGGCCTCGGTGAGGACTATGCGGACCGGCGCAAAGAGGTTTACGAAATCCTTTCCGACCTCCAGAAATCAACCTGCCGCAACCTGATCCTGGACGAAGGCCGCCGGATCGATAACCGGGCCTTTGATGAGATCCGGCCGATCACCTGTGAAGTGGGCGTCCTCCCGCGGCCGCACGGCAGCGCGCTGTTCACCCGCGGTGAAACCCAGGTCCTCGGGATCATGACCCTGGGCTCCGGCCAGGATGAGCAGCGTATTGAAACCCTCAATGGCGAGGAAAACCGTGCGTTTATGCTGCACTATAATTTCCCGCCCTATTCTGTGGGCGAAGTCAAGCGTATGGGCGGACCCAGCCGGCGAGATATCGGGCACGGCGGCCTGTCGCTACGGGCCATCAAACCGGTTCTGCCTGACAAGGAAGACTTTGACTACACGATTCGGATCGTATCCGAAGTCCTGGAATCCAACGGCTCCTCCTCCATGGGAACCGTCTGCTCGGGCATACTGGCCATGATGGACGGCGGGGTTCCCATCAAGGAACCGGTTGCCGGCATTGCCATGGGCCTGGTCAAGGACGGCGACAACGTCGTGGTTCTTTCCGACATTCTGGGAGACGAAGACCACACCGGGGACATGGACTTCAAGGTTACCGGGACCAAGGACGGTATAACCGCCCTCCAGATGGACATTAAGATCCACGAGCTCTCCAAGGACATCATGGAAAAAGCCCTGGAACAGGCCCGAACCGGCCGGATCCATATCCTCGGCAAAATGCTCGAAGCCCTTGAATCGCCACGCGATGCAATCTCCCCGAATGCCCCGGCCATTACAACCATTATGATTAACCCGGATAAGATCAGGGACATCATCGGCCCCGGCGGTAAAGTGATCCGGGCAATTCAGTCCGAAACCAATACCCGACTCGAAGTTGACGACAGCGGTGCCGTTAAGATTGCCGCGGTCAACAAGGAAGAGGGGGATGCGGCCAAGAAAATGATCAACGATATCACCGCCGAGCCTGAAATCGGGGCCATCTACGACGGTACCGTGGTCAAGATCATGGACTTTGGCGCCTTTGTTCAGATTATGCCCGGGACCGACGGCCTGGTACACATCTCCCAACTGGCCCCGGAGCGGGTATCCAAAGTGACGGATATCCTCAGCGAGGGCGACAAGGTACGGGTCAAGGTTCTTGAAATCAACCGCGACGGCAAAATTCGTTTAAGCCGCAAGGCTGTCCTGGCCGAGGAAAATGACAAAAGCAGCAGTTAACAGGACAGTT
>CAZYGG010000099.1:0-11065 GCA_964647585.1 uncultured Desulfobacterales bacterium
CATAGCCAAGCAACCCCTGGTCCTGGCCGGTCTGGATGTAGCCCGGCAGGTTTTTGAATGTATCGACCCAGACCTTGCTGTCGACACCCCCTGCACTGATGGGGATGAACTGCCATCCGGCAGCCGGATCATGACTCTGGCCGGCCGCCTGGGGTCATTGCTGCGCGGCGAACGGACCGCCCTGAATTTTCTGCAGCGGTTATCCGGGATTGCCACCCATGTCAAACCGTATGTGGCCGCCGTCAGCGATTATCCGGTCCGACTGGTGGATACCCGCAAAACCACACCCGGGTGGCGGGTGCTTGAAAAATATGCGGTCCGGGTAGGCGGCGCCGCGAATCACCGCATGGGACTTTACGACGGCGTATTGATAAAAGACAACCACATTGCCGCCTGCGGCAGCATCACCACCGCCGTAACCCGCGTCCGGGCCAACACCTCGCACCTGGTCAAAATCGAAGTTGAAGTCGGCACCCAGGATGAGGTGGCCGAAGCGCTGCACGCCGGGGCGGACATTATCATGCTGGACAACATGGACCTTGACCAAATCGGGGAGGCCGTGGCAAAAATCAACCAGCGCGCAATAGTGGAAATATCCGGAAATGTCAGCCTGGAAACGCTCCCGGCCCTGGCCCAAACCGGCGTGGATATTATTTCGGTCGGCGCGCTTACCCACCAGGCAAGGTCTGTGGACATCAGCATGCGTATAAAAGCGGGAGAAGCACCGGCAGCTTAGTGGAAAGGTTGGGTTTTCCCGTACCCCGCGACCCCTTGGCCCCTTGATTCCTTGCCTGCCTGGGCATACCTTGTTGGAAATAGACGCTACAATTATCACAGCAATTTTATCTATAGCGTAGTGAATCAATGATACCTGTTCGCGATACCGCACCTTCGCAAAACTATCCGGTTGTTACCCTGGCCCTTATCGGGATCAATGTGGTGGTTTATCTTCTGGAAATGGCTCAGGGGCCCGAACTGAACCGTTTTCTCCACCTTTATGGTCTGGTCCCGGCCCGATACACGGTCGACCGCATTGCGGCCTATTATACCCTGCCCCAGCAATTGTTTGCCTTTCTTTCCTTCATGTTTCTCCACGGCGGGTTCTGGCACCTGCTGGGCAATATGTGGTCGCTGTATATATTCGGCGATAATGTTGAAGACCACCTGGGATCTATCCGCTATCTGGTCTTCTACCTGCTGTGCGGCCTGGTGTCCGGCCTCAGCCACATGCTGTTAAACCTGCACTCTACGGTGGCCACCATCGGTGCCAGCGGAGCGATTGCCGGCGTGATGGGGGCGTATTTTCTACTCCACCCGAACGCTAAAATCCTGACCCTGATACCTATCCTGTTTATACCCTGGTTCATCGAAATCCCGGCCTTTTTCTTTCTCGGGTTCTGGTTTGTGCTTCAGTTCATCAACGCGGCCGGCAGCCAGGCCGGCAGCGGCGGGGTGGCCTGGTGGGCCCACATTGGCGGGTTCATTGCCGGTATGGTATTTCTAAAGGTCTTCGACCGGCTGCCGGCCGCGGGCATGACAACCAGACTGCGCCGGGCTACCGGGAAAAAACGGACCACCCGGCTGCAGGTTTTAAAACCCGTTGCCGCGGGAACGGAATTGAACCTGCACGGTACGATTGCCATCACGCCCTATGAATCGTTTACCGGCACCCGCAAATTGATCAATGTTCCCAGGGGATTTAAGAAAAGAATGGTCAATGTTACGGTACCGGCGGGTGTCAATCAGGGTACGCAGCTGCGCTTGCGGGGTCTTGGAAAAAGTGCCCCGGACGGTCGTCTCGGGGACCTGTTTTTGAAAGTAAACATTATCGCGCAGCCGGGCGGGTAGACCTGATTTCGATCCCGATACCGATTGCGATGTAGATTGAAACCCGAAAATTTAGCTGAAAGTTAAATGCCCGGCAGGTAGTTGGAAAAGTTTGTGGTCCTAACACTTAAGACTTAACACTGATAAATTCGTCTTCAGACGAATTTATCAATACTGGAGGGTCACGATGTCGCGGCCCTTCTTTTTGGAGGTATACATGGCCTGATCGGCCCTTTGCACGAACGCGGACGCCTCCTCCCCGTTGATATACTCGGTTACCCCGACACTGATGGTAACGGCGACCTCCCCAGCCCCATCCGGGGTATGGGGCTCAGATCCGATTGCCTGGCGGATACGTTCCGCCACGGTACGGGCCTCTTCACCGTTTGTTTCCGGGAGAATGACCGTAAACTCCTCCCCCCCGTAACGATAGGCCGAGTCCATCGCCCTGAGGCAAGCCTGAATATTCAGGCCAATGGACACCAGGACCTTGTCCCCTTCGAGATGGCCGTATGCGTCGTTGAAGACCTTGAAATTGTCAATATCGAGAAGCAAAAGGGACAGGGGGTGCTTATACCGTGCGGAGCGTCCCACCTCCGCACCCAGCTGGCTATAGAAGTGCCTCGAATTGAACAACTTGGTCAACCCGTCGGTAATAGCCAGGTTCTGAAGCTTCCCGAGTATCTTGGCGCGTTCTTTGGTCAGACGCCTCTCATTGAGAACCCTTTTGATACGTAAAAGCAGCTCTTCGTACCTGACCGGCTTGAAGACGAAGTCACTGGCCCCCTTGTTGATTGCCTCTGCATAAGAATAATCGCCGCTGTATCCGGTCATTACGATAACATCGATGTCGAAACCGGTTTTGATATAATCGGTGAGTTCCAGGCCATCGCGTCCCGGAAGGATGATATCGGTGACGGCCACGTGGATCTCTTCTTTGGCTAAAAGTTCCATGGCCTCCTCGGCACTGCTGGCCGAGAATGTGGTAAAGCCGGATCGTCGGATGAACTCCTGCATGGTTTGCCGGATGGCATCATCATCGTCGACGATAAGGACGCGATCTTCCAGATTTTTGTTGTTCGATCCGCTATCTTGATCTAAAGCTTTAGTCATCTTCATTACACGTCGCGGTTGCAGGAAATGATTTAATCTGTTAAAAGGGCGATTTTTATATAATATTTGGCCAAACATACCCATATTCGCTATCTGTGTCAACCGCACATTGCGAAACCACACTACGAAAACGGTAAAATAGTCAGGTATGAAAACCATACGAAATTTCAGCATTATCGCGCATATCGACCATGGTAAATCCACGCTTTCCGACCGGTTGATTCAGGCTACCGATGTGGTATCGGAGAGGGATTTCCAGGATCAGATCCTGGATACCATGGACATCGAACGCGAACGGGGCATCACCATAAAAAGCCAGACGGTGTCCCTGCCATACACGGCCCGGAATGGGCAAACGTACGAGCTTAACCTGATCGATACGCCCGGCCATGTCGATTTCACCTATGAAGTCAGCCGCGCCCTGGCATCCTGCGAAGGCGCCTTCCTGCTGGTTGACGCCAGTCAGGGGGTGGAGGCGCAAACACTGGCGAACCTCTACCTGGCCCTGGAGCATGACCTTGAAATTATTCCGGTTATCAATAAAATTGACCTGCCGGCCGCAGATGTGGACCGGGTAAAATCTCAGATTGAAGAGGACCTCGGGCTGGATGCCGACACTGTGATCCTCACCTCGGCTAAAGAAGGCCTCGGGATTGTCGATGTTCTGGAAGGCGCCGTGGACCTGCTGCCGCCCCCCGCGGGAGATGTGGACGGACCGCTGAAGGCTCTCATTTTCGACAGTCATTATGATGCTTTCCGTGGCACAATCGTACACTTCCGGGTTTTTGACGGGACCATTCGCCCCGGGGATAAAATCAGGTTTATGTCCAACCAGGCCGAATACAAGGTCGAAGAGGTGGGCATCTTCCAGATAACCCGCATACCGAAAAAACAGATTTCCGCCGGTCAGGTCGGCTACCTGATTGCCGGGATTAAAACTGTCAGTGATACCCGCTGCGGTGACACCATAACCCACCGTAAAAACGGGTGTGAGGCGCCCATGCCCGGATTCAAGGAGGCCAAGCCGGTGGTGTTTTCATCCATCTATCCGGTCGCTTCCGACGGCTATGAGGATCTGGCGGCGGGGCTTGAAAAGCTGAAACTCAATGACGCCTCGCTGATATACGAAAAGGACACCTCCGCGGCCCTGGGATTTGGTTTCAGGTGCGGATTTTTAGGGCTTTTACACCTTGAGGTGGTTCAGGAGCGGCTCGAACGGGAGTACGGGCTTTCGCTTATCCTGACAGCACCATCGGTGCAATACCGGATCGGGCTCAATGAAGGATCAGAGCTGGTTATCGACAATCCCGCCCTTTACCCGGATCCCACCAGCATCGAATACACGCTGGAACCGTTTATCCGCGCCGCTATTATTGTACCGGACAGGTACATGGGGGCGGTGATGAAGCTCTGCCTGGACCGACGCGGCATCAACAAAAACTACCAGTACCTGACCAACAGCCGGCTGGAAATGATTTTTGAAATGCCGCTGCCGGAAGTGATATACGACTTTTACGACAAGCTCAAATCGGTCACCCAGGGATACGGCTCGTTCGACTATGACATTATCGACTTCAGACAGACAGACCTGGTGAAACTGGATATTCTGATCAATAGCGAACGGGTGGATGCTCTCAGCCAGCTGGTCCACAAAGACAGGGCCGTTGAAAGAGCGCGGCACGCGTGTGACAAACTGAGAGATGAAATCCCCCGGCAGCAGTTCAAGATCCCGATCCAGGGCGCCATAGGGGGCACCATCATTGCCCGCAAAACCATCTCTGCCTACCGCAAAGACGTCACCGCCAAATGTTACGGCGGGGACATCTCCCGGAAACGGAAACTTCTGGAAAAACAGAAAAAGGGCAAAAAACGCATGAAAATGGTCGGCCAGGTCATGATCCCCCAGGCGGCCTTTTTGTCCGTACTGAAAACGGACACAGATTGAAAAACAGGGGCCGAGGATTCAAGGGGCCAAGGGGCCGAGTGAAAAACACCCCCACAAAAGGTGCCAACAAAAAAATACTTTCAACATGAAAAGAAAAGTTCAGGTTCAATGCGGTTGCAGTTCACTTGAACCCTTGAACCCTCGACCCCTTGAATCCTTCGTGGATAGCAAGGTAAATTCAGGTAACCAATATAAGTAATCCTTTAAATGAACTAGGAAAAGAATCATGGGCCAAACCATCGCTGAAAAAATATTTGACGCCCACCGGGTCGACGCCCCGGCCGAGGGTATTCAGGTGATCAAGCTGGATGCGGTCTTCTGCCATGAAATCACCACCCCCATTGCCATCAACGATCTGGTGGCCCGGGGCAAGGACCGTGTGTTTGACCCCGACAAAATAAAGGTTGTCATCGATCATGTTACCCCGGCCAAGGATTCCAAAACGGCCCTGCAAGGCAAAATTCTCCGGGACTGGTCCCGGCGACAGGGCATTCGCGACTTTTTCGATATCGGCCGTAACGGCGTGTGCCACGCGATTTTTCCGGAAAAGGGCTTTGCCCGACCCGGGTATACCATTATCATGGGGGATTCACACACCTGCACCCACGGGGCCTTCGGGGCCTTTGCCGCCGGTGTGGGAACCACGGACCTGGAAGTCGGCATCCTCAAGGGAGTCTGCGCTTTCAAAACGCCGCAGACGCTGCGCATCGATATCACCGGAACCCTGTCCGCGGGTGTCTACGCGAAAGATGTTATCCTTTCCCTGATCGGAAAAATCGGGGTGAGCGGCGCCACCAACAGGGTCATAGAGTTTGCCGGGCCGGTGGTCGACGCCATGACCATGGACGCCCGGATGACACTCTGCAACATGGCGATCGAGGCGGGCGGTACTTGCGGGATCTGCCGTCCCGACCGGACAACGGTTGAATACCTGTGGCCCTTTATCAGGGATGCGTATCCGGACAAAGCCGCCGCGCTGGAAGCTTTCAGTCGCTTCGCACCCGACGAAGACGCGGTATACAGCGACATCATCGAACATAATATAGACGGACTTGAACCGGTCACGACCTTCGGTTTCAAGCCGGACCAGGTCAAAACCGTGTCACAAATGGAAGGCACGCCGGTAGACCAGGTCTACATTGGTTCCTGCACCAACGGCCGTATAGAAGATCTGCAAGCCGCAGCAGCCGTTCTGGAGGGGAACCGGATCAGCGCTCATGTTCGGGGTATCGTCTCCCCGGCAACCCCGAAAATTTACCGGCATGCGATGGCCGCCGGGTTTCTCAAGACTTTCATGGATGCCGGGTTTTGTGTGACGAATCCCACTTGCGGGGCCTGCCTGGGCATGAGCAACGGGGTCCTGGCCGAAGGCGAAGTGTGCGCCGCTACCACCAACCGGAATTTCAACGGCCGGATGGGCAAAGGCGGGACCGTGCACCTCATGAGCCCCGCCACGGCGGCTGCTACGGCTATTGCAGGAAAAATAACCAATTCGCCATTGTTTAAAAAATAAGGGTCCAAGGATTCGAGGGGTCAAGGGTCCGAGTGATTTTCACAAAGTCTCAGTTAAATCCTTTGGCCTTTATGCTTCGGATACAAAACCGAGGACTATCGCTTAAGAATGCTTTTAAGTATTTCACTTGACCCCTTGAACCCTTGGCCCCTGGGACCCTTGATTCATGAATCCAGGTATTAACCCGACAACTGGGGGATATGGGATAGAAACAATCCCCGGAGAGAAAACCATGAAAAACTTCAGCGGCAAGGTCCTCTTTCTGGACCGGGCGGACATCAATACCGACGAAATCATACCGGCGAAGTACCTCACCGAAAACACCAAAGAGGCCCTGGCCCCTTTTTTGCTGGAAGATCTGAAACTCAAAGGGTTTACCCCCGGCCATAGCACCCAAGAAGTGGCTGTCATCATTGCCCGGGAAAACTTTGGCTGCGGATCTTCCCGGGAGCACGCACCCTGGGCGCTGGAAGTCAACCATATCAATCTGGTTCTCGCCCCGTGCTTCGCCCGGATCTTTCGCCAGAATATGTTCAACTGCGGCATGATGGCCGTGGAACTGCGGGCTGAAATCATTGAGCAGCTTTTTTCACGCTTCGCCGATCGCCAGACATTTATTGAAACGGATTTCGAACAGGCCACCCTCAGGATCAGTGCCGGTGAATTGAGCGAAACGATTCCATTTTTAATCTCACCTTTTGACCGCGCCCTGGTTGAAGCCGGCGGGTGGGTGGACTACGCCGACAAAAACTACTAAAAACGGTCCCGGCAAATATTTTTCGCCCCTTTTCCGCGTTGGACGCGCTTTTGATTCCTCACAATGCGGTAGCACGACGCCGGTTTAAAATTCACTTGCCCCGACGCCCCAAACCCCTTATACTTTCGAAATCGTCATCTCTTGTATTGGTTTTGCCCCATAACTGTAAAATATCGGCATCAGCATACCCGGCCGGAAAGGCAGCCGACACCATGGTTCTGAAAAAGGATGCGGGGCCGCCCGCAGAAAAGGTGGACGCCGACCACACCGAAAAAAGAGATTATGTCCGCCTGGTTTACCCGTCGGAGAAACGGCCGGTTCTGACAGTGGGTGAGGATTCGTTCGAAGTTCTCAATATCTGTGAAACCGGGCTGAAATTTCTGAATCACGTGGAAAAACCCTTCGAGCAGCAGGTCCTGGGAAAAGTGACCTTTGAAAATGGCGGTTCCATCGAAATAAATGGTAAAATCCGGTGGGAAAGCGACCGGGAGATCGGTCTTTTGGTAACCCGGATCCCGGCTTTTGTAGTCAAACAGGAAATCCGCACCTTCATCCGCCGGGAGGCTGATGAAGAGACCCTGGCAATGGGTGGCGCCAGGTTGGAATCCGCCCGGGAACCAGACCCGCCGGAAGACAAATAAACCCGATAGCCTTCGGCCTTTTCCTAAACAACCTGATTCCGAATCGTCCCGATCTCGCTGATACTGCATTCCACGACATCCCCCGGTTGCAAGGTAACCGGCGGATCCCTGAATATACCGACCCCGGACGGGGTGCCGGTTGAGATAACGTCCCCGGGAACGAGGGTGATATCCTGACTGATATTTGCGATAATAGTCGGGATATCAAAAATCATGTCCCGGGTATTGCCGGATTGCATGACCTCACCATTCACCCGGGCGGTCAGTGTCAGATTCCCGAGATCCTCTATCTCATCGGCCGTAACCAGGGTCGGTCCCATGGGCGCGAAGGTATCGAAAGCCTTGCCCCGAAACCACTGCGAATCCGCGAACTGAGCCTCCCGTCCGGACACATCATTCATCACCATGAATCCGGCGATGTAATCCAGGGCGACGGCACTGTCAATCGCCTTTCCGCGGCGCCCGATCACCAGGGCCAGTTCGACTTCCCAGTCAACCTGCCCGCTGCTCTGCGGCGTCAGGATGTCGTCAAAGGGTCCGCTGACCGCATTGGGGGTTTTACAGAAAATCAGCGGCGAGGCCGGATTATCAAAACCGCCCTCCTTGGCATGCTCGGCGTAATTCTTTCCCAGGCAAATGATTTTTGACGGCCGGTGTACCGGGCTTGCCAGTCGAACATCCAGAGACTCACCGGGCAAATCGACGCTTTTTATTTTCGCAAGCCAACCTTCTTCAAAAAAGGTTTCCCCGATAGGGGGTATCTCGGGAAAGATCTTTGTGAGGTCCACGACATTATCTTCTCGCAGCAACCCGGGCCTCTCCTGGCCTTTTTCACCGAACATGACTAGTCGCATGGTAATTTCTCCCTTTCCTGGTCTTGCGCCGGCCCAGCCTGGACACCCTCGCGGTATTTTTTTCCGGCATACCAGTCAATCTGGCGGCATATCCCTCTGACAATACTGACCTCCCGGGCCCGTAGCTGCATCCGGGTAAGAAAGCGGCGAATTTTATTCATCCAGTAGTCGGGGTTTTCAGGATTAATATAATTAATCCGCACCAGGATATCTTTGACCTGGTCGTACATACCATCAAGCTCGTGCCGGGTGGCCAGCCGGGGGGCGAATTCAGCCACCTCTTTGAGCGAGGCCTTGAAAAGCTCATAGCTGAGAATCATGACCGACTGTGCCAGGTTTATGGATGAAAACTCGGCGGTGGGGATATGAACAAGCTGGTGACACAAACGCAGGTCTGCATTGGTGAGTCCCCGGTCTTCAGGACCGAACAACACGGCAATCTGGTTATCCCGGGACAGGGGCACCAGTTTTTCCGCCATGACCTCCGGTGAATTGAGAACGGGGCGCTGCCCTCCCAGCCGGGCGGTTGTTCCGACCACGTGACTGAATTCGGTCAGGGCCGTCTTCAAATCCTTAAATATCCGGATATTATCGACAATCGCAGCGGCAGCATGGGTGGCCAGTTTGTTGACCCGGGCCGGGTCGTAGTTCTCCGGGTCCACGACATAGAGCCGGCTGATACCCATGTTGCTCACCGCCCTGGCAGCCGACCCGATATTCTCAGGATACCGGGGCTGCTGCAGCACGATGGCAATGTTGTCCAGATTTATTTTTTCCGTCATCAGCCCACGATTTCAAATGCGTTGAAAAAGTAACCGATTTCAAATGCCGCGGTTTCGGGTGCGTCCGAACCATGCACCACGTTTTTCTCTATGTCGGTCGCAAAATCCGCCCGAATGGTACCCGGGGCAGCATCCTTGTAATTGGTGGCCCCCATGAGCTCCCGGTATTTTGCAATGATATCATCACCTTCGAGTACCATCACGACTGCAGGTCCCGAACACATAAAATCGGTCAGACTTTCAAAAAAAGGCCTCTCACAGTGAACGGCATAGAAGCCCTGGGCCTGGGCTTTGGTCATATGAACCTGCTTCATAGCCTTGATTTTAAAGTTACTGGCCTCCAGGCGTTTTACAACCTCACCGATGAGGCCCCGGGAAACCCCGTCGGGTTTGATGCTTGATAGCGTTCTTTCCCTGATTTTATCCTCTCAAATAATTAGTAAACATCAAAATAAAACCTGCTTCCCCATAGAGGGTGTTTGGGGCATACCAGACCCGTAAAATCAAGTCAATAATTGACAGAATAGCTATTATATCCTAACTAGAGTGTCTCAATTTACATAAAGGTGATATTGATGAAGCTCAACAAAAAGACTGTAGCAACTATTGGTGCTTTCCTCGGATCAAATTCGGAATTTGAAGGCCAGCTTACCTTTCAGGGAACCATTCGAATCGACGGCAGCTACAAGGGCAGCATAACGGTTGACGGGACCTTGATAGTCGGACCGTCCGGCCGGGTAAAAGCTGAAGTCAGCGCATCCAACATAATTATCAGCGGTGAAATCACTGGCAACATGACCGCCGAAACCAACATAGAAGTGCATGCCTCCGGCAAAGTCTACGGCAATCTGGTCGCACCCACGGTAACGATCCAAGAAGGCGCGGTTTTTCAGGGACAATGTCACTCGGGTGAAAAACAAGACAAGCAGCCTCACAGGTTCGGGATGCTCCATCCCGTTGGGGCGGATCAATCCCCGGAGGAGCAAAAAGAAACTGACAAACAGGCAATCAAGTCAGCCTGATGACAGGGCCCGGCCACCCGGGTGACCATCCGATTTTTGCAAGGCACCAACCCGTAAAAGAGCTGAAAATGCCGATTTATGAATTCTATTGCCCGGACTGCAATACCCTTTTCAATTTTTTCTCCAGGACAATCAATACACGTAAAAAGCCGGTTTGCCCGCGCTGTAAAACGGTCCGGCTGACACGCCAGTTGTCCGCCTTTGCCACCACTGGCAGGGCTGTTGCTGAAGACGGGATGGCGGACCTGCCCTTCGACGAGCGCAGCATGGAAAAAGCCATGGGCATGCTTGCGTCGCAGGCTGAAACGCTGGATGAAAATGATCCCCGTCAGGCGGCAAACCTGGTACGCAAGCTGACCGATATGACCGGCATGGAACTGGGGCCGGGTATGCAAGAGGCCCTCAGCCGAATGGAAAGCGGTGAAGATCCGGACAAGATTGAAGCTGAGATGGGCGACCTGCTGGAAGGGGAGGACCCGTTTGCGCCAGCCGCGAAAAAGGGCCGCACGGGCGCTGCCAAAAGACCCGCACCCGATCGGGATGAAACTCTTTATGATCTTTAGCAGGCTGTTGAAAAATAAGTTTAGAGTTACGTATTTTTTTAAGCGTTT
>CAZYGG010000100.1:0-10886 GCA_964647585.1 uncultured Desulfobacterales bacterium
CCTATGTCTCCGGTCTAAAGTGTTACCCATGTTCGGCTTGCACGGGTGGGGGTGCGGTTACGATGCGGGCATTACTCGGGCAACACCATAGGTGCACCGACCTCCCGGGCTTTTCCCTCACCATAGAGAAGTTCCACCAGCTTAAGGGCAAATTCCAGCGCGGTTCCCGGCCCCCGGCTGGTGATGCAGTTTCCGTCGACCACAACCCGGGATTCGATGGATGCGTTGGGTTCAAGCTGGTCGGCAAAGCCGGGATGAGAGGTCGCCTGCCGATTTTCGAGCAGTCCGTGGGCTTGCAGGACAACCGCCGGGGAGGCGCAAATCGCCCCAAAAAAGGCACCCGCCCCGGCTTGCTTTTTCAGCAGTTCAGTGAGGTCGCCGGAGTCACGCAGGTTCTCGGCACCGGGCACCCCGCCGGGCAGGGCAATCATATCGAAAGAAACTGCCTTACATTCGCCGATGAGTACATCGGCCACAATCTTGACTCCCCGGGAACAAGTCACCTCTTTTTCAGCCACAGAAGCAACGACCACCTCAGCCCCGGCCCGCCGCAGCACATCGATAATACAAACCGCTTCTATTTCTTCGGTTCCGTCGGCAATGGAAACCAGGACTTTTTTCGTCATTGTTTTCTCCATTATTGCTTGGCCGTCATGCCGGACTCGATCCGGCATCCAGCAATATCCTGGATCCCGGCCTTCGCCGGGATGACATCGCAGGCAAGCCTATTGTCCAAATAACAGGGGATTAATTTTAAGACTCGCATAACTTGTGGGCGCAGCAAGGTGCCGCTCCTACGTAAACCAGACTCGAAAAATGTTCGTTTGCCTAAAAAGGTAATTTTAAATCCCCCATCACTCCGCCGCCGATATTCAGCCGCTTCTCCAGCTCACCCTGGATGTCACCAAACCCGCCCAGCGCCCCTTTGGCATCCCCGGCCGGGCCCTGCAGCTGGGCCGAAATTTGTGTCTTGAGCTGTTTCTTCAGGGCCGCGGTCTGCTGGTTCACCACCTTACCCATGGCCGCTTTGAGGAGCCGGTCGACATCCGACTTCACCGTGACAGTGTAGTTTTCCAGGGTCCCGCTGACATCGGCATTGGCAGTCAGGGCAGAGAGGTCTTCCAGGACACTGCCCATGGCTTTCACCACCGGGCTCGACTGCGCGGAGGTATCCACTGACAGGCTGGTATTTTTCAATGCGGCCGTCAGGAGCGCCCCGAGGTCCTCACCTTTCAAGCTGGAATCGAACTCCAGGTCGGCAAGGGCCTTTTTGATGGTGATCGGCACCCCGGTATCCGCGGGAAGTTTGAAATTTTCCAGCAGGTAGCCTTTCACGATTCCCCGTACCGTGTTGATGGACTGGTCGGGTTTTGACTGATCCAGGCTGCCCAGGATCTGGATAAAGTCGAGGCCGTCCAGTTTCTGTCCGGCCAATTCAAAGGTGGTGGGTTTGCCGAGCTGCTGCGGCCGGGTGGTGATGTCCTTGAAAACACCCTTGACGATCCCGGACTTCAGCACCACGCCGGCTTCGGCATTGCGGACCAGGACGAAGGGTATCTCCCCCGCCGCTTTGTCCTCCTGTTCACCAGGTGTTTTCTTACCGGCGCCCGGCTTCTTCAACCGATTGTACCACCCCAGCGCTTTTTGCACCCACTGGCACGCCTGATCGCCCATCAACACCCGGCTCATGTTGCCGAGGCTCTTTGAGGAGAGGCCATATTTTTTGGCCAGCCGATTCACGTCCGCCATGGGATTGGCAGCCAGAGCATCAATCTTCCGGTTCAGGGATGCAATCTCACTGCTCAGGCTTTTTTGCGCATCTTTCAGGGCATTCAGATCCTGCTCAATCTCCTTTTGAATATTCTGGATATCTCCGGCGGCATTCAAAAACCCGCCCAGCTGCCCACCGCCCCCCGACGTCATTTTTGCTACCCGGGCCTTGTAGGATTCCAGCTTCTTCTGGTCGGGCAGCGCCGTGAGTTTCTTTTGCCACTTAGCCTGCTCTGCAGCGATATCCGCTTTTACCGCTTTTACTGCGTCCAAGGATTCCAGTTTCTCACCGCTCAGGATACTGCCGACATCCGAAAGTTCGAGGGCCGGCATGTCAACGCCCCCGCAGCCACTCGCGGCGCGCGCTTTTTCCTTATCCGCCTCGGTCGGGGTCAGCCCGGGAACCGCCCCGGAGGTTTTGCGCGGCGTGTTGAACTGCACCCGTGCCAGGGTCATATTGTCGATGATCACATTTTTATCCAGCAGCGGCATGACATCCAGGGCAAAATTGATGGTGGCGACCGCGACCGCATTTTCCATGGGGCTGTCCGGGTTGGTGACTTCCAGCCCGGTCAGAGTGATGCCCAGGGGAAACAGAGACAGATCCGCCTCGGCCAGGTCCACCCGGGCGCCCACGGCCTGGGTGCCGTATTTTTCGACGTTCTTTGCGATAATGCCGTCAATGAGAAACAACGCGACAACAATAACCAGAATAATCAAACCCAGCCCAACCGCCAGGCCTTTTAGCCCTAACCACTTGTTCATGATGCGCCTCCGGATAGAGTTTACCGTATACCTTTTAAAATATTTCACACGTATGGCCCGGAGTCAAACAGTGACCCCCATTTTCTTCCACGGTCAAAAATTGAGTTGATCTACCTGCACGCTTTTTGTTAGAAGCTATCTCAAAAGAGTCTTTTGGCCCAATCTCGGTGTTGGGCGCAAAATTCAAATCCTCGAAATACTGGAGTATTCCTCCGGTTTAAATTTTGCGCTCACCTTGACCTTGTACCAAAATCCACTTTTGAGATCGCTTCTATTATCTGATCTTGTTGTATAAATGTATAGCCAATGAGGAACTTTGAATGACGTCCTGCGGTGCAAAACTGAAATTTGTCCTGCGCCTGATCGCGGCCCTGGTTTTGATGGCGGCCGTCGGCGGCTGTTCGGCCAAACACATGGCTGTCGATCAAATCGCCACCATGGTTGATACCGGCATGACCGCCTTCGAAGCTGACGACGACATGCAGATGTTGAAAAGCGCTTTTCCCGGCAACATCAAATTGCTTGAGGCGATGCTGGCCAATCAGCCGGACAATTACAAGATGCATGTCCTGCTGGCCCGGCTTTACGGCAGCTATGCCTTCGCATTTCCGGAAACCGAGATGGAGGCGGCCGTCCTGGCAGAGGATGATGACGAGGCCGGTGAAGACCCCGCCGTACTCCGGTTGACCACGGACCGCTACTACCGGAAAGGGGCCGCATACGCCCTGGCGGCCCTGGAACTCAAACACCCCGGCATCACCGAAAAATTGGCGGACAAAGATCTTGCGGCCGAGAGTATTACCGGTATCCAGACGCCGGAATTGCCGGCTCTGTTCTGGTATGGATTCAACCTCGGAGCGCATGTCAACCTCAATAAAAATTCCGTCCAGGCCCTGTCGCGCGCGCACCTGGCGGTCAAGGCCATGCAGCGGGTGATTGAACTGGACCCGGCTTACTACCATGGCGGCGCCCATCTTTTCTTCATGGTCTGGTACGGCTCGCGGGGCCCCATGATGGGCGGCAGCCAGGAAAAAGCGAAACTTCACTACAAAGAAGTCAGTGCAATTTCCGGCGAAAGACTCTCTCTGGCAGACCTGTATTACGCCCGGTTTTGCCTCTATCAGGCGGGTGACCGTGAAGCGTTTTTAAAAACCCTGGGCCGGGTGGTGGATCGCCAGGACAAGGCCCCTGAATTGCGCATGCTCAACACCGTGGCCGCCGTTCGTGCCAAGGCGTATCTTGCGGCGGTTGATGAATTTTTCGACTAACGGCTACACAGGTTTCAGATTTTTTGTGGGTGCGGCATCTGGCCGCGAATACCGAGGCTTCTTCCAAAGGGCTATCGCGGCAAGATGCCGCTCCCACAACTATTAAAGGCCAGGTTCGAAATAGAACCGGGGGCTCTTGTTTCACAAAAGGAAGATACATGCATAACCTGAAACGATTTTGTTTAACCCTATTGGTAATCAGCATCGCCGCGGCATGGTCTACACCGGCCTTCGCCAAGGTGACCACCATCAAGGTCGCCCTGGTCACCCCGGACGGCAGTACCTGGACAAACACCATCCGGGAAATGGCCAAGGATCTAAAAAAAGAATCGGGTGGTACGGTCAAACTCAAGATTTACCCCGGTGGCATCAAGGGCGACGAACTGGATGTCCTGCGCCAGATGCGGGCCAATCGGCTCCACGCGTCCGGATTTTCCGGGGTTGGCATGGGGGTCATCCTGCCGCAGATCAGGATTCTCGAAGCACCGCTGCTTTTTAAAAGCTATGCCGAGGTAGACCACGTGAAAGCCAAACTGTTCGACCGGTTTTCAGCGGAATTCGAAAAAAAAGGCTATGTCCTGCTGGGCTTTGCCGAAGCCGGCTTCGTCTATTTCTATTCCAAAAAATCCCTGAAAGGACCCGAGGCCCTCAAGTCGGTGAAAATGTGGGCCTGGAAGGGGGATCCGGTTGCCGAAACCTTCCTGAAAACCTTCGGTATCCGCACCTATCCGCTGCACCTTGCGGATGTGAATACCGGGCTGGAAACCGGCATGATCGACAGTTTTTACTCGCCGCCGCTGGCCGCCGTGGCTTTTCAATGGACCACCCGGGTTGAGCATATCCTGGACTATCCCATGGTGAATTCCACCGGGGCCCTGTTGATCAGCAAACGCATGTTTTCCCGGCTTTCCAAAGAAAATCAGGAGATTCTGCAAACGCTTTCTCTGAAGTACTGCGACAAACTGGTTGAATTGACCCGCAAGGAGAACAAAGATGCCATGGCTGTATTGACCGGGTCCGGCATCCAGGTCGACACCCCGACCGCAGACCAGGTTGCGCTGCTTGAAGAAAACGCCGCAAAGACCTATGAAAAAAACATTCCGTCCCTCTACTCCCGGGAACTGTTTAATCAGGTGAATGACATACTGAAAGAGTTTCGGGCCGGAGGGGAGTAATTCTGGAATCGTCTCCTGTCCCATAATTGCATCAGGAGGGTTCAAGGATTCAAGGGGCCAAGGGGCCGAGTGAAAGACACAGAACCGAAACAACGGCTGGTTCACGTAACAGCCTTAGAAAGTCTTGGATTAAAGTGCAGATTAGGATGTGTCAGAAAAGATAGCGAAAACTTGAGAAAGTATTGAAACGCCACGGGATAATAGGGTTTAAACACTTGAACCCTCGACCCCTTGGCACGCAGTGAAGCGAACGCGCTATCCTTGGACCCTTTTTACCAATTGAAATGCATTAGAATCTTATTTAGCAATGCATATCCTAAAAAAAATAGACCCCTGGCTGGCCGCGGCTGAAAAAACCCTTGCCGTCACCCTCTTTTTTGCCCTGGTCGCCTCCATCGCAATCAATATCATCGCCCGGAATGTTTTCCATACGTCCTTCCAGCACCTGCTTGAAATCGGACCCGCCCTGGTCCTCTGGCTGGCCCTGATCGGTTCGACCCTGGCCCTGCGGGAAAATCGCCATATAAAGATCGAACTGCTGCTCAGGTTCTGCCCGCCGCGATTGAAAGCCATTGCCGGGCGGTTGTGTGGTGTTTTCGGTATGGTGATCATGGCCCTTTTAGGGTACGGCTCATTGGAATTTGTCACCAACGAGGTGGCCATTTTCGGGACCCGGGGCTGGCTGGCGGTGGTGTTCCCGGTTTTTTTCACCATCGCCTTTTTCAGGTTCTTTACCCAGGTACTGTCACCGGTTCAAATAGACCCGGGCACCCCGGATTCAAAACCCTCTACAGGAGAGCCGACCCTATGAGCGGCACCCTGTCACTGGCCCTTGCCGGCGTAATCTGTTTCGCCCTGCTGGAAGCCCCCCTGTTTACCGTCATTATCGGGATCTCAATGGTTTGCCTGTATGCCATCGATCTCGATTTCATGGCGCTGCAAACCATTATTATTGAAATGAACCGCCTGGCATCCATGCCGGTCCTGGTGGCATTGCCGCTGTTTACATTCACCGGCTGCCTGCTCACCGAGACGGGCGCACCACGGCGAATAATGAATTTCATCCAGGCCATTGCCGGATGGCTGCCCGGTGGGCTGGCCATTTCAGCACTCTGCTCCTGCGCACTGTTTACGGCCTTGACCGGCGCCAGCGGCGTCACCATAGTGGCCCTGGGCGGTATTTTGTATCCGATTTTACTGGAAAAAGGGTACAGCGAACAATTTACCCTCGGCCTGCTGACGACCTCCGGCAGCCGCGGTCTGCTGTTTCCCCCGAGCCTGCCCATCATCCTCTACGGGGTCGTGGCCCAGGTTGACATCGGTCTTATCTTCAAAGCGGCGCTGGTCCCCGGACTGTTTATCATCTTTGCCCTGGCCGTGTATATTGTCTGGCACGAATGGCGCCAGCCGCATGCGGAAACCAAGCCCAAAACACCGGTTTCGTTTACCCGGATCAAGCGCACTTTTTGGGAAGGCATATGGGACTGGCCGATTCTGCTCATTATCCTCGGGGGTGTCTACGGCGGCTTTGTAACCATCGCGGAAGTATCCGCCCTGGTACTGATTTATGTTTTGATCGTGGAATGCTTTATCCTGAAAGAGGTGTCTGTTTTCAGGCAATTACCTAAAGTCGTGATTGAAAGCACCATGCTTTCCGGCGCAATCATCATCATTCTTGGCGCGGCCCTCGGCCTTACCGGCTATCTCGTGGACGAACAGATCCCCGACCAAATTCTGGCATTTCTCACATCGCTCACTGAAAACCGCTATGTTTTCCTGGCGGGCCTCAACCTTTTTCTCCTGGTCGTCGGCTGCATGATGGATATTTTCTCGGCCATTGTCATCGTGGTGCCCATCATGGTGCCGGTGGCCCTTACCTATGGCATCGATCCGATCCACCTGTGCATTATCTTCCTGGTTAATCTTGAAATTGGCTACTCCACACCGCCGGTGGGCATCAACCTGTTCATTGCCAGCCTGAAATTCGAGAAACCCGTCACCCGCCTCTATCGGGCCTCGATCCCCTGGTTGATCCTCCTGCTGGTGCTGCTGGTAGTGGTCACCTATGTCCCGACACTCAGCCTGTTTACACTTTAGAGCTGTTTCAAAATTGCGTCTAAGGCCCAATCTCGGCGTTGGGCCGCTGAATCTAATCCTCGAAACAGATACACCTCCCCGGCAACTCAATCCATACCAATTGTCATGACCCGAAAAAGTCGACGTTCTGAAAAAAGGCAGTTTTCGGATGACCCTGGCAAACAGAATTATAATCTGACAATTGGTATAACTTGACAATTATACAGCCATTACTCATTATGTGAGTATAAGGTTTCCTAATCCGCCCCGGGATCAACCAGGGGCAGGATCAGCCATCTCTACCCGGAGGACGCTGACAAATGGAAAACGACAAATCTAAAAAAAAGCGCGCTTTTTTTGATCGCAGATCCGGCCAGGATCGACGCAACGCATACAACCTGGATTATTTTGTTGACGGCGGCACCGAGCGAAGAAACAGTTCCGGCGAAGAGCGCCGCGCTGAAGACAAAGACCGCCGCAAAGACTGGATTAAAATCAGCTCCTGGAGCAGCCTCAAGCTTGAGGGGAACCCCCCCAAAGAGACCAATAACGAAGAAACGCTTGATAAAGAGTAAACTTGCCGGCATGGCCCCCTGCACGGTTGACCCAAACATGTTCCTTTCACCTGAAGCTTGGCCAAATTATAAATAAACGGACAATCTATAGTTGTAACTATTTATTTACCTTAATTGGTTATGACTTTCCTCTGGATGGGAGGAATTAAAATGCACCCCGACCAAATAAACCCCGGAAGCCTTTTCGAAATATCCGGTTATTACTGGAAAACCTGCACCCTGCATGCAGCGGTAAAACTCGATCTTTTTACCACGGTGGGGAAGCGGGAAATGACCGCCGGTGAGGTTGCCGGCGCTATTGAAGGGGACAACCGGGCGGTCGCAATGCTCCTCAACGCCCTGGTTGCCATGGAACTGTTGGAAAAAGAAGGCGAACACTTCGTCAACACGCCGCTTGCCCTGACATTTCTTTCGAAAGCATCTAAAAGATACATCGGCTACATGATCATGCACCACCACCACCTCGTGCAGTCCTGGGCCCAACTTGATGTGGCCGTAAAGACCGGCAAACCAACGCGGGGAGATGCCGTTTACGGGGATGAGGAACGGCGCGAAAGCTTCCTCATGGGCATGTTCAACATCGCCATGGGCATCGCGCCGACGGTGGCGGACGATATTGACCTGGGCGGTAAAAAGAGACTGCTGGACCTGGGGGGCGGACCCGGGACCTACGCCATCCATTTCTGCATGGCCAACCCGGAACTTGAAGCCACAGTTTTCGACCTGCCCGCGACCCGGCCGTTCATGGAAAAAACCGTTGGACGCTTCAACCTTTCCGACCGGATCGATTTTCAACCCGGCAGCTACCTCACCGATGAAATCCCGGGCCGCTATGATGCCGCGTGGCTGTCGCACATCCTCCACGGGGAGGGGCCCGCAGACTGCCTGGAAATCATTCGCAAAGCCGTTTCCGTACTCGAACCGGGAGGCACGATCATGATCCACGATTTCATCCTGGAAAACAGCATGAACGGCCCCCTGTTCCCGGCCCTGTTCGCTTTGAACATGCTTCTGGGAACCCCATCGGGGCAAGCCTATTCACAGGCCCAGATAGAAGAAATGCTGGAAAAAGCCGGCTGCCGCAATATTGAACGGCTGCCGTTCAAGGGCCCCACCGAATCGGGCATCCTTATCGCCGAAGTTTAGCCGGCAAGTGCAGTTCAGGATTTGCGGTTACCTCTCGTCAACACATCATAGGCCTGCTGTATCTCTTTGAATTTTTCCTCTGCCAGAGCCTGGAATTCCGGTCCCAGGTGAGCGCTTTTGTCGGGATGGTATTTGTTTGCGAGGGTTCGATACGCCCGCCGAATTTCAGATTGCGAAGCATCCGGCTTAATTTCGAGGACATCGTAAGGGCTTTTTTTTTGAAACTGGCCCGGCCGCTCTTCCCGGGCAGCACCCTCTCCACCTGCGCGGGGACCACCGGTGCCCGCTGTGCCCACACCCCGGAGAAAAAATCGCCAGAGAAGGTAAAGCACGATAAGGTCATCTATCCATCCAAGGCCTATAAACCAGTCCGGCAGCAGGTCCCTTGGAAAGGCGATATACGCCAGCGCGAGAATAATGAAGATAGTTTTTAACATGGATAGTAAAAGCCAAATGCGTATTTAGTAACACATATAAACTTCAAAGGTTAAATCAGGACAAAAAACAAACATCCAACATTCAACATCGAACGTCCAACATCGAAAAAGGACTGAAGCTTCGCTTCGCTAATTTATAAGCACTGCCGGCTTCAAACCGGTTTTTGTATAATTGACCGCCGAAGGCGTACCGTCGTTCAATGTTCGATGTTGAATGTTCAGTTCTCAAACTTATGGGTTACTTTTTTGGCATCTCCAAATATCTCTGATCGGCCCAAAGAACCCGGTTTTAAAATTATGCCCCTGTTTATTGGGGTCTTGGAAACTCCGGTTTTTTCCTGGACATGAAGGCTGTGATACCGTGAACGCACTCTCCGGCAGCTATCAGGGACACCGCGTTTTCAAATTCGAGATCCAGGGCCCGGGCGTAAGACATATCCGGTGTTTTTCGGATAACTTCCAAGGCACTGCGCACGGCCTGCGGTCCGTTGGCCGCGATATCCCCGGCCATCCTCAGGGCTTCTTCCCGGGCATTGCCTGCCGAGCTGACCCGGTTGACCAGCCCGATTTGCAGCGCCCGGTCAGCTGTGATACTCCGGCCCGTAAGGATCAATTCCCCGGCCAGTCCCGGCCCCACCAGCCGGGTCAGGGCCACCCCGCCACCCCAATCGGGTATCAACCCCAGGCGAACCTCTGAAAAACACAACTTTGCTCCGGGATCCATCACGCGCAGATCACAGCGGGCAGCCAGTTCGGCCCCGCCACCGTATGCATTGCCGTTGATCGCCGCAATGAGCGGTACCGGCAGGGAGACCAGGCGGTCAACCACACGGCGCAACAAACCAATCAACTTTTCTACCGGGGCCTTATCCTGGTTGAAGACGCCCTCCATAACCTCCTTGACCTGGGGGTTGTCCGGGTTGACATCCATTCCCGCACAGAAGGCCCGGTTCCCCGCACCGGTGATGACCACCACATCCGGCAAATCATTTTCGAGCTCGGCCGCAACGCCATCCAATGCGGCCCACATGGCGGCATTCATGGTATTTTGGCGTTCGGGCCTGTCCAGCGTAACGGTGGCAATGTTGTCCTGGCGTTTGAGTTTCACTCCGGCTGCAGCCATAATGTCTCCTTGGAAACTATTACTTTGGTGTGAAGGATTGAGTCTGATATGGTGTCCCTACTATGTTCAGATCTGTTTTTTTTTACAACCCATAAAGTTCACGGCAATTCGTCCTGTCACGACCGGATCGGGCATCGGGTGGCCCCTGAAGGGCGCTTGTGCGCCGTACATCAAACAAAAAACGAGAACCTATCTCGCGCAAAGACGCCAAGTCGCAAAGAAGATCAAAATCGAAGCTCTTTTCGCACAAAAGCGCGTTAAAATTCGCGGGGTACACCGCAGCCAAGTTTGGAGTCATCGGATTTTCCGAGGCCCTGCGCAGCGAACTGAAACCGCGCGGCATCGGTGTATCGGTGCTCTGCCCGCCGGATACGGACACCCCCGGATTTCACGAGGAAAATCGCACCAAGCGGCTATTTCCCTGGTTGGCGTCGGCGATTATGGATTGGGATGTGAAGAAAGTGCAGAATACCAAAAAGAAAATCCGAAATTCGAATATCGAAAAACCCCTTTTAAGGAAATCTAATCTATGGCGCGTGCGCACCGTTATT
>CAZYGG010000101.1:0-10503 GCA_964647585.1 uncultured Desulfobacterales bacterium
CGGCTGGACGGCCGCAACAGGTGGCCGCCGTAGGGCCCGGTGGCCGAGAGGATGCGCTCGAATTCCAGCGAGGTGACCACGTCCGGCAGTTGGCCGTAGCCATATGTGTCGAGGCCGGACGGATCGAACGCCTTGAACCCCGACGCCAGGACGACCGATCCTACTTTCAGCTCCCGGGTCTTTTCGGTGTCGTTGAAATTGATGGCCCCCGAGGGGCAGAATTTTTCACAGGCGCCGCATTTTTCCTTCTGCAGCTTGATGCAGTTATCCGGATCGATTGTGTACTTCAAGGGTACTGCCTGGGAGTAGGGGACATAGATCGCCTTGCGTTTGATCAGGCTTTCATTGTATTCGTCATCCACCCGTTTTGGGCATTTTTCGGCGCACAGGCCGCAGGCAATGCACTTGTCCACGTCCACGTAACGCGGGTGCTGGAGAACGGAGACAGTGAAGTCGCCCTCTGTTCCTGTGATATCGGTAACTTCGGACAGGGTAAGCAGTTCGATGTTGATGTGCCGGCCGACCTCGACCAGTTTAGGCGAAATAATTCACATCGAGCAGTCGTTGGTGGGAAAGGTCTTGTCCAACTGGGCCATGGCACCGCCAATGGCCGGAGATTTTTCCACCATATATACATAATATCCGGAATTTGCCATGTCCAGGGCGGCCTGCATGCCGGCAATTCCGCCGCCGACAACCATGACGGCTCCCAATCCCTTTTTGTGTGACTGTCTGTTTTCCATACAATCATGCTCCCTTAAAGATTACTTAAACTTTTTATCCTTCCTGCTCCGCGAACACTTGCCGGATGACCTGCAGCAGTTCATCTTCGCTGAACGGTTTCGACAAATAGTCGGCTGCCCCGAGTTTCATGGCTTCCACCGCATTGGAAAGGGTCGAGTACCCCGTCATCACGATGACGCGTGCCGTCACCTTTTTCTCCCGGATATATTTGAGCACCCGGGTACCGTCGATATCGGGCAGCTTCATATCCAGCAGGATCAGGTCATAGGCGCTTCGTTTGATTTCCCGCAAACCGTCTTCGCCGGTAAGGCAGTGGGTCACCGCATACCCGCCTTCGGAAAGTACCAGACGACAGGCGTCGCCGATGACCATTTCATCGTCAATGACCAGGATGTCCAGCGGTTTCACTAGGCCACCTCCCTGGCAGCGGCGCCCGTCTGAATCGGAACCTCGACCAGAAAACGGGTTCCTTCTCCAACCGTGCTGGAAACCCGAATGTCGCCATCGTGGTTCCGGACGATGCCATAGCTGATTGCCAGACCGAGCCCGGTTCCACTGGTCCGGGTGGAGAAAAACGGCTCAAAGATCTTTTTGCGGTCTGCTTCTGCAATCCCGCAGCCGTCGTCGTTCACCTCGATAAGGACCGTGTCGGTTTCCGGGTTCACGGAGGTCTTCACGGTCACGACACCGTTTTCGTCTACTGCGTGCAGGGCGTTGAGCAGCAGGTTGATCACCACCTGTTCGATCTGGTTTTCGTCCAGAGAGGTCTCGATCATATTTCTGTCGAGGAACAGCCCGATATCGACATGCTGCAGGTGGAATTCATTTTCCACGATGCCCAGTGCGGATTCCACAATCCGGTTGACGTTGACCGGTGCCCGCTGCGGTTCGGCATCACGGGCAAATTCGAGCAGACCCTGAATGATGGTTTTGCAGCGCTGGGTCTCCTTGATGATGATATCGAGCCCTTCCGCCAGGCCGCCCTCGGGGGGCACCTTTTTGCGCATATTGGACCCGTACAGCAGGATGCCGGCCAGCGGGTTGTTGATCTCATGGGCGATGCCCGCGGCCATGCGGCCCATGGACGACATTTTATCCATTCGGGTGGCCAGGTGGTTGAAATGCGCCTTCTGGTTTTCCATCAGGCTGACCCGTTCGATAATGCCGGCACACTGCTCGGCGATGGTCAGCATAAAATCCTGTTCAACGCTGGAAAAATCACGGCCTTTGTCCAGGTAGATCCGGATCAGGCCGATCATCTTTTCCTGGACGGCCAGGGGGATATCCACCATCATGCGGATGCCTTCATCCCAGGCTTCCTGGGGATATTCTATCCGGGGGGCGTGCCACAGATCAGTAATGATCTTGACCCGGTGAAGTTCGGATGGATCAGACAACAATTTTTCGGTGGTGACGGGCCCCTTGGAAAGATAGTGCTCACCCAGCCCGCAGGCTGCCCGGACATCGAACTGCCCTGTCTCTTTGTTTAAGATTCTTAGCAGGGCGCCCTTGGCATCCAGGGCCGCGGTGGATTTGGTAACCACCACATCCAGTACTTCCTGCAGGCTGCTGTTGGACTGTATGGACCGGATGATATCCCGGAACACATGGAAATAAATTTTGTAAGGTGACGAAGGCCTCATCATTTACCTGCCGTTACCAGGCTTCCCTTTCCAGGCGCTTATAGATGAACATCAACTGTTTCTGAGTGAGTTCGCCGACGTTTTCATTGATCCATTTCAAATCACCGGAGGTGATGGCGGCCCTGGCATGACTGGAAAGGTGGTAGTCCGTCAGCGCCTCGGAGCCGTTTTCCATGAGATCCGTCCAAAAGTCTCCGTCTTCCCAGGTGCGGTTCAGGACCTGGATGACTTCGCGCTTCTGGATAAGCTTCTCTTCCTCCGTGGCCGGTTCAGCCACCGCTTCCTCGATCGGGGCTTCTTTTTCGGCGGCTTTCAGGGCTTCGCTGATGGCCGTCTTGATCTGGTCTTCGGTGAAAGGTTTCGGTATAAAGTCGGACACCCCCAGTTTCATGGCTTCAACGGCCGTGGCAGCGTTTCCGTGGCCGGTAATCACGATGATTTCCGTATCCGGTTTATTGGCCTTAATTTCGCGGATGATGTCCATGCCGTTGACATCCGGCAGCCGGAGGTCGGCCACCAGCAGGTCAAACCGTTTTTGCCGGAACGCTTCCATGGCCAGCTCGCCTGTGCCTGCCAGGTCCACATCGAAGCCGTCTTCGTCCAGCACCATCTTCAATCCCGAAGCCACGGTAAGGTCGTCCTCCATGACCAGGATATGGGGGGGGATCTCATAGTTGGGGGTTGCGGTTTCTAGTTGGATTGCCATGATCAAGCCTCCTTTTTTCGACGTCTGTCGGGTCGTTTGCGTGAGTAACAGGGCTGTTTGATGCCCTGACCAAGCTATAACGCATAGGTTGTGCCAGAAATGGGCGATGTGGTTGATTTTGTGTGAATTCTATAAAAGTTAGTTTAATTACAGTAGGATAGGGTTTGGGTGCATCAGGATGGATCCGGAGGGAAAACCGGGTTGCCGTATATACTTTTATATGGCGAAATCCGGCCCGAAACCATTATTTTCAAAGATACCGGCAAGTTGTGAGCGTATAAAATTTTATACGGGGGTATGGAGGCGTATACGGTATGTTTTTAGAGCAGATGCAAAGGTAACGTTCCGATAGATTTATCTGTCATTCTGAGGCGTGAAACGACGAAGAATCCCCAACAATGGGCACAGCCTTAACTTGGTGGGACTCTTCGCTTCGCTCAGAGTGACCAGATAAGAAACTTTTTGTGGCAACTGGTGCAACCAAACTGGAACAGGATTACTCTGAAGCCGTGGTAAGTCCGTGCTTTTTCATCAGCGTGGAAAAGTTGGATCGCTGCATGCCGACCTGCCGGGCCGCCCGGGTGATATTGCCATCTGCCGCGGACAGGGCCTTTTTAAGGAAGGCTTTCTCGATTTCCCCGAATTGGTTCACCAACAAGTTCTGCTTGGTGGCTTTCAAGGCTTCCAGGGTTTCCGGAATATCGCTGGCGGTGGGATCCGGGCCGGCTTCCCAGTGGTCCGAAAGGTGCTCAGATTCCAGCACCGGGTTGTCGGTGACGATCACCAGGCGCTCCACAACGTTCTTGAGCTGCCTGACATTTCCCGGCCAGTCATAGTCGACCAGCGTTCGCAGGGCATCGTCCGAGAACCCGTCCACCTGTTTACCGGTTTCAAGACAGTTCTTTTTTAGAAAGTGGTAGAGCAGGCGCGGAATATCATCCCGTCGCTCTCGCAGGGGCGGAATGTTGATTGGGAAAACATTGAGGCGATAAAAGAGGTCTTCCCGGAAGACACTTTTGGCCGCCATTTCTTTCAGGTCGCGATTGGTGGCGGCCACAAAACGGACATCCGCCTTTTCGACCCGGCTGCCTCCCACCGGTTTGAACTCATGCGTTTCAATAGCCCGCAGCAGTTTCGCCTGGATGTCCATGTTCAGATTGGCCACTTCATCCAGGAAAAGGGTGCCGTGCGCGGCGGCCTTGAAAATGCCTGCCTTTTTTTCAACCGCTCCTGTAAATGCTCCTTTGGTATGTCCAAAAAGCTCACTTTCCAGAAGAGACGAAGAGAAGGTGCTGCAGTCCATGGCAACGAAAGGCCCTGCGGCACGGTTGCTGTGGGCGTGGATTTCCCGGGCGAACAGCTCTTTGCCGGTGCCGCTTTCCCCGTTCAGCAGCACGGTTGTTTCGGTGGGGGCTACTTTGCAGATGGAGTCAAATATCTGCAGGATTTTCGGTGTCTCACCGATAATATCTGCAAATCCCTCCCGGTTGAGCTGCTGACGGCGGGCAGCCAGGTGCTGTTCCTGGAAACGCCTGTTTTCCATGGCCAGGTCCACCGCATTGAACAATTCTTCCTCGCTAAACGGCTTGGAGATGTAGTCAAAAGAACCCAGCTTCATGGATTCCACGGCATCTTGAACATTTGGATAACCAGTCATGATGATGATGCAGACATCGAGCCGGGCTTCTCTTACCCGCCGCAGGATCTCCATGCCATCCAGGTCCGGCAGCTTCATGTCCAGCAGGGCGAGATGAAACCGGCGGCTTAACAGGGCCTCCAGGCCGGCCTGACCGGTGTTGCATATCTCGGTCGCATACCCCCGGTCGGAAAGCACCATGCGGCAGCCGGCACATATCGACGGTTCATCGTCAATGATCAGGATGGGGCGTTGTTCTGTTTCCATTTTTAAGGCAGCTTCTTTATTGATTTAACGTATATCGTTTTCGCCGAACCTTTCTATAAAGCATAAACACCAAACCGGGTCAATCAATGGATATGACGATTTTGCCCCGGGTATGTTTGGTCTCCTGCTGCGCGTGGGCCGCGCGAATTTTTTCAAGGGGATAAACTGCCTGGATAACAGGCTGCAGTTTTTCGGCCTCTGCCCAGTCCCGGATGAGCGCCAGATCTGCATGGCGTGATTTGACCACCACCAGGCGGGCTTTCTTTCGGCCCCAAAGGCTTGTTGCCAATTGACTTAGAAAAACGTGCGGCTGCACCACGGTTGAAACCCAGGTGCCGGTGGGTGTCAAAACCGGTTTTATTTTCCTGAAAGATTGATTTCCGAATACATCGAAGAAGATATCGAACCGCTGATCGCCGGACGCAACGTCCGTATCGTGGTAGTCAATACAGGTATCCGCCCCCAGGCTATTTAAAAAGGCATGGTTTGCCTGGCTGCCGACAGCCGTCACGTGTGCTCCGGATAATTTCGCAATCTGGACGGCCAGGGTACCGACGCCTCCGGAGGCCCCGTTGATGCCCACCCGAAACCCTGTAGCTATGCCGGCCTTGTCACGCAGCGCCTGCAGGGCGGTCGAGGCGGCCAGGGGCAGGGCCGCGGCTTCTTCAAAGGAGAGCGATTTCGGCTTGGTTGCCAGCATGCTTGGTTTGACGGCGACAAATTCCGCGCAGGTCCGGCCGCGCCAGCAGTCCAGCATGCCGAATACGGGTTCGCCTTTTTCAATGGCAGCGACGCGTTTGCCGACTGCTGCGACCTCGCCTGCAAAATCATATCCGGACAGCATGGGAAACCGCCTGCCGGTAAAGAGTCGAAAACGTCCTTTGCGGACAAACGTGTCCTTGGGGTTAACGGCCGCAGCACGTACCCTCACCAGGACTTCATCCGCTTTTGCGCGTGGCTTTTCGACCTCGGCAACTTCAAGGACTTCTGTTCCGCCGTATTTATTAAAAATTGCCGCCCGCATCGCTTCCCCGGTTTAACACCATTTTTGTGTGATCGTGGTTGGTATGCCTTTAAAAATCGCCTGTTTTTGACCAGGTCCTACAATATCACAAAATAACACGGTATCAAACCAGGGCGTATATACCTGGCGCCCGCATCGTAAATATTGACAGCGCCTCTTTCTCTGAATAGGGTAGCAGTCACTTTACTATAATTGAAATATCGAGGTGGTAAAATGGGACAAACATCTGACAAAAACCCTCCGGGCCGTATAGCGGACCTGGTGGCATCACAGAAAAAAAAATCGGCAGTCTCCTGCCGGACGACTTTTGAAATCCTGCCCGTTGATTTTGCACATCACGACAATCCGTTTCAGGCCTTCATATTTGTTTGCCGGTATGAAGGAGCCATTGATGGGGAGGAATATGAATTCAGAAAATGTTATGCCCGCGGTTGCCCCGACAATGTCTGCCCCCATGTTTCCCAGGCGGTCATGGTTGCCAACCGTTACCTCCAGAAAGATTATCGTAAACTGGAAAAGGCCGGTATAGAGGTGGAAAAGCGGCTTTTTACCCTGGAAGATATGACCGACAAATATGACGGATACCATAAGGAACAGCCTGCCACGCTGGTCATTCACGACTATATCAATATTGCCAAAGAAGGCAATGACGTCTCTATCGAAGTGGAACTGGAATATGTCCCCGGGGTAGAGCACCTTGTCGGTTATGACAATGCAATGACGTTCATGATGGGCGGCTTCTTGATTACCTGCTTTGAAAAAACCCACCGCTTTGAACGCTGCCTGGCCTGTTACATGACGGAAAGGGAAAAGGAAGAAAAGCAGTATCGCATAAAGATTGCCAATGAACGCCTGGAGGCGCTGTACACCGAATTCGACCAGGCATCCATTACATATGGAAAAAACCTGTTTTGATTTGCACTCCGATTTTTTTGGAAGATGTATAACCGTAAAATGGAACAGCACACAATGAAGGTACCCTTATGATGGCTAAAAAGGTTCTTGTTATCGGCGGCGGCGTTGCCGGACTTGCGGCGGCATCTGAAATGGCCGATCTGGATATTGACGTAGAAATCATAGAACAGTCGGACTTTCCCGGCGGCCATGCCATCCAGTATACCTGCAAAGCCACGGATCAATGTGTTAAATGCGGTGCCTGCATGGTTGAAGAAAAGCTTGACCGGGTTGTTCAAAATCCAAAAATCAAACTGATGGCCGGCACCCGGATTCAGGAACTATCGAATGACAACGGTTTTTCCGTGACACTTCAAAAGAAGCCGGCTTTTATTGATCCGAAAAAATGCAGCAATTGTGGCATCTGCCTTGAGAAATGTCCTGAAAAGGGTGCCATCACACAGGGATTTTCCAAAAACCACACCCCTTTTTACGCCATTTCCAGCGAAAAGTGCCTCTATCTGCAGGACCAGTCCTGCAGCGTCTGTCGGGAAGCCTGCCTGGAAGGCGCCATCGATCTGGATGCCGTTGAGACAATTGAATCCAGCCATGCAGATGCGATGATTCTCGCCACGGGATTTACGCCGTTCAGCCCCGTCAGCAAGCCTTACGGCTACGGCCAGTTTAAAAATGTCATCACAAACCTGGAGATGGAAAGACTGCTCCGGCGGGACGGGCGGGCCTTAAAACCGTCCAGTGGCACCGAAGCCGAGCACATCGCCTTTATTCAATGCGTGGGCAGTCGGGATGCCAAACTCAACCACCTGTGGTGTTCAAAGGTCTGCTGTGGATCCGCTTTGCGCATGGCCGGCCTGGTGAAAGCCCGGCAACCTGAAACCCGGATCACCTTTTTTTATATGGACGTACAGACCTTTGGCCGGAATTTTGATCAGTTTTACGATAAAATCCGGGAGGATGTTCGCATGATCCGGGCCATCCCCGGAGACATCTATCCGGGTGCTGAAGACCAGCTCCGGGTGACATATCTGGACAATGTATCCAGTGAATCCGTGCAGGCAGAGTTTGACCTGGTCGTGCTATCCGTGGGGATGACGCCCTGTGACGGTATGGCGCAAACAACCGAAATGTTGAAGCTGCCGCTCGCCGAAACAGGTTTTGCGAAGCAAACCGGGCAAGGGGGACTGGCGCCGGAAGAGGGCATTTTTACGGCCGGGGCCGTTACCGGCCCCATGAGCATCGCCGAGTCCATCGCCAGTGCCGGTAAGACTGCTTTTGATGTGGCAAAATATCTGGGGGGTTAGCAGCTTGTTATTAGCCCGGCGACTAAGTAGCCGATATTCGTCATGCCGGACTTGAGGAGCCTGTCCCGCATCGTGATGCGGGGGCATCCAGTAATACCGCTGGATCCCGGCCTTCGCCGGAATGACAATCGCAAGGCATATATCCGCCGGTTTAATAGGCCCTTTTAATAACAACAAAAGAACGAAAGGATCCGCTTTGGATGCAAGAACGCTGATTCTAGGCTGCAGTCGCGATGCTCGAGACATCGCTGAAGAACTGCTTGGAAAAGATGGAGAAGTCATTGTGGCCATACCGGACGGAACCGGTGATGCCGGCCTGTTCGACGGTCTGGACGCCGCAAAGTCAGCGAAGATAGAGATCTTTCCGGTTGCCGGCCCTTTTTCCTGCAGTAGCGCGGCGGGGCATTTTAAGCTGACGTTTGCAGGAAGCGGCGAACCTGCAAGCCGGACGGTCACCAGTATTATCCTGGCGGATGAAGGGGTACGTGAACCTAACTTTTCTCTCTATGGTGTCGGGGAATCCAGCAGCGTGGTTTCACTTTCCCAGGCTTGTGAGTTTGTCGAGTCCGGATCAGGGCCCGCAAAAGAGATTGCAGCGGGGAAAAGAGTCGCTTTTATAACGGGACTGGCAGACGAAAGCAACCCTGTGATCACCGCTGAAGTCATGCGCTGCGCACTTGAACTGCAACAGAAATTCAACCAGCAAACCTACATCTTTACCGGGAATCTCAAAGTCGCCGGAGATGGCCTGGAAGCCCTTTACCGGGAAACCAAGGAGGCGGGTACCGTCTACATGAAATTTACGGAGACGATGCCGGAAATCCAGGTGGATGAAGATGACGGCGTTACCATAACCTATGTAGATGAAGTCATACGGGAAACTTTCAAATTGAATCCGGATGCCACGGTCATCGACGAAGCCCTGCGGCCGTCAGCCTTTGCGCGGGATCTTGCGCACACACTCAAGATCGACACCGGCCCGGATGGTTTTATGCAATCCGATAACGTCCACCGGGCCACGGTATTCACCAACCGGGCGGGTGTTTTTGTCGCCGGGCTTTCTAGAAGTGCGCAGTCAACGGGAGAAAGGCAGGCGGATGTCGGCAACGCGGCCCTCTCTGTGCTGAGTCTTCACAAAAATCTGCCCAAGGGCCGGACTGGAAAGGCTGAAATCAATTTTACCGGACAGTGCGTCGGTTGCCTGACCTGTTTTCGGGCCTGCCCGTATGGGGCCATATCTCTTAACCCAAGAGTTACGGTTGACCCGCAGGCCTGCCAGGGCTGCGGTATCTGCGCGGCTGAATGCCCCCGCTTTGCCATTCGGATAAACGCACCTGCCGGCGAGGCAATTTTAGACAAAATTCAGGCCATCAAAAATAAGACCGGTGATGGGGAAGTCACGCCCGCCATAACGGCCTTTTGCTGCAGCCGATCGGCTGCGGGTGCGGGCGAACTGGCCGCCTGCATGGGATATTCTCTGCCACCCGGCCTGAAAGTCGTCGAAGTCCCCTGTGCCGGCAGCCTGTCGCGGGACCATATCTTTGCCGCTTTCAAAAACGGGTCCGATGGCGTGCTGGTGCTGACCTGCCATAAAGGCAATTGCCATTCGGAATGCGGCAATATTTATGCGCACCGGCGCGTGGATCAGATATCTGATTTACTGGCCCAACTTGGTTTTGAGCCTGAAAGACTGGCCTACCGGACCCTGGCCTCCACCATGGGCATGGAATTTTCCCAAATGGTCAATGCCTTTGAAGGCGCCATTGTCAACCTGGGACCGAGCCGGATGAAAGAATCGTAACTAGTGCCCATCCATAAATCCAGGATTTCAGGATGGAGCTATTGGCTGTTAGCGGTTAGCAATTAGGTAAAAGACTGTATTCTAAACGTTTTATCTAAAACCTAATGGCTAAAAGCAAACACCTTCCATCCGTGATTTCTAATCATAGATGGACACTAATTAGCCTTAGAGGAGTACACATGTCTGCAAGCGACACGATCAATATAAACGAATTAGATCACACCCGGTTTAGATCCTGGGGATTTTCACAGGATTTTTGTGTGACCTGCGGACTCTGTTCCAGTTCATGCCCTGCCTCGGGAATAGATGGCTTTGACCCGCGCAAACTGGTCCGTATGTTGTCCCTGGGCCTTGAGGAGGCGGTCATTGAAGCGCGCTGGCCCTGGATCTGCACCCTGTGCGGAAAGTGTGAAAATGTCTGCCCCATGGAAATCGACATTGCCGATGCCGTCCGGCGGGTCCGGTC
>CAZYGG010000102.1:0-10490 GCA_964647585.1 uncultured Desulfobacterales bacterium
TCCTTTCTGTCGGTGACGGCATTGCCAGGGTCTACGGGCTTGAAAAAGCCATGGCCCTCGAGCTGGTTGAGTTCCCCGGCGGCGTCCTCGGCCTGGTTCTGAACCTTGAAGAGGATAATGTCGGTATTGCCATTATGGGCGATGACATGGGGATCAAAGAAGGCGACATGGTCAAGCGGACCGGTAAAATTGCCGAAGTTCCGGTGGGACCGGCCGTACTTGGCCGCGTTGTGGATGGTACCGGCCAGCCGATTGACGGTAAAGGCCCCATCGACAACAGCGAAACCAGTCGTGTGGAAATGGTCGCCCCGGGTGTTATCGCCCGGAAAGGCGTCCATGAACCCTGCTACACGGGCCTCAAGGCTGTTGACGGCATGACCCCGGTTGGCAAGGGCCAGCGCGAGCTGATCATCGGTGACCGCCAGATCGGTAAAACCGCCTGCGCCGTCGATGCGATCCTGGCCCAGAAAGATACCGACGTGTACTGCATCTATGTGGCTTCGGGGCAGAAAAAATCAACGGTTGCCCAGGTTCATGCCGTTCTCGAAAAATACGGTGCCATGGAGTATACCACCATCGTCTCCGCCTGTGCTTCCGATCCGGCCACCCTGCAGTATCTGGCACCTTATGCCGGCTGCGCCATGGGTGAGTACTACATGAACAACGGCAAGCACGCCCTGATCATTTACGACGATCTTTCCAAACAGGCGGCTGCCTATCGCCAGGTATCCCTGCTTCTCAGACGTCCTCCCGGACGTGAAGCGTACCCCGGCGACATTTTCTACAACCATTCACGGTTGCTGGAAAGATCCGCGAAGCTCAGTGACGAAAACGGCGGCGGATCGCTTACTGCGCTGCCGATCATTGAAACCCAGGCCGGTGACGTTTCAGCCTACATTCCCACGAACGTTATTTCCATCACCGACGGCCAGATTTACCTGGAACCCTCCCTGTTTTTCGCCGGTATCCGGCCCGCAATCAACGTGGGTCTGTCCGTATCCCGCGTGGGTGGAGCCGCCCAGGTGAAAGCCATGAAACAGGTCGCCGGTACCCTGCGTCTGGACATGGCCCAGTTCCGTGAGCTCGAGGCGTTTGCCGCTTTCGGTTCCGACCTGGATGCCGCCACCCAGAAGCAGCTTACCCGTGGACAGAGATTGGTTGAAATCCTGAAACAGCCCCAGTACCAGCCGCTTTCAATGGAAAAACAGGTTACCATCCTGTATGCCGGTACCAAGGGCTATCTTGATGAATACCCCACCGACGTCGTGGCCAAATACGAAGCCGGCCTGTACCCGTTCATCGAAGACCGGTTTGCCAACTTGTTCACTGAGCTGGCTGACAAGCAGGAATTCACCGATGACATCGCCAAACTGGCGGATGAAGCATTGACAGCCTATGCCGAAGAGTTCAAGGACACTATTAAATAAGTTACCGGTAGCACGACAAGTGCACAACAGGCTTAACAGGTGTGCTTATCAGATAACTTTAACATAAGGGCGTTACTTTATGCCGACATTAAAAGATATCCAGTTAAAAATAGCCGGTGTCAAAAAGACCAAGCAGATCACCAAGGCTATGAATATGGTGGCGACTTCGCGGTTGCGCGGTGCCCAGGCGAATATGGACGCTTTTCGCCCCTACGCCAGCAAGTTCGGAGAAGTGCTTGGTAGCCTGGCTGAAAAAGCCGGTGAAGAAGCCAGCCCCCTGCTGGTTCCCAAGGAAGAGGTGCAAAAGATCCACATTGTATTGTGCACCTCGGACCGGGGGCTGTGCGGCGGGTTTAACATCAACCTTATTAATAAGGCCCAGGCGCTCATTGGCGAGAAAGCCGGGGCGGACGTCAGCTTTTCCATTACCAACTTCGGTAAGAAAGGCCGGGACTACTGCAGGAAGGAAGGCCTTGACATCGTGGAAGAGCACCTTGGCGTCGTGGGGGCTACCTTCGATTTCAGTGTCGCTTCCACCGCCGGGAAAAAGCTCGTGGACGGATTTCTGGGCGACGATTACGACGAAGTCTACGTGATCTTTTCCGAGTTTCTGGGCATGGCCAAACAGGACCCGGTGGTCCAGCAGCTGCTGCCGATTCCCGCCATCGAAAAAGATGAGGAAGATTTCGAAGCGGATGTCCCGTACCAGGCGGAACACCTCTGCGAACCTTCCGCGGACGAGTTGCTGGGCGAATTGCTGCCCCGCAACATTTACGTGCAGCTTTTCAAGGCACTTCTGGAAACATCAACCAGCGAACACGCTGCCCGGATGATGGCCATGGACAATGCCACCAAGGCGTGCAACGACATGATTGATGATTTGACCCTTACATACAATAAAGCCCGGCAGTCTGCCATTACAGCAGATCTGATGGACATTGTCGGCGGTGCAGAGGCCCTAAAAGGCTAACACCATAGCGCAATAAAACCTTATAGGAGGTCTATAGATGGGAGAGAACATAGGTAAAATAACGCAGGTTATGGGGCCTGTTGTCGACGTCGAGTTTGAACAGGGGCAGCTGCCGCAGATTCTAACAGCTCTGCTTATTTCCAACCCCGCCATCAGCGATGAGGCTGACAACCTGGTTGTCGAGGTAGCCCAGCATCTGGGTGACAACGTGGTGCGGACCATCGCCATGGACGTTACCGACGGTCTGGTCCGGGGCATGGACGTTAAAGATACAGGGTCACCGATCATGATGCCGGTTGGCGATGCCAGCCTGGGTCGCGTTTTGAACGTTGTCGGCCGCCCGGTTGACGGCCTGGGGCCGGTCAGCCAGGAAAAAATGCTGCCGATCCATCGTCCGGCGCCCGCGTTTACCGAACAGGATGTTGAAGTAAACGTTCTGGAAACCGGTGTTAAGGTTATCGATCTGCTCGTTCCGTTTCCCCGTGGTGGGAAAATGGGCATGTTTGGCGGTGCCGGTGTTGGCAAAACTGTTATCATGATGGAAATGGTTAACAACATCGCCATGCAGCACGGTGGTATCTCCGTGTTCGCCGGTGTGGGGGAAAGAACCCGTGAAGGCAACGACCTTTACCACGAAATGAAGGACTCCGGTGTACTGCCCAAAGCGGCCCTGATCTACGGCCAGATGACTGAGCCTCCGGGAGCCCGTGCGCGGGTGGCCCTGTCGGCTCTGACCTGTGCCGAGTACTACCGGGATGAAGAGGGCCAGGACGTGCTGATCTTCATCGACAACATTTTCCGTTTCACCCAGGCCGGTTCCGAAGTGTCGGCCCTGCTGGGTCGTATGCCTTCCGCGGTTGGTTACCAGCCGACTCTGGCCGTTGACCTGGGTGGCCTCCAGGAGCGGATCACCTCAACGGACAAGGGTTCCATTACCGCCGTACAGTGCGTATACGTTCCCGCCGATGACTTGACCGACCCCGCGCCGGCCACTACGTTTGCGCATCTTGACGGCACCGTGGTACTTTCCCGTCAGATCGCCGAGCTGGGCATATACCCTGCGGTGGATCCCCTGGACTCTTCCAGCCGGATTCTCGATCCGGCGGTTATCGGTGAGGAGCACTATCTGACGGCCCGCCGGGTGCAGGTAATGCTGCAGAAATACAAAGAACTCCAGGACATTATTGCCATTCTCGGTATGGAAGAGCTTTCCGACGAAGACAAATTGACCGTGGAACGGGCCCGCAAAATGCAGCGGTTTCTTTCCCAGCCTTTCCATGTTGCGGAGGTTTTTACCGGTATGGCCGGAAAGTACGTCAAGGTTGAAGACACCGTTACGGCCTTCAAAGAAATCTGCGACGGCAAACACGACGATATTCCGGAACAGGCCTTCTACATGAAGGGCGGCATCGATGAAGTCCTTGAGGCTGCCAAAAAGAGTGCGGAAGCATAAAATAATGCCTGCCCGCCTGCGGGCGGGCATGAACCATTAGAGGATAAATATATGGCTGGAAATATTCGACTTGAAATCGTGACACCCTCAACGGATGTCGTCAACGAGGAAGCGCAGATCGTCATGGCGCCCGGCAGCCTGGGTGAGTTCGGCGTGCTGGAAGGCCACACCCCGTTTATGACCGCACTGAAGACCGGCGATGTCCGCTATACCGACACCGGCGGCCAGGAAAGACACGTGTTCGTCAGCGGCGGTTTTGCAGAGGCACTGCCGGACAAGGTGACTGTTCTGGCGGAATCCGCTGAACGCCGGCGCGACATTGACGCGGATCGAGCCCAGACTGCTCTGACACGTGCCGAGAAGCGACTGGCTGAAGGCGATAATACGCTGGATGTCATCCGGGCCAAGGCCGCCCTGGCGCGCGCCAGGATGCGGGTTGAGATGGCCAGAAAGTAAGGGGCCTGACGTAGCGGTATATAAGGTGTCCACAGGTGGCCTGATTGCCGTCAACTTTGTTCATTGGGCTTATCCTGCAAATAGCGGGATGCTGATTTAATACAAACAAAGGGCGGACCATTTCTCATGGTCCGCCCTTTTCTTTTTAGAAACGGTTTCAAAGGACTTTTTGAGGTGGCTATTTTATTCTGCCTTGAGAACATTCCGAATTTCGGATTTAACCCGTCTAATCGTAAAATATCCCCTTCCCCCGTGGAGTGCCGGGATCTGCGACAGGGTAATCCAAAGCCTGGTCCTCCGGGCCAGGATTCTTTACTTTGTGTATATCGGTGACAAATGACTGAAATAACAAAAAATACAGCGGTAATTATCCTGGCGGCGGGCAAGGGCACCCGGATGAAGTCCGACCGGGCCAAAGTCCTGCATGAACTCAACGCCGTACCCATGATCCATTATGTGGTGAAGACGGCCATAGCGGTAACCCCTGACCATGTGCATGTGGTGGTCGGTCACCAGGCTGCGGAAGTCGAGCGGACGGTTGCCCGGCAGTTTGACACGGGTTTTGTCACCCAGGCCGAGCAGAAGGGTACCGGGCATGCCGTCCAGTGTGCTTTGCCGTATCTCTCTGAAACCGTGGAACATGTTGTGATTTTGTGTGGCGACGTGCCCCTGTTGACCCTCCCGACAGTCCAGCGGCTGCTTACCCGGCATCACCAAACACGCAGCGATATAACTGTGCTCGCTGTCCATATAGATCAGCCGAAAGGTTATGGCCGGGTGATTATCAATGAGAACAGACAGATGGAAGGGATCGTGGAAGAGGCGGATGCGGATGATCTCCAGAAGAAGATCACCCTCATCAACTCCGGTATCTATTGCGTGAAAAAATCGATACTGGCAGAGGCCCTGAACCGCATCACGGTCAACAATGCCCAGAATGAATTCTATCTGACTGATATTATAGGAATCGGCTACCAGCAGGGGCTCAGACTCGGGGTTGAAATCGGTGATAATCCCCATGAAGTGATCGGCATCAACACCCTTGCCGAGCTGGAACGGGCGGAAAAGATTCTACGGGCGGATCCAGGTGAGACCGCCTGAGTGCCGGTAGAGTGAAACCACTTGGCTATCAAGTGAAACCGCTTGACTTTCATTGGTGTGAACGACTATATTGAAGATCTGATTAAGAGGAGATAGATTGGACAATCAGGTACTTTTGACACAGTTTGAGGAGATAGAAGGGAAAATTGGACGCCTTATCGGCGCTTACCGGACCCTTGAATCGGAGAACGCTGAATTAAAAAATAAAATCGAGAGGCTGGAAGGAGAACTCCAGGGGAAAGCCGCGCAGGAAGCGCAATTCAGCAAGGAGAGAGACCAGATTCGGGATCGAGTCGGAAATCTCCTCGCCAGGCTTGCAGAAACCGGCGGCGAGTAAATGAAGAGCAGACTGAGATTAGACCGGACGGGGTTATTGAGCCAACTTGGATCAACTTGTAACCATAAACATATTCGGGCAGCCCTTTAGCTTCACTTCCGAAACAGATACGGCGCGGGCTCAGACAGTCGCCGGACAGTTGGAGAGTGAAATCGCCCGAATTGAGGAGCAGCAATCCGGAGTGCAATCAGAAAAAGCAAAAATTGCTATTCTGATATCGGCTGCGCTTAATATAGCCAACGAAAACTTTGAGTTAAAAACCAACTATTCGGAATTGCTGCATAATGTTGAGATTCAATCAAAACGGTTACTACAGTTGCTGGAGGCTGAAGAGATAGAAGGAAAACCAGCCATTGCCGGCTGAACCGTTGGCTTGAAGTAGGTTTACCCCATTCCCGGTTGCAGAGTATGTCCGGGCTGAACAACACCGGATCAGGGCAGCGTTGCTTTCGACATAACGGGTCTTGATTCACAGGTTGTCACTGCGGAGGGATTTTGCCCCTGCCGTGTTCGTGATTGGAAGATGTTCTTTGTCCCAACACTCAACGAACGGGAGCCTTCACTGGTTTTGGTGAGCAGGTTCTGCTTGTACAGAAAAGCCTAAAGAAGCTACAGGGCACCCACCTTTGATAAGCGGTTTCAAAGGCCTGACAACACGGCACCTTGGCAGGGGCTCACTCCGCCGCCAGCTGGAAGCAAGTCCGGAATATATTGCCGCCCGGAGGGCACACAAGCCCACCGCGCTCTCCCTGGTTCGCCATCCCATCCTCTCCCTAAAAATTTTTAATAAAATCTTGTAAAAACGAAGAATTCTTATGCCTGTGTGTAGCGATACAGGGAGAATTAGCAAAACCTGGCCCGGGCTATCCGGATGCCAGGTGATCATAAGAAGTACCAGCAGGCGTATCCCGGCATGTTTGCCCCTGCGGGCGGACGAAGCCGGCTTGAGCGCCTGTTATAATCCCAGGGAGAATTTAAATGACTATATATGAAATGTTAATCGGGGCGCTGGCTTTTATTGTCGGTGCAGCGCTGTCCTACTGGCTTAAAAGTAAAAGCGTGACCAGACGAATCAAGGTGGCGGATGAGGAAGCGCAGCGCATTATTGCCGATGCTGAGCGGCGCAGCGAAACCCTTGCGAAAGAAGCCAAGCTCGAAGCCAAAGACCGGCTGTTCAAGATGAAGAACGATTTCGATCTTGAGACCCGGGAGACCCGGTCGGACTGGAAAAAAAGAGAAAAGCGCCTGATTGAGAAAGAGGAGCAACTGGATCGCAAGACTGAAAAATTTGAAAAGCGTGACCGGGAGTATGCCAATCGTGACAAAAACCTGAAAAATCGCCAGACCGAGATTGAACGCAAAGAAGCTAAATATACCCGCCTGCTCGATGAACAGCGCGAGCAGTTGGAGCGAATCTCGGGTCTCACAGCCGAACAGGCCAAGGAGCTTTTGCTCAAAGCCATGGAAAATGATGCCCGCTACGAGGGCGCCAAGCTGATAAAACGGATCGAGAATGAGGCCAATGAGCAGGCCGATAAAAAAGCCAAGCGGATCATGGCCACGGCCATACAGCGCTATGCGGGTGACTTCATCGCCGAACGGACCGTGTCGGTGGTACAGCTTCCCGGCGATGAGATGAAAGGCCGTATCATCGGGCGCGAGGGCCGCAATATCCGGGCGCTGGAGGCTGCCACCGGTATTGACCTGATCATCGATGACACGCCGGAAGCGGTTATCCTGTCCGGGTTCAATCCGGTGCGCCGGGAGGTTGCCCGCCTGGCCCTGACCACCCTGATATCCGACGGCCGGATTCACCCGGCCCGGATCGAGGATGTGGTCAAAAAGGTGACCAAAGAGGTGGACGCAACCATTAAGGAGGCCGGCGAACAGGCCGCTTTCGATCTGGGCGTGCATGGGATTCACGGTGAGCTGATCAAGTATCTCGGCCGCCTGAAATTTAGAACCAGCTATGCCCAGAATGTGCTGCAGCACTCGGTGGAGGTCGGGTTCCTGTGCGGCGTTATGGCCACGGAACTGGGACTGGATCAGAAGCTGGCCCGCCGGATGGGGCTCCTGCATGACCTGGGCAAGGCCGTTGACCATGAGGTTGAGGGGCCGCATGCCACCATCGGCGCCAATCTCGCCAAAAAATTCGGAGAGTCCGGCGGGGTGGTGCACTCCATTGCCGCCCACCACGAGGACGTACCGCCCAATTCGGTCTATGCCCTGCTCGTACAGGCGGCCGACGGACTTTCCGGTGCCCGGCCGGGAGCCCGCAAGGAAATGCTGGAGAACTACATCAAGCGGCTCGAGGACCTTGAAGGTATCGCAAAATCGTTCCGGGGGGTTGCCAATACGTATGCCATCCAGGCCGGCCGGGAACTGCGGGTGCTGGTTGAAAGTGAAAAGATCACCGACGAAGACGCCACCCTGCTCAGTCGGGATGTCGCCAAGAAAATTGAAGAGACCCTGACATTTCCGGGCCAGATTAAAGTGACGGTTATCAGGGAGACCCGGGCCGTCGAATACGCGAATAAATAAACAAACAGGGTTCAATGGTTCAGGGTTCAAAGGCTTTAACCCGGAACTGGGGAACCTTTATCTCGATCGTTGGAAATTACTGATTTCCCCCTGTCAAACAGGGGCGTGCAAGCATAGTAAAAAGGCAGGCTATCTATATGAAAAACGCTGTTGAAACACTGCGAGAGCGCGGGTTTATAGAGAGTACGACCCATGATGAAGAACTGGAGACCTATTTCAACAAAGAGGGCCGGAAGTGCTACATCGGGTTTGATCCCACGGCTTCAAGCCTGCATATCGGCAGCCTGGTGCCGATTATGTCGCTGGCCCATATGCAGCGGTGCGGCCACGTCCCCATTGCCCTGGTAGGGGGCGGTACGGGGCTGGTGGGCGACCCCAGCGGCAAGACGGAAATGCGCCAGTTTCTCACAGTGGATGACGTGAACAGCAATGCGCAGGCCATTAAAAATCAGCTGGCCCGCTTTATCGATTTTGAAGCGGATCGCGCCATCATGGTGAATAATGCCGACTGGCTCACCAAACTCGAATACATCCCGTTTCTGCGCGATATCGGCCGGCATTTTTCAGTGAATCGGATGATCAAGGCCGAGAGTTACAAAATGCGTCTTGATTCCGAAGATGGCCTCAGTTTCATCGAATTTAATTACATGCTGCTGCAGGCCTACGACTTCCTGAAGCTCTTTGAAAGCCATGACTGCTGTCTGCAGATGGGCGGTAGTGACCAGTGGGGTAATATCGTTGCCGGGATTGAGTTGATCAGGAGGGCTAAGCAGGGCCAGGCCTTTGGGATTACTTTTCCTTTGATCACCACCAGTAGCGGGATCAAGATGGGCAAGACCCATAAAGGGGCCGTGTGGCTGGATGCCGAGCGCACTTCAACCTATGATTACTATCAGTACTGGATTAATTCAGATGACCGCGATGTGGCCCGGTTCCTGGCACTGTTCACCTTCCTGCCCATGGAGGAAATAAGGGACGTGGCACAACTGCAGGACACGGAACTTAACCTGGCCAAGGCCGTCCTGGCTTTTGAGGCCACGGCTATCGCCCACGGTCAGGCGGAAGCTGAAAAAGCGTTTGCGGCCGCGGCCAGCATGTTCGGTGGCCGGGTGATCCCGCAGGGCCTGCTGCCTTCAAGCCGTATTCCCCGGGGAGAATCCACCCGGGGCGATACGGTTGTCCCCCAGAGCGAGATGACCCTAGAGGCACTTGCGCAGGGTATTCCGGCTTTCAAGCTGTTTCCCCAGGTGGGTCTGGCTGACTCAGGGGGGGCTGCCCGGCGCCTGATTTCCCAGGGGGGCGCCTACGTCAACGGTGAGCGGGTGACAGCCTTTGATCAGGTTATTAATGGTAATGATATCAAAGACATGGAGATTGTCCTGCGGGTCGGTAAAAAGCGGTTTCACAAAATTAAAATCCAATCCTGATTTTTTTTTAAAAAAGCGAAAAACAGGGTTGACAGGGTTGCGTTTGCAGTGCTAAAAGTCCGCTTTCGATATCGCACCGCGACGAAACATCCCCGGAAAAATTCTCGGCTGATTTTTCGATAAAATATCAAAAAAACGTTTGACAAGCAGTTTGACAGAGTATACATAATCAAGTTCTGTCAACTCGATCTTTTTCAAAATACTTTGGCCGACGCTTCGTACGAAAAGAACGAACCAGGTCAAAAAAAATTAAAAAAGATATTGACAGGGATAGAACAAGGTTGTATATATATCTTTTGTCAGCGCGGCATTAGCCGCCGACAAATTGCCGCTCAAAAGGCGGCAACTTGATCTTTGAAAACTAAATAGTGACAGCTCGTCGAGTTGGGTCTTACAGTTAATTCCGCTGCTTTTAGCAGCGAACCAATTTAATTGGAGAGTTTGATCCTGGCTCAGAATGAACGCTGGCGGCGTGCTTAACACATGCAAGTCGTACGAGAAATCTTCAGCTTGCTGAAGAGAGTAAAGTGGCGCACGGGTGAGTAACGCGTGGGTAATCTATCCTTGAATCGGGGATAACGTTGCGAAAGCGACGCTAATACCGGATAACATCATAAAGGTTTCGGCCTTAATGATCAAAGATGACCTCTATATATAAGTTGTTGTTTGGGGAGGAGCCCGCGTACCATTAGCTTGTTGGTAGGGTAACGGCCTACCAAGGCTACGATGGTTAGCTGGTCTGAGAGGATGATCAGCCACACTGGAACTGACACACGGT
>CAZYGG010000103.1:0-10436 GCA_964647585.1 uncultured Desulfobacterales bacterium
ACTGCGAAATCGGTAGTTTGCTCTTAACCGTGTCTACTGTTTTGGGAAAATCCACAGTCCGCCCGGCGAAGCCGGAACAAATAACTGGTTTTCTTGGCGCCTTTGCGTCTTTGCGCGATGCAATGCTTTTAAGATTTTGACTCTCTCTGCGCGCTCTGTGCGAGGTAAGGTTTGAGTTTCTACCCAGAAGTTCCCCCTCAGTCCCTCCCGCCAGGGGAGGGAATATATTCTGACGCCTGACACCTGACCGCGGCTTTTTCAGGCCTCCGACTTCTGATCTCCGACTTCCGCCTTTTGCCCTTGCGCCGCTCTGGCCTCCAGGGCGAGGCGTTTCACTTCGGCAATATCTTCGTCGGTGAAGACCCCGTTCACCCCGGAGATGGCTGCCAGTTTCATGCCGTGTTTCAGGCCGAGTCTGTAAATCTCGCGTACTTTTTCCCACTCGATATCCCGGCCAATGGTGAAAATTTCAAAGCGGCCTTCCAGGGCCAGGACGATTGTTTCGGCCAGGCAGGCGTAGGCCACCTTGTGCGGCAGACCGATACTTTTCATTTCCGGATTGCCGGGCAGTTCGATTTCACCGGACTCGATGACCAGGACATCCGGGCGCTTGGCGACATCTTCCGGCGACAGGTCCAGGGGCCGGGCCACATCCGTAATGACGCATCCGGGTTTGACATTTGTGATGTCCAGCACCTTCTTGCCGGCCCCGGAAGTGGCGGTCACGATGACATCCATATCCGCCACGAACCGATCGGGCCGGGTGGTCACCTTGACGGAGACGCCTGGTGTCTCTTTAAGGATCGACTCTTTCATGGCCAGCAATTTGGCCGTATTGCGACCCACCAGGTACACCTCGTTGAAAGCCTTGGCCAACAAGCGGGCACAGACCGATCCGATGGCGCCGGTGGCCCCGAGAACCATGGTCTTGCCCTTGATTTTCTTTCCTTTTTCCACCTTGATCAGGCCCATGCGCCGGACAGCGTCGGCTGCCGCCCAGAGAGCGCCGGATGCGGAATAGCTGTTCCCGGTCGTAATGGGGAGGTGCGCTTTCTTGGCCACGGTTACCCCGGCGTCGCCCACCACCTTGGTGAAGGCCCCCAGCCCCATGATCTGGGCACCCATGCGCTTGGCCATACGGGCGGCCTGCAGCAGGCGTTTATAGGTGAACTCGGGTTTATGGGCCAGCATCTGCTTCGGGGTGCCGCCCACCGTGATCAGCCACCCCTCCGTCTCCACTCCGGTGGGGGACTTGATGCCGGTTACCCGGGAATAAACCCACGGCGGTGCGTAGGCGATTACCTTTTCCACGGCATCGAGAAAGGCGGGCGGGGTGAAATTCGCCATAAAGTCAACCGCCTTGTCCTTCTTGAGAAACTCTTTGGAAAGCGGGTGAATGACGAAGGCGAACCGGTTGACCCGCCGGGGTGTCCCGGACGGGTAGACGACCCGGGGATCCATTTTTTGGGAGCTGATGATCTCAAGCAGATCATCCGACCGGATGTTGTCACGGTTTTTCCCCAGGGCGGCAATGATCAGGGCTTCCAGAACGTTGGGGGGCACCACTCTTTCCAGGATTTTGGGGGTGGTGTCGATGATGACGTCCACTCCCCGCTCTTTCAGGAATTCAATGCGTTCATCATAGGCGGTCGAAGTGATAATGGTTTTACCGCCCAGCTCCTCCAGGGAGACATCCTCCAGGTAGTCGTTGAAATTATACGCAGGCACGACGATGATGTTGGCTTTCTGCATCGCCTTCTTGAGGATGTAGCTGTTCCAGGCCTGCAGGGGGACCACCGAGGAGGTCAGGCGTTTACTGGGGACCCATTGCAGCACTTCGTGCGCGCTGTGCGCGTATTTTTCCAGGCCATCAATGGAGTTGATGAACTTGGAAATGCCGTTTTCAAGCACCGGATCGGCAAAGGTCAGGTTGTCTGTAAATTCCGACATCACCCGGGCAATCCGGTAGCTGGACATGCCGGACAGAAAAAGAACGCGGGCTTCGTCAAAATAGTTGCCGAACTTATATTCGACATACCGCAGGGACCACTCGAGAGAGACATCCCGCAGGGCGCTGCCCAGGGTCACGGGGGTCTGGATCCGGGAACCCAGTTCAGTGAGTTTGTCCACGTGCTTACGGGTGAGGTAACGGGGGCCGAAACCATACGGGTACTTCAGGCTGCCCAAACCGATCGCATCCGCCTCTTTGTCCCACTGGAGCAGCATCTCGGCTGCCTTTTCCATGTCACCGTCGGATCCCCGGCGGGTAATCGTAAAGTCCTGACCCAGGAACTCGGTTTCAAATTCATAATCGTACTCACTCGACCCCATACTGATACTGACGACTCGTTTCAAGTTAACCTCCAGCGCCAAAACGGCGTTATTTTTTCAGCTTTATGATACTCCTCAAAAATTACCCGGATGTATCCGAGTGCCCGTGGGGCTGTGGATCAATATCCAATATCCAAGTGTGGTATCGCTTCGCTCTTCTGTTTTACTAATTGTCAGATTGGCAGAATGCCTTACTTGGACATTGGACATTCCTTGCTGGATATTCATAATTCGCTTTTCAAAGTATCAGCCATTGGTTTGAATGGCATCCACCGGACAAACCTCCATGGCCTCCCGGCACAATTGTTCCTCTTCATTATCAGCCGGCTGCTTGCAGACATATTCATACCCCTCTTCCAGGTTGGACGCAAAATTCGCGGGGGCGATTTCGGGGCAGATGGTACAGCCGATACAACGGTCAGTGACGTAATATTTCCCGGGGACGTTTTCCGGGGTGCCCATCATTTGGTTAAGTCTTTCATCAAGCGAGCCACATCCTGCAACCGGGCGTCCTCTTTTTCCTGGTCGCGGTGAATGCTGCAAAACCGAAAACCGGGCAAAGCTTTTTTACTGCACGGCTTCCCTTTTTTGGTCAGGGCCTGGCAGGCGCCCGGGGCGCGTCGGCTGGTGGCGGGCGCCTTCTTTTTACCCGCCTTGGCCGAAGCCTGGCCTTCCCTGTAACGGTCATGCAGGATCAAGGGGTCTTCTTCGATTTTTCCGGACTGGACCAGCTTCAACATGTAATCGAGCTCTTTGTTGAAGCATTCGAGCAATACCTGGGAATCGGGCATCAGGCCCTCATCGGAGGCAATGCCCACCGTGACCTTGCCGTCATAGCTGACAATACTGATGCCCAGACCGATATTGCCGCTGCGGGGCACCCAGAACATGAAATTGTGAAGCCTGGTGCCCGCGAAGTAAAGCGTCTGGCGCGGTCCGGGAACATTGCTCAATACACCGGAAGCTTTGTTGCCAAACAGGTGAGCGGCTTTTTTGGCAACGTCGGGCGGCAGATAGCCGATACCGCTGAGCATGCCAAAGTTGATGTAGGGTTCCGGAGAGGTCTTCAAGCGGTCCATGCGCCGTTTAACCTCTTTGAGCCGCAGAACGGCGTCCTCGAGGTAAACCGGCAGCGGGAGAAAGACCAGGCTGAACTTGTTGCCCAGCTCGAATTCGGTGCCCGGTTTGCGGACGTTGAAGGGGACGGCGACCCGCAGGTCCAGTTCGTTTACCGGGACTTTCCTGGTTTTGAGGTAGTTGCGCATGGCGCCGGTAACCGAGGCAATGAGCACATCGTTGATGGTGGCGGACTTTATGGCCCGCCCGATCTCCTTGATCCTTTCAAGGGGTACCGGGTCCGACCAGGCAACTTTCTTACGGGTTCCCAGGCGCCCCTTGAAGGGCGTGTTGGGGTCCGCCTTCATGATGGCCAGCCGGGAGAGCACTTTGGCAGCATCGGTGGGAACCCGGCCAGTGGTCCTGGCCAGGGACTTCAAGTGGTCGGGATTCTTGGCGGCCTTGCTGACCTCTTTTACCAGGGCAGCCCCCATTTTTTTGGTTTTCGTAACCGTTTCCCGGGCACTGTCCACCAGCGAGGAGAGGGGCAGGGCCGACCGCATGGAGAAAGCGGGTTTTTTCTTTTTGTTTTTGCCGGTCGGCCAGGGTGCGTCCGGTTCGGTATCGGCGGTGGAGAGCAATACATACATCAGGCTGATCCCGTCGGCAATGCAATGGTGGATACGGTAAAAAAGCACACACCCGTCACCGTAGTTTTCAATCAGGTGGACCTGCCACAGCGGTCGGTTGGGGTCCAGGGGGGTCACCGTCAGGTTGCTGATCATCTCCTGGAGGTCGGCCTTGTCACCGGCTCCCGGCAGGGCCACCCGGTGGATGTGAGACCGCAGGTCATAGTTGGGATCCGTCTCCCAACTCGGCAGTCCCACGCCTGATTTAGGCTTGACAACCCTTTTATGAAAACGGGGAAACGAAGCTATGCGGGTGTCAATGGTAGCCAGCAGCCGCTTGAAATCCAGCGGTTCTTCGAATTCCATGAAGGCTGTAATCACCATCAGATTGGCGGGCTCATCCATACAAAACCAGAAATTATCGGCATTGGTCATCTGTTTGGCCATCTAACGTCTCCTTAAACGGGCGATCATGCGCGGTATAGCGTTCAAAAACCACAATATTACAGGGGATTGCTAAACGAGTAAAATCGAAAACCTAAATTAATGCAATACCTAATATTGTACCGGTGGGCAAGATTCCAAGCTAAATAAATTTGCCGGCGGACTTGACAAACATAACGCGCTGCGTCATATTGGGTTCATAACGCAGCGCGTCATAAAAAAGCAAGTGTTTTTTCATAATATTAAAGAAAAATCAAAGGAGAAGAAAGATGACGGAAGAAAAAGCAACCACTAAAAAAGCAGTGAAGGCTACCACTAAAAAAACAGTGAAAGCAGCCACCCGCAAAACCGTTAAAAGAACAGCGAAAGCCGCCACGCGCAAAACCAGTAAAAAAGCCGCGAAGACCGCTTCGCGTTACCAGACGGTCCAGGCACTCCGGAAAACCGGCGAAACCCTGACCGACCGGATGGGGTATTACAAGGCCCGGTACATCGAAGCGCCGGTATATAGTTCACTCGCGTTCATGGTAGATATGGGCGTAGAGCCGCGCAAGACCATCGACACCCTGACCGACGACAGCCGTGAGCGTCTCACGGATCTGCGCAAGGATACCCGCCGGAAAGTGGACGGCTACCTGAAAGACGGCCGCAAGTTCTACCGCAAGGCCCGCAAAAATCCTCGCAAGACCTTTGACGGTGTGGTGGATGACGGCCGGGAGTATTTTGACGATCTCGGAACGGAAGCCCGTGACCGGGTGGACAACCTCGTCCAGAGTGGTCGGGACCTGGTTAAAAACCTTGAGAAGGATGGACGCCTGGTTGCTGACCGCCTGAGGGTTCAGCGCAAAAAGGCGCTTGCAAACTTTTCCGGGTAGGTTGCCCCACGCGAAGGCCGCCGCTGTTTAGAAGCGGTTTTAAATCTCCCCGCGGGCCCAATCTCGGCGTTGGCTGCTTGGTTCAAACCTTCAAAATACTGGAGTATTCCTCCGGTTTGAACCTCGTGGCCGCCATGACCTTGAACCCGATTGAAGGTTTTTAAACCGCTTCTATATAATATTATGTCAGCGGCGGATTCTATGATACGGTACCGTAAATCTTGGAGAACAGCATGCATTTGATAAAAAAATATGTGAATCGCAAGATGTACGATACAACGGATAAGAAGTATGTTTCCCTGGAACAGGTTGGCCGGTTGATCAAGTCTGGTGAAGAGGTGTCGATCATTGACAACAAAACCGGTGAGGACCTCACCGCAGCGATTGTATCCCGTCTGATCGGCCAGGATAAGAAGGAAAAGGGCAGTGTCGTGTCGCCGCGGATCATGATGCAGCTGCTTCGCAAAGGGGGCGATACGTTAACGGACTATGCCAAAAAGTATACCTCTCTGTGGCAGAACGCGTTGACCATGGCCGAAGACGAGGTCGATAAAGTGGTCGGCACGCTGGTCAAGAACAAGGAACTTTCCCGGGCGGAAGGCAGTCGGTTAAAACAGGAAATTACCGGGTACACGGATTCACTCAAGCACTGGATCGGTGAACGGGTGGACCGGCGCATCAACGAAGTCCTGGCGGCCATGAACCTCGCGTCCCGGGACCAGGTAGCGGCGCTCACGGTTAAAATTGACAAATTGAGCAAGGAAGTGGCCCGGTTGAAAAAAAGCAAGACTCCCGCGAAAGCCGGAAAGGCAAGCGGAGCCGAAAAAAAACGCGCTGGAAAAAAGAGTCCCAAATGACAGATACAGCTCAAACAAGCGACTTTTTAGATGTAAAACGTGCCCTGCAGGGCTTCCAGTCGGTCCGCCTGAACCGTACCTACGCGGACCTGAAAAACGACCCGGATTATAAAAAGATCGGGGTCTTTTTTTTCGAAAAACTCTATGCGCCGGAAGATTTTTCTTTCCGGGACGCCAGTATCAAGAAATTGCAGAAAATCTTGAAGGGCAGGGTTTACAAGGGGATGGTGTCTGCCGTCAGCCAGGTAATCGAACTGCACGAACTTTCCGACCGGCTGGATAACCGCATGGTTACAGACATGCTTGCAGCCGGCATCGGTCCGGACATGGATATGGACCAGTACCAGGCGATCTATCGCGGCCTGGATAACTACGATGAGCGGATCTACCAGATCAACCTGAGCATAGACGTGAACCGGGCCTTTCACCGGCTGAGTAAAAAGTGGATCGTGGCCCTTTCGCTGAAAACGGTGCGTACCACGGCCCACTTGATCGGCATGGGCAAAATCCTCGATTTCATCTACGAAGGCTACGAGGCTTTTCGGGCCATCAACACCATCGACTTTTTCGTGGATACCGTGCAGGCGCGGGAACTGGCCTGGCACAATGAAATCTGGAACGGTGTCCAGGCATAGGCGGCATCTTTTGGCCCAGGGCCGCGTTCTCGCCTCTTCGCATTCCTCGACGTAGATTGACTACGCCTCCGGATGCAAAGAGGGCTGCGGCCTTGCCCTGAACCAAAAGCTACCACCTATGCCTGGACACAGGTGGTGGATATTGGCGGCATATTTGGCCAGGGGTTCTGGGAGTGAAGGGCGAAAACCCAGAAGTCAGAGATCAGAAAAAGCTTCCCTCCCCTGGCGGGAGGGATCGAGGGAGGGGGAATTTTCCGGGTAAAGGCTCAAACCATATCTCTCACACGTCCTCCTCTGAAAATATAATCAATTGAACAGTCCAGCGCAGTCGCGGAGCGCGCAGAGTTCACAAAGGAAAGCAGTAGCGTGCCCGCTTCGCGGGGAAAACCAAAACCATGCATCGCGCCAAGACGCAAAGAAAACCCTTGTTTGGTCCCGCTTCGCGGGAAAGATCTAAAAGCAAAACCCTTTTACTTTTTGGTGGCTTTTTTGCGCGATAGCGCAATTAATACTGTTTTTGACTTTCTTTGCGTCTTGGCGCGATGCACGGTTTTTTTGATTTTGATCTTCTCTGCGACCTCTGCGAGAGACAAGGTTTTGAAGTCGTTTTAATGGGTTGGGAAAGGCTACCATGAAAAGAGCGTTAATACTATCCGGCGGCGGTGCCCGGGGCGCCTTTCAGGTGGGGGTCTGGGAGTACCTGCAGGAAAAGGGCTGGGACCCGGACCTGATCTGCGGCACCTCGGTGGGGGCGATCAATGCGGTGGCCATCGGGTCCGGCATGCCCCTGGAAAAACTGATGCACATCTGGAAAACCCTCAACCACCGCACGGCCTATCGGCTGCAGCTTTTGAGGTTTTTCGGGTCTGCCCTTTTTGGACACACCTTTAAGCCCCCCATGGACACTGCGCCCCTGCGGAATACCATCACAAACGCCCTTGATCTGGAAGTGCTGCGCCGCAGCCCCCGGGACATCATCATCACCGCAGTGAATATGCTGACGTCGCGGGTCACCCTGTTCGACCAGAAGACCATTGACGTGGACCACGTGATGGCCACGAGCGCCATGCCGCTGCTATTTCCCTGGCAGATGATCGACGGTCAGCCCCACTGGGATGGCGGCGTGATGGTCAACACGCCGCTCTTTCCGGCCCTGGAGCAGGGTATGGATGAAATCATCGTGGTGCTGCTCTCACCGGTGGGTCACAGTGACCGCCCTCTTCCCACAGGGATCCGGGAAGCCGGTGAACTGGTCTTTGAACACTTTTTGCTCGGTTCCTATCAGGCGACGATGAACGATATGAGCCCGGCTTTCACGCAGGGTCGACCCAGAATAATAACGGTGGCCCCTTCCCGGATGCTGGGGTTTCGATCCCTGTTGAATTTTTCGGTGAAACAGTCTCTCCAGTTGATCGACGAAGGGTACCGGAATGCTCAGGCGCAGCTGGGCGAGCTTTTTAAAAACTGAACAGCGAACATCGAACGCTCAACATCGAACCCTGAACTGTGGTACGCCTTCGGCGGCCAATCTATGATTTTACATTATTTGGCGCGCAGCCCCTTATTCGACGTTGGAAGTTCGATGTTCAATGTTGGACGTTCAGGTTTTGACTCTCCGGACCCTGTCGGTTTATAGTTCCAACCAATTTGAAACATTAACAAAGGATATGTCATGTTACCAGAATACTTCGAATTTTCACTACCTACCAAGCTGGTCTACGGAATCGGGATCCTCGGGAACCTGGGCGAGGCCCTCAAACCGTTCGGCAAGCGCCGCGCCATCCTGGTGACCGATGAAATCCTGGTGAAGGCCGGACCGGTCGACAAGGTCAAAGCGGGGTTCAAGGACACCGACATCGACATCGCCTACACCTTTGACAAAGTGCCCCCCAATTCCACGATAAAGACCGTGGAAAAATGTGCCGGCCTGGCCAAAAAGCACAAGTGCGACATGGTGATCGCCATTGGCGGCGGCAGCGTGATCGATACGGCCAAGGTGGCCAACATCCTGGTGGTGAAGGGCGGCAAGGTAGCTGATCACATGGGTGCCTACCTGCTCGAAAGCAATGAAGAACTGCTGCCCACCATCTTTATCCCCACCACGGCCGGAACCGGCTCCGAGGTGACCAAGGTGGCGGTGATTGCCGATCCGGACGGTGATGTCAAACTGCCCTTTGCCGAGGAGCAGTTTCTGCCCCAGATGGCTATCCTGGACCCCGAGGTTACCGCATCCATGCCGGGCCGGCTGACAGCCGCTACGGGTATGGATGCCCTGACCCATGCCATCGAAGCCTATGTCGATAAAGAGTGGTCTCCGGCGTCGGACGCCCTGGCCCTGCACGCCATCAAGTTGATTTCCAACAACATCCTCCAGGCCTGTGCCAAGCCGGATGATATGCAGGCCCGGGGGGCTATGCTGGTGGGCAGTTTTCTGGCCGGCGTGGCCTTTTCCCACTCCATGGTCGGTATGGTCCACGGCATATCCCATGCCCTGGGCGGCGTTTACCATATCCCCCACGGGCTGGCCAACGCCCTGATTCTGGCGGAAGTGATGGAGTATAACCTGGAGGCGCAGATCGACCGATATGCCGATATTGCGGTGGCCCTGGGGATCGCATTTCCCCAGGTAATCGACCACGGCCGCAGCCTGTTGAAAACCAACCGGCTCGATTTTATCTCCAAGCTGGTCAACAAATATGAAGTCGATTCTTTAAGCGAACTGGTCAGTTCCAGCTCTTACAAAGCCAGGGGACTGGCGGCCCGGGCCATCGGCAGCTTCGATTTCGTGGATGACTGGGTCCGGAAGCAGGCCGCCCTGGCGGGTGTTGAAAAAATCAGGACCCTCAACCGGCAGCTGGCCCACCTGACAAAAATGGCGCTGAATCTCAAAGAGGCGGGGATCTCTGACAACCTGGCAAAGATAGAACAGGTGGCTACCACAGCCATGGAAGACGGTTCCATGCTTTACAATCCGGTCGAGCCCGAGCGTGATGCGGTGATCGAGATTGTCCGGAAGGTGTACCACTCCAAGGCCAAACCCCTGCCGGTTCTCGAAGAGGACCTGCGGCCGGCCGCAGCTGGTGGTAAAAGCCGGGATATGAGCGATATTTTTAAAGATTCCGATATGCTGTATGATATCTTGCTCGATTTTTACGAACTTCTCAAAGAGAATCGCGACATCGGGCCGGCGCTCTCCAAGACAAACCTCTGTATCCAGTTCCGCTACACAAAACCCGCCGCGGTCATTACCATTGATGCCACCGGCGACGAAACCCGGATTATAAAGGGCGATTTTGAGGGCAAGCCGGAAGTCACCATGAGCATGAACGCGGATTTTGCTCATAAATTCTGGCACGGCAAAGCCAACCTGGTCACGGCCCTGACCCGCCGCCAGGTGGCGGCCAAGGGCAATGTGCCCAAGACCATCAAGCTGCTGCCCATCCTGAAGCCGGCCTATGAACTGTATCCGGATTTTCTCGAAAAGAACGGCCTCGGGGAGTTGGTGATGAAGTAAAAGGGCTCAAAGGGTCGGATGTCAGAAGCCAGGTGTCAGAAACGTGCAAGCCGAACATGGGTAACACTTTAGACCGGAGACATAGGTTACAGTTT
>CAZYGG010000104.1:0-10227 GCA_964647585.1 uncultured Desulfobacterales bacterium
CCACGACCCGGTTCAGATTCTTCTGCTTGATAATCTGGGTCATGGTTTCCTGGGTGTCCTGGGAACAGGAATAAAGATTGTCGGTGAAGTATTCCACGTAGGGCAGGGTGCTCGCGTATTGGGCGACCGCGGGCACGTTGACCACCCCGGCGATATTGATGCCGCAGCGGCAGACGAACACGCCGATGCGCGGGCGGTCCCCGGCCACATTGATTTCCGGTATTACTTCGGCTGTCTTGGTAGTGGTATTGCGGGCCGCACTGAGGATTTCACCGGCCGCTGCCGCTGCCGCGCTGGCATCCACCACGGACTGGGGAATGTCCTTGGGGCCCTGGAAGGCGCCGCAGACGTAGATCCCTTTCCGGGAAGTCTCCACCGGTTCAAAGGTATCGGTGGTGGCAAAGTTCCCGGCGGTAAGGTCGATGTCCAGTTTCTCGGCCAGGGCTTTCACTTCCGGGTGGGTCTGCAGCCCGATGGACAGCACGATCTGGTCGAACTGCTCGACTTTGATTTCACCGCTGTCGGTGACGTAACGCACGGACAAATCGTCGCTGTCCGGTACCGGATCGACGCTGTGGACCCGGCTGCGGACGAACCTGACGCCTTCGTCCTGGGCCTTGTTGTAGAAGCGTTCGAAGTCTTTGCCGTGGGTCCGCATGTCCATGTAGAAGATGGCGCAGTCCAAATCGTAGTCCGCGTGCTCCTTGGCGATCACGGCTTCCTTGATCGCGTACATACAGCAAACCGACGAGCAGTAGGAGTTGTCGCAGCGGTTCAGGTCCCGGGAGCCCACACACTGGAACCAGGCGATCTTCTTGGGTTCCTTGTGGTCCGACAAGCGGGTCAGGTGGCCACCCGTGGGGCCCGAGGCCGAGAGGACGCGCTCCATTTCCATGGAGGTGATCACATTGGGATGGTTGGCGTAGTTATATGAATCGAATTTGGACGGATCGAAAGGTTCGAACCCCGGGGCCAGGATGATGGAGCCCACATCGAGTTCCACGATCTCATCCTGCATGGTGTGGTCGATGGCGTCCACGCCGCAGAATTCGGTACAGATCTGGCAGCCGCCGGTCTTGAAATGCACACAGGTCTCCCGGTCGATGGCCGGGGTGTTGGGGACCGCCTGGGCATAGGGTACGTAGACCGGTTTGCGGCCTTGGAGCCCGCAGTCGTATTCACTGGGGATGAGCTGTACGTTTTCGCGCTTGGTAATCAGGTTGTTGATCCGGTCGAGGTTCATGTGGCCGGTCGGGCAGACGGAGGCGCAGGCCCCGCAGGCCAGGCAGACGTCCGACTGGATGGAAAAGGGGGTGTCGACTTTCATCTCCACCCCGCGGCCGGTCAGGCTGATGGCGCTGTTGCCCATCTTTTCGCAGACCCGGGTACAGAGGCCGCACAGGATACAGTCGTCGTCCCCGGTCTTGAAGCGGGGCTTGTCGATACCGTACTCTTTGGCCAGTTCCTGCAGGTAGGGTACGTCCGGGCAGCGGGCCAGGAGCATTTCGGCGATAAGCTTGCGGCCTTCTATCACCATCTCCGAGTCCGTGGTGATCTCCATGCCTTCCCAGATGGGGTAGTTGCAGGCCGTCACAAAACGGCTACGGCGGCCGTCAAACATTTCGACGGTGCACAGGCGGCACATGCCGGCCGGTTCCAGCGCTTTGTGATGGCAGAGGGTCGGGATATCTACCCCGTATTTCTCGGCAACCTGAAGGATATACTGCCCTTCCTCGCCCTGTACTTTTTTACCATTGAGTTTGAAAGTGATCATAGTCAATCTTGTCCCTTGTGGTTTATCGAATGGCTATTGCGTCAAATTTGCAATTATCGTAGCAGATACCGCACTTGATGCACTTTTCCTGGTCGAGGACGTGCGGTTCTTTCTTTTTGCCGGTAATGGCATCCTGGGGGCATTTTTTCGCACACAGGGTGCAGCCGGTGCAGGCCTCAGGATCGATCTCATAGTGAAACAGGTTTTTGCAAACACCTGCCCGACATTTTTTATCCTTGATATGGGCTTCATATTCGTCCCGGAAATAGAGCAGGGTGGTCAGGACCGGGTTTGGTGCCGAGGTGCCCAGGCCGCAGAGGGAGAACTTCTGGATCATGCTGCCCAGTTCCTCGAGCAGTTCGATGTCGCCCTCTTTGCCGTTGCCGGCGCAGATTTCCGTGAGGATGTCCAAGACCTGAGTGATACCTTCCCGGCACGGGTTGCACTGACCGCAGGACTCTTCTTTCAGAAAGTCCATGAAATAGCGGGCCACGTCCACCATGCAGGTGTCCTGGTCCATGACGATCATGCCGCCCGAGCCCATGATGGACCCCACTTCGGCCAGCTTCTGATAATCAACCGGCAGGTCCAGATACTGTTCCGGGATGCAGCCGCCTGAAGGCCCGCCGGTCTGAATGGCTTTGAAATTCTTTTTCTTGGGAACCCCACCGCCCATGCTGAAGGCGATCTCTTTCAGGGAGATGCCCATGGGGACTTCCACCAGGCCGGTGTTCGCGACTTTGCCCACCAGGCTGAAAACCTTGGTTCCCTTACTGTGTTCCGTGCCCATACCGGCGTACCAGGCGTGTCCTTTTAATAAGATGGCCGGTACATTGGCGTAGGTCTCCACATTATTGAGATTGGACGGGCTGTCGCGGAACCCTTTTTCCACGGTGTGCACGTACTTGGCCCGGGGCCGTCCGACCGCGCCTTCCAGCGAGGACATCAGGGCCGTGGACTCGCCGCAGACAAAGGCGCCGGCGCCGGTTGATATTTTGATGTTGAAGGAGAAATCGGTACCGGCGATGTTGTCGCCCAGCAAACCGTAGTCTTCTGCCTGTTTGATGGCGGTCACCAGCCGTTTGACAGCCAGGGGATATTCGTTCCGGACGTACATGAACCCCTGGTTGGACCCGATGGCATAACCGGCAATGAGCATCCCTTCCAGAACACTGTGCGGGTCGCCCTCCAGGATGCTGCGGTCCATGTAGGCGCCGGGGTCACCTTCATCGGCATTGCAGATGATATAACGGTCGCCAGAGTGTTTAGCGCAGGTGGCCCATTTGATGCCGGTGGGGAATCCGCCGCCGCCCCGGCCGCGCAGGCCGGAAGCCTTGATGATTTCAATGATCTCGCCCGGTTCTACACCGGATAAGGCATCGATAAGGGCCCGATAGCCTTTTTTGGCGATATACTCCTCAATGGAATCCGGATCGATATAGCCGCAGTTTCGCAGGGCGATCTTGACCTGGTTCTTATAAAAGGGAATGTCTTCCAGGAAGGGAATGCCTTCCAGGGGCGTGACTTTCTCGATGGGGTTTTCGATGTCGTCTTCCATCAGACAGCGCGGGTCCCGCATCTGTCCCAGGATCCATTTTTTCCGGGAGATGCCCTCCTTGTAATCGGCGATGGCATCGAGGATCTTCTTTTCCGTAACGTTTTTATACATCACCCGCGGGGCGTCATTACCGAGAATTTCCACCAGAGGCTCGACTTCGCAAAACCCGATACACCCGGTCTGGCAGATGCTGATACCGTTATCCTGGCTGAAGGCTTCCGTGGCCTTTTCAAAGATATCCTGGGCGCCGGCGGCAATCCCGCAGGAGGCCATGCCGATGTTGACTTTGATACCTTCAGGGTAATACAGTTGCTTGAGGTAATTCTGCCCGATCTTTTCTAAGTCTTTTACAGACTGGATTTTCATAATTTCTGCCTCGTTTTCCAGTTTTATTCGTATTGATCCAGAACTTTTTCAACTTCATCGCTGGCGATGCGGCCGTGCATGTCCTCGTTTATCTTGATGACGGGGCCGAGACTGCAGCAACCGATGCAGCGCACGGACTCCAGCGTAAAACGCTGGTCGTCTGTCGTTTCACCGTCGCCGATCTCAAGGGTCTCTTCAAGCTTCTCGCGCACCCTTTCGCCGCCGCGCACATGGCAGGCCGTGCCCAGGCAGATGGAAATGATATTTCTTCCCCGGGGTTCCAGGCTGAATGTGCTGTAAAAGGTCGCCACTTCATACAATTTACTGATGGGCACCCCGATTTTCACGGAAAGATACGTCAGGGCCGCCTGGGGAAGGTAATTGTATTCCCTCTGAATGGCCTGCAGTATCATAATGAGATTTTCTTTATCGGTCTTGAATTCCTTTTCGATTATATTATCAAGGGCCATATAATCGATTGCCACCTCGGCGATTTCGTCATGCCCAACCACATTGGCTTTGCTCATTTGCTGATCTCCAACTTATAGCTGTGTTCGTAAAGATTCAGGATGTCATTGCGCTGATTAACCCGCTGCTACCTGCTGAACGACCGGGCAGTTGTCCACACAGGCGCCGCAGCCGGTGCAAAGGTCTTCAATAATACTCCGGGCGCGTTTGCGGACCTTGACTTTAAAGTTCCCAGGTTTGCCACTGACCTCTTCCAGGTCTGCGTAGGTAATCAATTCAATGTTCAGATGCCGGCCGACCTCGACCAGTACAGGTGAGATGATTCACATGGCGCAGTCATTGGTGGGGAAGGTCTTGTCCAGTTGCGACATGACCCCGCCAATAGACGGTGATTTTTCAAGCAGGTAGACATAGTAGCCGGAATTGGCCAGGTCCAAGGCTGATTGCATGCCGGCAATACCGCCGCCCACAACCAATACGGACCCAATCGGTTTGTTTGACATGGTGCTGATCTCCCATGGGTAAAGGTAACTGTAATAGGTTGTCTCTCTCCCCTTAAACAGCAAAACTTTTTACTATAGTGTGACAGGGGGGCTGTCAATAATTTTCCGGCCAAATCGGGGGTAAATGGGCTATTTTTTGGAGAATATGCTCATAATTTTATGAATGCCATTCAGGGGGTGTGCAGACGGGAGGGGGGTTAACCTATTTAGATATAAACAATAACAGGGGCCTGAGATTCCAGACCCCTGTTGTATGCGGATGGTTGGCCTGTATCAGGCGGCCAGTTCAAGCGCCCGCACCGTCGCATCCCGGATCTCGGTGGGGGTAAACGGTTTGGGCAGATAGTCGATGGCCCCCATGCGGGCGGCCTCAACCGCTGTTTCGATGCTGGCGTACCCGGTGATCATGATCACCTTGGTTTCCGGCTGGGCTTCGGTAACGGCCTTGAGCAGTTCCAGTCCTTTCACACCGGGAATTTTCAGGTCCAGCAGGATCAGGTTGTACGCCTGGCTCTGGATCTTTTCCAGGGCCTCGTCACGGGTCAGAGCCTGGTCGACATTGAAGTCTTTTTTGGCCAGGCTCCGGCGAATGTTGTTGTTCACGGCCACTTCATCGTCAATCACCAGGATCCTGGCATCCACCATCTCGCGTGGGAGTCTGATGATCTCGGCATCCCGGGCGGTTTCGGCAGCCATCTGGCGGTTGTAGTTTTCCTTGAGCTGCTCGTACGGCATCTGGGCGACACCGTCATGGGCCAGGTTCTGGACATACTCCGGACCGGTGACTGCAGCAACCTCCTCGTAGTCAAAGGGGTATTCGACGCCTATCAGCCTGCTCGCATCAAAACCCTTCTTTTTGGCGGCACGCTTCTTCTTGGCTAACTGGGGGCATTTGGCGGTTTTGGTGCCGGCCTTGCATGTGGCGCCCAGTTTCTTGAAGATATCACAGACCATGTCGCCCATTTCGCAAAAGCCCTCCAGCGTTTCGGAGGCGGTGATTTCGACAACCGGTACATCTGATCGGGATACCTGTTCGGTATATTCCTCGCCGGTAACCCGGGCAACTTCATCCCGGTCAAAAGGCATATCCACGTCAATGCGGTTGCGGGCCTGCATGGCTTCGAAATTTTTCTTCAGTTCCTCGTAAGGCGTGTAGGCGATGCCGTCGGTTCCCAGGTTGTGAACGTATTCAGGACCGGTGACTGCAGCGACTTCCTCATAGTCGAAAGGCTGGTCGATACCGATAAGCTTTTTCGAATCGAAACCCGTCTTTTGGGCCTTTTTCCCCTTTTTCTTGGCCAGTTGGGGGCACTTGCTGGTTTTGACCCCGGCCTTGCAGGTGGCCCCAAGCTTCTTGAAGATATCACAGACCATGTTGCCGGTTTCACAGAAGTGTTCGAGCGGCTCAGAGATTTTGACCTCGACGACCGGCATATCCGAAGGACCCAGCGTCTTGGCGTACGCATCACCGGTCACCTTGGCCACTTCGTCGGCGTCGAAAGGTGCATCGAGGTCGATGACATCAATGAGCTCCTTTTCCGCGGGGGCTATTTTGGCTTCGATCAGCTTACCTTCCAGGGCCTGTTCCACGACCTGGCGCAGCTCCTTCGGCGTAAAGGGTTTGGGGATATAATCCAGGGCGCCGAGGCGGATCGCCTTCACGGCTGTGTCCGTTGAGGCGTAGGCGGTCATCATCACCGCCTTGGTCAGCGGCCACTGTTCCTTGGTGGCTTTAATCAGCTCGAGTCCGTTGGTCTCCGGCATGATCATATCCGAAATCAACAGCTCATATGACTCCTGCTCCATTTTCTTTAGGGCTTCCTTGGCACTGACCGCATGGGTGACCTTATAATTAGCCTTGGTCAGGATTTTTTCAACATTGCGGCAGATCCCGATCTCATCATCAACAACTATAATTTTAGGTGTCTGTTCCATGTGGCCTCCATTGCAGGTTGAATTGGGTTTTTTGATATTTTATTGTCTTAACTGCAGAAGGCATGCCAAAAACATCATATTTCATAACATATTGAATATATGTAACTTATAGATTTTTGGAGCGATGGGTAAAACGGAAGTGTATAAAAAAAATATACGTTATAGCCGGCGGTGCGGACTGATTGCGGACCGCCGTCCAAACCGGGCGGCTGACCAGCGGGCGGTAAGAGTCCCCGGTGGGTAGGGGCTCAGGGGCAGGTGCAATGTTGATGGGCAGCCGGTTTCAGGACTTCAGGCCAGGTGTATAAAATATATATACACTGAATTATTTTAACATGAAGAAAGCGATTAGCGATTGGCTGTTAGCAGTTAGGGAAAGCATTTCAGCATCTTAGCATTATTGGGAAATGGACCAGAAAGGTGCAGGGGAAACCAGGTGGTGACCGGTTCTCAAAGGGCTGACAGCTAAGTGCTAAAAGCTAATCGCTCAATTCAGGTTTAACGATTGTCCGGCGGGGCGGCGGCCTGATCCGGTCGCTTGAGCGCATACTTACGCATCAGGTTCTGAAAATTAGACCGCTGCAGGCCGACTGTTTCAGCGGCTCGGGTTACATTCCAGCCGGTCTGGTTGAGGGCCTTGAGTAGAAAGTTTTTTTCAACCTTTTGTACCGCTTTTTGGCGAATTTCCTTTTTCAGCGCCTTGAGTTCCTCATTGGTTTCCGGGACATGCTCCATCAGCAGGTCGATATCGCTCTGCTGCCCCAGCATGGGTAATTCTTTCAGGCTGATCGGACCGCTTTCGTGCAGGATCACCGCGCGTTCGATGACGTTGCGCAGCTGGCGGACATTGCCGGGCCATTCGAATTCGGTCAGGCGACGGGCCACCTCATTGTCAAATCCGTCGATCTGTTTGCCCATGGCGTCACTGAATTGGTTCATGAAGTGGTAAGCGATGGGCAGGATGTCTTTTTTGCGTTCATTGAGGGGCGGCAGCAGGATCGGGTAGACGAAAATCCGATAGTAGAAATCTTCCCGGAAAAGGCCGTCGGCCACCATGGTTTCCAGGTTTTTGTTGGTGGCCAGGATCAGACGGATGTCCACTTTACGGGTGGCGGTGCTGCCCAGGGGGATGAATTCCCGGCTTTCCAGAAAGCGCAGCAATTGCCCCTGGACATCCAGGTCGATATTGCTGATTTCGTCCAGGAATACGGTGCCCCCGTCGGCCCGGGAAAAGATGCCGGCCTTGTCGGCATGGGCGCCGGTGAAAGCCCCTTTTTTATGGCCGAACAGTTCGCTGGAGAGCAGGCTGCCGGAAAGCGTGCCGCAGTCCACCGCGAAAAAGACTCGGTTGGACCGCCGGCTGTTGGCGTGGACCGCCCGGGCCACCAGTTCTTTCCCGGTGCCGCTGGCCCCGTGGATCAGGACCGTGGAATCGGTGGGGGCCACCTTGTCGATCATCTGGATGACTTTGTTTATCTTGGGGCTGCTGCCGATCAACTGGTGAGAGACGGCCCGGCTGCGGACGGTTTTAAGACGGGTGTTCATCAGCCGCATCTCCCGGGCGTCCAGCGCCTGGGTGACCACGGCCCGCAGTTCTGCCGGCGTAAAGGGCTTCGGAACGTAGTCGAAGGCCCCCATTTTCATCACCTCCACCGCCGAAGAGACGGTGGAATACCCGGTAATTACGATGACCGCCGTGTCCGGCCAGTGTTCTTTGATACGGTTCAGCACCTCCATGCCGCCCATCAGGTTCATTTTGAGATCGGTGATGACCAGGTCGTAGGCGGATGCTTCCAGCTTCGCCATCGCCGCGGGGCCGTCGAGGGCATAATCGACGTGGTGGCCGACTTTGGCGAGGGTCTTGACGCAGTTGCGGCAGATGTTCGGCTCGTCATCCACCACCAGGATTTTTACTTCAGTCGCCGTCATGCCCCTCCTCGTTTATCGGCAGATCGATGGTGAAGCGGGTGCCCTTGCCGGGCTGGCTCTCCACGTTGATGGTGCCGCCATGCTGTTCGATCATGCCATGGGTGATGGCCAGCCCCAGCCCGGTGCCGCTCTCCTTGGTTGTGAAGAAAGGATCAAACAGTCGATCCAGGTTTTCACGGGTAATCCCCGGCCCGTTGTCACTGATGGAAATCCGGACCTGCCGGGCGGTTTCCGCGTAATCCGTTTTCACCACAACCCGGCCGCCTTCTCCGGTGGCCTCGGTGGCATTGATGATCAGGTTGATCAGGGCCTGTTGAATCTGGCCCTTATCGAGCATGATCCGCGGAATTTTGTTGCCGGCGTCATATTCGACCTGGATATCGTTGAAAGCGGCCTGCTTGCGGGTCAGCAGGACACTCTGATTGACAACCTCGTGCAGGTCATATTCTTTCTTGTTGGGTTCATTCTGGCGGGCAAAATCCAGCAGGCTGGTCACGATCTTGCGGCAGCGCAGGGTTTCGTGGGCAATCACCTCGAGATCCTCGTAAATGGGGTCCTCCGGCTTCAGGTCCTCCTGGACCAGCATGGCGGTGGTCAAGATCGTGGTGAGCGGGTTGTTGATTTCGTGGGCCACCCCGGCGGAAAGACGCCCCACCGAGGCGAGTTTCTCATTTTGCATCATGGCCTTCTGTAGGTTGATATCCCCGGTAATATCACGGGATATTTCTATGGCGCCGACAATATCGTTGTCTTCGACCAGGGGATAGGTCGAGATGGAGTAGTGCATCTCCTTCTTGTTTTTATCCAGGTGCACGTGGGTTGTCTGGAAAGGCTTTTTGGTTTCCAGGGTCTGGATCAGCGGGCAGGGATGGTGTTCACCGGAGCACGGGACGTCCTGGTGGTGGGTAATCTCGTAGCAATAGTGTCCGATGACATCTTCGCGTTTCATGTCCAGTTTGTTCAAGAGGGACTGGTTGACATCTGTGATACGGTAGTCGATGTTGATGACCAGGACCTCCTCCTGGATGAGATCGTTGAGGGCGGCTTTGTACATGGCCCGGGTCTCGTGGAGTTCCTGGTCCGTTTTCTTCTGTAGGTTGGAAACCCGGGCAATCTCCCAGAAAAGCTGGGCGGTTCGTGAGGAGATGGCCCGGACATTGGGCAGCTTGCGGCTGATGATGTCGTTGAAAACTTCATCGCTGTCGGTCAATTCCACAATCAGATCGACATTGCCCACCCCCAGGAAGTCACGATAATTGTCGGTTACGAAGAGGCCTTGTTCCATGGCCTTCATAACGGCCGGTGAACGCAGATTGATGTCCGCCACCGCAATGATTTCCGGCTTGATTTCCTGGAAATTGTGGTGCTGTATAATTTCCATTAATCTGAGGCTGCGGTGTCCGCCCCCTACAATGGCAATATTCATCTGTTTCTCCTGTTAATTCAACTTTCGGGTTTCAGCCGAAATCGAAATCGCTATCGGGATCGAGATCGAGAGCGGGTCTGGAAACGTCATGCGGAAATCGATTTCGATAGCGATTTCGATCCCGATACCGATATTGAGCCTCAACTTTTATGAAACCCGAAAGTTGTGCTGTTCAATTGAACCAGGGCCAATATACACGCTTACGCTAACAAATTCATAGCCCGACTGGGCATCCACGGTGTAAAACTGCACCTGCTCTATGTCATCC
>CAZYGG010000105.1:0-3259 GCA_964647585.1 uncultured Desulfobacterales bacterium
GCGAATCTATTATGAAAGGCGGTCTAAAACTGCCGCGAAGCGGTTTCGTACATACCGCCACCACCTCAACCCTTTTGGCGCTTTATTCTGATAGGCAGACACTTGCGATTGTCTCAATTTGAGTTTACGGGCAATCTGTTTCTGATGTTTTGTTTCATACTTCTCTTCAAGAAATGAGAGCAGACCTTGGAAAGCACGTTCGGGCATTTTTCCCTCCTTGTGCGTTGCTCTAATTATGGAATCATATAGTTTGGCAGGGTTGCTTCAATCGTCTTGTAACATATCTAACTGAATTTTCAAGAAGATTTATTTCAGACACAAAAATGTGAGACCCTATATTTACGTGTCGTGGCCAGGGTTTCCCCCCGTATGCCTTGGTGGGTTGGCTGGTAGTTGTCAGTGTGGTGCCTATTAGATCGGCGGCGGGGTCGGTCTTGCTATTACTATCTCCTCTTGGCCCTGCTCATCAGCTTGCGGACAGTGGCATCTGTGAAAGGTCTACCTGATGCTGACTCAATGCCATCCTCATTCAGCTTATCAGCCACCTGCTTGCACGTCATGCGCTTCATGCCCTTCTTCCTTCTCGTCCTGAGCCGCCTGATGGCTTTGATGAGGTCATCATCATAGAAAGGCTTACGACCTTCACACCTTCCCTTCTCTGATCTGATGCGCTCTCTTGTCAGAATCCTTGTCTATATCAATCCCCTGCTCTTCAAGAATGGTGCCCACCTGATGTCCCATAGCTTTAACATGGCGACTGAGCCCCAGGGCCTCACGTTGCTCTGACTGTACCCACTCGTACCCTTGATATTTCAGGTCTACGGAATCCTCAGTCTGCCGTTTGGATGGTCTGGTACGTTCCTGTTCATCATCCTTCAGGGTCTGGCTGACCCATCCAACTATCAGTTCCTGTATCTTTTCTAGTGATAGTTCCTCAGGCATGTTGATTCTGATGCATCCTTTCTCTTTACCAATGATATCCCTCAGGTCGGCACACAGCCTCTGGATGAGACCAGCCAGCCGGAAGGCCATTATCTTGGCCCTGCCGATATATCCGGTTTTGAGGCTGTACCTTATTTCCTTACGCCCCACAACATCCTGTAGGTCTGGTGAGATACGGTACCGAAAACAATAGGAATACGGAGTCCTGACAAGATAGGTTGGGGCTTTGCTGGTGGCCGCTTTCATGGTGTCTTACCTCCCGTTAAGTGTGTAAGACAAACGAAAGTGACCGCTTTTTAGACCAGACAAATAGAAAACCCACTGCCGGAACAGTGGGTTAGGTATTTTCTGGTGGCGATGCAGGGAATCGAACCCCGGACACTACGGATATGAGCCGTATGCTCTAACCATCTGAGCTACATCGCCAAGTAGGTTCAAATAAGGGGTGACCCTATTTGAAAAACGCATTGCTAACAGGCAATGCAGTGGTTGTCAAGCCAAAATATCCACTTACGAGGGGGTCTTTGAAGTTATCTCAAAAAACGGATTTTGGTTCAAGATCAAGGCGGCCGCGAGGTTCAAACCGCAGGAATACTCACGTATTTTGAGGATTTGAACCGAGCGCCCAACGCCGAGATTGGGCCAAAAGACTTTTTTGAGTTGACTTCACATTAGCCCGGCATAGACCCGCTCACCTCTACGGTAAATTCCTCCAGATTATCCGGAAGTTTGTTGAATATCACCATGAACGGAATCATCTGCCCCGGGTTGATTCTTGACTTGCCCTTGTTGCGCAAACGCTGCTTGATCTTCTTCAGATCAAAATTCGCCAGATCCTGATCCGCAAGCACATTTCCGGCAAGCACTATCTGCGTCTGGACCAGCTTCTTACCCGGAATGAACAGTTTCCCGAGAATCCTCACGCCCTGCCGGGGCTCCTCGTAGCCGCTCCTGACCTTGCCGTTGATCACAAACAGGCGGCCGGTCTTGCGGTTTTCGATAAAGCGGCTATTGATGCCATGGGTGCTCATCTTGAGGTTGCCGGTCACATCTTCAGGACCGACTTTGATGAAATCACCGACAAAGGGTATGCCCTTGAGCATCGGTTTGACGGGTTCCAGAAAAGGAACCTCTATGTTGGCCATATCAAGTCCGACAATACCGCCAATACCGAGAACCGCAATCAGCACCAGGCCGAGCAGCAATTTCACGGGAGCGCCTAAACCGCCACTGCGCGCTACTTTCACCTTCTTCTTTTTTTTCTTCTTCTTTTTCTTTTTCTTCTTGCCCTTTTTGTCTTCCTTTTCGGCTACGGCTGCGGCGGCCGCACCTTCTTCCACCTCGGCTTCCAGGTTTTCAAAGTCCTCAGCTGTCGGCGGGGGTATTTCGATTGTCCCCGCGAAATCCATTTCACCGTCATCATCCGAATCATCACCGGCGGCATCATCCCCGAAATCCAGCTCCATATCATCGGGCTGGTCGTCCTCCATTTCCAGCGCCATATCGCCGTCAAGGGACAGATCCATATCACCGTCATCGAGATCCAGGTCCAGCCCGTCGTCAGCGGAGGCTGTCTCTTCTTCAGGTTCGAGCATGTCTTCAATGTCGGACAGGTCAATGTCCTCGTCGATTTCCAAGTCACTTATGTCAAGGTCTTCATCTTCTGCGGCAGTTTCAAAGTCGAGATCAAGGTCAATGTCCTCAGCAACCTCACCATCGTCGACCTCGATATCATCATCCAGCATATCTTCGAGATCGGAGAGGTCCAGCTCATCCGACTCCGGAACCAGGTCGATACCTGCAGCCCCCTCTTTGGCTCCGTCCTGGGCATCGACTATATCTTCGATATCTGACAGATCTAAGTCTTCCCCATCAGTCGCATCATCACCCAAGTCCAGGTCAAGGTCCAGATCCAGGTCGTCCCCACCCCCGGCATCTGCTACGGCTTCATCTTCGCCAAGGTCGAGGTCAAGGTCCAGATCCAGGTCATCCCCACCCCCGGCATCTGCTACGGCTTCATCTTCGCCAAAGTCGAGGTCAAGGTCCAGATCCAGGTCGTCCGTTTCACCCGCATCCGCAACCGCTTCGTCATCGCCAAGATCCAAGTCAAGGTCAAGGTCATCCCCGCCCCCGGCATCCGCGACAGCGTCCTCTTCGCCCAGATCCAGGTCCAGATCCAGTTCATCTTCCGCCCCTCCGGACGGTTCGTCATCACCCAGATCCAGGTCCAGATCAAGGTCATCATCCGCATCCGCGACAGCATCCTCTTCGCCTAGATCCAGGCCCAGGTCCAGGTCCAGTTCATCTTCCGCCCCTC
>CAZYGG010000105.1:3359-10062 GCA_964647585.1 uncultured Desulfobacterales bacterium
CGGCCGCTTCGTCATCACCCAGATCCAGGTCCAGATCAAGGTCATCATCCGCGCCTGCGCCCTCTTCGCCCAGATCAAGGTCCAGATCCAAATCCAGTTCATCCGCCGCCTCTCCGGCCGCTTCGTCATCACCCAGATCCAGGTCCAGATCAAGGTCATCATCCGCGCCCGCATCCTCTTCGTCCAGATCGAGGTCCAGATCCAAATCCAGCTCATCCTCCGCCTCACCGGACGGTCCGTCGGCCACGGCTTCGTCTGCGTCCAGAGCAAAATCCAGATCCGGGTCATCCCCCCCCGCTGCCTCAATGGCCTCCTCCTCATCAAAATCGAGGTCAAGGCCCAGATCATCTTCAGACTCGCCCCCCGCTTCATCCGGGGGGGGTGCGGCGTCTGTTTCCGCACCGGCATCGGGGTCGAGATCGAGATCATTCTCGAAATCGAGTTCATCAAGCCCGAGCTCATCTTCGGCGGTATCACCGGCTGGGGCAGCAGGTTCACCGACCGAATCGGTGGCTTCCTGGGCTGCACCGGCATCGGAATCCAGGTCCATGTCCAGATCCATGTCCAGATCCAACTCTTCGTCATCGCCACCTGAAACTGCCGCAGCACCAGCAGCAGCACCGGCGCCGGCCACCGCCTCCGGCCCGGCATCAGCAGCAGGGGGAGGCGTTTCCGGTTGGGCTGCAGGATAGGCCGTAAAAACAGACTGGCAGGTCGTGCAGCGCACTTGCGTGCCCGTCGCTTTTACGAGGCTTTCATCCAATTCATAACTGGTGTCGCATTTCCCACAGGTAATAATCATATCATACCCTCTTCATTGAAATTTCAGATGATATATTGCCGGTAGCTCTCGATAGGCTTCATTATAATCCAGGCCGTAACCGACCAGGAACCCTTTTTCAATGGTGTGACAGGCGTAATCGACGTTTACTTTTGACTGTCGGCGTTCAACCTTGTCAAGCAGCGTACAGACCCTGACAGTCTCGGGCTTGAATTGTTTCAGATAGTCCATGAGATAAGTGAGCGTCAGCCCACTATCAACAATGTCTTCAACGACCAGAACATCTTTTCCCGCGATATCGATATCAATCTCTTTGGTCAGTTTGATCTTACCGGAAGATGTCGCGCCCGATCCGTAGCTGGCCGCCTTGACAAAATCGACCTGAACGGGAATTGTGATCCGACGTACGAGATCTGCCAGAAAAATGAACGCGCCTTTCAATACGCCGACTACAACCAGCGGACGCCCCTGATAATCTGACGATATCTGCCGGGCTACCGCGGCGGTTGACGCCTCGATCTCCTCCCTTTTCAACACGGGTATTAATTCCGGCATAACAGATATCGATCTGGCATAGAGTTACGCGTGCAAATAGTGAGTCAGTATCGCCCGATGTAAACACTCTTGAAATATCATCAAATATGGTCTGTTGTCAATGATTTTGGTTCTTTACAGACCTTCAGCCGCCAGTTGATCAATAAGCTTTTTCTGAGATGGGGTGAGTGTTTTGGGTATGCTGACCAGGATGGTGACATAGAGATCGCCCGTTTCGCTGCCGTTCATCCGGGGCAGCCCGTGACCGGCAAGTCGCATCTTTGTCTTGTGCCGGGTTCCGGGGGGAATCTTCAGGCTTAACGCCTTGCCTGCGATGGTGGGGGCGGAAATGGTGGTCCCCAGGATGGCGTCGGTAAGTTTTATCTCCCGGTTCAGGTGCAGGTCATGGCCCTCCACCGCAAAAACGGAGTCCTCCAGCAGGCTGGCTTTGATATAAAGATCGCCGGGTGAGCCACCATACGGACTGGCCTCTCCCTTTCCGGCCAGACGCAGTTTCTTACCAGTCGTCATCCCCCTGGGAATCTTAACCGTAATTTTTTCACTCTTGCCGGCATGGCTGTAGGAAATGGTTTTTTCGGCCCCTGCGGCGACCTCCTGGAGGGTAAGGCCTATTTCATACACGAGGTCAGCGCCGCGGGGAGTCGCCTGCCGGGGTCGTCCGCCAAAGGGCGCGCCCCCACCAAAATTGAAAGAAAAGCCACCTCTGCCCCCCTTGCCGCCAAAACCAAATTCCCTGAAGATATCACCGAAATCAAAGCCTTTAAAGATATCTTCCTGTGAATAGCGTTGCTGAAAACCGGCCGACCCAAAGGTATCGTACTGCTGGCGCTTTTCCTTGTCACTGAGCACCGCGTACGCTTCGCTTACCTGTTTAAACTTGGCCTCCGCCTGCTTGTCCCCTTTCGTGTGATCAGGGTGATACTTGAGGGCCAGTTTACGATATGCCTTTTTAATTTCGCTGTCGGAGGCCTGCTTGTCTACCCCCAGAATTTTGTAATAGTCCGCTTCAGCCATTGTTACCCTTTCATGATTATATTGGCTTCTAATCTTTTAAAATAATGTTAGCTCTCTTTTGTGTCAAGAACGCGTCTACGCGTGGCGGCCTTGCCTTCACCCGCACGCAGGGCCACCATCAACACGGATATCGCCGCAGGGGTCATCCCGTCGATCCGGGTGGCCTGCCCCAGGGAAATCGGCCGGACGCGGCTCAACTTCTCTTTCAGCTCATTCGAAAGTCCATGTACCCGGGTAAAGTCATACTCAACCGGGATCTTGATCAGCTCAAGGTCCTTGAATTTCTCAATTTCATTTAATTGGCGCTGTATATAACCTTCGTACTTGATTTCAATTTCCGTCTGCAGCGCCACCGCCGGATCGACCGGGTTTTCAGCCGGTGCGAGAACCCTGACCGCCTCATAGCCAAGCTCAGCGCGCTTCACCAGCTGACTGAGATGCAGGCCGCTTTTAATCGGGTTGGTTCCCTGCTTTTCAAGATAGGCGTTCGCTTTTACGGTCGGCTTCACCACGGTCCGGCGCACCCGCATTATCTCGGCGGCTATCTCTTTTTTCCGTTCTTTAATATCCCGGGCGTGATTCGCATCTATCAGCCCGAGTTCATGGCCGATCTCCATAAGCCGGATATCGGCGTTATCCTCCCTGAGCATCAGCCGGTATTCAGCCCGCGAAGTAAACATCCGGTACGGTTCGCCAGTCCCCCGGGTAACCAGATCATCCACCATGACCCCCATATAGGCCTGGGATCTGTCCAGGATAAACGGCGGCCGAGCCTGTATCCGGCAGGCCGCATTGATGCCCGCCCACAGCCCCTGGCCAGCCGCCTCCTCATAGCCGGAGGTGCCGTTTATCTGTCCGGCCAGGAAAAGGCCCGCAACCTTTTTTGTTTCCAGGGTGGGTCTGAGCTGTACCGGGTTCACATAATCATACTCGATGGCATAGGCCGGCCGCATGATCTGGGCCTCTTCCAGGCCTGCTACCGAACGGACCACTTCCAGCTGCACTTCCAGCGGCAGGCTGTTGCCGAGGCCGCTGGCATAAACTTCCCGGGTGTCCACCCCTTCCGGTTCAAGGATAATCTGGTGACGCTCTTTTTCGGGGAACCGGACGATCTTATCCTCGAATGAGGGGCAGTAACGCGCGGCGATACCTTTGATAACCCCGCCGTGCAGGGCGCTTTTGTGCAGATTATCCCGCACTATTTTGTGCACCCTTTCGCTGGTATGTCCAATATAACTGGGGAGCTGGGGCATATTCAATTCCCGGGTAAAAACAGAAAACGGCCGGGGATCTGATTCAGCACCCTGGGCTTCGAATTTGGTAAAATCGATACTATCCCGGTCCAGCCGGGGCGGTGTGCCCGTTTTCATTCGGCCCAGTGAAAAACCGAGCTCGGCCAGATGTGCCGGCAAACCGTAGGAGGCGAATTCCCCCGCCCGCCCGGCCTTGATAGCTGTAAACCCAATGTGGACCAGACCACTTAAAAATGTCCCGGTGGCCAGCACCACCGCGTTGGTCCGGTAGCCGAACCCGGTGGCATCTTGGATGCCGACCACCCGGCCATCTTCAACCACCAGCCGCTCTACCATGGCCTGCTTCAGATCCAGGTTCGCCTGCTTTTCGAGAACCGCTTTCATCACCCGGTGATACCGGTTTTTGTCATTCTGGGTCCGTGATGACTGGACCGCCGGTCCTTTCCTGGTATTCAGGACCCGGTACTGGATCGCAGTCTGGTCGGTTACCCGGGCCATTTCGCCGCCCAGGGCATCGATCTCCCGGACCAGCTGTCCCTTGGCCATACCACCGATGGAGGGACTGCAGGGCATGGCCGCCACCTTATCCAGATCGATGGCCAGCAGTAGCACGCTGCAGCCCATCCGCGCACCGGCCAGCGCCGCCTCACAACCGGCATGGCCGGCCCCCACGACGATGATGTCGTATTTTTTGGAATAAACTGCCATAAAAGTTACTTATAAAACCTGAACTTCGAACATTGAACATCGAACGTCCAACGTTGAAGAAGGCGCTGTCGCACCATTTGATTTTAAATCATATATTGGCCGCCGCAGGCGACCGCAGTTCAAAGTTCGATGTTGAATGTTCGATGTTCAGGGTTCAAGGTCTGAACCTTCAGTCTTCAGCCTTCTACCTCCGAACCCGTATTTACAATTTTTTCAATGGAATGTATATAAGGACAACAATCGTTGAAGTCAATAAACAACCACTTGCAGGGATTTATGCAAAAAAGATATCGGGACCTGAACACCTATTTCAGGGAGATGTTCGGACACCGGGTTCACAAAATCAGCGTCGATGCCGGCATGACCTGCCCCAATCGGGACGGCACCCTCTCCACCGGGGGCTGTATTTACTGCAATGCCAAGGGGTCTGGAACCGGTGCGTTCGGGACTGGAAAGTCCATCCGCGAACAGCTCGAAAACGCCAAGCCCCGGATTATCCGCCGCTTTAAAGCAAAAAAATTTATTGCTTATTTTCAGTCATTTACCAACACCTATGCCCCGGTGGAGGAGCTGAAGAGACTTTATGAGGAGGCGCTGGCAGTACCGGATATCGCCGGGTTGGCCATTGGGACCCGGCCGGATTGTATCAATGCCGAAATCCTGGATCTGCTGGAAGGCTATGCGGCCAAAAACCTCATCTGGATCGAATACGGCCTGCAGTCGGCCCACGACCAGACCCTCAACCGTATAAACCGGGGCCACGATGTCGCCAGTTTTGAAAAAGCGGTGGCCGCCACGCAGGGCCGGGGAATCAACATCTGTGCCCATGTCATCCTGGGGCTGCCCGGTGAAACCCGCCGGCAAATGCTGGCAACCGCCCGGTTCATAGCCCGACTGGGCATCCACGGTGTAAAACTGCACCTGCTCTATGTCATCCGGGGAACCCGCCTCGAAACCATTTATAATAATGGAGAATTCCAATGCCTGGACCAGGCGGAATATGCTGAAGTGGTCTGCGACTTTCTTGAGCGTTTACCGGCAGAAATGATTATTCAACGTCTGACCGGCGATCCGCATCCAAGCGAACTGGTCGCCCCGCAATGGGCGCTGGAGAAGAAACAGACCCGCGACATGATAGAAGCGATACTGGAACAAAGGGATACCTGGCAGGGGCGGCTGGCGGGAAAACAAGAGATAAATGAACATTGAACGTTGAACTTCGAACACAGAGCAGCTTCGCTGCGCTGATTTGAAAGTGTAGCCTACAACCTGTTTTATCCAACCAGTCGCCGACGGCGTCCGCATTTCAAAGTTCGATGTTGGATGTTCGACGTTCGATGTTCAGCTTTCTTCAAGAAACCGCCGTACCAGACCAAGTATCTTTTCCGTTTCCTCGGGCTGAAACCAGTGCATATCCCTGTCCGCCCGGAACCAGGTCAACTGACGCTTGGCATACCTGCGCGTATCTCGTTTCATCGTCTCCAGCATCGCGTCCCGGTCTGTCTGACCACTGATATAGGCCGCCATGTGACGGTACCCTAAAGATTGCATAGCTTTGAGCTCCGGGGCATAACCGCTGTCCAGCAGTTGACGGACTTCCGCTTCCAGCCCCTGGGCTATCATGGCATCCACCCGGCGGTTGATGTGTTCATAGAGCTTTTCCCTATCCATGGTCAGCCCGATTTTAAGGCAGCGGTATTTTTCATCCGCAAAAGCGTGTTCAGACTGCAGTTGGCTCAGGGGCCGGCCGGAGGTTTCATATACTTCAAGCGCCCTTATAACGCGATAGGTGTCATTGGGATGTATCCGCGCGGCAGTTTGCGGATCAACCTTTTCAAGCTCAGTAAAAAGGGCCGCAACCCCTTTTTCATCGGCCGTCGCCCTGAGCCTGGCCCTGATTTCAGGGTCGCCGGCTTCACTTTCAAAAAGGCCCCTGGTTAGGGCCTTGATGTACAACCCGGTCCCCCCGGCCACCACGGGCAGGACCCCCCGCCCGGCCAGCTCTGTGATCACCCGGCTGGCCATCCTGGAAAACTTGGCGGCGTCAAAATCATCATCCGGGTCAGCCACATCAACCATGTGGTGGGGTACCCGGGCCTGCTCAGCCGCAGTCGGTTTGGCTGTACCGATATCCATGTGGCGGTAGATCTGCATCGAATCCGCCCCGATAATCTCACCGTGTTCGGCTTCGGCGATGTTAATGGCCGTGGAAGTTTTACCAATCCCCGTGGGACCGCAGACCGCAATAATGAATGGTTTTTCCGGTTTCAGTGACATGCTTCCCGTTTCATACAACGTATTCTTTTCCATTTCAATTGCTATCACCCTGATGACTATGAAGCTATCTCAAAAAAGTCTTGGTCTCGGGCATAGCCTTCAGGCGACGACTGAT
>CAZYGG010000106.1:0-9827 GCA_964647585.1 uncultured Desulfobacterales bacterium
TACACCTGTGCGAACATCTGTCCGGCAGTTATCGTTTGACAGGCTGTGAGGCCCTTATCAAGCTGCAGGCGGGGTTACGCAAACGGTTCCCCGCTGTCAGGATCATGCGATCCATACCCATTGCGCCGGCAGGTTTTGAAAAAAAGGTGCCCACGCTTGAGCTGGCCCGGCTTTTCGAACCGGTGAGTGATCTTTTTCTGACCGATACACTGCTGATAAGCAGCGACCCGCAGCCGGTCGACGGTTTTGTCGGTATCACCGGCCAAACCTGTGACTGGAAAACAGCCGCGCAACTGGTGCAGCAAAGTACCATCCCCGTGATACTGGCCGGTGGACTCGCACCGGAAAATGTTTATGCCGGGACAATGGCTGTCAAACCTGCGGGGGTCGACAGTTGTACCCGAACCAACGCCATCGCTGCAGATGGCAAGCCGGTGCGGTTTAAAAAAGATATGCAGCGGGTGCGGGTGTTTGTCGAACAGACTCGCCGGGCGGAGCAGGCACTGGCACAACAATAGGCCGTAACTCTCGATTCGAGAATATAAGGAGGCATAGTTTCATGTACGAAAGCAGTGACCTAAGAAAGGGATTGAAGATAGAGATAGATGGCGATCCGTACGTGGTTGTCCAGTTTGAATTCGTCAAACCCGGTAAAGGCCAGGCGCTTTACAAGTGCCGCCTGAAGAACATGGTAACCGGAGCCCAGTTTGACAAAACCTACCGGTCAGGCGAGAAGATCAACAAGGCGGACCTTGAAGAAGTCAAAATGGAATACCTCTATTTTGATGGTGAAGCTTACTGTTTCATGAATTCGAGTAATTACGAACAGGAGTTTCTCACTGCTGATCAGTTGGGCGAAGCCAAAGATCTGCTCAAGGATAACACCGAATGCGATGTGCTCATGTTCGATGGCCGGCCCATCGGCGTCACCCTGCCTATTTTCATGGAACTTGAAGTCACCAAGGCAGATCCGTGGATAAAGGGCGATACCGCATCCGGTGATTCAAAACCGGCCACCCTCGAGACGGGTTACCAGCTGCAGGTCCCGCCTTTTGTGGAAGAGGGCGAGCTCCTGAAAATCGACACCCGTACCGGTGCGTATGTCGAACGGGTGAAGAAATAGCTTTTCTTTATCGGTATAAGCTTTCTCTCTCTAAACGCTAATTCTTTGAGAAAACAATATCCGCATACCAGGTACGGGTGGATTCACCGGTGTTATCCGAATCGGTCATGATGGCCACGCCGGAAATCAGGGTCGGCTCACGGCCAAAAGCTTTTTTAAAATCCGTATACACGTCCCGTTTTTCCTCTATCCACCGACCGGTCCGGTCGGCGCCACTCTGCAGTACAATCATTTTGACACGTTCCGTGTACGCATTGGCAACCATCAACCCGGCCGGGGCCCGATTGGCCCAGATATAGCTGATGGCTGCCAGGGGGAGTGTTTCACCGTAAATCAGCCGGGCGGCTTCATACTTGGTTTTTTCAAAGAAACCGACCTGACCCGGGTCATAGGCGAAGGTGATGTAGAGCCGCGCGGCGTAATCGTCACCGTCTTTCCGGGAAACATCGCCTTTCTTATACACGGCACCGGTCTTCCAGCGCCAGCTGACCTTTTTAAATTCCCGCGGATCGATGGAGACTTTTCGGATGAGGCCGGAGGCTGAATTGCGGCTGTCGGCCCGGACGACCGTCTGCCCGTCGTCATCGACGAACCGATACTGCGTGTGCTGTTTGATTTTTTTAAACGTAAGTCGCTGCCATGCGGTTGGCAGGGGGCTGCCGGGGGGCAGCCTGGAAAAATCGCCAACCCTGATCGTGGATTCAGCCGCATGCGAGGCAACTGATAACAGGCACACCAGGGCGACCGTCAATATCCAGGCAGTTAACTTATACAAGTTTTTGCCTGTGGAAGTATATTCCATTACGCGGGTCTGTTTTTCTTGACGTGATATTCGCGGATGCGGTTACCGTCTTTTTGGGAAACGGTGATTTCAAACCCATTCAGGGAGAAACTTTCTTTTTCCTGGGGAATACGGCCGATGTTATGCAGGACATAACCTGAAAAGGTGTCGTAATCCCTCACATCCGGGATGTTCATCGGAATCCGTTCATTCACTTCGTCGATTTCGGTTTTACCCAGAACGCGCCACTCGTCGTTTCCGGACCGCACGATCAGGGGTTCAATTTTGTCGGTTTCATCACTGATTTCCCCGACAAGTTCTTCCAGGGTGTCTTCAAGGGTAATCAAACCGGACACCCCGCCGTGCTCGTCCACGATGATGGCCATGTGCTGCCGCCGTTTCTTGAACTGCTGAAAGAGCTTGTCCAGCTTTTTGTTTTCGGGCACAAAGTAGGGCGGATTCATGATTTCCCGGATGTCCAGCGCTTTGCCTGAACGGATCTGTTGCAGGAAGAGATCTTTGATATTGATGATTCCGATGATATTATCCAGTTCACCATCGGTTACCGGAATCCGGCTGAAACCGGAGTTGAGGATCTTTTCCAGATTCAGTTCATCCGCCGCTTCGATCACAAACATGTCCGCCCGGGGGGTCATGATTTCAGATGCGTTGGTATCATCGAATTCGAAGATGGCACTTATGAATTCCATCTCCTCTTCTTCAATACCGCCTTCCTCCTCGACGACTTCCACAAAAGTCATCAGTTCCTCTTCCGTGGCGGCAGGGGTCTTCTTTATCCGACCGGTGAGGCGCGGTATGAAATTCATGAAGATGATCACCGGGAAAAACAGGATCGACAGCCAGTAGATCGGGTAGATGGTCAGCCGTGCAATGAGAATATTATTGCGGGTGGCCACAGATTTAGGGAAAACCTCCCCGAAAACCAGGATGAGAAAGGTCATCACCCCGGTGGCCAGGCCCACTGCATAGTTTGGGAACAGGTCGATGGTTATGGACGTCGCCAGGGCGGATGCTCCGACGTTGACGACATTGTTACCGATGAGAATGGTTGAGAGCAGGCGGTGGGGGTCCCCCTTCATCTTTTTGATAAGGGCGTTGGCACCATCTTTCTTTTTGGCAATGTGTCTGGCCCTGGTATTACTGATGGAAAAAAGGGCAGTTTCAGCTGATGAGAAAAAACCGGAAAGCATCAGCAGGAGTAGAAGGATCACGATCTGGTCGATCATCATGGATTGTTCCTGATAAAACTATATAGAACCCATCTCAAAAAAGTCTTTTGCCCAAACTCGGCGTTGGGCGCTCATATCAAATCCTCGAAATACCTGATGTATTCCTCCGGTTTGATATTCGCGGCCGCCGCATTTTGAACCAAAATCCATTTTTTGAGATAGGTTCTGCAACGAATCAAAAAGTTTTCGTTCCCGCAATTGTATTGCCGGGGGTTGTGTTGTATTAGATGCCATTGCAAGAGACTTAATTGAAATCGCATCTAACATGTTGGCTGCATTTGGTGAATACTGCTCTATAATATGTCATAAACGCATTAAATCAAGCAAATTACGGATGAAAACCGGTAAAAATAACCCAAATTACCAGGCGAGCGTGGCAGAATATGTGATCGCTCTGAAAAAATCCCGCCTCTTTGGGGACCAGGTCGTCTGCCATCGGGAGATCGAATCCCGCACTGCTGAACACGAAGATTCAAGCCCGCACTGGCCGGAAACCACCCGGCAGTTGCTGGCGGCCATGGATATTTCCGGGCTGTTTTCCCACCAGGCGCAAGCGATTGACCTGATTCGCAAAGGGCGGCACGTGGTCATGGCCACACCCACCGCCAGTGGCAAAAGCCTGGTTTATACGGTTCCCATACTGGAAAGAGTGCTTGAAAACCCGGAGAGCCGCGCCCTTTACCTGTCACCGCTGAAAGCACTGGCCCAGGATCAGCACAGGGCCTTTGCGGAACTGGATGACAAATTGGCCCAGGGCAGCCTGAAAACCGCCATTTACGACGGGGATACCACCGCCTGGTTCCGGAAGAAAATACGGCAAGACCCACCGAACATTCTGCTCACCAACCCGGAAATGGTTCATCTGGCCCTCCTGGCGCACCACCGGCAATGGCAGGCGCTGTTCGCAAACCTGGATTTCATTGTGATCGATGAAGTGCATACCTACCGGGGCCTGCTGGGTTCACACCTGGCCCAGGTATTCCGGCGCCTGCAGCGCATCTGTCGATTTTATGGATCGGATCCGGTTTACATATGCTGTTCGGCCACCGTTGCCAACCCGGTGGAGTTGGTGCATCAATTGACGGGGGTTACCGCAGTCGCCATTACCCGCAGCGGAGCGCCCAGGGGTCGTCGGCATGTACTCATGCTCAATCCGGTGGATGGCCCGGTACAGGCCACCATCCAGTTGTTGAAAGCAGCCCTGCAAAGAGGCCTGCGGACCATCGTCTACACCCAGTCACGGAAGCTGACCGAACTGCTGGCCCTGTGGGTGGGCGAAAGGAGCGGCGGTTTCAAGGATAAGATCAGTGCGTACCGGGCGGGCCTGCTGCCGGAAGAGCGACGTGAGATCGAACGCAAACTGGCCGCAGGTGATCTTCTGGCCGTCATTACAACCTCCGCCCTTGAACTTGGTATAGATATTGGAGATCTGGACCTGTGCATTCTGGTGGGGTATCCGGGATCTATTGTGGCCACCTGGCAGCGCGGCGGTCGGGTGGGCCGCGGCGGGCAGGTGTCGGCCCTGGTCGTTGTGGCCGGGGAAGACGCCCTTGATCAGTACTTTATGCGCAACCCGGAGATTTTTTTGACCAAAGGTCCGGAGGCCGCCGTCGTCAACCCGGATAATCCGGATATCCTTGCCAGGCACGTGGTCTGTGCGGCAGCTGAATTCGCGCTGGTTGAAACGGAACCTTACCTGCAAAATCCGGCCGCTGCAAAGGCAGTCTGTCAACAGCTTGATCAGGCCCGGCTGCTGAAAAGCGACACCGGGGACAGGATTTATGCCCGTCGCAAGATGCCTCACCGGGATGTGAACCTGCGGGGGGGCGGCAACCGTTTTAATATCGTCGACCGGCATACGGGCGATCACCGCGGTGAAATAGATGGGTTGCGGGTATTTCGGGAAACGCATCCCGGCGCCATTTACCTGCACCGGGGAGAGACCCTGCTGGTGAAAGACCTCGACCTGGAAGAACGAGTGGTCCGGGTAGCCCCGGCCCGGGTGGATTATTACACCAAAGTCCGCACCACAAAAGAGACTGATATTATAGAAGTTTTAGAAGAAAAGCGCGTAGGGAAAATCCAGGTTTACTACGGAATTCTCAGGATCACCGAGCAGGTCACCGGTTATGAAAAATGGCAGATCCGGGGGCGCCGAAAAATCAACATTATTCCATTGGACTTGCCGCCGCATGTATTTGAAACCCAGGGGTTGTGGTTTGATGTTCCCCTGGAGATTCAGGATGATGTGGAGAAGGCCCACTACCATTTCATGGGGGGGATTCATGCCGTTGAACACGCCGCCATTGGCATTTTCCCGCTGTTGGTCATGGCGGACCGCAATGACCTCGGAGGAATAGCGACCCCCTATCATCACCAGGTGGGTCGGGCAGCCATCTTTATTTACGACGGCATTGCCGGTGGGGCCGGGTTGAGCCGGCAGGCTTTCCGGCAAATCGAACAGCTGTTTGTCCGGACCCTCGAAGCAGTGGCGGGCTGTCCCTGTGAAAACGGGTGTCCGGCCTGTGTCCATTCGCCCAAATGCGGGTCCGGGAACCGACCCATTGATAAGATCGCCGCCCATTTTATTTTACAGCGGTTTAGCCGTCAGGCGGATAAGACAGATCCGGCAACTGGGGAAGCGGTTGAGAAACCGGATCGAAGCCGACCTGAAGATCGGCCAGCCGCTGCGCTGACCGCCAGAAAAACGGAAACCGTGGATATAGTCCGGCAGACAGGGAAGGAGCGGCTGCGCCTTCTCCGGCGGCTAAAGCGGCGCAAACGAAAACCGGTTGTCACAACACCAGTCGAACGGATGATGGAGCGCGGACCCGCCAAAAAAGCACTGCCACCGGCTGCTCGTCCGGTACCCGACATCCATTACGGGGTGATTGATATTGAAACCCAGCTGTCGGCCCGGGAGGTGGGCGGTTGGCATCGTGCGGATCTCATGCGAGTGAGTTGCATCGTCTTATATGACTCAAAAGACAAGATATTTCATGAATACCTTGAAGCGCAAGTTGAGGACCTGGTTGACCATCTGCAGCGCCTGGAGCTGGTGATTGGTTTCAATAATAATAAATTTGACTACCGGGTGCTGAGCGGGTATTCCGACTTTGATTTTCATAGCCTGCCAACCCTGGACCTGCTGGAAAACGTACACGGGCGCCTGGGATTCCGTCTATCGCTGGACCACCTTGCCAGAGAGACCCTGGGAACTCCCAAGAGCGCCGATGGTTTGCAGGCCCTGCGCTGGTGGAAGCAGGGCAAGATTCGCGAAATCGTGGATTATTGCGCTAAAGATGTTGAAATAACGAGGGATCTTTACCTGTTCGGCCGGGAACATCGTTATCTGGTCTTTAAAAATAAAGCCGGGCAGACCGTGCGGGTTCCGGTATCGTGGTAATTAACGGGCAGTGACGTTCCGGTTGATGAAAAAATGCCCGACAGCGGTGATAGCCACAGGGGTGAGCTCAACTTGCAGATGCTTTAACACTTCTAATCTTTCATTTTTTTCTCAAGGCCCTTCATCCAGCCTTCCACGGTATTCTCTGTTTTTTCGAAGAAGCCGCCAACCTTATCAGCACCGGATTTGGTCGCTTTGGATGCCTTTTTTCCAGTAGCATCGGTCGCATCCTGCGCGCCCTTGGTTGAACTGTCCACCTTTTGTCCGACTGAATTGATGCCCTGATCCGCTTTTTTCGCGCCAGCGTCAATCGATCCGGAGAGAACGCTGCCGGGGGACAGCATCCCGCCGGCAATTATCAGGACCGCCATCCACAACAGAATATGTCGCATGCTTTCCATCTCCTTTTTAAATTTATTCTATCTTTAAAAAACCTGGCCCTCTCAGGCTGTGTCACAATTCGCCAAACCACGCATTAGGCTTTTTCGTCATTCCGGACTCGATCCGGGCACGTAGTGAAGCTTTAGCGCTATCCATTGTCTTTTCAGGTGTATAAAGGTCTGGATGCCGGATCGAGTCCGGCATGACGAGCATGATTTGGGCTACTTCGTTAATTGTGACACAGCCTGTCTGGGCCAGTATGCTTTACAAATTTACCGGATATCCAACAATTCCGCAAGTTGAATCAGGTCGGTCAGAACCATATCGGGTTTCAGACCGGCACACCGCGGGTCGTCCCTGCGCAGGCGCAGGGAGCGCTTATCTCCGGCAAAAAGCGCGGTCTGAAATCCTGTTGTCCGGGCCGGGAGAATGTCATTGAGCATGTCATTGCCTATGTAGATCGCATTGCGGGGGTCAATGCCCATGGCTGACAATCTCCTGGCAGCCGTTTGAAACAATTTTTCCGAAGGTTTGGCCAGGCCCCACTGCCATGAATAGAACAGGAGCTCCTCTGCAAAACCCAATTCCCCCGGAGATGCATCGAGAAACCAGTCAAAAAGCAGGGGGGTGAAAAACTGGGCGTTAGAGATGATGCCCATTGTCGTTCCTGCTGACCGGCAGGCTGCCAGCACCTCGGCCAGATGGGGCATGGGTCCCACCGGGTTTACCAGGATTTCATATTCAATCGCGAATTCGCGGACACGCTGTATGTCATTTAATCCGGTAACCGCCTGCCAGATGGCATCAATTTCCACTTCGGGGTAATCCTGACCATTTTTTTTGCTTTTGGCGTGGGAATCCCTGATTGCCGCGAAAAAGTGTTCCCGGAAAATATCCGGTGGTGTCTCTATACCGAACTTTGAAAGCAGGGCCGCCAGCGAATCATCCGTCTGCTCCCCGGATTGGGCCAGACTGATGTCGCCGGACCCACTGATGAAAAGTGTGCCGTACACATCAAAAAGTACCGCTTCAATTTTAGGCAGGTTGGGCAACACCGGTGTCATTCCTGTGGGAATCGGTTCAAGCGGACTGAGGCGAGTAGCAAGGTGTTCAGGAATCATGCCGCCCCCATTTCAAAAGGCTGAAATGATCAAAATTAAAAAATTCATCCAGCAGGGCTTGTTTATCGATGGCATGCTCCGGTTCATATGCCAGGATCTTTTTATAAAGCGCGTTGAGGGTACGGCGATAGGCGGCCCGTGAATAGTTGTTTGTGACCAGTTCGCGGTTTGCAGCGATCAGTGTGCGGGCCGGTGGAACACGGCCGCAATTCACCAGAAATGGATTCAGCCTGATCATTTCTTTCTTGTATTCAGTATGTTCAATCAGCAATTGGACAGCCTTCTGCTGTAACGTTTCATTCAGCAGGCCAAAATCAATAGTTCCGTCGGATGTAAGGCGCTCGAACGCTTCCCGGATATGACCGTCTTTTCTGTCAATCTGGAACGCCTGCAGACCATTGCGAACAGCCCCTTGCCAACGCGTGAAAAAGTCCGCGGCCCCCACCCATTCCAGGGGTATCCGAATGCGGGTATAAAGATGGCCTAACTGTATACCGAACTTTTTAAAATCATCTGTAATTCCGGAAAGATCTCTGCCCCATAGAAACTTTCCGGCCGTCCATGGCTCCATAAAGGAGAACCCGAAACCTTCCGAGATCGAGGTGGTCAGGAGCGAATCGGCAGCGTGTACCAGGGAGATAAAGTCGTTTTTCAGGCCGGCTTCAAATTCAACGTTCAGCCCGAACCGGGCTACAAAATGTTTCCAGCTTTCGTAGGCCGGAAAATCATCCGGGCTATTGGGAGGCAAGGTAATATACAGCGGTTTCTTTTCTGGAAAGAAGTTGGCCAGCAGGATGGCCTCGCCGATGTTTTTGCGACGAATGGCCCTGATCGGATAAAGTACCGGGCCGACTGGGGAGTGTTGGTCTGGTCGGGCGGGCAGGGAGGTGACCATATTGCTGACAAGGTGCAGACCCTGTGGCTTGAGTCCGGATCTGATCAAGATATCATAATCCCGGGAGTTGATGACGCCATAGTGGCAGTCGGCCAGATAATCGTCTTTGAAATATACCCGGGGACGGCCGTCTTCTGCGAAATCGTGAATCTGCAAAAAGAGCCGCACGCCCCTGTCTTTGAGTATCTTCAGTATGTTGAGGTAGTGTCTGTTTTTGGCCAGGGTCGGGTTGTGAACGTGCAGGATATCGCAGCCGTTTTCCCACTGTTTTTGGATAGCCATTATAACGGCTTCGGCGGTCTGCTCGGGACCCGGTTGACGCTCTGTTTCAGTGTCATACCCAAGTCCGGGTATGGTGACTGTTTCACAGGGAAATCCGGTCTCGGGAAGCAGGCCGGTCAGGACCAGCGTGTCGTTGACCCCTTTCAGGGCTTCCACCTGCTGACGGATCACCGTGGTAACCCCGCCGGTTTTCAGATGAAAGTGCATGTAAGCGATTTTCATAATAAAAAAGATTATAGTGGAACGGGCTTAATTGCAACGGCAAATGGTAAAGGAGGGATATAGGATGGATTTTGGTTCCAGGCATGTGTCCGGCCTATCCACCCGGGCGAAGTCGGAAAGGCGCAACGTTTTTAAAACCGCAGGCATATACCGATTTTCATAAATACGTTCCGTTATATTGTCACTCTGAGCGCAGCGAAGAGTCCCCCGCATGCCAAGGTTATCTTTCATTGTAGGGGATTCTTCGTCGTTTCACTCCTCAGAATGACAGGATAGACCAATCGGAACATATTTTTGGAAATTGCTATAGCGGGCTATTCCGAGGGGTTCAAAAAAGTGAAAACGCAGCCCTGGGCCGAAAGATGC
>CAZYGG010000107.1:0-9405 GCA_964647585.1 uncultured Desulfobacterales bacterium
GCAGTGTCGCACCGGGCACCAGCGGATGGGATCGTCATCCGGGATGCCGGGATGGTCCGGCTGGATACCGGTACGGGCGGCCACCCAGTCGCGGGCCTGCGCTTCGGTATCGGCTGTACCGGCACTGTAAACCGTGCGGCCGACACAGTGCATGTAACCGTACTGCAGGTCGTATTTTTCAGCAGCCGTTTTCAATTGAGTTCATCCTCGAACTTTTTGGTCATCATCTTTTCATAGAAGACCGGCGCCACCCGGCTGACCCAGTATCCGAGTTTGCCCATGAATGTTAATATGAGCAGGTGTTTTTTTCGGGCCGCGGCTGTATAGATTTCAGCGGCAGCGCTTTCCGGGGTATCCTGGCCGCCGATCCGGGACTGGGGCCGGTCAGTGACCTGCCCGTCCGCACCCAGGGCCCTTGTCTGCAAGTTGGTCTTGATAAAGCCGGGGCAGACGATCAGCACGTGCACGCCCTTGTGCCTGAGTTCGCAACGCAGCGACGTAAAAAGGCCATGCAAGGCGTGTTTGCTGGCGCTGTATCCCGTCCGGCCCACCAGCGGGGTAAGGCCGGCCACACTCTCGTTTACGATGATCATTCCCCGGCGTTCGATGAGGCTGTCGATGGCCGCTTTGGTGCAGTAGAGGGAACCGAAGAAGTTTACTTCCATCACTTTGCGATACACATCCACGCGTGTGTCCGTAAAACGGCTGCGCTGGGTGATCCCGGCATTGTTCACCAGGACATCGATACCGCCGAATTCGCGGATAATGGCCGCCATCGCCGACGCGCACATGGCCTGGTCGGTGACGTCGCAGGCGACCGCCAGGGCCTGCCGGCCATCGCTTTCGAATTCCTGTGCACGCCGGTCCAGGGCCTCTTTATCCATATCGACAAGTGCAATGACCGCGCCCTGGGCTGCGAATTTACGTGCCAACGCCAGGCCAATACCGCTGGCGGCGCCGGTGATTGCGACAACTTTATCTTTAAATGCATTGATGGCCATGGTGCTTTCTCTCGCTAAGTTTACGCTAATGGCAACCAGGGGCCGACCCTCTTTATCAGGGCCGCCTCATTATTACCCGGGAGTTTCACAGACATTGTCTTCCGGGTTCTTAAAACGGGTGAATATAAACGCTGTGACCAGGCCGGCGATAATATGCCAGATACCCCACCAACCGACCAGAATGGCCATGCCGCCCATGCCGCCGAAAAAATTGAAAACCAGAATCAGCCCCAGCGCTGAATTTTGAATGCCGACCTCTATGGCGACGGCCCGACAGGCACCTTCTTCCAAACGAAACAGGCGCCCGGTCCAGTAGCCGAGATTCAGGGCCAGTGCGTTGTGCAGGAAGACCGCAAAGATGACCACGCCGATGACCTGCAGGAAGATTTTAAAGTTGGCCGCCAGGGCCCCCAGGACGATCAGGATGAAAAACGTCAGGGCAAAAATTTTGAACGGTTTCCGGACCCGGTCGGCCAGGTTGGGGAAGATCCGGGAGAGCGTCATACCCAGTATGAGCGGGACACCCAGGATAATAAAAACAGTGGTGAAAACATCCATGGGGCTCAGGCTTACCTTTTGAAGGAGCTTGGCCGTATCCGGGTTGAGGCTGCCCCAGATGGAAAGGTTCAGGGGCGTCATGACAATGGCCGCCGCCGTCGACACGGCCGTCATGCTGATGGATACCGCGCAGTTACCCTTGGCCAGGTAGGTCATGAGATTGGACAGGTTCCCGCCGGGGCAGGCCGCCACCAGGATCATCCCCAGGGCAATGGAAGGGTGCGGTTTTAAAAGCAGCGTCAGCCCGAAAGTAACTGCCGGCAGCAAAAGGAACTGGGCAAACAGGCCGATTGCCGGCGCTTTCGGGGAGGCCAGAATCCTTTTGAAATCTTCCAGCTTGAGATCTATGGCGACCCCGAGCATCATCAGCCCGATGGCCGCATTGATTGCCAGCAGACCCTGCGGATTAAAATTCAGCCGGACCTGATCAATGGCTACCGGATCCATATCCCCTCCTGTTTTAAATGTACTTTAGAGACACACTGCAATAGCAATTTGTCTTATATAAATTTTCATGCGTCCGCCTCTAAGGCAATGACTCCGTTTAATACGAGCGTTGTTTTGTACCTATGATGTACGCTCAAGAGAATGAAAATTTATGCTTTATACGCACCCACATTGGCCAGGGCCATGCTGCCCGGACTGACGGTCGTGGGATCAGTCATGACATTGATACAGCAGGTCTTTCCGGATGCAAACGCCGCTTCAATAGCGGACCGGATGTCCTTGGGGTCCTCAACCAGCCACCCTTTGCCGCCCAGGGCCTCGACCGCTTTGTGATAGTCGACCCGACCGATATAGGTACCGGCTTCAATGGCGTGGCCGATTCTGATTTCCTGGCTGTGCCGGATCATGCCCCAGCCCAGGTCGTTACTGATCACGACGACGATGGGCAGATTTTTACGGATGGCGTTTTCAAACTCCATGAAGTTGAAGCCCACCGACCCGTCGCCGGTAATGAGCAGCACCCGTTTGTCGGGATTCCTCAGTTTGGCGGCGTTGGCGTAGGGCAGGCCCACGGCCAGGGATCCGAAAATGCCGTAATCAAGGTAATGGCCTGGCTTTCTCATGGTCCGGGTCATGCCCATCCAGGTGGTGGTATCACCGCCATCAGCCACCACTATATCGTCTTCCCGGTCCATAAAATCGTTCACTTCCCGGGCCAGGCGCAGGGGGTGGATCGGGGTGTTGTCACTTTCCCAGTCAGCCTTGCTTGGCTCTTTGCCGGCGGTGTCGGCCGCTTCCAGGGTTGCGATCCAGGGTGCAAAACGGGCCTTGACCTCGGCGGACAGGTTGTCTGCGTCCAGGCCGGTGTTGCATTCAGCCAAAAAAGCTTTGACGTCACTGACAACCGGGAGATCGATCATGCGGTTGCGGCCGATCTCTTCGGGCTGGATGTCCACCTGGATCATCTTGGCGGCCGGATTGAAAACATCGCCAAACATGTAATAAAGCGAGATGCGGGTTCCTAAAATAAGGACCAGATCCGTTTCCAGGTAGGCGGCAAAGGCTCCCCCCGGACGGATGGCTAATGACCCTTCGAAGCAGAGCGGGTGGGTGTCGGGAACTGTTCCACGGCCGGAGAGGGAGGTGAAGACGGGCACGCCCGCTTTTTCGATAAACTCGGTGAGTTCCTTTTCAGCGCCGGCCTGCCAGGCACCGGTTCCGGCAATCACCACCGGTTTTTCACTGTTGCGCAGCATCTCCAGGGCTTGAGCAGCGCCTTGACGGTCAACCGGCTGGGAGGCGAGCCGGGTCTGATATTTTTTAACCGTGGCTTCATCGATGGCGTTGTTGAGCACGTCCACCGGAATTTCCAGGTAGACCGGGCCGGGCCGGCCGCTGGATGCCAGGCGAAAGGCCATGTCGACAAATTCCGGGATTCGTTCGGTCTTCAGGCAGACCAGGGTCTTTTTTACCATGGGGGCGATGACCGGTTCCTGGAACATGTCCTGGAGATCGCCCTTTTCCTTATGATCCATGCCGACGCATCCGGCAATGAGCACCAGGGGCGTGTTGGAAAAGTTCGCGCTGGCTACTCCGGTTAGCGCGTTGGTAAAGCCGGGGCCGGCTGTTACCATGGCAACCCCGGGCTTCCGGGTCATTTTGCCCCAGGCTTCGGCCATGAAAACCGCAGCCTGTTCGTGACGGGTATCGAACAATTGTATCTCGGTCTCTTCGAGAAACTGGTAAATAGGGGTGATGTGTCCGCCGCTGAGTGTAAAAATGTATTCTACCTGTTTTTCTACCAAAGCCTGTGCCGCAAGTTGTCCGCCTGTTACTGTCGTCATGATATTTTTCCTTTATAGTTCCATTAGTTGTCCGCCGGTAATGTTAATTGCCTGACCGGTAAGGTAAGAAGATGCCTCTGAAGCCAGAAAAGCCACCAGGGTGCCCACCTCAACAGGTTTTCCGATTCGGCCCAGGGGAATGGTTTTGCACATTTCCGCTTCCCGTTCTTCGATGGTTGATTCAAAAAACTGGGCCTCCAGACCAAACCGCCACTTTTCAAGATCGGTCATGATCTGGCCGGGGCAAATGGCGTTGACCCGGATGCCCATGCCGGCCAGTTCCCGGGCCATCACCTTGCTGAGCATGATTACCCCGGCTTTGGCAACGGCGTAGGCGCCGTTAAAAATCGGCGGCACTTTGCCGGCCCGGGAGGCGGTGTTGATGATGGTCCCCCCGGATTTCATCATCAGCGGCAAAGTGGCCCGCGATATGCGAAATACGCTGTGCAGATTGATGTCGATGGTTTTCATCCAGGCGTCTTCATCGTAGGTGTGTACCGCGTTGGGGACCCCGAAGGAGGCGCCGGCGTTATTGCAGAGAATATCGATGGCCGGGAAACGTTCACTCACCGTCGCTACCATAGCGGCGATGGCCTCGGCAGATGCTACATCAACGGCAACCGCCAGGCTCTTAACCCCAAATTTTGTTTCCAGCTCGGCTGTTATGTCCGTCATTTCCGCATGCAGGCCGGTGGCAACCTGGGCGTCATCGCCCCCGGTTTTTCCCAGATCGGCAATGACAATATTGGTGCCGTTTTCAGCCAGTGCACATGCAATCGCATAGCCGATACCGGAACGTTTGCCGGCTCCGGTAATGAGCGCTGTTTTTCCTTTTAGATCGGCATACATTGAGTTGCCCTCCGCTTGATTGAAATTTGGATAATGGTTATTGCGGTTTTCGAACACCATTCGAAAAATAATTATTACTCCTTTTTCGAGAGGTAGTCAATAGAAAATATGCAGAGACCTGCATTCAGGCTGCCTGAATTACAACATGTTGGAATATTAGATATTTACATTATCAGTTGGGGGGAGCTGGAGCGGATCGTGAGACTTGCAGGTAAGGTTTTAAATGGATGCCAGATCTCTTTCGGTTGGATTTCGGGCAGGTTGTTTAGGTTGTAGGCTGAAGGCTGTTAGGGGGATCGCTTCCAGTCTGGAATCAGGAATCGGTCCCAGGCCGGTCAAGCTGGCTGGCTGACGCCATGATCACTTTTAGTTTGCGGGCCACACCGGTCAGAAGAGATTCAATTTCATTCCGATCGCCGGTGACGCACGCTTTTTCAAGTTTTTCAGCGACCAGGTATAACTCATCCGCCGAGACATTACCGGCGGCGCCTTTGAGAGCATGCGCCTTGATCTTGGCGGAGTCGAGGTCATCCTGGTCCAGCAACGCTTTAAATTCAGCCACAAAGTGGCGATTGATGTCACAGTATTCCTTAACGATATCTATATACAGTGCCACCGAGCCACCGATTCTTTTCAGTCCTTCCTGAACATTCAGCCCCGGGAGATTGCCCAGTTGGTCTTGGGTAACCACCGGTGCTTGTGATTGCATGGCCGTAAAAAGGGGCCCGAAACCTGTAAATTGCGGCAGCCTTCTCTGGATAACCCGGAAGAGCTGCTCCCGGTCAATGGGTTTGGGAAGATAATCACTCATCCCGGCCCGCAGGCACTCTTCGCGATCGCCTTCCATGGTATGTGCAGTCAGGGCGATGATGGGCAGGGATGTGATCTCCAGTTCGCCCCGGATGATACGGGTGGCCTGGATACCGTCCATTTCCGGCATCTGGACATCCATAAGGACCAGATCGTAACGATTTTTTCGGACCGCGGCCACGGCTTTGCGGCCATTATCAGCGACGTCGATCAGCGCGCCGGTCTCCTTTAAAATTTCGAGGGCGACCTTCTGGTTGATCGGGTTGTCTTCCACCAGTAAAATCTTGATATCGCCCATCTGATTTGCATTAATCCGGCCCGTGGCCGGGGGCGGCCGGTTTATCTCCCCACGTCCGAATCCGGTCATAATGGTATTGTACAGGGAGGACTGTTTAACCGGTTTCAATAGAAAATGGGCGCCATGCATGCGTGCAATTCGTTCCGACTCTTCTTTCTGGCCCGAGGCGCTGATAACAATATAACAGGTCTCGGAGGCCGGTCTGTCCTTTTTCATTTTCTTGAGGGCTGAAAGACCATCCAGGCCGGGCAGACTGACATCCATAACGACCAGTTTCAGCGGGTCGCTGGCCGCGACCCGCTTGACAATCTCAATGGCTTTTTCAGCCGTATCGGTTGTTTCCGTGCTGAAGCCGAACGATTTAATATAGCGGTTCAGGACCAGCCGGGTGGTGGCATTGGCTTCCACGATCAATGCACTCTTGTCCTGCAGTTCCTGCGGCAGTTCAAACGCGTCATCGGCTGCATCACTTACCCGCTGAAACGTTGCGGTGAAATAGAAACGGCTGCCGGCACCGACTTCACTTTCGACCCAGATATCACCCTCCATCATCTGCACGATCCGTTTGCATATGGCCAGCCCCAGTCCGGTGCCGCCATATTTGCGGGTGGTTGAACCGTCCGCCTGGGAGAATACATCAAACAGCTTGGCGTGCAGATCCGGGGCGATGCCAATGCCGGTATCCCGCACGCAGAACCTGAGGACAATCCCATCGGCGGTGTTTTTTTCGGGCTTGACGGAGATATGTATTTCACCCTTATCGGTAAATTTGATGGCATTCGAAAGGAGGTTTATCATAACCTGGCGGAGCCGCAGGGGATCCGATATCAGTTGGTTGGGCGTGTCCTCGGAAATGTCGAGAACCAGTTCTAATTCCTGCAGTGAGATTGGATCCAGGAAAACATCCAGGGCGTCGTCCATGACCTTTCTCAGGGAAAAGGGAATTCTTTCAAAACTGAGCTTGCCGGCCTCAATTTTTGAAAAATCCAGGATGTCATTAATCAGTGCCAGCAAGGCATTGCTGGAAGATTTGATGATGTCCAGGTATTCCCTCTGCTTAGGATCCAAACGGGTGTTCAGGGCCAGGTTGCACATGCCGATAATTCCGTTCATCGGGGTCCTGATTTCGTGACTCATGTTGGCTAAAAACGCACTCTTGGCAATACTGGCCTCCTGCGCATCCCGGGCCAGCCGCTTGGCCTGTTGCATGGCCTCTTCAAGGTAGGCGTTGGCCACTTCCAGCTGTGACGTCCTTTTGGTCACCCGTTTTTCAAGCTCCCGGTTCAGTTCCCGGATTTCATTTTCCGCTTCTTTACGGTTGGTAATGTCCATTACCACGCCTATGGAGCAGTCCTCGCCTTTAAACCGTAGCGTCCGGCTCCAGAAAAGCATGTCCCGAATGATGCCCTCACGCGATTTGAGTTGGACTTCGACATTGTTTACTTCGCCCCATTCTTTTAATGCGTTACCTATTTTTTCGCTATCTTTGGGGTTGACGAAAAGATTCAGCTCCGCGGGGGTCTTGCCGAGCGCCTCTTCCCGGAGGTAACCCGAAAGGCGGCAGAACGAGTCGTTGACCATATAATAACGGCCGTCCTTCAGGCGGTTGATCGAGATAGCGTTCGGGGATACCTGTATAGTCCGACGGTAAATCGACTCGGCTTCGTGCAGATCTTTCTCAGCCTGCTTCCGGCGTTCTATATCCCTGTGCAGCGCCTTATTGCTTTTCTCGAGGGCCAGGGTGCGCTTGGCCACGCTCTGTTCAAGGCCTGCATTTATATCGACAAGTTCCTGATTGGCAGCGGTCAGCTGCCGGCGCATGTCGGCATAGGTTTTCACCAATACCTGAAAATCGTCGGTTGTATCGAGGTCTACGGATGCTTCCGGATTGAATTCCAGGCGCTTCATCGCGGTGTTCACATTTTCAAGCGGTTTCATCACCAGTCTTCTAAACTGAAGACGAAACAGGGTAATAAGCAGAAGAATCGTGGCTGCCGAGAACAGGGCCGTAAAAACCAGGAGCGTAACGCGGGACTGTTTTAAGGTGTCATTGTTCCTGATCAGGATGGTGGCATAATGGGCATCGCTGTTGCCGGGCAGGGTGATTGGGTCATAATAAAATGTACATTTGGACCCATCGAAACTTATATTTTCCTGGTAGCCGTGTTGCCCGCTCAAGGCCAGTGCGGTTACTTTTTCCACAGCCGGATCCCAATCCAGGGTACGTTCCGCGGTCAGGTGGTTTCCGTGTTTATCCAAAAGCGCCTGCCCATCTTCGCCCCGAACCAGTGCCCGGCGGGTTAGTTTCTTCAAGTTATAGAGTTCTTTAAGGATCTGCCGGTCGGGATGCGCAATGATGACGCCCGCGTTGTCAATCACAATTGCGTAGAGGTCTTTCGCGTTCAGGTACGTCGAGATCATATCCTGTAACCTGTCAAAATTGATGTCCGTACCCATGATGCCGGTACACCGGCCGTCTTGAAACACCGGATGGAAAGCTGATGCAACCGGTTTGTCGCCGGTAACCGAATAATAGGAGTGGGAAAAGAACGGGCGGTAGGCGGGGTCAGCCGTCATCTGTTTAAACCACCAGCGTTGGGCGCGGTGCCCCAGTTCACCGTAACTCCGGCCGACCTGGTCGCCGTTGAGGTCCTGGAGAAAGAATAAGTCTGCAAAACGATAGATGGACTGCATTTCCGACAAAAGGGGCAGGCCTGCGGTTGCGACCGTTTTGCCACCTGACGTGATGGCGGTCTGATAGCGTTTCACCCTCAGATCCCACTGCGGGTGGGCGCTTTTGATCGCGGCTTTAATCGTGGTATGTATGGAAAGCTGATAGTTCAGGCTGTAGGCGTGATCTATAAAACCTTTGACTGCATAGGCCAGGCCCTTGTTATGCAGACGGTCTTTTTCGATAACATCTTTACTGTAGCGGTGCAGCAGATAGCCGGTAATAAAGGTCGCCGAAGTGAGCACGGATACCAGTACGGCCAGGATGATAAGACCGTTGAATTTAGCGGCCACCTTGTTATTGATGTTCTGAAATACGCTTTTATGTCGATCTGGCATTGGGAATTCGGACCTTATAACCTGGCGGCGTACGGCAGTTTATCCCTTTTGGTGAGCCGTATTTTGCCTGTCTTCTGTAAAGAACGCAGCTGGGTACACCCGTCCAATTCAGGTGGAAATTAATATAGGTTATTGTTATGTCTACAGTTTTGTCATCTTCTCTTTGCCCGAGCGACCCTGCATCATAAGAGAAATATGCTACCGTGTCAATTCATGATAATGAGATTGGGCGGGTAGAATTTTTTCAAGGGACTGTTTACCGCAGAAATGTTTGCAATCATATATAGTTAGCCTGCAGGCGGTTTTCGGTAATCATTTTGAAAAACTCAATGGATATAAATGAGGACGCATTTTGAAGGTCGCACATAAGGTGGCGGTGAAAACAATGGTGGCCCGGGTTCTGCGGTCAGGCGACCTGAGAATCGAATTTTCAGATTCCCGCCGGTCCAGGGACGGCATTCGTATTCATCGCCGGATACAAAAGAGCCGGCCTGCCAATTATGAAGCTGAGGTGCCGGTGAGTATTGTA
>CAZYGG010000108.1:0-9354 GCA_964647585.1 uncultured Desulfobacterales bacterium
TATTCCTCTGGTTTGATATTCGCGGCCGCCTTGATTTTGTCGCAGATCCCGCGCGTTTTTAGCGGGGAACCAAAATCCGTTTTTTGAGATAGATTCTAAACTAATTAAAAGGGAGCTGGTGATGAAAGAGAAGACGCAAAAAAATGTGCATACCGCGTTTATCGGCGAAGCCAAGGCCTACTTCCGGCTGCTGGCTTATGCGGAGAAGGCGGACGAAGAGCAGGAACCCCAGATCGCGCTGTTGTTCCGGGCCATTGCCGAGGCGGAACGGGTGCATGCCACCCGGCAGCTGAACCTGGTAAAAGATGTGATCGTGAAAGATACGGACACCAATCTGGAGGCCTCCTTTCAGCGGGAAAAGAGCGTCAGTGAGAATACCTATCCTCAGTTCTTGAAAGATGCCGAGGACGAGGGCGAGACAGTCGCCGCGCTGGTTTTCAGCCACGCCCGGGACGCGGAATCCTATCACGCGAAGCTCTATGAGCGGGCTATTTATCACGTTATCAAGAATGTCGTGAAAGAGTACCACGTCTGCCAGGTCTGCGGATACGTCACCGACAAAAAGATCCCGAAAAAGTGCCCGATCTGCGGGGCCCCGCCGGAGAAGTTTAAGACCGTGGGGGAATGAAGAACCAAGGATTCGAGGATTCAAGGGGCCAAGGGTACGAGTGAAGAGCGAAAGACTCTCTACCGTGAAAAGTACTTGATGGGCCCCTCTGTTCTTGTTTAATTCAGGATATGCAGGTGAGTCGGATATGACAACCTACCAAAATAATAGCCTGGCCCCGGTCCTTTATATTCCCCACGGCGGAGGCCCCTTGCCACTGTTCGCCCATGCCGGTCATGGAGCGCTGGTTCGTTTCCTGCAGGCCATCCCCGCCGAACTTGGAACTCCGGAGGCGATTCTGTTGATCAGTGCCCACTGGGAAGCTACGGTGCCGACGGTTACGGGCGGTGCGCAGCCAGACCTTCTTTTTGACTATTATAATTTTCCACCGGAAGCCTACCAGATTGAATATCCCGCCCCGGGCCATCCACAGCTCGCCGGAAAGATTCAGCAGCTCTTGGCGGACAGCATGATCACGGCTGAGATAGACACCCGGCGGGGGTTTGACCACGGTTTGTTCGTGCCCTTGAAACTGATGTACCCAGAGGCCGCCATTCCCTGCGTGCAGTTGTCCCTGGTGCAAGGGCTGTACCCGGGGGAACATATCCGGATCGGCAAAGCCCTGGCAGGCTTGCGGACGGAAAATATTTTAACCATCGGGTCGGGTTTTTCATTCCATAATATGCAGGCATTTACTTTCAGTGACCAGGCACCGGCGGATGAAAGAAATGACGTTTTTAACCAGTGGCTCATAGATACCTGTACGAATCCCGGGATTGCCCCTGCGGAGCGAGAGGATAGACTCATTGATTGGGAAAAGGCTCCCCATGCCCGCTACTGCCACCCCCGGGAGGAGCATCTGCTGCCGTTGCATGTCTGTTACGGTATGGCCGAAACAGCGGCACAGGTTGAGTTTAACGACTTTATTCTGGGGAAAAGGGCGACCGCATTGCTATGGCGATAAAAACAGCCATCAGTGCCGCCAAAGCACGGCGTATTCGGCAGGGGCTGATACGCTGGTATGCGGCCCATCAGAGACGCATGCCGTGGCGGGAGACCCGCGACCCCTACCGGATATGGCTTTCCGAGGTGATGCTGCAGCAGACCCAGGTGAAGACCGTCATCCCCTATTATCACCGATTTCTCGAGCGATTTCCCACCATCGAGGACCTGGCCCGCGGCGACCTGCAGGAAGTCCTCAAGATGTGGGAGGGGTTGGGGTATTACGCCCGGGCGCGCAATTTCCACCGGGCGGCCGGGGTGGTGACGGATGAATATCGGGGACGTGTTCCGGACCAATGGGCGGAGTTTATAAAACTGCCGGGTGTGGGGGAATACACGGCTTCCGCCGTCCAAAGCCTGGCGTTCGATCACCCCCACGCCGTGGTGGACGGCAACGTCAAGCGGGTACTGGCCCGGCTTTTTTTAATCGCGGACCCGGTTAGCAAGCCGGCCACATATAAACAACTGAAAGAACTTGCCACGCACCTGATGGACCGGGACCGGCCAGGTACCTCTAACCAGGCCATCATGGAACTGGGGGCGTTGGTTTGTAAACCAGTGAATCCGGAGTGCGGCTGCTGCCCGGTTCAGGGGGATTGCGGGGCTTTTAAGGAAAACCGGATAAATGAATTTCCCGTAAGGGAAAAGCGCAAGCCCGGGCCCACGGTTCAGATGACCGCGGGGGTGATCCGCAAAAAGGGCAAAGTTCTGATTACCCGGCGAAAACCCGAGGGGCTGCTGGGCGGCCTGTGGGAATTCCCCGGGGGGGAATTGCAAAAGGGCGAAGATACCGCTGTTGGCTGTGCTCGGGCCATCCGCGAGACAACCGGCCTCAAGGTGGAAATCGACACATATCTAACCCGGGTCAAGCACGCCTATACCCATTTCAAGATTCAGCTGGATGTCTTTTACTGTCGGGTAATTCCTGGCAGTCGTGTCAGGTTAAACGGCCCGGTGGATTTTTCCTGGATTAAAATTGAAGACCTGGATGGCTATGCCTTCCCCAAGGCTAATAAAAAGTTTATGCATCTGTTAAAATAGATTGCAACGTTGGGGTTTACGTTGATCATAGCGTCCTTATTCTTTAAGGATAATTAGACAAAAGGAGACAGCACGATGAGTCCTCAAAGAAAGGTATTGATAACCGGTGCCAGTGAAGGCATCGGGCGGGCCTTTGCCCGGCGGCTGGCGGACGAGGGATATGCCGTCACGGCAACTGCGCGGAACGAAAAGCGCCTGCAGGAATTGATGACGGAGCTTGGTGCGGACCACCATTCTTATCGGGTCGCGGACCTCTCTACGGCCGAAGGCGTTGCGGCTATAGCCGAGGCTCTTGCTATCGACCGATATCACCTGCTGATCAATAATGCGGGGTTTGGTATTTACGGCGCTTTTTATAGCGCCGAATTACCTATGCTTGAATCCATGATGCGTCTGAATTGTGATGCATTAGTGGCCCTGTCGCATGCTTTTCTCCAGCAGGCCAAAAAGGGGGACGCCCTGATAAATGTTTCGTCGGCGTTGGCATTCATGCCCATGCCGTCTGCAGGGACCTATGCCGCTACCAAGGCCTTTGTAACTTCTTTTACCGAATCACTCTGGCATGAACAAAAAGACCGCGGGATTTACGTGATGGGATTGTGCCCGGGGGTGACGGCTTCCCATTTCCACGACCGGGCCGGCGGGGACGAAACCAATCGCCCGCCTGCCGCGATTACCCAGACCCCGGAGGAGGTGGTTGAAACAGCCATGCAGGCCCTGGCCAAACGCGAAAAGCCGACGGTTGTCTCCGGGGTTAAAAACAAGATGGTGACCAATCTGACCCGGGTGCTGCCCCGGAAGGGGATAGTCAAGATGATGGCTACCTTCGGGTAGAAGCGGTTTCAAAACCTCCTCTCGAACTCAATCTCTGTGTTGGGCGAACGTTCCAAATCCTCGAAATACTGACAGTATTCCTCCGGTTTGAACCGTCCGTCCGCCTTGATCTTGAGCCCGATTGAAGGTTTTGCAACCGCTTCTACAAGTAATGAGATAAAGAAATGAAAACAATTTATTGTGGTTGAGGACATAGGAGCAGGGAACACTATGGACGTTGCAGCGGTAAAACCGACGATTAAGTTCGAAGACTTTGAGAAGGTCGATATCCGGGTAGGAACAATCACGCGGGTAGAAGATATTGAGGGGTCCGATAAACTGGTCAGGCTCATCGTGGACCTGGGTGATCACCAGCGCGCGATCCTGGCCGGTATCAAGCAGGAACGGGAGAATCCGGCCGAGATTGAAGGTCGACAGGCCCTGTTTGTGGTCAATTTGGCGCCGCGTAAAATGATGGGGGAGGTTTCCGAGGGTATGCTGTTCGATATCGGGTACGCGGATGGTATCGCCCCGGCCCTGGCCGTGCCGGAGAAGGGGGTGCCGAATGGGAGTCGGGCTGGTTGACGATATCTTAAACGGTTCTTTTGCAAGAGGTGCCGCTATTCGCCTGGACCATTGGGGCTATTTGAAACCGTTTGTTCATTTTCTTTCGCGTGAAAGAAAACAGAACCAAAAGAAAACGCCCATAAGACGCGGCCCTGCGGGCTGCCCTGCGCTTCTCGGAAAGGGCGCGCTCAGCGCAACTCGCTACGCTCAAACAGCACTTCGCTCCCTTCGCCCTTTCCTGTGATGCTCGGCGCGTCTTAAAGGGGGAAAGTCAAAATCAGAAGGAAGTTCAGTCTCCTTTGAGCGGGCTTCCCAATGTTTGAAATGGTGGGTATATGAAACGAACATTAATAACACTACTGGGAGGGTTGCTGCTGGCGGGGTGTACCGGGGTCGAGATGGTCGGACCACCGGAGGGAAGGGCCCCGGCGACCTATGTGTTCGAGTGCGATGATGGTTACCAGTTCCCAGTGCGGATTGAAGGGGACAAGGCCTGGCTCTTTCTGCCGGGGAAAACCGTCAGCCTGCCGCAGGTTTCGGCTGGATCGGGAGCTAAGTATAGTGACGGGGATATGGTTTTCTGGAGCAAGGGAGACGAGGCCCTGCTGGAAGCTGCCGGCGATATTCGTCACAACTGTAAAAACAACCGGTTCCTGGCCATCTGGGAACACGCCAAACTCAATGGGGTCGACTTTCGGGCGGTGGGCAACGAGCCGGGCTGGCACCTGGAGATTTCAAGGGGTCGTAAAATCCTGTTCGTGAGCGATTATGGACAGAGCCGGTATGAATTCGCTACGCCGGAACCCGTCAATGATGTGCAGGCGCGGACCGGGACCTACCGGGCTCGAAACAGCCAGCACACCCTGGAAGTGGTCATTTCCGGCAAGCCCTGTCGGGATACCATGCGTGGCGACGATTTTGAAAGCACGGTTACGGTAACCCTGGACGGCAAGCGTTATCAAGGGTGCGGTCGGGCGCTTCATTAGAGAAATTTCCAAAAACATGTTCCGATTGGTCTATCCTGTCATTCTGAGGAGTGAAACCAGGCTTCGCCAAAGGCTTACGTCTTCGCCCCATGGGCTACGCCGCACAAGACGCCCGGCAGGCGACGAAGAATTCCTTACGAAGGGAGATAACCTTAACCTGTGGGGGGACTCTTCGCTGTGCTCAGAGTGACAAAATAACGAGACGTATTTATGAAATAGGTATAGACATCATATAGCCATAATGAAGGAGGAACACATGCACTGGGGATTAGTAAAAGCGATCGTTGTCCTGCCGGGCACGGTATTGGTGTTTGTCCCGACGGCTCTTTTGCTGCTGGCAGACGGAACTCGATTTGCAGCTGATTTCCAATCGCCGGCCGAGTTTACCTTTTATGCCGCCGGTATGCTGTTCGCAGCTGGCGGTGCCCTGGCGTTTAAAACCGTCCGCCTTTTTATTACTTTTGGGGAGGGAACCCCCGCACCGTGGGAACCGCCCCAAAAGCTGGTTATTCGGTGACGCCTACCGGGAATACCGGGAACAGGTGCCCCGCTGGATACCGCGTTTGCGGCGGTGGGACGCGTAAACAAAATAGCAAATTTGAACATTGAACATCGAACGTTCAACATCGAACTTTGAACTCAGGTCGCCTGCGGCGGCCTATGTAGGGTTGAAAACCAAGTGGCCCGTCAGGACCATTTTCAACGTTGGATGTTCGAGGGTTTTATCTCTCCCCTCGAATCCCGGGACCCACTTCTTCAATTAAATTGGAGGAAAATCAAAAGTGTTTATACCAGACCGTCATACTCTGGATACTACCACAGATCTGGGAGTTGTTTTTTAGAAGTCCCGCGTAGTGATAGCCGTTATTTTTAAAGATCCGGTTGATGCCGGGGGAAGCGGCCCGGGCTATGGTATAGGCAGTCCGGATGCCTTGTTTGCGGACAGCGATTTCCATGTGTTTGAGAAGAGCATCAGCCATTCCGTGTTTTTGCCATTCCGGCAGCGTCGCAAAATCAGTCATTTCAACCGCCTTGCAGTCCCGGTCGATTTCTGTTGCCGCTAGCGCAGTGATCAGGTCGTCGGCCCGGATGCAATAATACACTATACCTGTTTTCATCATGTGGTTTAAATAGTCGGCCCTATGGATGGGAAACGGGTAGGATTTGAAGACCCGCCGGTACACAGCGCCCATGGCACCGGCGTCTCCAGGCCTGCACGCAACAATCGGAAACGGGGTTATATCCATTCTGGCTGCAGCGGCAGGCGGTTTTTCGTCAATTATGGATTGGAGTGTTTCCAGAGTTTCTGAAGGTGGTAATGCCTGTCGGCGGGTGTCATAGTATCTGGCCACAAAAAGGCCGTCCGTGCGCTCCCGGTAGAAATTGGGAATAACGGCTTCCTTGCGGTAGCCGGCGTCTTTAAAGTCAGGCCAGGCGTCAAGTGGAATGCGGGCGAATACCTTGCCGTAGCTCTTACCTCTGGCAAATTCATCGAGAGTCGCCAGGGTCCCTCTGATATCATCCGGGTTCAGCCGCATCAGGTAGATGCGGTCATTGTGATGCCCGTGCTGGATGAGGGATCCGTTGATTGTCTCTATGATATCGGCCACGTTGTTTAACTGCCTCTTCAATATAATAACTTTACTTGTGAGCTTTGTGTGGGAGCGGCATCTTGCCGCGATCAGCGTGTCCTAAAGGCGCACTTTTCGCGGCAAGATGCCGCTCCCACAAGGTGCTATCTCCCAATTTTGGATGAAACCCTCTGGTTGCGTCACAAGTCGCCGTAAACCACTTCTCCGTTAAAGACCGTCATGACGACCTGAGCCTCCGGAATTTCACCGGGGTCAAGGGTGTAAATGTTTCGGTCGATGACGATGATGTCCGCCTTTTTGCCGGGGGTAATACTGCCCAGGCGATCTTCGACACCACTCATAAGCGCCGGTGTCAATGTATATCCGCGAACGGCTTCTGCCACCGCAAGCCTCTGCCCGGGATACCAGCCGGATGGCGGGGTACCATCCCGGCGGCAGCGGGTCACGGCGGCATGTATGCCGGTCAGGGGGTTCGGGTCGCAGACCGGGCAGTCGGAAGTAAATGCCAGGGGGATGCCGCTATCCAGAAGGTCCCGAAACGCATAGGTGTACCGGCCGCGATCCCCCAGGCACTGATCGATCATGTTGATATCCAGGCTCAGGTTGGGGGGCACCACGGTCCCGGCGATATTTAAACGGGCCAGGCGGTCGATGACCTCCGGCTTCACCATTTGAAGATGTTCGATGCGATGCGGCAAGGCCGGGCGAAGGGATTCATCGACTTCGTTTTGCGCGACATGGGCCTCAAGTCTTGCGAACAGATTGGTGAGTTCCTGGGTGGCTCTGTCTCCAATCGCGTGAACCATGACAGCCAGTCCGGCCGCCTCGGCTCTGCTTACGGCTTTCTCCAGTTGGTCAATGGCAATAAGCGGCATGCCCCTTTCGGCATCCAGGTATGGTTCGGTCAACCAGGCCGTGCGGGCGCCCATACCCCCGTCGGCAAAGAACTTGAGATGACCGATGCGCAAGAAGTCGTCCCCGTAGGCGGTTCTGAGTCCGAGGGCAATAGCGTCCTCCAGACGTTCCCCCGGCAGGGCCACCCATACCCGCAGATCCAGATTGCCGGCGGTTTTACACAACTGCCACGCCTGCAGTGCATGGGCACCTTCTTCACCGCCCATAAGCCGGATATCGTGAACACCGGTAAGGCCGATAGCATGTGCTTCAGGTATCGCCTGAGAAAGTGCGTCGGCGGCGGCTGCCAGGTCCGGTTGCCCGATAACTTTTTTAAGCGGGTTGATGGCCAGTTCGCGCAAAACGCCGGTGGGTTGGTTGTCCGGGCCTTTTTCAATGATTCCATCCGGTGGAGAGGGCGTATCAGCCGTAATGTTCGCCAGTGCAAGGGCCCGGGAATTGGCGACCGCCAGGTGCAGGTCGCAGCGCCAGATTAAAACCGGATGGTTCGGCGCCGCGCGGTCCAGATCGGAACGGTTCGGCAGCCTGTTTTCCGGCCAGTCGGATTCATTAAAGCCCAGTCCCAGGATCCATTGCCCGGGTTTGATGCGGGCCGCGCGCGCTTTGATTGACTCCAGAAACTGTTGAAACGACTGCGTTGCTGAAAAATCCAGCTGCCGACGGTTGAGGGCCCACTCATAAAAATGGAAATGCGCGTCCACAAAACCCGGCAAACCGAGGCGGCCTTCCAGGTTTACCATCCTTGTATTGGGGCCAGCTAATCCGGTGATCGTTTCATCAGGGCCGACCGCCAGTATCTGTTCGTTCCTGATAGCGACAGCCTGCGCCTGTTCACAATGCGGGTCCTGAGTTCGAAAATCTCCGTTATATAAAATGATATCTGCTTTTTGAGCCAAACGGGTCATGGTCCGAATCCTTCTGGATTTAGTTAATCACATTTATCCAGTATAGAGGTGTAACTGGTTTTTACTTTATGTGTGAGACCCAACAATAGTTGTATCAGCGACGGAACAAGGGCACCGGTGACGGGCACAGGTCGTTCATGGTGGCAAGGTCCTGTTCGGTGCAGTATCCCTTGGAAAGGTATCCTGCGGCCAGCCCTTTCTCCGTGATGATCTGCAGGTGGGTGTGGTGGAACCAGTTGCCGTTGTCGGGATAATCTCCGATGACGGCAAATTGTTCTCCGGCGGCCAGACTGCGGCCTGTCTCCGGCAGGCAGTTTCTGTTCAGATGACCGTAAAAGCTATAAAACGATTCGAAACCGGCACCGGCATGGCGCAGCAGCACAAAACCGCCGTAATTGCCTTCGCCTTCCTCGTAACCGGTTTTTGCCACAACGGCATCCAGCGGGGCATGCAGGGGGGTATCCAGCGATACGATAATATCCATGCCCAGGTGAATAAAACGCTTTTCGGCGGCCATCTGGGGGCAATCCGCCAGAAGGGTATCCCGTCGTTCCAGGTAGGGCGAAAACCCCCAGGAAAAGTCCGGTGACATCTGCTTTTCAAGCTGTTTCTGGAACTGCTCCTGATTCCTTGCGGTGGCAGCTGTCACCAGGGGGCTTTGCCAGGAGAGATCGGCAACGAAGGGATCACCGCTGAGGTTTCTAAAAAGAGGCTGGTGATCGACCGTCGTGTTGTAAAGCATGAAAGGGTAATACATTTGGTTTTAGTCCTTGAAACCTGGTCCTCAGGGCCAGGTCAGAGATAATGGGTAATGCCGCAAGAAATTGATGCAAAAATAGAAGCACGAAGCACGGAATGTTCTCAAGGCGAACGCCGCAAATACGAAACAAACTCGAATGACCAAAATTCTAATGATCAAAACAAAA
>CAZYGG010000109.1:0-9116 GCA_964647585.1 uncultured Desulfobacterales bacterium
CAGGAATCCGAAAACCGTGAAGACAGTAGAGGGCTTTGCATACCCGTGTCCAGGCTCTCCTTCATTGAGTCCCAGAATAGTACGTTCGAAAAATAGCATGCCAGGCGGAGGGACCAGACCATAAATCCTGACCAAAAATAATCCCAGGAATTCCGATCAGACGTAGAGCTTGACATGACCTTTTATCGCCCTGTCTTTTATAAGGTGACTTTTCCTTTTCATAGCCGGTATACATTGATCCTACTGCGAACCCATCTTATGTCAACAGGGAATACATTCCCACAGCTTGTCAGTTCATGGGGAGGAACAACCGGTTACCCAAGCAGCAGGGAATCACTGGCCAGTTCCTCACCCTGGGATTCATAGAACTGGGCCAGCAGTTCCTCGACGGTGAGATTCTCTTTCTCCGCCCCTTTCAAGTCAAGGATAACCCTTCCCTGGTGCAGCATAACCAACCGGTTACCGAAAGCGATAGCGTGTTTCATGTTGTGGGTAATCATGAGGGTGGTGAGTTTCTGCTCTTTGATGATGTCGCGGGTCAGGTTCAGGATCTGGATCGCCGTTTTCGGGTCGAGGGCGGCGATATGCTCATCGAGCAGGAGAACATCGGGGCGCAGCATGGTCGCCATGAGCATGGTAAGTGCCTGCCGCTGGCCGCCCGATAGAAGGCCGACAACATCGTTAAGGCGATCCTCCAGACCGAGGCCGAGCTGTTTGAGCCGGTTCCGGAAAAGAGGGATCTCATGGCGCTTTACGCCCTTTGACAGGCCGCGCTTTTTTCCCCGGCGGGCCGCCAGGGCCATGTTCTGCTGGATGGTTGCCGAAGGGCAGGTCCCGAGCAGCGGATCTTGAAAAACCCGGGAGAGGAAACGGGCCCGCTTGTACTCCGGCCAGTCGGTCACATCACGGTTATTGACAATAATAGAGCCGGTATCGGCAAAGATGGACCCCGCAATGCAGTTGAGCAGGGTGGATTTCCCGGCCCCGTTCGAACCGATCACGGTCACAAAGTCGCCTTCGCCAATCTGCAGGTTGATGCCGTTGAGGGCAAACACTTCATTGACGGTTCCCTTGTGGAAATACTTGTTGATGTTTTCAAGGGAAATCATCGCCGGGTCAGCCTCTTTTTCAGTTGCGGCGCGATGAGGGCGCAGATCACCAGGATCGCCGTAATAAGGTTCAGGTCGCTGGGATTGAACTTGAAGGAACCGAACTCCATGCCAAGCGCCAGCGCAATCGCCAAGCGGTAGAGGATGGAGCCCAAAATAGCCGCCGTAAAAGCCCTCAGGACAGTTCGGCAGCCGAACACCGTCTCTCCTATGATGACGGAAGCCAGGCCGGCCACGATGGTACCGATCCCCATACCAACGTCCGCGGCCCCCTGGTATTGGGCAACGAGCGCCCCGCTGAAAGCCACAAAGGCATTAGAGATGCCGACCCCCAGAATGATGACCACGTGCGTGTTCACCCCGAGGCTGGTAATCATCTGCGGATTGTCCCCCGTGGCCAGCAGCGCCTGTCCCAGCTCGGTGGAAAGAAACCAGACGATGAGTGCCACGACAAGCGTGGCAAAGCAGCCGAAAATCAGGATGCCCGCGTACTGGGATGACACGCCGAGGGCCATGACGGAATCGAACACGGTGTCCACCCCCAAAAGCGCCACATTCGGCCCCGACATGATACGGATATTGATAGAGTAGAGCGCGATCATCGACAGGATCGAGGCCAGCAGGTGCAGGATCTTGAATTTGGTATTCAAGATGGCGGTCACCGCCCCGGCCGCGAACCCGCCTGCCAGGGCAAGCAGAAGGGAGAGGTATGGGTTCACCCCGCCGGTAATGGCCACCGCCGAAATAGACGCTCCCAGCGGCAGGCTGCCGTCAACCGTAAGGTCCGGGAAATCGAGAATTCTGAACGTCAGGTACACCCCGATAACCATGATGCCGTAGACAAGTCCCTGTTCTACGGCACCGAGGGCTGCATATAGGGTCATAATATAAGAACCACCGGTTACTGTTTTTCCCCGCTCGGGCAGGGAATCGATAAAACTTAAACCATCGGGGCAGAGGTTCCCGGTTCAAGGTTCCCGGTTCCGGGTTGAAAACCTTTGAACCCTTGCCTGCCGGGCGTAGCCTGCGGCGAAGACTGGAACCTTTGAACCCTGAACCGATTAATCATTCGTAAACCTTGGTCGCCTTCTGCAACAATTCATCCGGCGGGGTCAGCCCCATCTTTTCCGAGTATACCCTGTTGATATGAAGCTGCAGTTCCTTCTGGAACTCAACAGGCGTATTGGCCGGTTTCGCGCCTTTCAGGATTCTCAGTGCCATGGCGCCGGTCTGATAACCGTGCTTGTAATAGTCGAAGCCCATGGCGGCAATCGCACCGCGCTTCACGGAATCCACATCGGCACAGAAGATGGGCAGTTTATTCTGCACGCCGACCTTGATGACCGACTCCAGGGCTGAAACGATCGTGTTGTCGGTGGGGACCAAAACCGCATCGACCCGACCGACGAGGCTCTTGGCGGCCTGGAACACGTCCGCTGTTTTCGAGGCGGTGGCCTCAACCACTTCAAATCCCTTCCGGGCGCCTATCTTCTTGATGCCGGCAAGGTTGGCTTTTGAATTGGCTTCCCCGGCATTGTAGAGCAGGCCGAGCTTTTTGATGCCCGGTTTATAGGTGAGCACCATATTAATGTGCTCTTCCAGCGGAAGCAGGTCGGAAACGCCGGTGGTAAGCCCGCCCGGAGTCTGAATATCTTTGACCAGACCGGCGGCAACCGGATCGGTTACGGCGCTGAACAGAAACGGCCTTTTCAGATCAGCCGGAGCCTTGGCGTTTGCCTGGGCAACCGTCTGGGCCGACGGCGTGGCAATGGCCACCAGCAAGTCCGGTTTTTCACCGATCATCTGCTTGGCAATCTGGGTGGCCGTGCCCATGTTGGCCTGGGCATTGTGAACATTGTATTTTACCGCAACGCCCTGGTCCTTCAGGTAAGCCTGAATGCCCTTGAGCACCGCATCCAGGGCCGGATGCTCAACGAACTGGTTCACGGATATGGTGTAGGTCTGGGCGTTTGCCGTTTGCACCGCAAACACCGCCAGCAAAACAATAGTAAACAATACGCGCCTCATGGGGTATGCCTCCTTATCTCTATAATGTCCGCGGCTGTCTCCGGTTGGTATCAGGCCGCTCGGTTCCGTGTAAAATCCCAGACACCTACCCGATTATCCCCATCAGGTCAACTATGGTTTTCACAAACCGTTTGACAGAGGCAATAACAGAGGTCAGCCACCCTCTATTCCGGTGCGCCTGTATCCGGAACAGCGGCTGCCGGTCGTGGTGCCGGATACAGGCCGGCAGCCCTTGCGCGACCGCAAATGCTTATTGACAAACCATCCTCAAAATGATCTTAATAACGATTACTTAGCGCTGAAATCTTGCCTGCTACGCCAGACCCGGAGACACACAGATGACGATTCTCAAGCACCTCTTTGCGCCCATTCAGATCGGATCCATGACGGCTAAAAACAGGCTCATGATGCCCTCCATGAGCATCAACTTCGGGGTGGATGACAACGGCTATGTCACCGACCAGCTCACCGGCTACTTTATCGCCCGGGCCCGGGGCGGCGCCGGGATGATGATGGTGGGCGGCGGTGGTGTGAGCCCGGCCGGGCTGGAACTGCCCGGGCTGCCGGCCCTGTGGGATGACGGCTGCATCCCGGCCCTGGAAAAAATGGTGGCCGCGGTGAAACCTTACAACTCGCGCTTCGGTGTGCAGTTGATGCACGGCGGCCGGCAGTCTTACCATGATAAAAAGGTAGCCCCTTCTCCCATCCCGGCGCCTGCGGTGGTCAAGGGCATTCCCCGCGAACTGACCGTGGGAGATATCAAGGCCACCATTGCCTCCTTCGGTGACGCGGCCCGCCGCTGTTATGCGGCCGGGTTCGATTTTATTGAAGTGCACGGGGCGCACGGCTACCTGGTCAACCAGTTTCTTTCCCTGAATTCCAACCGGCGCGAAGATGAATACGGCGGCTCCTTTGAAAACCGGACCCGCTTCCTGCTGGAGCTGCTGCACGATATCAAGGCCAAAACCGCACCCGACTTCCCGGTGGGCATCCGCATAAACGGGGATGACTATATCGAAGGGGGCTGGACTCTGGAAGATGCGCTCAGACTGGCGCCCATCCTGGAAGAGAACGGCACAGATTACCTGCACGTTTCGGCCGGGGTTTACGGATCCCGCCAGTTGACCATCCCCTCCATGTACGTGGAACACGGCTGTTTTATCCACCTGGCCGAGGCGGTGAAGAAGGTGGTGAACATCCCTGTCGTCGGGGTAGGACGGATCAAAAGTGCCGAACTGGCCGACCGCCTGATCAAAGAAGGCAAAGCAGATGCCATCGCCATGGGCCGCTCGCTCCTCGCCGACCCCGAGCTGCCCAACAAGGCCCGCAACGGAAACCTGGCCGATGTGCGGCCGTGCATCGGCTGCTGCCTGGGTTGTATCCACGCTGTCCTGGCTCTGGAACCCGGTTCCTGTGTGATCAACCCCCAGGTCGGCCGTGAGTATCTCCTAAAAGAAAATGACAAAACGGACACCCCTAAGAGTATCCTGGTAGTAGGAGCCGGGCCGGCCGGGATGGCCCTGGCCGGAATTACCGCGCAAAGAGGGCATACCGTTGCCCTTTGCGAAGAGAAAGGGACTATCGGCGGCCTGCTGCGCCTGGCGGCCCTTCCGCCCGGCCGGGGAGAAATCGGGGACATCCTCAGTTATCTGAACCGGGAACTTGAAAAGCAGGGTGTTGATTTACGGCTCAACACTGCCCTGACCCCGGAACTGCTGGATCAGATTAAACCCGACACAGTCGTCCTGACCACCGGCAGCCTCCCGGATATGCCCATTATCAAGGGCCTTTTTAAAACCGGCATGGACCTGTGCACGGTCACGGAAGTCCTGGAGGGCAAACTGGTGGGCGACCGGGTGCTGGTCCTGGGTGGCAACCAGGCCGGATTGGTTTTGACCGATTATCTGGCTGAAAAGGGCAAGGAAGTTGTGGTATTGAACCGTAAGAAACACTTCGCCGAAGAGATGTCCGCCAATGACCGTTTTTACCTGCGCGAACGCCTGAAGCGGGAAAATGTTAAACTTGTGAAACAAGTCACCATAAAGAATTTTTCTGATGACGGGGTTACCTTTGTGGCCAATGGGGAAACGGTCGTTTTGGAAGGCTACGACAGCGTGGTGGTCGCCGAAGCCATGACCCCGGTCCGAGATGCAAAAAACTTTCTGAAAGACCGTGATATTGAGATCCACATGATCGGCGATGCCAAAGCGCCCCGCAATCTCATGCTGGCCATGAGCGAGGCGGAAGAGTTGGGAAGGGAGTTATAGAACTTATTGCCCTCTCATTCTGAGGAGTGCAACGACGAGCTGACTTCGCCTTAGTAGCGCAGCTACGACGGCTGAAAGAATCCGCCACAATGAAACTCTACCTTCACTTGTAGGGGACTCTTCGCTTCGCTCAGAGTGACAGATGCAGTCGGCGAACCAAAAATTTATAGCAGCAAATCCAAACAGGAGGTCATCACCATGGAAGAAAAAGTCTGGCACAGATCTTATCCTGAAGGCACACCCCCTGAAGTTGAGCTGCAAGAAATTACCATGCCGGAAGCCCTCGAGGCCGCCGTCCGGGATTATCCCGATCACATCGCCTACATCTACATGGGCAAGGTCATCACCTACCGGGAACTGCAAAAATTGGTTTATCGCTTTGCCAATGCCCTGGCCGATCTCGGCGTTAAACCCGGGGACAAGGTCGGCATGCTGCTGCCCAATCTGCCCCAGGTGATTATCGCAGATTTTGCCGCTTACTACCTGGGCGCGGTCACCGTGATGAATAATCCGCTCTACACCGAACGCGAGCTTCTGCACCAGCTGAACGATTCGGACACCACGTATATCGTCACCCTGGATCTCCTGCTCCCCCGGGTCCTGAAACTGCAGCCCGAGACCGGTATCAAGAAAATCATCACCTGCCACATCAACGACTACCTGCCCTTTCCGGTCAAGCAGCTGTTCCCCTTTGTTAAGAAAGAGATGTTCCGCAAGGACACGCCCCACAAAGATGTCTACCCGTTTATGGACCTCATCAAAAAGTATCCGGACACACCGGTGACAATTCAGGCCCAATGGGAAGAGACCGCCGCCCTACTCTATACCGGGGGCACTACCGGCGTCAGCAAGGGGGTCGAACTTACCCACGCCAACATCTCCGGGGTCGTCCAGATCTTCAGCGCCTGGGTCCCCGATCTCAAACGCGGCGACCTGGAACGCCTGGTCGGTGTTTACCCGGTCTTCCACATCGCCGGTTACGAGGTCAGCCAGAACCTTGTCGTCTGGAATGCCTGGAGCTGCGTCCTGGTACCGCGCCCGGAACCTGAGATCATTGTCAAGATGCTGAAGAAATTCCGCCCCACGTTCCTACCCGGCGTACCCACGATTTACGTGGGCCTGCTGAGCTTGAAAGAGTTCCGGGAGATGGACCTCTCATTCGTAAAGGGCTATTTCGGCGGTGCCGCCCCGCTGCCGGAAGCTACCTTGAATCACTTGAACGAGTTGCACGGTGCCGTCATCAACGATGTATACGGTGCCACGGAAAACACGGCCTTTGCCACCGCCACTCCCTGGAAGGGCAAGGTAAAGATCGGGACCGTGGGCGTACCGCTGCCCAACACGGAAATCAAGATCGTCGACCTGGAAACCGGCGAGAAAGAACTGGGCCCGGGTGAAGATGGCGAAATCTGCGTCCGCGGCCCCCAGGTAATGAAGGGCTATTACAAGCGGCCGGAGGAGACAGCGGCGGTTCTCAAAGACGGCTGGTTCTATCTTGGAGACATCGGCCACCTGGATGAAGACGGGTATCTAACCATTGCCGACCGCAAGAAAGACATGATCGTGGCCGGCGGCTACAACATCTATCCGGCGGAAGTGGACCAGGTGCTCATGTTGCACCCGGACGTTCTGGAGGCCTGCACCATCGGAATACCCGATGAATACCGGGGTGAGACCGTCAAGGCCTACGTGGTCCCGGTTGCCGGTAAAACCCTCGACGCGGATGCGTTGACAGATTACTGCAAGGAAAACCTGGCCGCCTATAAAGTGCCAAGAGGATTTCGGGTTGTGGATGAATTACCAAAAACGGCCGTGGGCAAGTTATTGCGGCGGGCAGTGCGTGAAATGGAAATGGAAAAAATAAAGGCATCATGACAGTAACCGACCAGATCAAGCCCGACGAAAAGCCGGATCAGTCCGGGGTTGTCTATCGTTCCCGGAATCCCGGTGACATCGGGTATATCATCTATCGCCACGGGGTGCTGTACGCCCGGGAATACGGTTTCGACGAAACCTTCGACCTCTACGTCGGTAAGCCGTTGCTTACTTTCGCCGAAAATTTCAATCCTGAAAAGGAAAACCTGTGGATGGCGGAAAAAGGGACTGAGATACTGGGTTCCATGGCGATCGTAAATGCGGGTGAGGGCCTTGCACAACTCCGTTGGCTCCTGGTGGAACCGGAGGCCAGGGGCCTGGGCATCGGACGGACCCTGGTTGATAGAGGCGTCACTTTCTGCCGGGAAAAAGCGTATACGTCCATCTTCCTCTGGACTATCGACTACCTAGACGCGGCCAAGAAGATTTATACCGGTGCCGGCTTTAAGAAAAGGGACAGCAAAACCAGCCGTATCTGGGGGCAGACCCTGACCGAGGAACGCTGGGACTTGACCCTGTAAAGCGCATTGTTTACAGGCTTTTTCCAAGTCTCGCGGACTACTGGCAGTTAATTCGGACACTGTTGAGGTCTCCATGAAAAATATAATAAAATTTTTAATTTTCCTATCATTCACCGCTCTGCTGGCCGGTCCCCTCCCGGCTGTGAGAAGCGCTGAGCCCGCACCGGCCGTTTCCGGGCGCCTTGCCGGAGGGCTGAGAATTTTACCGGTTCCAGCCTACGGACAGAATTTAAAATTTACCGTCTATCGGGGCGACTACCTAAAATTCGAGCTGTCTGAATCAGCCGGCCCCAGCGCGCTTGCCATACCGCAGCTCAACATCCGCCAAACCGTTCCCAAGGACCTGACCCAGGCACCCTATTTCAAAATGAAGCAAACCGGCTCTTTCGCATTCACTCTTGGGGATGTCAGCGGCCATATCCATGTGCGCGATTATCACCAGGAAAAATACGCGGAAGTCTCAGCCGCGGATGCGGCCAACATCATCGCAACCCGCGCTCCCCTGATCCTCGATGTGCGGACTCCCCGGGAGTACAAGCGCGGCCGCCTGAAGAATTCAGTCCTTATCCCGGTTCAGGTGCTGCAGCAGAATCTGGACAAACTTGCCGCCTATAAAGACCGTGAAATCCTGGTTTACTGCGCCACCGGCAACCGCAGTACCGTGGCCTCAAAGATTCTTATAGACAACGGGTTCAGCCGGATTACCAACCTGCGCTACGGCATTGTTGACTGGTACAAAAAAAAGTACCCCATCATTCCGTAAAGAATCCTGGCCCGGAGGACCAAGCGACTGTATTTCGAGGATTGAATATTCGCGCCCAACGCCGAGATTGGGCCAAAAGACTTTCTTGAGATGGCTTCTAACAGGGTTTATCGCTTAGATCCTGCTGCGCGAAACAGCGAGCGCGGATATCATCACAGGTCGCCTGGAATCTATCAAATGAAAAGACGCTGTCCGGATCATCCGGCAAGTGTTCGCGGGCATCTTTAAAAATGTCCGCCAATTCAAAGGCGACCGTACTGCCCCTTTCCGCGGTACATTGGCGCCGGGTCGCGTCATAATACCTGTGGATGGTCACTTTATACCGCTCCAGCAGTTCCTGGAAAAGCACTTCTGGTTTTTTCTGTCCGAAAAGGTTCATGTCAACTTCCACCCGTATCTTAAAACCGAATCAATCTCTCTTCGCGAATAACCAGCGGTTCATATCCAAAAATTCCATTGAGATGGTGCAGCAGCGCATGCGCACCTTCTTCCTGCCATACCGGGGCAAACGGGGGCCGCCATATTGAAGACACCAGTGACCCGCATTGGTCGG
>CAZYGG010000110.1:0-9036 GCA_964647585.1 uncultured Desulfobacterales bacterium
CGGATGATCGCAGGGTTTTTGCGGATCTCACGGTGGGCGAAAACCTTGAAATCTCTGCACGGAACTTCCAGGACGGTGGGTGGAACAAAGACCGGGTCTATGCTTTTTTTCCGGCCCTGGGAGAAATTGATACCCGTCGGGCCGGTTTCCTCAGCGGGGGTGAACAGCAAATGCTGACCATCGGCCGGGCATTGATGACCAATCCGGATTTTATTTTACTCGATGAACCCACGGAAGGTCTGGCCCCCATGATTGTGAACATACTTGAAGAGCAGATATATCAGCTCAAAGAGAGCGGGCTGACGGTGTTGCTGGCCGAACAGAATCTGGAAGTGGCCCTGCGGCTGTGTGACCGCGGGTATGTCATTGACAACGGCGTTATTAAATACCACGGGAGCAGTGAAGATCTCAGGGACAACGAAGAAGTGCGCAACAAGTATCTGTGTGTCTGAAGTCAGGTGGATAGGCTGTAGGCGTTTAGGCTGCAGGGAACCTCCTTTTCAATCCCGCGCACATCGCTATCGGGCTCGAAGATAAGCGATTAGCCACTGACTGTTAGCCGTTAGCCAAAAAATTTCAACATCTTAGAATTCTCGACAGCACTACCAAACAGATGAAAGGAAAACCAGGTAATGCCTGGTTCTAGATTGATCGCCCAAAATATGTTCCAATCGGTCTATCCTGTCATTCTGAGGAGTGAAACGACGAAGAATCCCTTACAATGAAAGACATCCTTGGCATGTGGGGGACTCTTCGCTGCGCTCAGAGTGACAAAATAACGGAACATATTTATGGCAATCGGCACAAAAGGCTAATAGCTTAATGCTAAAAGCTAATTTTAGCTTGCCTGCCCATGAGACCAGGTTTATAAGGCTACTTCTATGGTTACCTCAAAAAAAATCACCCTGTTTGTCCAGTGCCTGGTCGACGGCCTCTATCCCGAGGTGGGTGATGCCCTGCTGGCTATTTTCAAAAATCTGGACATTTCCGTGGACTGCCCGCTGAACCAGACATGCTGCGGCCAGCCGGCCTTCAACGCCGGCCATCGCTCAGCGGCCCGGACCGCGGCCCGCCATTTCATTGAGACCTTCGAACATGCCGAAGTGATTGTCTGCCCCTCGGGTTCCTGCGTCCACATGGTCAAAAACCATTATCCCGAACTGTTCGCAGACCAACCGCAATGGCGGCAGCGCGCCGTGGAAATCGGCCGACGCACATTTGAGTTCACGCAGTACCTGGTGGATGTCCTCGGTGTGGACGACCTGCAAAGCCGCTATAACGGAAAAGTGACCTATCACGACTCCTGCCACCTTTTAAGGGGACTGGGGGTTGCCGAACAGCCGCGGCGCCTCATCCGCAATATACGGGGGGTTGAACTGGTAGAAATGGAAGACTCCGACCGCTGCTGCGGTTTCGGCGGCACTTTCTCCGTCAAATATCCGGACATTTCAACAGCCATGGTGGACGAAAAAATCAGTAACATCGCTGCTTCCGGCGCAGATGTGGTCACCGGCTGCGACATCAGCTGCCTGATGAACATCCAGGGGCGCCTCAGCCGCACCGGCTCTCAGGTCCGGGCGCTGCATATCGCCCAGCTGCTGGCGGAGGGACTCGCTTGAAAACATCAGCTTACCAGAACACGGCCGGCGGGGCCATCACCGACCCGGTGCTCCAGAAAGCCCTGACAAACCTGCAGAATCGTTTTGGCCGGGGCACGGCCGAAGGTTACCGCAACCTGCCCGAGGGGCCGGATCTCAGGCTGAAAGCCCACGACATCCGGATGCGGGCCATCGAAAACCTGGACGTCCTGCTGACCGCCCTGGTCGATAAAATCCGCTCAAACGGGGGCCAGGTCCATTTTGCCGTGGACGATCAGGAGGCGGTCAAACACTGCCTGACCATCGCCCGCCGCCACAACGTATCGCTGGCCGTCAAGGGCAAATCGATGCTGACGGAAGAAATTGGGCTCAACCGGGCGCTGGAAGATGCGGGCATCGAAACCGTGGAGACCGACCTGGGCGAATACATCATCCAGCTGGCCGGGGAAACGCCCTCCCACATCATCGCTCCAGCCATCCATCAAACCCGGGAGAGTGTCGGCCGGCTTTTCGCAGAGAAGCTGGGCGTACCGTATACCGATGACCCGCCCACCCTCACCCTGATCGCCCGTAAGGCACTGCGCAAAAAATTCCTGCAGGCAGACTTGGGCATTTCCGGGTGCAACCTGGCCTGCGCGGAAACCGGCCATATCACCACCGTCTCCAACGAAGGCAATATCCGGATGGCTACCACCCTGCCCCGGGTCCACGTCGCCATGATGGGCATGGAGCGGGTAATTGCCGATCTTGCGGACCACGAAATTCTTTTTCGGCTGTTGGCCCTGGGGGCCGCGGCCCAGAACATGGCCGGCTACGTCAGCTACATCGGTGGTCCCGGACGAACCGGGCAGACAGAAGGACCGGAAGCATTCCACCTGGTCATTGTCGACAATGGCCGCAGCCGCATCCTGGCCGATCCCGAGTTCCGGGAGATGCTCTGCTGCATCCGCTGCGGCGCCTGCCTGAACATCTGCCCGGTGTATGGAAAAATCGGCGGGCACGCTTACCAGTCGGCCTACTCGGGGCCAGTGGGAGCCGTGGTCACGCCCCTTTTAAAGGGTATCAACGCCAACGCGGATCTCTGCATGGGAGAATCTTTGTGCGGGGCCTGCATGCCGGCCTGCCCGGTCAACATCAATATCCCCCGGATGCTCCTGGCCCTGCGCGCGAAACTGGTCACCGGCGACAAAAACTGGGGTGTAAAACCGCAAAGCCGGGCTGAGCAAGCAGCCTTTGGCCTGTGGGCGCGCCTGGTACAAAGCCGCCGGCTTTACGACCTCTTTTTAAAAGGGGCGCGTCACGCCCAGAAATTTCTGCCACAAGACAACGACATGCTGGCCCGCCTGCCCCTGGCCGGCAGCGGCTGGACCCAAAGCCGCGATTTTCGAAAAGTGGCTGACCGCAGTTTCATCGACCGGTATAAGGAATCCTAATGACTGAGACCAGCCAGGCAGAATTTATCGGTAACATCCAAAAGGCCCTGAAACGCCGGGGTGCTTCGACCGGTTCAATTACAGACCTGGTTCAAACCCGGCCGACCCCCGCTGATGACCGAATCCTGGCCGGTATTGCGGCCCGCACCGGGCCGGATCAAGACGCCTTGATTGCCAGGCTCACCGAAACCGGAAAACCGCTGAACATGGTCACCCGGAGTGTACCATCCGCAGCCGCGGCCGCAGATGTCATTGCTGAAATCGTCGCTGAAAAAGAGTCCGAGTGGGGTGATGAAAAATCAGTCGTTGCCTGGAACCACCCGCTCGTCGAAAGTCTCGAACTCGACCGCCGCCTGGCCCCTTTGGATACCCGGGTCAGCTTTCCCGATACATTTTCCGGGCCCAACCGGATTGCCGATCTTCAATCCCGGTCGGCCGAGGCCCTGTGCGGCATCAGTTCTGCCGACTACTGCCTGGCTGAAACCGCAACCCTGGCCATGAAATCCCGGCCCGGGCACCCCCGCGGTGTGTCGCTGCTGCCGTCCATCCACATTGCGGTCATCCGGCCAGAGCAGATCTTGGCTAACCTGAAGGAACTTTACACTCTGCTGAAATGGGACCCGGCCGAGCAGGCCGAAGGCCTGACCGACTGCCTGACGTTCATTACCGGGCCCAGCAAAACTGCCGATATCGAAGCCACCCTGGTGCACGGCGCCCACGGCCCGCGTGAGTTGTATATTTTAATTATAGAGCAGTAAGTGCCCTCCACCGAGATTGCTAAAATGAGGTTCGGTTCTAGCTGTCATTCTGAGGAGTGAAACGACGAAGAATCCCTCCCCACCGGAGAACGGCCTTAACTTGTAGGAGACTCTTCGCTTCACTCAGAGTGACAAAAAGCATGTTGCCATACAATTAGAATCCGCCTCTATTAAAAAAAATGCTTGACAAGCACCAAAGGTCATATATAGGCTCGTCCGACAACTGAAAGACAGGAACTAAAATAGACATGATGAACAACACTGCATACGGCCTTTATAATTCTGGATGCTTCTTTTTCTTTTTTAGAAGCGTCCATCCGGTCGTCTGACACTAACGTTCAGAACCCCGGGTGGACCGACACCGGTCTGCTCGGGGAGCAAATAGCAAGCCCCGAGAAACATCTCGGGGCTTTTTTTATTTTAAGGAGAAAACAATGTTAATCACACTGGCAGAAGACATCACCACGGAACAGAAAAACAACATTAGCAGCATCCTTTACAAGGATGGTTGCATTGTCCGGGATCTCGCCGAAAACGGGCAGAACATCATTGGCGCAGTCGGCCGGGGCAATACGGATGTTGAAGCCCTCAAGAAACTGCCCGGCGTTGAAGCGGTCATCCCGATTTCCACGTCTTTTAAACTGGTCAGCCGGCAGCTCCATCCCGAGGATACCGTGGTCCAGGTGGGTGACGTAGCGGTCGGGTCCGACCGGATTGCCATCGTGGCCGGGCCCTGTGCAGTTGAAAGCCGCGAACAATGTATGATCATTGCCAAGGAAGTTAAAAAATACGGGGCGGTCCTTTTCCGTGGCGGAGCCTATAAACCGCGCACATCCCCTTACTCCTTTCAGGGCTTGGAGGAGGAAGGTCTTAAAATTCTCGCAGAGGTTCGGGAGGAAACCGGCCTCAGGGTAGCAACAGAAATCACCTCTCCGACCTATGCCGACCTGATGATGAAGTACGTGGATGTCCTCCAGATCGGGGCCCGCAATATGCAGAATTTCGAGCTCTTAAAATGTGTGGGCCGTATGGGCAAACCGGTCATCCTCAAACGCGGCCTCTCTGCAACCATCAAGGAGTGGCTCATGTCCGCTGAGTACATCATGTCGGAAGGTAATGAAAATATAATTCTCTGTGAACGCGGGATCCGTACTTTCGAACCGTACACCCGCAACACGCTGGATCTCTCGGCCATTCCCATTTTGAAAAAACTGACCCACCTGCCGGTGCTCATCGATCCAAGTCATGCCACCGGTATCCGTGAAAAAGTCGCCCCCATGGCCCGCGCGGCCCTGGCAGCCGGCGCGGACGCCCTGATGATCGAAGTCCACCACGACCCGGACAACGCACTTTCCGACGGCCCCCAGAGCCTCTACCCCGAACAGTTCGGCCAACTGGCCAGGGACCTGCACGTAATTGCACCGGTTGTGGGCAAACAGCTCGATTTCAATTACCTGGGAAAATCCGCCGCAATCCGTGAATTGTCGGAGAAAAGTGGTGGCGATAAACAGAAAGTGGCCTTCCTCGGTGAAAAAGGGGCCTTCGGGCACAAAGCCGGCATCCAGTATTTTGGTGAACAGATCCAGGCCTTGCCCATGCCGTCCTGGCGAACAGTCTTCGATGCGGTCCGTGACGGCGGGGTGGAATTCGGGGTCATTCCCCTTGAAAATTCACTGACTGGCAGCATCCACGAAAATTACGATATGCTCCTGGATTACGACCTGCACATCGTGGGTGAAATCCGACTACGGGTCAAATACCACCTCATCGGCCACCCCGGAACCGAGTTAAAAGATATCCGCAAGGTTCTGGTACCCGCCCCGGTGGTAGCCCAGTGCCGCCATTTCCTGGATCGCAACGAATCCTGGGAAAGAGTACCGGTCAACGCTACCGCCAGTGCCGTGAAATATATCAGCGACAGCGATGACCCCAGCGTGGCCGCCATCGGCAGCCAGGAAGCGGCCGAAATTCACAAGATGGAAATCATAGAGGAAGGAATTGAATCGAACCCGCAGAATTACTCCCGCTTTGCAATCATCAGCCGGCAGCCCCTTTCCGACGAACCGAAAAACAAGACTTCCATTATCTTTTCGACCAACCATGAGCCAGGGGCCCTTTTGGAAGTTCTGAAAGTCTTTTCCGACAACAGCGTCAACCTGGTAAAGCTGGAGTCCCGCCCGATCCACGGTAAGCCGTGGGAATACATGTTTTACGCAGACCTGGAAGCAGACGCCTGTGGAAAAGCCTTTAAACCAATCCTGGCGTCCGTGGAAGCGAAGACGGACTTTTTGAAGATTATCGGGGTTTACTAATCGCATTCATGGCTGAATGCAGGTCGATAGGCGATAGGCATTTAGGCTGAAGGAAAGGCCTGCATCCAGAATTCTGGATGCGCTATTGGCTTTTAGTGGTTCTTAAGACCTCGGTTTTTATCTAAAACCTAATGTCTAAGAGCTAATAGCTTCTATCTATGATTGCCAAGCATGGATAGGGACTACCTAACAGCCTTCAGCCTACAGCCTAAAACCTTTTTCCCGGCAGGCGCAGAGCAGCCCGCAGTGTCATCCTGTGACATCCCTCCCTGCCCAAACGCTTTGCGCCTGCCACTTTTTCGAAAAAGCCATAACTGTCTGAAAATTAAAGCCGTAACCTAATCGCACCACTTTCAAAGCTACCCCATTTTGACTTGAAAATCCTCGAAAAGTACCTATATTAACAGGCAAGATGGAAAAAACATGCGACCCGTAGACAAACGATTGCTGGTCATCGATGCGGTTGTCAATCTGGCCCTCGGTGTCCTCCTGCTGCTTTTCCCGGCAGGCATCGTGGCGATGCTCGGACTCCCCGCCACGAACACCAATTTCTATGCCAGCATATTGGGGGCGGTTTTATTTGGCATCGGCATCGCCCTGCTGATCGAACGATTTGGTGAGCATAGAAATATCCGGGGACTCGGGCTGGACGGGGCCATTGCCATAAATTTATGCGGGGCGGGTGTTCTGCTGTTATGGCTTCTTCTGGTTCCTTTTGATATTCCCGTGCGCGGTAAAATCATCTTGTGGAGTATCACTATCAGCGTGATAGTCATCGGCATTGTTGAACTGCTTGCCAAACGCGGCAAGCCCAATGAAAGGTAAAATGACCCCAACCAACGACACGCACTTGAAAACAGTGGGCTACATCCTGTGGATCTTCGGATTTACCGGATCACACCGCTTCTATTACGGCAAACCGATCACCGGTACGATCTGGTTCTTCACACTGGGACTGCTGGGCATCGGCTGGCTCATCGACCTCTTCCTCATTCCAGCCATGGACCGGCAAGCCGACCTGAAATTCAGCGAGGGCCACATTGACTATTCTCTGGCATGGGGCCTGCTGACCTTTCTGGGCCTGTTCGGTGTTCACCGAATGTATTTGGGCAAGTGGTTCACCGGCATCATTTACCTGCTGACCGCCGGTGTCTTTGGTTTCGGCTACCTCTATGACCTGTGGACGTTGAATGACCAAGTGACCATGGTCAACCGGGGATCTTGAAATTTTAATAAGGGCAAGTGAATATAAACGACTATGGCCTATTGTTATGAGGTTGCCTAAATCCGAAATACAAAGCACGAAATTCGAAACAAATTCAAAATTTGAAATACCAAATGATCAAAACAAATGCTTACCGGATGCAATGGAAGGTCTTGTTTAGTTCTTTCGGTCATTTTGATTTGCCTTTTTGTTTCGCATTTCGATATTCAAATTTCGGATTTTTTTCGCACCTTAAGTCGTTACAGCAGTATGGTAATTAGATACGGAATTAAGGAGCAGCAGCGATAGTCAGGAGACATCCCGGCCGTCAATCCTTACAACGACTTTACCGTCATCGTCAGCGGCCAACTCGACCATACTGTCGTCCCGGCCGCCGGACAGTTCGACATAGTCAGATCGTAAACGGGGAAAATTAAGCCTGTCCAAGGCGGTCTTCAGCATTTCGATATCCGCCGCGAGCTGCGGATCTTCTCTTTTCAACTTGAAATATCGGGAAACGCTCCGGTTATAAAGCCGCTTGATTTCCGTTTGGATGCAGTGTTTTGAAAGGTCCAGTTTCATAAGCCCCCTTACACGATTGACTTTCTTCTCCCGGCCGGTCTATGGTTCGCATCATACGCCAAACACCAACAGGAAACAACGCCTGGAAACAATGACCACCCTTTTTACCGAAGATGCCTTTGGGCCCCACGGTCCGGTTCTCGCAGAGCTGGCCCGCCAGGTTGAAAGCCGCCTGGCTAAAGACAGCGGCAAAGGCAAAACCTTCCGGGGATTACTGCGGAATCTACCTGGAGTAGTGCCTGCAGGCGTTGATCTGGACAACGGGTATGTGCGCCTTGGAACTGCGAACGACTTGGCCGCCGGAGATGAAAAGCAGTTGGAAGTAATCCTGAAAGGCCTGCATCCCTGGCGTAAGGGACCCTTCGATTTTTTCGGCACGCGGGTTGACTGCGAGTGGCGCTCGGACCTGAAATGGGACCGGGTTAGAGACCAAATCCAGCCGCTCCGGGACCGCCGGATCTTGGATATAGGCAGCAGCAGCGGGTACTATATGTTCCGTATGCTGCCGTCCGCTCCCCGCCTGGTACTCGGGCTGGAGCCCTACCTGACATTTTACTATCAGTTCCAGGTATTGCGGCAATTCATCCAGGCCCGACAAGTCTACTGCCTCCCAATCCGGTTCGATGACTTACCGGTACTCGCAGGTTTTTTCGATACGATCTTCTGCATGGGCATTCTCTACCACAGCCGGGCCCCTATGGATATGCTCACCCGGATCAGGCAGCAGTTGTCCAGGGAGGGCGAGTTGGTTCTCGAGACCCTGATCATTGAAGGCCCGGAAGATACGGCCCTGTGCCCGTATCCGCGCTACGCCAAGATGCACAACGCCTATTTTCTGCCAACTGTGCCTTGCCTGGAAAAATGGCTGCGTCGGGCCGGGTTCACGTGTATCCGCTGCGTGGACATTACCCGGACCACACCGGAGGAACAACGAAAAACAGACTGGATGACCTTCGAGTCGCTGACCGACTTTCTTGACCCGGATGATCCGGTCCGAACCATCGAAGGCTACCCTGCACCGGTGCGGGCAATTCTTTTGGCAAAACCGAAATAAAGCCGGAGGTCAGGTGTCAGAAGTCGGGAGTTAGAAAAGTGGTCCGATCCTGATATAGGTTGTCACATAGCCGCGGAGGGCGATAAGCTATGGGG
>CAZYGG010000111.1:0-8981 GCA_964647585.1 uncultured Desulfobacterales bacterium
AAATCCTAATTTAGAAACAGCCCCTATCCGCAGCGGTAATTTCAAAAACGGTGCCGGGGAATAATCCCGCTTTTGATTGCTTTGGTCGAACCGGGCTTGCATAACGATGAAAATAATGTATAATCGATAGGTTAAACAGAAAGGGATTGATTCGGGGAACGCATACAGACCATTTCTAAGCCCGGCTGATCCCGTTGATAACTTTGCGCCAAAACGGATAAGTGTATAACTAATTGAATATGTTTATACTTTATAACAATTTGATTATGCCCGGTGTGGGCGAATGCGGCGCAGTATTCCGGACCGCGGGCGTTTGCCCGCGCCAACAGGAAACACATGGCATTATTCAAAAGCTTCAATCTTTTTAAAAGGAACGGTAAAACTATCGAAAACCAATCCCAGACACCTCCTGACGGGGTGGACAAACCAAAATTTCTGACCCAGACACGCTTTGATTCATTCAATCTGCCGGAACCCCTGCTGGAAGGCCTTAGTGCCGCCGGGTTTGTACAGTGCAGCCCCATCCAGGCCCAGAGCCTGCCCATATCCCTGGCGGGTCAGGATGTGGCCGGACAGGCCCAGACCGGCACCGGCAAAACCGCGGCGTTTCTCGTTACCGTTTTTTCTCGACTGATGGGCATGGAGGACCGCAAACCCGGTGTCCCGGCGGCGCTTATGGTTGCCCCCACCCGGGAACTGGCCCAGCAGATATACGACGAGGCCCGCCTGATTGGCAAAAACACCGGTCTCAAGATGGTCCAGGTAGTGGGGGGGGTCGATTACGTCAAGCAAGCCGACCAGCTCCGCAAGGGCGTCGATATTGTCATCTGTACCCCCGGTAGAATTATTGACTATCTGAAACAGGGCATTTTTAAAACCGGTGGTGTTAAAATCGTGGTTATAGACGAAGCCGATCGCCTGCTGGACCTGGGGTTCGAAAAGGACATGCGGTTTCTACTCAGAAAGATGCCCAAGTACGACCAGCGGCAGTCCATGCTCTTTTCGGCAACGCTGTCTCACCGGGTGATGGAACTGACCTATGAATACATGAATCTTCCGGAGTTTATCTCGATCACCCCGGAAGAGATCGCCGTTAAAAACATAGAGCAGGAGCTTTTCCACGTCGGTAAAGATGAAAAGCTTTCCCTTCTGCTGGGGCTTTTAAAGCGTGAAGAATGGGGGCGGATGCTCATCTTTGTGAACACCAAGGCGGGTGTGGAATGGCTGACCCAGAAACTCAAAGGCAACGGATGGCCGGCGGAAGGCATTACCGGTGATTTGCCCCAGAAGAAAAGATTCCGGCTGATGGACCAGTATAAAAAAGGCCAATTGAAAATCCTGATAGCAACGGATGTGGCCTCCCGCGGGATTCATGTCGAAGATATCACCCATGTGATTAATTTTGACCTGCCCCAGGATCCGGAAAATTACGTTCACAGAATTGGGCGGACCGCCCGGGCCGGTAAAAAAGGCCGGGCCCTGTCTCTGGCCTGTGAACGTTATGTCTTTCACCTCAAACCCCTGGAAGACCTGCTGGAGTACCAGATACCGGTGGTCTGGCCGGAAGATAGCTGGTTTGGCGAGGATGTCGCCGGCCCGGTAGCGGCAGACCGCAGGTCCAAAAGAGGGCCCCGGACGTCCCGGCCCAAGCAGGCCCGGGGCAGAGCCCCCAGAAAGTCATCTCCCGGCCGCCGGCGACATGACGCGGGGATGCCGCAACGTCCGAAAGGCTATTTCCCAGGAACTTTTTTCGGTTTTAAACCCAAAACGAAGACTGCCGCAAAGCCGGTTGCCGAATCGGTTGTTGAAAAGGAAGCCAAGAGCCAGGGCGACAGCCCTGCGAAGAGTGAAAAGACTGCTCCGAAGCGTCGCCGGCCCTACCGCCGGAATAGACGGCCGGCAGCCCGGAAGAAAGCTGCGCCCGGAAAGACGGCCCCTAAAAAGGAACCCGCCGGTAAAAAAGCGCCTAAAAAGGCGCCCGCCCGAAAAACCGCACCCCGTAAAGCCGCGCCTAAAAAAGCGGCTTCTCGGAAAAGAACCCCGCGGAAAAGAGCCCCGCAGAAAAAGGCCCCGGAAAAAGAGTCCTGAAGTCTCTCTTCAGCCGCGGCAGACGAACTTATCATTTTCAATTTATAAAAATGGTCCCCATCAGTCACTCCGGCGAAAGCCGGAGTTTATGGGTATCGTATGAAAACTGGATCCCGGCTTCCGCCGGGATGACAACCGTGATTGGTTCGGGGATCTTCAGGGTAGCAAATAGAAGCTATCTCAACAAAGGGTTTTACCTTCAGCCTAAACACCTACAGCGCTTTTAAGTACCCAAAAAATCCGAAATCCGGAATGTTCTCAAGGCGAACGCCGCAATATCGAAATTCGAAACAATAAGGCAAATCACAATGACCGAAAAAATCAAACAAGACCTATCATTACAATAGGCACGCACCTGTTTCTGTCATTTGGTCATTTGAATTTTGAATTTGTTTCGAATTTCGTATTTCGGATTTAGTTGCCCCATGAATCCATGCTGGAGTTGTGGATATTTACTTACCTTATTTGCGGGACACAACACTAGTAGTTGCCGTGGCGTACGATCTCACCTTCCACCAGGTAAATGACCTCTTCGGCAATGTTGGTGGCATGGTCGGCAATCCGTTCAAGGTGACGTGATATCAGGTATAGATTGATCAGGGAGCCGGCTTTGTCGGGGGTTTTCTGCGTCTCCTGCTTGATGAGGTCATAGGCTGTCGCGTGCAGGTCGTCCACGTCGTCATCCAGGGTGACCACCTTGAAAGCAATGTCCACATCCAGATTGACCAGGGCGTCCAGGCTTTTTTTCAGCATGTCTTCCACGATTTCCGCCATGGGCCCATAATCAAAGCGAAAGCCATCATCCTGTTTTCCGGTGATATTGGCCACCCGCTCGGCAATGTTGACCGCTTCATCCGCAATCCGTTCCAGGTCGTTGTTGATTTTGATTACCGCGACTAAAAACCGTAGATCCACGGCCACCGGCTGGTAGAGGGCCAGGATTTTCAGGCACTCCTCTTCCACCTCCACTTCTTTTTCATCAATCTCGTAATCGGATTGGATGACGGTTTCCGCGATTTGCATATCACCGTCTTCAATGGCCTGGATAGCCAGGCGCATCCGCTCTTCTACCATGGCGCCCAGTGAAAGAATGAGCTTCTTTATTTTTTCCAGTTCTTTTTGAAAGAATAATGTCATTTGCAACTCCTGATTTCTGGAAGCACTTACGAAAAGACAATACCACATTCGGGTATGCATACACAACCGGCGGTCTTCTTGCCCGGAGGCTGTATCTGCCTCAGACTTTGGCTAACGCAAGCCGGCCTAGCCGAATCGGCCCGTGATGTAATCTTCCGTCTGTTTTAATCTCGGTCGGGTAAACAAGGTGTTGGTTTCATCAACTTCTATCAGTTTGCCAATATAGAAAAAGGCGGTGATATCCGATACCCGGGCAGCCTGCTGCATGTTGTGGGTAACGATAATTATCGTATAGCGCTCTTTTAGCTGGTGGATCAGTTCTTCGATTTTCTGTGTTGCGATGGGATCGAGGGCCGAGGCCGGTTCGTCCATCAGGACGATTTCGGGCTCAACTGCCAGCGCCCGGGCTATGCAGAGCCGCTGCTGCTGCCCTCCGGACAACCCTAGGGCTGATTCATGCAGACGGTCCTTGACTTCATCCCAGATGGCCGCCTGACGAAGGCTTTTCTCCACCTTTTCGGCTATAAACCCTTTATTTTGGATGCTGTTGACCCGCAGGCCGTAGGCGATATTTTCGAAGATGGTCTTGGGGAAAGGGTTCGGTTTCTGGAAAACCATCCCCACCCGTCTCCTGAGCTGAACCACATCGAGCGAGGGTGAATAGATATCCTCGCCTTCGAGCGTGACGCTGCCTGCGACCCGGCTGATGGGTATCAGATCGTTCATCCGGTTCAGGCACCTCAAAAAGGTGCTTTTACCGCAGCCCGACGGGCCGATTAAGGCGGTTACCTCATTTTCTCGAAAGTTAAGGCTCACATCATGGAGAGCCTGGAAATTTCCGTAGAAAAAATCCAGGTGTTCAGAGCTCATTTTTACGTGGTTTTCCATGTATTCCTCATCGAATCATTTTGACTACTTTAGACGTCGTCTCAGCCTGGAACGATAAATTATAGCCATCAGGTTGATGCCCAGTACCAGAGCGATCAGAACAATGGCCGTACCGTATTGCAGGTGCCGGGTCTGTTCAATTTGTGTTCCCGCGGTGGCCAGGACGTAAATGTGATACGGCAGGGCCATGACCTCGTCGAATATGGAGGTCGGCATGCTGGGGGTAAAGAAAACGGCACCGGTAAACATGATCGGCGCGGTTTCCCCGGCCGCCCGGCTGACGCCCAGAATCGCCCCGGTCAGAATCCCCGGCAGGGCTGCCGGCAGGACCACCCGGTAGATGGTCTGCCATTTGGTGGCCCCCAGGCCGAGCGAGGCTTCCCGGTAAGTGTCAGGGACCGATTTCAGGGCTTCTTCCGTCGACCCGATGATCACCGGCAGCGACATGGCGCCCAGGGTCAATGCTCCCGAGAGGATGCTGACGCCGAATTTCAACATGACCACGAAAAACGCCAGGCCGAAAAGTCCAAAAACGACTGACGGGACCCCGGCCAGATTGTTAATGCACAGCCGGATGAAGCGCACCACTTTTCCCGATCGGGCGTATTCATTCAGATAAACGGCTGAAGCAACGCCGATCGGCAGAGCCACGATGATGCCACCGACACCCAGGCACAGGGTCCCGATGATGCAGGGCAGGATGCCGCCCTTGGTCATGGAATCTATGGGGGGCTGGGTCAGGAATTCCCAACTGATCGCACGCCAGCCGTTTTTAACCATGAAAAAAACGATGATGAAAAGGGCGATGCCGTTGATAACCGCGGCCCCGCGAAACACGAGAAAAAAGAGGGTCTGGACAAGGTTGCGGCGCACAAGATTTTTGGGTACTTTTGTAGACATTTTCCTGATTCTGCTAAGGTGCCTTCAAGGGCGGATCAAAATCCGATCTCCGGGATTACAGGGACGCCTCACCGACCTGGCGGTATTTGTGGGCGATATAATCCGCGACAATATTGAAAATCATAGTGAAAACGAAAAGAACGATGCCCGTTGCGAACAGCGCGTAATAATGGTCACCACCAACCGGGGCCTCGGCCATTTCGGACGCGATACTGGCCGGCATGGGTCGCACCGGATCGAAGATTGACTCCGGGGCCATCGCCGCGCCCCCGGCCACCATTAACACCACCATCGTTTCTCCCACAGCCCGGCTCATACCCAGGATAACCGCGGTGCTGATACCGGAAATGGAGGCTGGCAGGACCACCCGATAGATTGTTTCCAGCTGCGTGGCACCCAGGGCCAGGGAGGCTTCCCGCAGGGCGTTGGGGACGCTGTGGATCGCATCTTCGGAAATGCTGCAAATAGTAGGAATGGACATGAACGCCAGCATCAGCCCGGCATTGAAAAGATTCAGCCCGGTGGGGATGCCGAACACTTCCTGCAGGAAAGGCGCCACCAGAACCATCCCGAAAAAACCGATAACCACTGAAGGCAGTGCTGCCAGGAGTTCCACCATCGGTTTTACAATTTCCGCCAATCTATCAGACGCAATTTCCGCGAGATAGACGGCGGTCATGATACCCAGGGGTACGCTGATGGCGGCAGCCAGCAGGGTGACCAGAATGGACGCAAGAATCAGCGGGAAAATGCCGAAATCCGGAGGTTCGGACGTCGGGTACCAATAATCCCCGAAAATGAAGTCTTTGACCGATACGGTTTCAAAAATAGGCAAACCCTCTTTGAAAAGAAAGAGCATAATCAAGAAAAGAACGGTAATCGACGCGGAGGCAACCGTGAAAAACGACGCATGCATCACCTTCTCGATGAACAGTCTTTTGGAGGTACCGGTCATTTTGTTCCCTGTAAGTATGCACAAAGCTGCTTTATGACTTCATTCTACCGTCAGGGAGCAGCCATTTGGTTTAATTTGTCTGCGGCAGGTAAAATCCGGAGCATCCCCGGTATGCCCGGGGATGCTCTCAGGATAAAACGGTGCCTTATTAGTAAAGGCGTACGTAGCCACTGGCGGCTACGTGATTCTGGCCTTTTTTCGGGTTCAGTACGTAGTTGATAAAATCAATTGTGGTACCTGTGGGCCAACCGTTGGTGAACATGAAAAGCGGGCGACTGACCGGGAAGCTGCCGTCCAGGGTAGTTTTTTCGGAACCGACGATGCCATTAACCGAAAGGGTTTTGACGGTAGGGGTTACGTAGCCGATGCCAATGTAACCAATGGCGTGCTTGTTGTTGGCAACCGCCTGGACAATGGCGCCGTTGGAAGCCATTACCTGGGCCCGTGGGGTCACCCGCTGTTTCTGCATCACTTTCTTTTCCCAAGTTTCGTAGGTGCCGGAAGAGGTGTCCCGGGAGCAGACCACAATCTTCAGGTCGGGGCCGCCGAGTTCCTTGAAATTCCTGATTTTACCCATGTAGATGTCCTTGAGCTGGGCAGTGCTGAGATTGGTCAGGTTGTTGCTCGGGTGGACCACGGGAATGATGCTGTCGTAGGCTACGGCAAACGGTACCGGGAACACGCCTTTCTCGCCGGCCATCTTTACCTCTTTACCCTTGATGAAGCGCGAGGCGTTGGCGATGTCGGTGGAGTTGTCCAGCAGGGCCTTGATCCCGTTACTGGAGCCGCCGCCGGAAAGGGAAATCTTAACGTTCGGATTTTCTTGCATGTAAGCTTCGACACATTTCTGGGCAATGGGTAATATCGTAGTGGACCCCTTGATGACCAGATTCTCTGCGAACGCCAGTGAGGATGACAGGATAAAAGCTGCTGTGAGCATGATTGATAATGCTGTTCTGATTTTCATTTTTTCCTCCGTAAAAGTTGTAGATAGTATTGCGCACCTATTGTTAGAATTATGTGAGGCCACCGTTAAAAACCCGTTAGAAATTCTGGGGGAGTGCAACCATAGCCTTACAGCCTGTTTTAATTGGAGGAAAAGTACTGATCGCTTGTTAGGATATTATTTGGGGCAGGTTATTTTTTAATGAATTTTCCGGGGCCCGATGGGCAGGATTATATAAAAGGAAGGGGGGGCGCCTATCGCAGCATGGTAATTTTGGGTTTTCCCAGCGTTTCCGGTGCCTGGGCGTAGAAGGTTTCCAGAACCGTGCGGGCATCGTCCGGTGACTGCACGCTGCAGATACGGGCGTACAGGGTATGCCCGAACTTAAAATTGGAGGCATAGTAGGAAAAAAATCGGTTAAGCCGCCGCATGGCCACCGCCGGTTCAAAATGTTTTTCGAAAAGGCCGATCATCTCCAGGGCGCAGGTTTTGAAGATGTCCGGGGCCGGTCTGAAGCCGTCGGTCCATTTGGCAAAGATCCAGGGCCGGGCCACGGCCAGCCGGCCAAGGGCAATCCCGTCACAACCGGTGGATGCAACCATGTTTGCGCAGTCATCTTTTGAGAACACATTGCCGTTGCCGAAGACGGGAATTGAAACCGCCTGCTTTACCTTTTCAATATAGGCCCATTTCGGGGGGCGGGTACGGCGGTCAGGTGCGACACGCGGGTGAAAAGTAAGAGCATCCGCCCCGGCATCCTCAAACCGGCGGGCCAGATCAACGGCCGGCCCCGGGTCATCCTGCCAACCGGTACGATACTTTATAAACACCGGGATGGAGACCTGGCTGCGTACAGCCGTAACGATCCGGACCGCAAGGTCGGGTGTCTTAAGAAGTTCCGCCCCGCAGCCGTGGCGGCAGATTGTGGCCACCGAGCACCCGAAATTGATGTCCACGCCGAAAAAACCGCACTTTTCAACCTGCCGGGCGGCGCGCCCCATGGTGGCGGGATCATCTCCGAAAAGCTGGCAGACAAGCGACCCTAACTCTGCAGGTCGCCACATGAAACCGGCGACTGTATTCTGCATGCCCTGTTGGACGGCCCGGGAACTGCTCATTTCTGAAAACATCAGGCCGTATCCACCAAACCCGGCCAGCAGTTCGCGAAAAGCCACATTGCCCAGCTTGGAAAGGGGGGCCAGGACGAGGCGCCTGGGGATCGTCCGGGGGCCGATTTTTAAGGGCCGGTTTAAAAATTCTGTAAGGTTGAATGCCATATAACAAGCTGCGCTAACGGTTTTCTATTTTGTCATTTTGAGAAGTGCAACGACGAAGAATCCCTTACAATGCAGCAAGGCCTTGCATGTGGGGGACTCTTCGCTACGCTCAGAGTGACAAGTTACGAGGTACACACTGCTTAAATCGATACTTAACACTAAAAACGTTGGGATTCGATTTGTTTCTAAATTTTTCGACCGATATACTGGGTGTAGTCTTTCAGCTTGGGGGCGTATTCCTCATTGAAAAGGGGGCTGGTAATCATAAAGTCTGCGGTGGAGCGATTGCAGGCCGAGGGAATGTTGTAAAGAACAGACATCCGCAGCAGGGCCTTCACGTCCACATCATGCGGCTGGGCGGCCATGGGATCCCAAAAGAAAATCAACAGGTCTAATCTCCCTTCAGCTATCATGGCCCCAAGCTGCTGGTCCCCGCCTAGGGGCCCGCTTTTCAGGCGGTTGATGTCCAGGTCACATTTCTCCGCGGCCAGGCCGCCGGTCGTACCACTGGCGTAAAGGTCGTGTTTGGCCAGTTCTGATCTGTTTTTGGTTATCCATTCCAGCAGATCCGCTTTTCTTTCATCATGGGCCACCAGGGCAATTCGTTTTTTAGCTTTCATGGGCTTCCTTCCCATTTTGAGTCAGTGGCAGGTGGATGGAAAAGGTGCTGCCCTGCCCCACGGCACTCTCTACGGATACATGCCCGTTATGTGTCTGGGCGATGTGTTTGACGATCGCCAATCCAAGCCCGGTGCCGCCCATTTGGCGGCTGCGGGCCTTATCCACCCGG
>CAZYGG010000112.1:0-8876 GCA_964647585.1 uncultured Desulfobacterales bacterium
TTTGTTTCGAATTTGCGGCGTTCGCCTTGAGAACATTCCGATATTGCGGCGTGCGCCTTGAAAACATTCCGGATTTCGGGTTTGTTGCTACTTAAAACATTATAATGGCAGTGTGTCATCAGATAAGAAGCTTGTGGGACACAATACGATGCAAGCCCCGGTTGAAAGGGGACATCGCCGGTTGCGGACAGGCCTGCCCGGGTCGGTTGACGTTGACCGGAAACAGGAAATTTGCTAGAAGCTATCTCAAAAAAATTGCATCTACAGTATTTCGGCTTTATATTTTACCTGTTAAAGCGGGGTGCCCGCTACAGACGAACTGCGGAACGGGCGGATGGACTGGGAGACTTTATAATGAAAATTAGAAATTTAATGTCCTGGGTACTGGCGGCCCTGATCCTGGGCGGAGCCACCGCCATGGCCGCGGACGCAGTTAAAAAGCCCAGTAGGCCCAAGGCGGTATTCAGGGATACGATACTCACTTTTCCCACCGTGGTGGATGGCGTTGTCATCACGCGCGAATTCAGGGTCGAAAATGTTGGTTCAGCAGACCTGTGGATCGATAAGGTCAAGACCGGCTGAGGGTGCGCGGCCGTCGAATATCCTCGACGGATTCCTCCCGGTGGCGAGGGCAAGATAAAGGTTAAGGTCTACACGAATAATTACGGCGGCAGTTTGGTTTCCAAAACCATCGAGGTGTACACGAACGACCCCGGGCGCCGGCGGACCGACCTGAAGGTCAGGGGCAAGGTGGAAGTTTTTGCCCACTTTTCCTCCCGGGCCATTATCCTCAGGGGCCGGGCGGGAGATAAAATCGTGTCGGAACTGGTTATCAATCAACGCCTGGGATACCCGTTTAAGGTCCTGAATATCACCGCCCGAAATGGTCGGGACATCAAATACCAGCTTAACCAGATGGTGGGCACCAAACCCCCTGTGTATACACTGACGGTTGAAAATAAAAGGAGCACTCCGGGGCGGTACTTCGACACAATCTACCTGCAGACGGACAGTTCCATACACCCCAAAATCGGAATAAATGTAACCGGGATCATCCTGGCGGCGCAGAAAAGCTGAAGATAGGGAGTAAGATGCTTAAAGTTATTGCATTTGACTGCGACGGCGTCATGTTTGATACCCGCAAGGCCAACCGGGAGTACTACAACCAGCTCCGGGCCCATTTCGGACGGCCGCCCATGTCCGCGGCCCAGATGGACTTTGTCCACATCAACACGGTGGAAAAATCGGTGGCCCACCTTTTCGAACCGACCGAACTTGCCGCGGTCAACCGGTACCGCCGGGAGATGGGCTACCTGCGGTTTATCAAATTTATGAAGATCGAGCCGGATTTGGAACGCCTGTTGACCGGTCTGCGAAAGAAATATCGGACAGCGGTGGCCACCAATCGTACCGATACGATGGACCGGGTTCTGGACGTGTTCGGATTGACGGATCAGTTCGACCTGGTGGTGACTGCACTGGATGTGCCCAATCCCAAGCCGGCTCCGGATTGCCTCGAGAACGTTGCCCGGGCATTTCAGGCGGCGCCTTCCGAGGTGATGTATATCGGCGATTCCGTACTGGACCAGCAGGCGGCGGCGGCGGCCGGGACGCAATTCGTGGCTTTCGACAATCCCGCCCTGGAAGCGGAGAAACACATCAGCAGTTTTAAAGAACTGTTCTATCTGTTTGAATGATTATTAAAACCTTTAGGAGCTGTCTCAGGCAAGGATTTTGGTTTCCCGCAAAAAGCGCGCGGGATCTGCGACAAAATCAAGGCGGCCGTACAGTTCAAACCGGAGGAATACTATATAGTATTTTGAGGATTTGAAGTGTACGGCCAACGCCGAGATTGGGCTAAAAGGCTTGCCTGAGACAGTTCCTATTGGTTGCCCAGGCCATTCTGACTCCCACAATCCGGGCACTCCCAGGTAATGCCGTTGCAGGACATCCCCCAGAAGTTGGCATACATGCAGTCCTGGCAGATGCTGAAGCCGCACCGGCACTGCCAGTAGAAACCGGAGATCCGGCCACAGCAATGGCAGTTGGTTTGCCGGCGTTTTTTTTTCTTTTCCCGGTAGGCGGATTTACGCGATGAGCTTGGCATGATCAATTTTGATACAGCGGTTCATGATGACATCGATACCGGCGTTGATTAATATTTCAGCGGCTGCGGCGTTTTCAACCCCTAGCTGCATCCAGAACAATTTGGGTTTGATTTTAACCGCGTCTTCAGCCAGTGGCAGGATTCTGGCCGGGTTGATAAACGCATCGACGATATCCACCGGTACGGGTACATCCGGCAGGGTCGGATAGGCTTTTTCACCCAGGACTTCCGCCTGGGCGGGCCGCACCGGGATGACGGTATACCCGTGTTGTTTCAAATAGAGGCCCACCTTATGGGAATCCCGCTGGGGTTTTGGGCTGAGGCCCAGAACGGCGATTGTCTTGGCCGTTTCCAGGTAGGCTTTGATGTCATCTTCAAAAACAAGTATTCTGCCCCGGCTCATATTGTGATATCTCCATAGCGTTTGCTATTCATCTTGTAATGTTGCATATTCTACGCACCGCATCAGGGTAACCGCTGATCCTTTATATGGCTGGCGGCAAACGCTATCTGTTGAGTTGATTGAAAAGTCAGTTTCACTTGTGACCCATTTTGAGTGCTTGTACCAACGGGGGCACTTAAACGCAACAAACCTTATAGCCGCAATGCGGAGAAATTTTGATAGCGGTTTCCAGAGTTTCATTTGTCTGACAGGTTATACCGTCTCCTGCGTATCTTTCAGTCACTCAGACCAGCGGAACATACATGGGGAAACCGATATTGCGAGACACTAGCGCAGGAACCCGGGGTTGTCAATAAGGATGCCGGCCGCAGGGCGGATGTAAAATGCCGGCAGTGAACACATAGGGGAACCGACATGAGCAAGCCGAAGACCGTTTTTTTTATTGACGGGAGTGCCTATATCTACAGGGCCTACCACGCGATCAGGAACCTTTCCAGTTCCAAGGGTCTGCCCACCAACGCCGTTTTCGGGTTCAGCCGGATGCTGATAAGCCTGATGGAAACCAAAGTGCCTGAATACCTGGCCATCTGCTTTGACGTTAAGGGCCCCACGTTTCGCCATGAAATCTATCCTGAATATAAAGCCAACCGCCCGCCCATGCCGGAAGATTTGATCGAGCAGATTCCCTGGATCAAAAAAGTGGTCGCGGCTTTCCGGATTCCGGTGGTCGAGGTTCAGGGGTATGAAGCCGACGACCTGATCGGGACCCTGGCCCGGCAGGCCGGTGAAGCCGGCTTCGAGGTTGTCATGGTAACCGGTGACAAGGATTTCATGCAGCTGGTTACGGAAAAGAACGTCATCTGGGATCCCATGAAAGATAAAACCATAGACACGGCGTTTGTTGAGGAAAAGCATGGCGTCGCGCCTTTACGGGTGATCGAGGTCATGGGGCTTTCCGGGGACACCGCCGATAACATTCCCGGGGTACCCGGCGTCGGTCCCAAAACCGCCAGCAGCCTTGTCAAGGAGTTCGGCAGCATCGAAAATCTGTATCAGCAGATTGATTCCGTCAAAAAAAAGAAGCTGCATGAAAACCTGGTCAGCTATCAAGCGCAGGCTCTGCTGAGCCGTGATCTGGTAACGATCCGTACAGATGCTCCGGTAGCCTTTGACCCGGATGCCATGACTGCCGTTTCTCCGGATAACCGGCAGCTGGCCGAGATTTTCAAGGAACTGGAATTCCGGCAGCTGCAGAAACTCTACCCGGTTGAGCGCGATCTGACCCACAAGGACTACCGGGCCGTACTGGACGGCGGGGATCTGGAAGCACTTGTGGCGCAGCTCTTAACCGAAAAGGTCATCGCGGTGGATACCGAGACAACCTCCGTAAACCCCATGCAGGCGCAACTGGTGGGGATATCCATTGCCACCCGCAAAGATGCCGCTGTCTATATTCCCTGCGCCCACGACCCGGAGGTCGTTCCCGGGCAGCTCGACCGGAGCACAATTCTCGAGAAGCTCAAACCGGTTTTAGAGAGCGGGTCCATAAAAAAGATCGGCCAGAATATCAAGTACGACTGGATTGTGTTTGCCCGCCACGGCATCGAACTGCAGGGTGTCTTCGCGGACACGATGCTGATGTCCTACCTGCTGGATCCGTCTAAAAGAGCGCATGGTCTCGACCGGATTGCCGATGATTTCCTGGACCACCAGACCATCGCTTACGAGGAGGTGGCCGGAAAAGGTAAAAAGGCGGTCAGCTTCGATCGCATACCCCTGGATAAAGCGGTTCCGTATGCGTGCGAGGATGCGGATATTACGCTTATGGCTTACCACGTACTTTTTGAAAGGCTGAAAGACACAGACCTTATAGACTTGCTTGAAAAAGTGGAAATGCCGCTTATACCGGTTTTAATGCGTATGGAGATGAATGGGATCCGGGTTGATACGGCCCGTTTAAAAGAGCTGTCAAAGACCTTTGAGAGCGAGTTGGAGGGTATCGAAACCGATATTTATAAGCTGGCCGGTGAAACCTTTAATATAAAGTCTTCCCAGCAGCTTGGCCATATCCTGTTTGAGAAGTTGGAACTGCCGGTGGTGAAGAAGACCCGTAAAACCAAGGGTTATTCGACCGATGTGAAGGTTCTGACAATTCTGGCCGAGCAGCACGAACTGCCCGCCCTGGTGCTGCGGTACCGTACTCTCGCCAAGCTCAAATCAACCTATACGGACGCGCTTTTAGACCTGGTGCATCCGGATACCGGCCGGATACATACGTCGTTTAACCAGACCGTAACCGCTACAGGGCGGCTCAGCAGCTCCGATCCCAACCTTCAGAATATTCCCATTCGTACGGAAGAGGGGCGCCGGATCCGCGGGGCCTTCGTACCGCGTGAAGGTTGGACCCTGGTGTCGGCCGACTATTCCCAGATTGAACTGCGCCTGCTGGCCCACTGTTCGGGGGATGCAATTCTCATTCAGGCTTTTGAGGAGGACGAGGATATCCACAGCCGGACGGCTGCAGAAGTCTTTCAGACCTTGCCGGGTTTTGTCGACAACGAATTGCGCCGCCAGGCCAAGGTGATCAACTTCGGGATTATTTACGGCATGAGCCCCTTCGGCCTTTCCCAGGCCCTGAAGATCAGCCAGAAAATGGCCAAAACCTATATCGACAGCTACTTCGGACGCTACCAGGGTGTTAAACAATATATCGATGATACCATTGCCAGAGCCCGGGAAGAGCGCCAGATCAGCACCCTGCTGGGGCGCATCCGGCCGCTGCCCGATATCGTCAGCAAAAACCACAACGTGCGCCAGTTTGCTGAGCGCACCGCGGTGAATACACCCATCCAGGGCTCGGCCGCCGACCTTATCAAGCTGGCCATGATCCACGTGGATGCTGAGCTTACCCTGAAAAAGATGCAGACCACCTTGCTGTTGTCCGTGCACGATGAAATTGTCTTCGAAAGCCCGCCGGATGAGTTGGAAAAAGCTACCCAACTGGTAACCAGACTCATGGAATCGGTGTGGGACCTGGATGTGCCTTTGAAGGTGAATGCGGCGGGGGGGGCGAACTGGGACGAAGCCCACTGAGGGGTCCGCTCTAAGCGGCATCTTTTGGCCCGGTGCCGCGTTCTCGCTTCTTGACAATCCTCGACGTAGGTTCACTACGCCTTCGGTTGTCAAGAATGCTGCGGCCTTGCACCGAACCAAAACCTACCGCTTAGAGCGGACCCCTCCGGGTTTAAAGGCGGCATCTTTTGGCCCGGTGCCGCGTTCTTCCGGCTTCGCCGCAGGCTATACCGGACAGGCGCTTCTTGGACACGTAGTGAAGCGTAGCGCTATCCTCGACGTAGGCTCACTACGCCTTCGGTTGTCAAGAATGCTTTATACATCCAGCCAAAACCAAACCGCCGGGCAGAACAGCACGTGCTGTTCCCCCAGCGGTTCAGTATGGTTTGTACGACTGGTCTCTTTTTTTACAAAACCAGGTCAAACGCGAACTTGGCGATGCTCATGAAATCGTATTTGGCCGGATCGGTTTCGCCGGCGGCCAGACGGGCATGTGCCCTGCTCCATAGGATGACGGCAATCTTGGCTTTCTGGAGGGCGGCGTCACTTTTATCCGTGAGCAACTCCAGCTCCTGGTGCACCTTATGGAACTGTGCGATGTCCCCGGCGATAAAGCGTTTATGTTGGTCGATGAGTTCCAGGCGCTTGGTGATCAGGGGCAGCAGTTTGTTTTCGGTTTTTAATTGTCCCTTTTTTATTAATGCAATCAGCTCGCCCAGTTCATGATCCGCATCAGCGACTTCCCTGAGCGCGTTTTCGTCGCCTTCTTCATGGTACTTGACCAGCAGATTCACCATCGTAAAGTTGTGCTTCTGGCGACGTTTTAAAGTCTCCCGGTAAATCAATACGTCTCTGAAGTCCGCTTCGATCTGGCTCTCCATTTCTTTTTCGATCATGAGGCGGTTATGCTTCATTTCATCCACACGGGCCCGCAGAAAAGTAGCCGCGCCAATGACCAGTGGCTGCGCCATCTGCAGGGCGGTCTATAACGAATCCTGCTTGCGGACGTTTGCCAGGATTTTTCCGACATTCTCCTGGGTGTGTTCGAATTTTATCTTCGAATCGCCTCTTTCCAAGGGGCGGACAACATCGACAAAGTCAGCCAGGGCCCTGGCCCTTTTGGGGCCGTCCAGCATTGAATTGGCCAGGCCTACCACCCGGCCGGAATAGGCGATAATCCGGGCAAGGTTGCGCCGGAACTGAGCCATGTTTTCAATCCAGGCTTTAGCCTCCGGTCCGCCCAGGTAGGGTCGGGTGTAGACCGGCCGAGCGCTGGAAAGGCCGAACTGGATATCGCCCACCAGTTTCACCAGGTGTTCGCGAAAAGGGGCCATGTTGATACGGGTTGTGGAGGTGATCTGCTGTTTGGCCTGTGTGGACCACTCATCGGTTACCTGGCCGGTGGTCTGTTGCATGCTGGCGCAGCCGAAAGTGATCAGCAAGGGTGCTGCCAGTAAAATAGCCGTGAAACGAAAAAGGCGCTGTCGGGTTTTGATCTGATCGGTCATCTCTGCCTCCTTGGGGGTAGACGTTTCAAATATTAGCTATTGCAGCCAGGGTAGATAGCCGCCCCCGTGAAAGGAGAAGGGCGGCCGCATCTGCGCGGCTGATTTTTGTTTTACCTTCCGGATAAAGTCGTTCACGTAGTGTGGGAGGAGTCCCTCCTGGAGGTACACGGTGAAATCCCAGTCAACCCGGTAGGGTGGGACATGCCACTCCCGGGCGGCCCGCAGGAAAATGTCATGTTCAGTGCAGTCGAGCACCAGGGCCATCTTCGTTAAAAATTCTTCGTTGGTAAGCGGGCGTTTCCGGCTGAACCGCTTGTCCAGGTAGCGGATGAGTTGCAGATAAACAAAAGCAAGCGCCGGGTAAATAAACGGGGCCCAGCGGGTGCAAATATCTTCTTCCACCTCACACCTCCTGCTGTTACGGCGACTGTTTACCGCTATCTCAAGATAATTCAGTTTTAATAAAAAAAGCAAGTTCTTGTTGACGAATTCTATTTCTGTTTACCGTCCGGGGAACCCATTGCATTGCGGAGGATTTCGATCTCTTTTTCGCGTTTGAAATGCAGGTCGAACTGGAGTTGGTAAGCCACGTAATATTTGTTGATATTGGTCACATAGGTGACGGTTTCGCGACCAATGACTTTGGCCGCAATATTTTCTACATGAAAAAACCACTTGTTGGGATCAAAACCCTCTCTGGCGGCCTGGCGTCGGATGTGGTTGATCTTCGCCGGGCCGGCATTGTAGGCCGCCCAGGAGAAATAAATCTGGTTCGCGGGGGTTATAGCGGGGTCACTGAAATAGCGCTTACGTAAAAAATGCAGGTATTTAACGCCGGCGTGCACGTTGTTCTCAAGTTTTTCAATATCTTTGATATTTATATTTCTATCGGCCGCGGTACTGGGCAGAACCTGCATAATCCCCAAAGCTCCGGTGGGACTGCGCTTGGTATGCTCCAGGCGGGATTCCTGGTAAGCCTGCGCCAGGACGGCCAGGTAATCGAAGTCATAGCGGTCTGAGTATTTTCGAAAGAGCGCTACCAGGCTCATCAGCTTTTTACGTTCTTTGGCGTCCAGCGGGTTGCGGATTCCGGAAGCGTGCAGGTAGTAACGGTTATAGAGAATGTTGCCCAGCAGAGAGCCCTTTTTATTTTTGGCAACAAATTGATTCAGGTGGGCCCGCAGCTTTGTATTCTCCTTGCGAACCGCCCAGGCGATGTCACCGCCGCTGTGAACCACCAGGTCCTGGCGGACCACAATATCCGGCATGGCCTGTTGCCAGGCTGCGGCGATATGGTGATCGGCCACCGTGACCGGGATAACCCCGGCATTCACCAGATCCAGAATATCTTCCGTGATGATGTGTACGGGGGCCTCCTCTATCAGACACGGCTTGATTTTGCGTTCCTTGAAACGCGCGTTGAGCGTACCCAAATGGGTGGCATAGCTGCTGTTTTTGCGAACATAGACCGATCGGCCGGAAAGCGCATCCACACTCGGCAGGTCTTTGATGGTATGATGGTGAACGACGACTTCGTTTATATCCGGCAGGTAAGGGTCGGTGAAAGCAACCTGTTTTTTGCGCGTTTCGGTAATGGTAAGACCGGCTGCGGCAACATCGCCTTTACCGGCTTGCAGGGCTGTTAAAAGTTTTTCGAAAGGTACCGGTATAAAGATGAGTTTAACCTGTTTATAGCGCGGCCGGTCTTTGTTCAAGAACGCTTCGTAAGCCCTTAGCAGGCTGTTGAAAAAGTCATTTTTCCACTTGCAATCCAATTGGGGTTATA
>CAZYGG010000113.1:0-8822 GCA_964647585.1 uncultured Desulfobacterales bacterium
GAAGCTATCTCAAAAAAGTCTTGGTCTCGGGCATAGCCTTCAGGCGACGACTGATTGGCCTGAATCCGGCATCGCCGGATGATAAAACTGTGGGCGGTACTATAGCGCAAGGCGCAATCTTTTTCTATTAGAATTGAGTTAACCTTTGATAACGGCCATGGGGCGCAACCGGGCAATTTTCTTCGATATCCCGGCTCCGTGGACGGCGTCCACAACCTGGGTGATATCTTTATAGGCCTCCGGCATTTCCTCGGCCAGGGTGGCGCGACCGGTCCACCGGACCAGAATTCCCCGGTCCTCCAATTCCCGATTGATGGCGCGTCCCTTGCTCTTTTTACGGGCTGCTTTACGGCTCAGGACTCTGCCGGCTCCGTGGCAGGTGGACCCGAAAGTGTCGTCCATGGCTTTTTGCGTACCGGCCAGCACAAAGGAGGCCGTCCCCATATCCCCGGGGATAATCACGGGCTGCCCGGTTTTGCGGAAGTCGTCAGGCAGGGCCGCATGACCCGGGGGGAACGCCCGGGTGGCACCCTTCCGGTGTACGCAGGCCCACTTCTTTTTCCCCTGGTAATGATGCCGTTCTTTTTTGGCAATATTGTGGCAGATGTCATAGATCAAACGCATGCCCAGATTCCGGGGGCCGATGGAAAACACTTTCTCAAAAACTTCCCGGGCCAGGTGCAGCATGATCTGTCGATTGGCCCAGGCATAATTGGCTGCGCAGGCCATCTGGCCCAGATACCGTTGTCCGGTATCGCTCTGAATCAGGGCGCAGGCAAGCTGCCGGTCCGGCAGGTCAAAGCCGGCTTTACGGGCATGTTTTGACATGGTGGCCAGGGCATCGTCACAGACCTGGTAGCCGAACCCCCGCGATCCGGAGTGCAGCATGACGGTGACCTGTCCCTCGAAAAGGCCAAAGGCCGCGGCCGCGGGGTCGTCATAGACCCGGTCGACCACCCCCACTTCCAGAAAGTGGTTGCCGCTGCCCAGGGTGCCGAGCTGCTTCAGCCCCCTTTGAAGTGCCCGCGGGCTTACTGTTTCCGGCGCGGCCCCCGGCAGACAGCCGCCGTCTTCGGTGTGATCCAGGTCGGCCTGGTCACCATACCCCTGTCGGACCGCCCAGGCACTCCCCTGGGTAAGGACCTTTTTTTCTTCTTTGGTTGAAAGACGGATATTGCCGGTGGAACCCACCCCGCAAGGAATGTTCCGGTACAGGCTGTTTACAAGATCCAAAAGTCTGGGGCGCACTTCGGCTTCCACAAGCGACGTTCCCGCCAGACGGACGCCGCAGTTGATATCGTATCCCACGCCGCCGGGGGAGACGATGCCAGTGTCCCAGTCAAACGCGGCCACCCCGCCGATGGGAAACCCGTACCCCCAGTGCATGTCAGGCATGGCCAGCGATGCCTTCAGGATCCCCGGCAGGGAGGCCACGTTGGCGACCTGCTTGAGCGGCTGGTCCTGGCCGGGGATTTTAAGTAGATCGTCAGATGAGTAGACGATTCCCGGTACCCGCATGCGGCCGGTTTTAGGGATTTCCCAGCGGTAGTTGTCGAGTTGTTTGATTTCCATACAATTTCTAACGGATTACGGGATTAATGATCGAAACTATTGAGAGCCCGACATACGGCCCCCGGGCATCAACCTGGATCTGGCGGTGGGTGCGGCATGATATTTAATCCCCTGTAATTAAAGGTCAGCTTATATCGGCGCCGCTGTCTGGCACATGGTTTCCCTGTCCCTATTGAATACAACGGTCGGCCGGACGCTGTCAACAATAGACACCCCTGGGTCGGCGTCGATCCGCTACCAAGAGCGACAGGATTCCTGCTGTCAAAATTTAGTGAAATAGAAAGGAGGCTTAAATGAAAAAACTTATTGTGGGGATGTTGATGTTGGTAATGGGTACTGGTATTGCGATTGCCGGAGTTCAGCCAAGTGGCCAATGTCCTGACTTTGTTCCACCTGAAAATTGTATTGGTGGATTCACTAAAGATGATATGGGATCATTTGTTGGTGGTGTATGGGTTTGGAATCAGGCGTTTTTGGATAGTGAACTTGAAGGTCAGGGAACCTACCTTGCCTGGATGAATAATGCCGGGGTAGATTTTACGCCAATAATTTTTTCTGTGCCGGTTACAGTCATTAATGTGAAAGTCGATAGAAGAAAGCATGCCAATTTTGAAAATGACCATACAAGACTTTATTTTAAAGTGAGTGGTCAATCTGATGTAACGTATATTCCTGAAATATGGTTAGAATGTATGGATGCTGTACCAAATGGCGATGGCACCTATTCATATTATCAAGGTCCATGTAATCCTGATAATTATCAGGTTCAAGGAATGTTTGGGAATTTTGGCGAGGGCGCTATTAATTTCAAAGAAGGTTCCCGTATTGAACAACCTGCTCCTACAGTTGTTTCAACCGTTTGGAAGGGGATGGAAGGAACACCTTATATCAATGAACGGCATGAATATATATATATGCTGAAATATGATACAGGTAAAAGAGATTGGTATCATAATTATTATGATGAGTATGGTCCTATGCTGCATTATAAATTCTTTGATGAAGTATCTGTCGGTGTTGAAACATTTACTATCTATCTTAGTGATGGCAGTGAATATACTGCCAATGTTACAATTACCAATGTTGATGAAATGCCTTTAGTCCCTGCCAAAACCTACGCCACTTCTGTTGTTGCAACAAAAGTAAACAAAAAAGGAAAAATTATTAAAGCAAGTGAAGTTGAAGTTGAGACAGAGAATATCCTGATTAAAGAAGTCGATGATCCCACAGGACAAAAAGCACTTGTCATTCAATGGGATGAACCTGATGGTGCTCTCTTTGGAAATACATATAGAGCTTTTCCTGATATTTTCATGTTGAGAGTATATGTTGGTAAAGTTGGTGCTGCTCCAGCCAATAAAGAAATCTATTTATGGATTGATTGCCCGGTTCAAACGGGTACGGTTGTAGTGGGATCTGAACATTACAATTGGCTGAAAGATAAATTGGTAGAAGAAGGATTGGGAACAAACGATATTGTAACATTTATCATGTATAGAACTGTTACCAATAATACCAATGGTGAATTAGATAACCCCCATTACCATAACAGGGGTATTTCTGACTTTGTTCAATTTACGCCGGTACCGTGATCAAAGTAGGCAAAGCGCCATACTATTTGTATATTGATTAAATATCGAAAATGATGCGGGCCTGCCATCTGCCGTCCTTTTGTTCAACTTCTATCGCGTGGTAGGTGACGGCCTTGATCTCATTGAATATATCATGGGGGTCGCAGGGGGTATTGTCAACCGGCACTGTCGCTTCAATTCCGAATGGTTCGATTTTCCGGATTTCTACCGGCCCGGGGATTTGGTTTTCACCATTCCACAGGAACAGCAGTTCCCGCAGCCAGTTTATCATCAGGTCCGGCCAGTCGCTGCCCTTTACTGAAAGGGTTACGGTTTCGGTGGCTGTAAAGGCCCTTTGGCCAAAAATCAGTTCGGACAACCCCCGGGCGGCCTCCGCAAAGAGGACCTCCACGTTATCCGCCTGGACGGCAATGCCGATATCGGCAGTATGGTCGATGGTCTGGTAGGGCATGGTGTGTCAATCTTTGGTATTCATGTCACTCTGAGCGAAGCGAAGAGTCCCTTGCGGGGAAAGGTTGAGTTCTCTTGTGGGGGATTCTTCGTCGTTGCACTCCTCAGAATGACAGGGTTATTAAACGACTTGCCGTTCATGGCGACCAGAAAAGGCGGCACTGCTTTTCATTGTTTTAGCCAGTAGGTATGGCCACAACCGTGCCGGTCTTTTTAGTGCTGTATCCTCCGAGGGCTTCGACACGGACTTTAAACTCGGGTGTGACAATAGTTTCCAGGATAGTCTGGATTCGTGCAGATTCAAAAAATTCGTCCGGTATCACCAGGTCATACTGTTCCGTTACCACTGGTATGAAATCCAGTTCCAGGGCTTTGGCCGCTGCAAAGATGCCCAGGCCGACATCGGCACTGCCGCTTAAAACGGCAGCCGCCACGGACATGTGCGTGAACTCTTCTTCGCCGTATCCGGCCAGCCCGGCCGGATCGATCCCCAGTTGATCCAGGCGGTAGTCCAACAGGATGCGGGTGCCGGAACCTGCCTGCCGGTTGATCATGCTGATGTCCTCCCGGGCCAGGTCGCCGACGTCCTGAATTATTTTGGGATTGCCCTTGGGGATGATCAGTCCCTGCTGGCGGTAAACGAGATTGACCAGTTTTACGCCTAACCCGGGCAGATACCTTTTTACATAGGAAACGTTGTAGGAACCATCCTCAGTGTCGAGCAGGTGGGATCCGGCCAGGTGGCAGACCCCTTTTTTAATGGCCATCAGGCCGCCCAGGCTGCCCACGTGGCTTGAGGACAATGTTAAGCCCGGGTGGTTGATACGGATGTGATCGGCCAGGATGTCAAGGGTGTTGTCATGGCTGCCAACGACCACAATCGTATTTGCGATCATGGCCGTTTGACGCAGCAGTTCGGCATCGACCGGTTTGTCGTTCTCCACACCTTCCGAGTTACGGGGTATGCGGATAATGCCGTCGGCTTCGGTGATCGTGGTAATACTGCCGGCACCCCTGGGCAGCGAGGTGGCCACAATTCGGTCGCCAACGGTACCCAGTTTGACCCGGACAAATTCTTCCACCCCGAGTTTCGATGGAATTTTCCGGGTCGGGTAAACCGCGGCAACGGGTTTGTCCGGGAAGATGGTACCCAGCATACGGCAAAGCAGGGGGCCGACGAATTGTTCAAAAGCAATGATGGTGGATACCGGGTAGCCCGGCATTCCTAAAACCGGTGCTCCGGTGATATTGCCGATGATGATCGGTTTGCCGGGCATGATGGTGACGCCGTGCACGATGACTTCCCCCAGTTCAGCGAAGACTTCGCGGGCGTGGTCTTCCGAACCGGCAGAAGAGCCACCCACTGTGAGGATCATGTCAAAATCACCGGCTAACGCGTCCTGGATGCTGCTGCGGATGGACTGGTGGTCGTCGGTCACGATGGCATGGCGGGTGTAATCGCAGCCGCAGGCCGCAATGAGGCTCCCCAGGACAAATGAATTCGATTCAAGGACTTCGCCGGGCGCCAGGCGGGATTGTTCGACCTGCTGCCATTCAACGAGCTCAGCCCCGGTGGGAATTATCAGGACCCTGGGGCGCCGCCGGATGGTGACCGTGAAGACCCCCCCGGAAAGCAGGGCGCCCACGCAATAGGGAGTGATGACATGGTTCTGGGCAAACAACAGCTCGGTGCCGACAATATCTTCCCCCATTTTACGGACATACTGCCAGGGGAAAGCGGGGGCCTCAATGGTGACTGTATGGTCGGCTGTCGGCTGGACCTGCTCGATCATGATAACCGCATCATAGCCTTCGGGGATGACATTCCCTGTGTTTACAGAGACTGCGTCACTGCCCACGGAAAGGGCAATCGGGCGGGTTTCCGAAGCCCCGAAAGTACTTGCGGCCCTGACGGCGAAGCCGTCCATGGCCGCCACATGAAAAGCGGGCGAGGAGAGTTTCGCGAAAACAGGGGCGGCCAGGGTACGCCCGACTGCGTCAGGAACAGGTATCTCTTCGGTTTCTTGAATGGCCAGATCGGCAAACGTCTCGAACAGGATCTTTTGCGCGTCTTCAAGTGACTTTTTTTTCAGGTATACGTTTCGCCGGGTTACCACCATGCGGCCTCCTCTAACATGTTACTTTTATTCGGTCACTAAGTTAGACCAAATGCTTCAAAACTAATATTGCTCGCGCGAAGACGCCAAGGTGCAAAGAAAAACAGGGCCGATATCCAACACGCTTGCGTGTGAAATAAATTTTAATTTGCCTTTTCAGCGTAGCTGACAACACTTGGTTTTGACCTTCTTGGCGCCTTGGCGTTCTCGTACAGAACTGATGTTGGGTTTCATTACATTCAACCTAACCTACGGTTCTTATAAATCAGCGAAGCAAAGTTTCATTCCTTTTTCGATGTTGGACGTTCGATGTTGGACGTTCGATGTTGAATGTTGGATGTTCGTTTTTTGGCACTTTCAGCTTGCTGGTGTAATAGCAAAGCCCCTTCTGGGGCAGCCCACAACCTGACCCTCAATGCCAGGACTCTTGACGGACCTCAAATGGGGATGACCGTCACCGGCGTATCCTTGTCCAGTCCTTCGGTGTTGCTGTCTATTTCAATCAGGCCATCCGCCTGCACCATGGTGTTGATTAGGCCGGATTTTCCCAAAATCGGCTCGGCCAGCAGAACGTTGTCTTTTTCGGCAAACCTTACCCGGACAAAATCAACCCGGCCCTGGGCGGAGGGGATATTGCGCGAAAGCCGTGCGGGGATTCCCCGGGTTCCGGGAAAGGGGTTTTCGAGACCGCGAACTCTGTTGACAAAGGGTTTTACAATCTTTTCAAAAACAACCATGGCGGAAACCACGTGACCCGGCAGTCCCCATATGGGCTTGCCTCCGGATACGGCCAGGATCGTAGGCTTGCCGGGGCTGATGGAAATGCCGTGGACCAAAATCTCACTGTCGGGCAGGGCATTGATCACGTCTATGGTGAAATCCCGGGTTCCCACGGAACTGCCTCCGGAAAGAAGAACCATATCGCTTTGCGCCAGGGCTTGCCGGCAGGCCTGCTGCAGGTCTTCAAAGTTGTCCCGGACGATTCCCATGGGTTGCGGCAGGCCGCCGGAGCCGGCCAGCAGTCCGGCTATGGAATAGCTGTTGATGTCGCGGATCTGTCCGGGTCCGGGTACCTGGCTGGTGGGGATAATTTCATCGCCGGTAGAAATGATAGCGATAACCGGCTGCCGGTAGACGGTGACGCTTTCACGGCCCACGGCGGCCAGCAGGCCGGCCTCCTGGGCCCGGATTTTTTGTCCGGCCGCGAGAACGGTTTCTCCCTGGGGGTAGTCCTCACCGGCCAGGATGACATGCTGGCCCGGGGCGACACTCTTATAAACCTCAATGGTATTGGGATCGACTTCTTCGGTGTGCTCCACCATGACGACTGCGTCAGCTTTCGTCGGCAGCATTCCCCCGGTGGCGATTCTGACCGCTTCTCCCGGCCCCACTTCAATGGCGGCGGATTTCCCCATTGCCACAGATCCCGGCACCGTCAGGTAGGCCGGGTTGGCCTCGGAACTGCCGAAGGTCGACGCGGCCCGGACTGCGTATCCGTCCATGGTTGACCTGGAGAAACCCGGCAGGTTCTCTGCGGCGCGTACGGACTCGGCCAGTACCCGCCCGGTGGACCGGGTCGTTTCAATCACCTCAGTGCCCACCGGCGCGAACGACGGGATGTGTCCGAAGACCGTCTGGATATCCACTACTTTGAAAAAGTCTTTCATGGCGGCCTTTTATCACAAAGGGTATCCCAGTTCAAACAATTGGGAGGTTTTTGGCCGGATAGTCCGGCGAGCAGATTATCGGCGGCCATCCGGGCCATTTTCGTCCGGGTTTCAATCGTGGCACTGCCGACATGCGGCAGCAGCACAACGTTATCGAGTTCCAGCAGGCCCGGCGTGATGGACGGCTCGTTTTCATAGACATCCAGGCCGGCACCTTTAAGCTTCCCATTTTTTAACGCTTCACAAAGGGCGGCCTCATCAACCACCGGGCCACGGGAGGTGTTGATTAAAAAAGCTTCCGGCCGCATACGGTCGATGGCGTCGGCATCGATAAGGTGTCGGGTTTGCTCGTTCAGCGGGACATGCAGGGAGACGAAATCCGACCGGGCCAGCAGGGTGTCCATATCCGTGTATGCGGCCTTGCAATGGCTTTCTGCATCCACCGGCAGCCGGCGGCGACCGGTGTAGAGTATGTCCATGTCAAAACCCGCCGCCCGTTTGGCCACCGCCTTTCCGATGCGTCCCATACCGATGATGCCCAGGGTTTTTCCGTTTATTTCAGAGCCCAGAAAGTGGAGCGGAGCCCAGAATTGAAACCGGCCCTCCCGGGTATAGCGGTCCCCTGCCACCACCCGGCGACCGGCAGCCAGGATCAGTGCAAAGGTTATATCCGCGGTTGCCGCGGTGAGAACCCCGGGGGTGTTGGTAACCGGAATGCCCCTGTCGGTGGCGGCACCCACATCTATGTTGTTGAAGCCGACACCATAGTTTGCAATGATTTTCAATCCGGGTGCCCGCTGCAGCAGCTCTGTGTCCACGGTATCGGTGATCATGCACAGCAGGCCGTCTTTTCCCTCTATCTGGCTTAATATTTGTTCCCTGGGAAGGGGGTGGTCCGCAGGGTTGCACACCACCTCGTGAGCAGTTTCAATGTCGGCCAACACAGTGTCGGGCAAACGCCCGGTTATCAGAACCTTCATCTTAAACGTCCCTTGAAAGAGGTTGACAATCGGTTGACAATCCTTAAAATCAGACGGTTTGCAGGCCTTTTAGCGATTTTCAGGAAGCTTCCGATACCTTAGTGTGAAAGCTAGCTATAAAACAATGGGAAAATGCGTAAACCATCCGGATGTTGAAACGGATTTTATGTGCATGAAGCATAAAATTTATCTTTGCCCGGCTTGCTGCCGATGCAGTGACCCGGATTTGTATTGCAAGTTTCGGCCGGCATGTCCCATCGCCTTTATGGAGAAAAGTGGTGACACCTGGGGAGAGGCTGAACAGCAATAGGGGCTGTTTCTAAATTGTCTTTTGGCCCAATCTCGGCGTTGGGCGCTCGGTTTAAATCCTCAAAATACTGACCAGTATTCCTCCGGTTTAAATCTCGCGGCCGCCGCATCTTGTCGTAGATTCCGCATGTTTTT
>CAZYGG010000114.1:0-7898 GCA_964647585.1 uncultured Desulfobacterales bacterium
AAAATGTCTGCCCCATGGAAATCGACATTGCCGATGCCGTCCGGCGGGTCCGGTCTCTGAGAAAGAGAGACGCGGTCCCCGGGATTATCCACAAAGGGCTGGAGGCCGCGCTTGAAACCGGCAACAATTTACGCCTGCCCCAGGAGGATTATGAATTCATCCTTGAAGACGTGGCCGAAGAGATCGCTGAAGATCCAGGGTATGAGGGCTTTGAAGTCCCCATTGATAAAAAGGGGGCTAACATACTGACCACTATTCACAACAAGCTGGTCAACACGCACACCGAGGACTTAAAGCACTGGTGGCGAATTTTCCACGTGGCCAAAGAGGACTGGACGGTACCGTCCGAAAACTGGGAAGGCACCAACTGGGGCTACTTTACCGGTGATGACGAGGCCATGAAAATCATGACCGGCCGGATTGTCGAACAGATGGAAAAACTGGAGGTTAAAACGCTGCTCTGGCCCGAGTGAGGGCACGCTTATATGGCGACCCGGTCGGGTTTCGAAAAACACTATCCCGAAGCATTGAAAAAATACGAATTCGTCACGGTATTCGATTTACTTATAAAGTACATAAAAGAAGGCCGGATCAAACTGGACAAATCACGTTTCAAAGGACCGGCGACCTACCACGATCCGTGCAACTATGGCCGGAAGGCCCAAAAATTGTTCGGGCATGGATTTTTTGAAGAACCGCGCTGGATCCTCGGCCAGTGCATCGAAAACTGGATCGACCTTTATCCGACCAAAATGAACCAGATCTGCTGCGGCGGCGGCGGCGGCACGCTGGTCAATGGATACAACGAGGAGCGCGTTTTGTACGGCGGAAGAAAAATGGACCAGATTCGGGCGACCGGCGCCGGTATGCTGGTGGTCCCCTGTCACAGCTGTCATGGCCAGTTTAACATGATTAAGAAAGAGTATGACATGGAAGACCTCGAAGTGAAATATCTATGGGAGCTGGTAGCTGACTGCATGATTGTTTAGCCCGAATGGAATGATTCCAAATAGAAACACACACCGTTGGAAATCAAAAAAGGCTTAGGAGAAATCTCCTAAGCCTTTTATTTTTTTGGTGGGCCGTGAAGGAATCGAACCTTCAACCTACTGATTAAGAGTCAGGTGCTCTGCCTAGTTGAGCTAACGGCCCATTGGACTGCCTGAAAACGTAAAATCGCTAACTAACAAATTTCAAATACGGTTGTCAAATGGTTTTTGATGAATTCGGCAGTAGCCGAATTCGTCAGTTTTAAGTTTTATGTGTTAAGTGTTAGGATAGGTCAAAACCATTAAAAAAACGAATGGTTAAGGATTCGGCTACAATTATCTTAATACCCATTTATTTCCCCTGGCTTAATCTGAGTTGGAAAAAACCAGAAGTGGCTTGAAAGTCTTCAATCGGGCCCAAGGCTCAGTCTTCGCACTTTTAGCTACGCCCGACAGGCAAGGCGGATAGATAAGTTCAACCGGAGGAATACACTTAGTATTTCGAGGATTGAGCTTATTTATCCAACGCAGGGATTGGGTTCGAGGGGAGGCTTTCAAGCCACTTCTATTGGCGCCACGGCGGCTTTTTATGCCGTTTCTTGACTCGCTTGCGTTTCTTCTCCCAGGGTGGGGCCTTCGTGCGGCCCGGTTTGTCGGATGATGAATCCAGGGACCCATCGGCATTGATATTGATTGTATAGCTGCCGGGCTTTTTGGGTGTGGCCGGTACCATGTCGGGCGGTGGCGTCAGGTCGGGTTTTTCCTTGGGTAGGGGCGGACCGGTGAAACAGCCCGCTGGGATACAGGCGGCTGTAAAAAGAGTACCGCCCCCGGTAAAAAAGCGAACCCTTTTATCTAAAGTTTTTTTCACCTGGACGGTCAGCAAGACCGGTTTTTGATCGATCCGTTTTCCCATTCGCTGTGCGGTTTCAAGGTCGGCGCTGAGAATAACGTCGCCATCGGACTTCTGGACCCCTTTTGCCGTTACAAATGGGTACGCTTTCTGCCGGACGCAGGTATACATCAACTTGGGAAGTTCGGCCGCTTCCTCAAAAGAGGGCAAGTTCTCCCGATTTTTTGCCCTGATCAGGTTGTCTTTGAATTCAACCGGTCTGTCCGGCAGGGTAAGTACGACTTCGTCCAAATGCGACCTTCTGACGTAGCTCCAGCCTTCTTCCTCGGAAAAAACCTTTAGCAACTCCTTGATCCGGACATATCCATCCTTATCCGGGATCAGCCCGAATTCAGCCGGGCGGCGGCCCAATATATATGCGAGAATTTTGGCCAGCTCTTTGGGGGATTTTCTAGTCATGGTTGAAAACTTGGCCTTATAGGGGCAAGTCAGATACTTTTAGCAATACCGACAATAGATTGAAATGCTGATGAGGTGTAAAGGCTGAAAGTAAGGCGTAATTAAAACATCGAAAAGGCGATTCAGTCGTAACTATCGAAGCTCTTATTATTAATCAAGCCAAATCTTCCAGAACGGTTCTCAAGGTTTTTCTTCAGCCTTCGACCTGAAAACCTGAATCCGGCCACGATACGAAGCGTGTGTTTTGTGGCTCGCTTTTTAAAACGGCAACCCGTAGCCTGATCCCATGCCCAAGGATTCTTCAAGACTCATCGGGGAGCCCCGGTCGAACCTTTAGAATGGTTTCCTTCCGGATCTGGACGGTGCCGGGTTTGGCCCCGCGTGGCTTGGTTACATGCGCGGCTTTGGTGCAGGCCACGGGCGTCACCCCGCCTGTCCGGGCTTTGCTGTGCCAGGCGGCCACGGCCGCGGCTGCTTTGAGAATATCCTTGCCGGGCTCCTCGTCGGGCAGGGCTTTTAGTAGCACGTGACTGCCCGGCATACCCCGTACGTGAAACCACCAGTCGTTCGGTCGGGCTTCTTTAAGACTCAACCGGTCGTTATCGGCATCGGTCTTGCCGGCCAGGACCGTCCATTTCCCGTCGATGGTGTATTCCCAGACCCGTACGGGTGGCCGTTTATAAGAAGTCTCTTTGGCCATATCGTTGGCAAGATCCAATAAGTTCTTTGTTTACTAAAAGCTCTTAATAAGGCTCTTGGGTGTCGGAAAATCCGAAATTCGAATAGCGGAATGTTCTCAAGGCGAACGCCGCAAATCCGAAACAACAAAACAAATTATAGTGACCAAAACACAAAACAAAAGCGGCCATTTCATTAGGTAGCCACCTGTTTCTGTCATTTGATCATTTGAGTTTCGGAATTGTTTCGAATTTCGTGCTTTTTATTTCGTATTTATTTAAGCTCATAGATCAAAGGCAGAACAATTCTTTATAATTTTCCTTATTTCTAAGAAACAGCAGCACAAGATAGTTCTAGGGATACCGCGTAATATGGATATTGGGATTCTGCATCCAGCGATCTAACTGGACCCGCAGCCATCTTTTGAACGGGGTCCGTGTGGCGGGCAGCAGGAGCAAAAGCCCGGCAATGTCGGTCAGCAGGCCCGGGGTCAACAGGACAACGCCGGCTGCGAAAATGATCATGGCATCTATCAGGTCTTCAGCAGGCATCTCGCCCCGGTTGAGCCGTTCACGTACCCGCATCATGGTTTGAAAGCCCTGGGCCCTGGCCAGGTAGGCACCGGCAAAGCCGGTGGTAATTACCAGCACAAGGGTGTTGAAAACACCGATGGCTGTTCCTATTTTTATCAGAAGTGTCAGTTCGATGACAGGAATCAGGGTAAACGCAAGGAAAAGTTTCAGCAGCATTAAAAGGTATCCTCCCTAATGGGGGTCTTGTTTGGTTGCCGAAAATATGGGGATGAAACGGCCCTGTGTCAAGCGGGCGCTTCTGAGGAGGGCATGCCCGCCATTTTAAAATCATTTTACAACAAATAAGATGAATTCGTAAAAAGCCGAATTCATCGGTTTTACGTGTAAGATCTTAGGTGTTATAAACAATAAAATATCATCAAAACAGACACTTAAAACTTAAGACCTAAAACTTAAAACACTCGTAAAAGTTGTTTTTTGATTTTTTACGAGTTCATCAAATAATGCTTTAAAAATAGAACCAAATGATCCATTAATAGCGATCGTTGCCGGTGGTGCTTATTTCCATGCGTAAGGTTGTCCCTGACGCTTGTCGAAATATTATCGCACTTGCTTTGAATGAATATCACACATACCCAAAATTAGGTTAAAATGATGAAAAATATCGAAACTGTAGCTGTCATCGGGGCCGGGGCGCTGGGCGGGATGTATGCCGCCGCGTTTGCCGAAATGGATCCGGAAGCGGTGTTTCTGGTGGCCGGCGGACAGCGCAAGAAGCGTCTTGAAAATGAAGGCTTCCGGTTCAACGACCGATCGTACCGGCTGCCGGTGGCCGAACCCCAGGGACCGTCCCGACCGGTGGGGCTGATCCTGGTTGCCGTCAAACACAAGCAGCTGGACCAGGCCCTGGAGGACATGGCCCGATTCGTCGGACCCGAAAGCCTGATCATTTCGGTGATGAACGGCATTGAAAGCGAGGAGCGGATTGCTGCCCGGTTCGGCTGGGACAAGACACTTTACTGCGTGGCGCTCGGCATGGATTCACTACGGGAGAACAATCGGATCCGGTGCAGCAACAAGGGCAGGCTTTTGATCGGCGAGTCGAACAACAGCGCGCCATCCGAAACGGTGCAGCGTCTAAAAGCCCTTCTGGAGAGAGCCGGCATCGAATGCGAGGTCCCGGAGGACATGGTCCGGGTGCTCTGGTGGAAGTACATGATCAACATCGGCATCAACCAGTGCTCGGCGGTTACCGGCGGCAACTTCGGGGTGTTCCAGCAGCATGCGGAGGCCCGCGAACTCATGGACGCCGCCATGCGGGAAGTTATGGCCGTGGCCAGGGCCAGGGATATCGACCTGAACGAAAACGATATCCGGCAGTGGCACCAGGTGCTCATGACCCTTGGGCCGGAGGGTAAAACCTCCATGCTCCAGGATATCGATGCCGGGCGCGAGACCGAGGTCGGCATGTTTGCCGGAAGCCTGGTGGCCATGGGAGAGGAACTCGGCGTCGACACTCCGGTCAACCGCACCCTGCTAAGGATCATCCGGGTAATGGAGAAGAAATCAAGAACCTGAGTTGTGCCCGATAAATAAGGGAAACAAAGCTATGAAGTTCTGTCTTTGATTGACGAGATTCGTTAAATCCGAAATACGAAGCACGAAATTCGAAACAAATTCAAAATTCAAATGACCAAATGACAAAAACAGGAGCTACCTATTGCAATGACAGCTTTTGTTTGATTTTTAGGTCATTGCGATTTGCTTTTTTTGTTTCGAATTTCTCGATTCGAATTTCGGATTTTCCTTACCCAATCCGTTATAGCAGCGCTCGTTGCGACGCTGCCTCAATCTCCAGGCCGGATACATTCTGAAATCCCCGGGGCAGTTTTCGGCCGCGCTGGCCCCGTTTGCCCATGAAATCCGTCAGGTTTCCCGGTTTGAGTTTCAGGTACCGTTTACCGGCATGCACGATCAGGTTATGACCCAGGGGGAGGGCGGTCAGGGCGAGCAGCAGTTCCTCCCGGGCTTTGGCGCGGGCAGAGGGGATGTTGATGATTTTGTTGCCTTTGCCCCTGGCCAGGGTGGGCAGGTCGCTTAGCGCGTAGACCAGCATGCGCCCCTCGTTGGTGATGGCCACGAGCAGATCGGTCTCCGGTTCCCGGACACAGACCGGCGGCAAGGGGTGAGCGTTTTTCGGCAGGGTCAAAACCACCTTGCCGCTGCGGTTTTTGGTGAAAAGATCATCCAGTTTTGCCACAAAACCATACCCTGCGTCGCTTGCCAGCAGGATCGGCTGTTCGGGATCCCCGGAAAGAACCGATGTGAACCACGCCCCGGAGGCCAGGTTCACACGGCCGCTCAAGGGTTCGCCCTGGCCCCGGGCAGAGGGCAGGGTATGGGCGGCCACCGCGTAGCTGCGTCCGGTGGAATCAAGAAAGACCGCCAGCTGGTTGCTGCGGCTGTGGGCATCGGCCAGGTAGCCGTCACCCTCCTTGTAGTTCAGGCTGACCGGATCAATTTCGTGGCCTTTGGCAGCCCGGATCCAGCCCTTTTTAGAAAGGATGACGGTGAGTGGTTCAACCGGCATCAGGTCGGCCTGGGTCATGGCCTGGGCGTCATCACGGGCCACGATCGGTGAGCGCCGGTCGTCCCCGTAGGTTTTTGCGTCAGCCTCGATCTCTTTCCGGATCAGGGTTTTCATGCGCTGTGTTGAATTGAGGGTCTTTTCCAGGTATTCACGCTCCGCGTCAAGCGTTTCCTGCTCCCCGCGGATTTTCATCTCTTCGAGCTTGGCCAGGTAGCGCAGTTTTAGTTCGAGGATGGCTTCTGCCTGGGTGCCGGTCAGGTGAAACCGCTCCATCAATACCGGTTTGGGCTGGTCTTCGCTGCGGATGATGGCAATGACTTCGTCAATGTTCAGGTAGGCGACCAGAAGACCTTCCAGGATGTGCAGGCGGTCGGTCACCTTGTCGAGTCGGAACTGGAGGCGCCGTCGGACCGTTTCTTTACGGTATTTCAGCCATTCTGCCAGCAGGGTTTTCAGATTCTTGACCTGGGGACGGCCGTCGAGGCCGATCAGGTTCACATTTACACGGTACGTTTTTTCCAGATCGGTAGTGGCGAAAAGATGGTTCATCAGGGCGTCCACATCCACCCGGTTGGAGCGCGGAACGATAACCAGGCGGGTGGGGTCCTCGTGGTCCGATTCATCGCGCAGATCCACCACCATGGGCAGTTTTTTGGCCCGCATCTGGTTGGCAATTTGTTCAAGAATCTTGGCCCCGGAGACCTGGTGGGGCAGAGCGCTAATTACGATGTCACCATTTTCGCGGTAAAAAACAGCACGCATTCTGATTGAACCGGTTCCCGAGTGATACATTTCCAGGAGGTCTTCGCGCGGGGTGATAATCTCCGCTTCCGTGGGGTAATCCGGGCCCGGCAGGTGCTCGCATAGTTCGGCCACATCGGATTTAGGGTTGGTGAGCAGATGAATGCAGGCGCTGGCGACTTCCTTTAAATTGTGGGGCGGGATATCCGTGGCCATCCCCACCGCGATGCCGGTGGTGCCATTGAGCAGGACATTGGGCAACCGGGCTGGTAAGGTGGCCGGTTCGTCCAGGGTGCCGTCAAAATTGGGCACCCAGTCCACGGTGCCCTGTCCGATTTCAGAGAGCAGGACATCCGCGTAGGGAGCCAGCTTGGACTCGGTGTAGCGCATGGCAGCGAACGACTTGGGGTCATCCGGTGCTCCCCAGTTTCCCTGGCCGTCTAACAGGGGATAACGATATGAAAAAGGCTGTGCCATCAGGACCATGGCTTCGTAACAGGCCGTATCCCCGTGGGGGTGGAATTTGCCCAGTACATCCCCGACAGTACGGGCTGACTTTTTGTACTTGGCGGTTGATTTTAGTCCCAGTTCGGACATGGCGTAGACGATTCTGCGCTGAACGGGTTTGAGCCCGTCGCCGATATGGGGCAGGGCCCGGTCGAGAATGACGTACATGGCGTACTCCCGGTACGCCCTTTCTGTAAAAGCTTCCATGGGAAGCTGTTCAATGCCGTCGGGGGTGAAAGTAGTGGGTTGGGTCATGGTGTTCTCTTCCTGTTTCTTCTTCGTTTTTGCCAAAGAAGCGGGTTTCAGGACTTAAGTGGTTAAAGACAACAAAGGGTTCCAGTCTTCGCTCTGCGAGCTACGCCCGGCAGGCAAGGGGTCGAGGGGTCACGGAAGAACCCATTTTGAACTTCGAACCCTGAACATCGAACATCCAACTTCGAACAAGGATCTGACAGCCAATTGATTTTAAAACCTTGATTAGCCGCCGCAGGCGACCACAGTTCAAAGTTCGATGTTGAACGTTCGATGTTCAATGTTAAAGAAGTTGC
>CAZYGG010000115.1:0-7690 GCA_964647585.1 uncultured Desulfobacterales bacterium
CTTCGAGATGGTTCACCCCGATCCAGGGCAGGTCCCGGGCAAAGGCCCATGCCTTGGCGAAGGTAAACCCGACCAGCAGGGCGCCCACCAGGCCGGGCCCCCGGGTGACGGCCACTGCATCCACGGCTTCGGCTGTAATCCCTGCATTTGCAAGGGCCTGGCCAACCACCGGGACAATCGCCTCGATGTGTTTGCGGGACGCCAGTTCCGGCACGACCCCACCATAGGGCTTGTGTACGTCTATCTGAGATGCGACCACGGATGAGAGGATCCGGGTCCCATCTGAGACCACCGCCGCCGCCGTTTCATCACAAGATGATTCTATGCCAAGTATTTTCATGGGTGCTTTTAAGGGTTCAAGGGGTCCAGGGGCCGAGGGTCCAAAAGCGACCGGCCAGCCCAAAAGGCTGAGGGCCAAAGGTCCTCAAGCAATACACTTGAACCCTTGACCCCTTGAATCCGGGAATCCACTATTCCAACGATGTTGGAAAAGATCACTTTTTCGGCGCCCCACCGGCGCCGCCAGGGCCCGGCCCTCAGGTTTTGCAGACCGGAGCCCGCGCCGCCCCTTTGCCGATCCAGCGCAGCAGGTTTGTAAATACGGTCTTAGCAGCTTTCATCTTCATTGAGCCATTCAATGGGTTCAAGGCTGTCTTTACGCTCGACGATGTCACCGATGATAAAGGCTTTCTCCTCCAGGCCGCCCAGGCGCTGCAACACGTCATCGGCGGTTTCCACAGGCACAACTATGATCATGCCGATACCGCAATTAAAAGTCCGCAGCATCTCATACGTCTCGACATTGCCGGCCTGCTGCAGGAAATCGAACACGGGCGGTATCTCCCAACTTCCCTTGCGGAGCCTGACTTTGCACCGGTCAGGCACCACCCGAATGATGTTGTCCGGGATCCCCCCGCCGGTAATGTGAGCAATGCCGGAAACTGGAAAATCCCGCAGGAGGTTCATCAAGGGCCGGGCATAAATACGGGTCGGGGTTAAAAGCTCTTCCCCCAGGGTCCGGCCGAGGTCGGTGACGTGGTCCGTCACCTTGAGCTTCATACGATCAAAGCAGATCTTGCGCACCAGGGAGAACCCGTTGCTGTGGATACCACTGGAGGCAATGCCTATCAACTGGCAGCCCGGCTTGATTTCAGACCCGTCCACGATCTTGCTGTCATCCACAACCCCCACCGAAAACCCGGCCAGATCATATTCGTTCTCGTCGTAAAATCCGGGCATCTCAGCAGTTTCCCCGCCAATGAGGGCACACTGGGCCTGCTGGCAGCCATCGCCAACCCCTTTTATAATCGCTTCCACAGTCCCGGTTTTGAGTTGGCCCATGGAGAGGTAATCCAGGAAAAACAAGGGTTTCGCCCCCTGGACCACGATGTCGTTCACGCACATGGCCACCAGGTCGATCCCGATGGTATCGTGCTTGTCCAGTTCAAAGGCTATTTTCAATTTGGTGCCGACACCATCGGTGGAACTGACCAGCACCGGGCGCTCAATGTTCTCTGTGTTCAGTGAAAAAAGCCCCCCGAACCCACCGATATCACCCATCACCCCCGGCCGGCGGGTCTGGGCGGCTATTTTCTTAATGGTATCAACCAGGCTGTTGGCCTTGTCGATATCGACACCGGCATCAGCGTATGTAAGTGGTTTTGGCATCTTTCACTCCTGGAACCCCTTGAAAACCGCCGTCAATTCTCGTATCAGATGTGGTCGGTGATAACATCCCTGACCAACGCTGTACATCTCCGGTTCCCAATTGATCGGCCTTGATGCTTGAGAATTGCGGTAATTTTTCAAAGGTCTTTGCGTATTTTGGTATCGGGCACTGCTTAAACAACAAACCGGAGAAGTGCTCTCCGGGTAAAAAAAAGTATTCTGAAACCGGTTAAAAGTCAAAACAAATTTTTGACATCACCTGCAATGTATTGTAATTAGTCTTCATTCATCAACGGCCGGATATATCAGCTTACTGACCCGGCTTGAATCTTAATTTTCGAGGTGCCCAATGGAAAAATTCGCCAGACTCGACAGGCTCCCGCCCTACGTTTTTGCAACCGTGAACAAAATTAAAATGGAAGCACGGCGGGCGGGCGATGACATCATTGATCTGGGCATGGGTAACCCAGACATCGGGACCCCGCAGCATATTGTGGATAAAATGACCGAGGCGGCCCAGAAGCCGCACAACCACCGGTACTCGGCGTCCATGGGGATTACCCGCCTGCGGGTGGCCATCTCGAACTGGTACAAACAGCGCTATGATGTGGATATTGATCCCGACACGGAATCGATTGTCACCATCGGTGTAAAGGAGGGACTGTCGCACCTTATCCTGGTGACGATTCGCCCCGGGGATGTGATTTTTTCCCCTACCCCGACTTACCCGATCCATCCCTATTCGGCCATCATCTCCGGCGGGGATGTCCGCGGAATCCCGGCCGGCCCCGACCAGGACTTTTTCGACAACTTGATGCAGGCCACTCGTCAGACCTGGCCCAAACCCAAGGTCCTGATCCTGAGCTACCCGCACAATCCGACGACGGAGGTTGTGGACCTTGAATTTTTTGAAAAGATCGTGGATTGGGCCAAGGAACACGACATCATGATTATCCACGATTTCGCTTACGCCGACCTGACCTTTGACGGGTACCAAGCCCCCAGCTTCCTCCAGGCCAAAGGGGCCAAAGATGTTGGGGTGGAGTTCTTTTCAATGTCCAAGAGCTATTCCATGGCCGGATGGCGGGTGGGCTACTGCGTGGGCAATCCTGAAATCATCGCCGCACTGCGGCGCATAAAAAGCTACCTGGATTACGGCATCTTTCAACCCATCCAGATCGCATCCATTATCGCCCTGGAAAGCGACCAGCAGTGCGTACAGGAGATCAACGACACCTACCGGGAAAGGCGGGACACCCTGATAACCGGGCTCAACCGGGTCGGCTGGAACGTCCCCAGTCCCAAGGGCACCATGTTCGTGTGGGCCAAGATCCCGGATGAGTACCTGCATATGGGCTCGGTTGAGTTTTCCAAGTTCCTTATAAAGGAAGCCCAGATAGCCGTGGCTCCGGGACTGGGTTTCGGTGAATACGGTGATGAATACGTGCGGTTCGCTCTTATTGAGAACAATATGCGGATAAACCAGGGAATCCGGGGCATCCGAAAGGTCATGTGATGAAAACGATTTCAATCGGTCTGCTGGGTTGCGGCACGGTCGGCGTGGGTGTCGCGAAACTGCTGCTGGAAAACCGGTCGCTGATCCAGGCCCGCCTGGGCGCGAACCTGCTTTTAAAAACTGTCGCCGATATCGATACGACTACCGACCGGGGCATCGCCTTCGACGAGGGTGTTTTTATCAATGACGCGTTCACCGTCGTCACGGACCCCGACATCGACATTGTCGTGGAAATGATCGGTGGGCAAAACATTGCCAAAGAGCTGATCCTCAAGGCCATGGAAAACGGCAAGCATGTGGTAACCGCCAACAAAGCCCTCATGGCCGCCCAGGGCAACATCCTGATCGAAAAAGCACGCGAGGCCAACGTGGACCTGGCGTATGAAGCCAGCGTGGGCGGCTGTATGCCCATCATCAAGACCCTCCGGGAGGCCCTGGTGGGCAACCACATCCGCTCCATGACCGGCATCCTCAACGGGACCTGTAATTACATCCTGTCCCGGATAACCGATGAAGGCAGCGAGTTTGCAACGGTCCTGGCCGAAGCCCAGGCGGAAGGGTACGCCGAAGCCGACCCCACCCTGGACGTGGGGGGTCACGATGCCGCCCACAAACTGGCGATCATCACCGCCCTGGCTTTCGGCATGGAGATAAACCTGGCCGACACCTACACCGAGGGCATCTCCAAAATCACCCCCATGGATATCGAGTTTGCCCGCCAGTTCGGCTATCGCATCAAGCTGCTGGCCATTGCAAAAAACGACAATGGCCAAATCGAGGCCCGGGTTCATCCGACCATGATACCGGAGGACAACCAGCTCTCCAAGATCAATGGAACGCTCAATGCGATCACGGTTTCCGGAGATGCCATCGGAGAGATCCTGCTCTGCGGGCACGGTGCCGGTCAACTGCCCACCGCGAGCGCGGTGATCAGCGACGTGGTGGATATCGCCCGGAATATCATGGCCGGCATCGCGCGCCGGATACCGGTTTTGTCCTACCAGCCCGAACACATCCGCGACATACCGGTGATGACCATTGATGAGCTCTACACCCATTACTACCTGCGGCTGGCAGCGCAGGACAAACCCGGCGTCCTGTCCATCATTTCCGGCGTTCTCGGAAAACACGGTATCAGTATCAGATCGGTCCAGCAAAAAGGCCGCGGGACCGCCGGGGCCGTCCCCATCGTGATGTTGACCCACCAGTCTCGGGAGTTGGATATCAAGAATGCCATGGCCGAAATCACAGCTCTGGATGTGGTCGCGGATGAGCCCATGGTCATCCGGATCGAAGATAAAAATAACCACGGCTAAAGAATCCTGGACATAGGACCAGACTATGATTTGCCCCTCGAAAGCATGTGCAACCAAGAAACTTTGTGACTGAATAATTTTATTGTGAGGTAGAATGAAGATTTTGTGTTCCGACCTGGAAGGCGTTTTTGTTCCTGAAATCTGGATCAACGTGGCTGAAAAAACCGGCATCGAGGAACTGCGGCTCACCACCCGGGATATTTCCGATTATGATGTCCTGATGAAAAAAAGGCTCGGGATCCTCGCTGAAAACAAGCTCAAGCTCAATGATATAACGGCTGTTATCGCTACCATGGAGCCCCTGGAAGGCGCGGTCGAATTTCTCGACTGGCTGCGGGCGCAGGTCCCGGTCATCATCGTGTCTGACACGTTTGAACAATTCGCGGGGCCGCTGATGCAAAAGCTGGGTTGGCCAACCCTGTTTTGCAACACCCTGGAAGTAGCCGCCGACCTGACCGTAACCGGCTACACGCTCCGCCAGGCCGACGGCAAGAAAAAAGCCGCCCTGGCCCTGCGGCAGCTCAGCTACGAAGTCATTGCCATGGGTGATTCGTACAACGACATCAGCATGCTGCAGGCGGCCGATCACGGCATTTTGTTCCGCCCGCCGGAAAATGTGATCGCGGAATTCCCGGACCTGCCGGTAACCAACGGCTATGAAGAGATCAAGGCGGTCCTGAAACCGCTGTTGTAGGTTAAGAGGGACAGTTTTAAGTGTTAAGTTTTAGGTGTTAAGATTAAAACAAAGCATCATCAGAACAGAGTCTTAAAACTTAACACCTAAAACATAAAACATGCGAACAAGTCAATTTTTGACTTTTTACGAGTTCATCAACCTAACAGCCTATAGCCTACAGTCTAAAAGCCTAAAAATATGCAATCATATACCACCACCGTCCGGGTTATTTACGGCGATACGGACAATATGGGCATCGCCTATCACGCCAATTACTTTCGCTGGTTCGAAATCGGGCGGTCCGAAATGTTTCGCTCCCTGGGCCTGGCCTACCGGGATATCGAAAAACGAGGCATTTTCCTGCCGGTCTCCGAGGTGGGCTGCAAGTTCCTGGCCCCGATCCGGTATGACGATTTGCTCGTTATTGAAACCACCCTGGACACGACTGTGCGCGGCGGCATGAAGTTTGACTACCGCATTTTCAAAGAGAATGATGATACCCTGCTGGCCCGGGGGTTTTCCAAACATGCCTGTATGAACCAGGAACGGAAGGTGGTCCGGCCGCCGGCGTTTATCATGGAACTGGTGGCTGGAAACACAAAGCATAAATAAGCCCTTAGCCATTGGCTGTTAGCTGTTAGCAAAATTATTTCAACCCATTAGAATACGTGACAGACAGATTCGGAAAAACCAGGCGAGGCCTGGATTCAAAAGAGCTAACGGCTAAATGCTGAAAGCTAATTGCTCAATTTGGGCAAAACTGACTAATGGGGACGCTATCCCATGAACTTTGAAAAATTTAAGTCCTGCAAACTGTTGGTAGTGGGCGACCTCATGATTGATGAATACGTGTGGGGCGATGTGGACCGGATCTCTCCGGAAGCCCCCGTTCCGGTTGTCTCGGTCACCCGGGAAGACTACACCCTGGGCGGCAGCGGCAACGTGGTCAACAACCTGGCCGCCCTGGGCGCCCATATCCTGGTGGCCGGTGTCACCGGCACCGGCTCCGGCGGCGCCCTCATATTCCAGAGGTTCTCATCCCTGGGCGTGGATGTCGGCGGTATCGTGCAGGATCCCCGCCGCCCCACAACCCGCAAGACCCGCATCTTAGGAGGCAGTCAGCAGGTGCTCCGGATAGACCGGGAGACCCGGCAGGACATTGCCGGAGAGACCCGGGCGTCCATCGCGACCTATATCGAGGGCGCAATCCCCACGGTCGACGCGGTGCTCATATCGGATTATGGCAAAGGCTTACTCACACCGGATCTCCTGACGATGATCATCCAGCAGGCCCGGCAACATAACAAGCCGGCCATTGTCGATCCCAAAGGCCTTGATTTCGAAAAATACCGCAATGCCTTTCTGATTACTCCGAATAAAAAGGAGGCCGGCCTGGCGGCGGGAATTGAAATCGTCGACCCGGACACCCTGGACCGGGCCGCCCATACCCTAATCAATACAACCGGCGCGCAAAATTTATTGATTACCTGCGGGCAGGAAGGCATGGTCCTCTACGAGGGCAGTGCCGGGCCGTACACCATCCGATCCCGGGCCCGACAGGTATTTGATGTTTCCGGTGCGGGTGATACGGTTGTGGCGGTCACCGGCCTGGCGCTCTCAGCCGACCGGTCCCTGCAGGGTGCAGCCGCCCTGGCCAACCTGGCCGCCGGTATCGTGGTCGGTAAGGTCGGGACGGCGACGGTGACGCTCGAGGAATTGACCGCCGCGGTGCAGACATCGGCAGATCAGGCTTAGCGGGCACTGTCTTGCAAGGATTCAAGGGTTCGAGGGGTCAAGTGAAATACAGAAAACCTTTTTAGATAAACACTTGATGAACCCGTAAAAAGTTCAAAAAATTACGAGTGCTATCGATCTTAAGTTTTAAATATCTGTTTTGATGCTGTTTTGTTTTTTTCCTAACACCTAAAACCTAACACGTAAAACCGCTGAATTCGGCTTTTTACGAATTCATCACCCCTTGACCCCTTTTTCCCATTAAGCAATCTCTTGTCACCATGGACACTTTCCTCAAAAAGCACGCCGACGGATATATCATCAACGTCTACGTCCAGCCCCGGGCGGCTAAAAACGCCGTCGCCGGCATCCACGACCAGGCGTTGAAAATCAGGCTTACCGCTCCGCCCGTGGACGGGGCTGCCAATAAGATGTGCCTCCAGTTCCTGGCCAAACAGCTCAACGTTCCCAAATCCGCCCTGCAGATCAAGAGCGGCCACAGCAGCCGCCGTAAAACGGTCCTCTGTCACTGCGAACAGGTCAAAGGTTCAAAAATCGAGTTCGCCAAGGTAAAAGCTGCCCTCGAGACTCTCTTTCAATAAAAGTCGGTTCATATTCAATTACCCATTTAATAACAACCGCTTAAAACTTAAGACCTAAAACTTAAAACATTACGCTAACAAAGGCCTTGACAGGCCCTGCCAATGCGTCTATATATTCGTTCTTCTGATGCGGGGTGGAGCAGTCTGGTAGCTCGTCGGGCTCATAACCCGAAGGTCA
>CAZYGG010000116.1:0-7357 GCA_964647585.1 uncultured Desulfobacterales bacterium
TTTGGATTTGTTCTTTGAAACCAGCAGGCCGATGATGCGGTCTTTGCTCATGGCCTCATCTACCAGTTTGACCGAATCATCTTCCATTACCACCAGCGGCAACACCATTTTAGGGAAAAGAACGGCATCAAAAAGCGGCAGTACCGGCAGGTTGTCAGGTATATTTTCAGTCCCAAAATCGGGAGATATTTGTTTTTCATTCATGATCGCCTCCGGGGAGTCTCATCGTTCTATCAGAGTGATAACGCCTTTATTCATCTGTAATGGGAACACTGTGCGTGATGTTTTTTTGCTTTTTTGCAAGGCGCAATTGCAAAAAGCCGTTGGAGTACGATGACGACACCACTTCTGTATCTATCTGAGCCGGCAGGAACAGGGTTCTTTCAAATTTACCGTACTGGATTTCCGCCAGTCGGTAGGTCGAGCTCGAAACGAGCGATGATTCCGACCGCCGGCCGAATATTCTCACTGCCTTACTGTTGATTTCGACCTCCAGGTCCTCCTGGTCGACACCGGCGATTTCGGCCTGTACGATAATCTCTTCCGAGGTTTCGAAAATGTCCATCTGGGGTGTCCAGGAGTGTTCGCCGGAAGAGAACATGGGGTTGGCCGGGCGGGGTCTGAACACCCCTCCCAGGGATCTTCCAAACGAGGGTCCTGTGGGTAGATTGCTTCCAAATTTGATCTTGATATAGTCCATGGCCGGCTCCTGTGCATAAAGCCCCGTACGGGGTGTTTTCTGCCCCGGCGGGTGTGTCTAAAACCCGCATTATTGGAAGCGGGTTTTGAAAAGGTGCAGCAATTGCCTGAACACGCTAAACTTAACACCGGACTGGCTGTTTGTAAAGCCGGCAGCCCCCATGAAAATTTGGGGTCTTGACAAGAAATCACGGGTGGTTAATCTTTTGAAAGGAAACGCAGGATTGCTAAGAAAGGTTTCAAAAGGAGGACCGTCATGACCACCGTCAAATGGGATCCGTTTAGAAACGTAGCCGCGTTGCAGGATCGTATCAACCGCATGTTCGATGACTCATTTTCGCAGGCCAACGGGAGCGACGATGAGATGTCATCCTATGGCTGGCGACCGAGTGTCGATATCTACGAGGTTGAAATCGGCATCGTCATCAAAGCCGACCTTCCGGGTGTTAAGAAAGAAGACGTCAGTGTGGAGGTGAAGGACAACCTTTTGACTTTAAAGGGAATGCGGAAACAAGATGCCGACAGCGGAGACGAGTGCTATTTCTGTCAGGAAAGAAATTTCGGACAATTTCAGCGCACCTTTACCCTCCAGTACAATGTTGATCCGGAAAAAATTAAGGCCAGTTTTAAAAACGGTGTCTTGAAGGTGACTGTTCCGGAGCCAGAAGAAGAGCAGCCGCGGAAGATCAGGGTGAATATTGATTAGAAGCGGCTTCAAAACGATTATCTGTCATTCTGAGCGTAGCGAAGAATCCCCCACATGCAAAGGTTATTCATTATCGTAGGGGACTCTTCGCTGCGCTCAGAGTGACAATTAAATTTGAACCGCTTCTATATAACTATCATTCTAATCAGTGAAGCCAGTCTTCACCAAAGGCTACGCCCGACAGGCGACGGAAAAATCCCTACAAATAATCAAACAAACCCTACCCCCCACCCATTGAAAAGAAGAGCCAATCCAGTTATAGTCAGGCATGCCCGGTAAAAAACAAAGCGCCCTCGTTCTGGTGATTGGTCCACAGTATTTCCTCTATTTCGGCGTAATGGGCGTATTCCTGCCCTTTTTTAACCTCTATTGCTATCATCTGGACTTCAGCGGTTTTCAAATCGGGGTCCTGTCCGGAATCCGATCGGTGGCCCTGGTGGTTTTCCCCCTTTTCTGGGGGCTTGTCGCGGACCGGTTTCATGCCCGGCGGGCAATTTACATCGGGTGCAACCTGGTGAGTTCCCTGGCCTGGGCCCTCCTGCTTTTTACCTTTCAATTCCAGACCATGGCTGTGATCATGGTGCTGTATGGGATGTTCTATGCACCCATCATCAGCTTTCTCGAAGCGTTTACCATGGACGCGCTCGGTGAAGACAAAAAAAGCTATGGCCGCCTGCGGGCCTACGGGTCCATCAGCTTTATCCTGACCGTGCTGGTGCTGGGTAAAATTTTGGATATGACGGGGGTCGGCATCATCGTTGCGCTGATTCTGGCCGGCTCCCTCTTACAGGCTGCCGCTGCTTTCAAGATACCGGATGTGCAGGTCAAAAAGCCCCGTACCGACCGGGCCGACCTGAAGTTTTTCTTTCGTCCCCGGGTCCTGATTTTCCTGACCTGTGCCTTTCTGATGCTGGTCAGTCATGGCACCTATTATGGATTTTATTCGATCCACCTGGAGACCCTCGGAATGGATAAAACCTTTATCGGGTTTTCCTGGGCGCTGGCCTCCACGGCGGAAATCCTGGTGATGGTTAAATCAGAACGGTTGTTTGCCCGGTTTTCCCTTGAACGGGTCCTGTTTTTTTCGTTTATCATTGCGGCTGTGCGCTGGCTTATTTTGTATGCCACGGCTTCACCGGCGGTTATCCTGCTGTCACAGGTTCTGCACGCGATTACCTACGGAACATTTCACATGGCGAGCATTCTCTACATCGACCGGCTGACCCCGGACGCGTCTAAAACCATGGGGCAGGCCGTGAACAACGCGGTTACCTACGGGCTGGGCCTGGTCGTAGGATTTCTGTTCAGTGGCGTATTGTATGAATCGCTGGGAGCCTACAACCTTTTCGGGATCAGCAGTCTCATTGCTCTGGCGGCCGGGGGCGGTTTTAGTGGGTTGTACCTTTTTGAGATGCGCAAGGGATAAGAGGTTCCGGGTTCAAAGGTTCACCGTTGAAAACCTCTAGAAGCTATCTCAAAAACGAATTTTGGTTCAAGATCAAGGCGGACGCTACATTCGAACCGGAGGAATACTCCAGTATTTCGAGGATTTGAATTTAGCGCCCAACGCCGATATTGGGCCAAAAGACTTTTTTGAGATAACTTCTAAACTGACAACCGGGAACTGGGCGTCCGACTTTACAAATTCATAACGAGAAAACCTGAAAAATGTTAAACAAAATTCTATATACGATTTTTACAATCTTCGCCCTCCTCTTTCTGGCAACAATGCACATGAGCCCCTACCCGTTTGATTATCTGATCAAGACGATCCCCATTTTGTGTCTGGCTGTGCTGGCCTTCAGCAGCATTCCGGGCATAAAAGGGATATTGATCGGCGTCGGCCTCCTGTTTTCAGGGTGCGGGGATGTTTTGCTGCATATTGACGGGGTTGCCTATTTTGTCCACGGGCTGGGATCGTTTCTGATTGCCCACCTGTTCTATATCGCGGCCTTCATCCGGCAGCCGGCCTTTTCCCGTTCACGCCTGCCGGTTTTGCTGGCGATCGGTGTCTTTGGGATTATTATGGGCGTTCAGCTGTTTCCCCATCTCGGTGACATGCTGATCCCGGTGGCCGCCTATCTTTTCATCATTCTCGCCATGGGGGTTTCCGCCGCGCTGGGCAGGGCCAACCACTCCTTGGTGATCGCGGGCGCGTTGCTTTTTATCCTTTCGGACTCGCTGATTGCCATCAACCGGTTCCTGACACCGGTGCCCCAGTCGGATCTTCTCATCATGATCACCTACTACCTGGCTCAGTTTTTCATAACATTTGGTACTGTAAAACATTGAACATAAGCCTGAGCACTTTGCGGTGCCGCCAGGAAAAACGGAGAACTACACTTTAGTTGAGATTGTTTTATTTCCGGGGCGGACATTGGATGCGAAACGTAATCTTTATAAGTCTATTGTCCGCCGGTTTGGTGAGTTGGGCATCGCTCCGTCCGATGTTTTCATTGTCTTGTACGAGCCGCCACTTGATAATTGGGGCTTACGCGGCGGCTTGCCGGCATCTGAGGTTGATCTTGGTTTCAATCTGAACGTCTAAAACCTCTAACAAGTCGCTGAAGCAGAAGCGTGGTTGTCGGGTTAGGCAAACAGTCAAAAGATAAGGAAGGGACAAGCATTGGAAGTAAGAAAATCGACAGAAACGGATAAAACTGAAATCGAAAAAATCCATGCTAAGGCATTTGGTGAAGAGAAAGGTCAGGAAATAGCGGATCTTGTGAACGAGTTGTTCGCTGATAAAACCGCATTGCCAATGCTATCGCTGGTGGCAGTTGAAAAGGGGGCTTTAATTGGACATATCCTCTATACGAAGGCTGTCCTTACTGGAACCGCTAAGCCTGTTTCAACTCAACTGCTGGCCCCCCTGGCGGTTCTGCCGGAGGCCCAGGCGAAAGGTGTGGGCGGCAAACTGATCAAAGCCGGATTAAGTCAATTGAAAGACGCAGGTGTAGAACTGGTCTTTGTGCTTGGACACCCGGACTATTATCCCCGCTCTGGATTTACCCCGGCCGGGGTGCTGGGGTTCGAAGCCCCCTACCCCATTCCGGAGGAGCATGCGGGTGCATGGATGGTGCAGGCGTTAAAAGAGGGTGTAATCGGTCGTGTGAAAGGGCGCGTTCAATGCTCGCAAGTGCTTAATCAGCCCCAGCACTGGCGGGAATAGAAAAAGCCGACAGACGGATTTCGGCGAATCGCGGACTGTATTCAAGCATTTGTAATTAATAAAGAATCCTGGACCAGAGGGCCGAGCTTTGGGTTGCCCCTAAAAGGGGCGCCACGACCAAAACACAACGGCAAAACCATGCATCGCGCAGAGGCGCAGAGAAAATCAAAACCAGTATTTCGTCGCACTAACGTGCGAAAAACCGCTTCAAGCTCACGGCTACAGGGGCTTTTGTTTTTATATCGACATCAGGGGTTCATTTCGTAGGCGCCATTCAAAACGGCGACGTGTTTCTCCCATACCCGGTTGAACCGCTCTGTATCTTTTACCGGCTTTTTGATCATTTTCAGGCAGAGCTCCATCTGCTTTTCAGTGCTGCCGGTTTTGGAATAGATCTGCAGGGCGAATTTGGAAAAATCACGGACCATGAAGTCGAAGATCTGGTCCATGACGTCATCTTCGACAGCCTCGATTTTAGCCTTTTCGATGAGGAGCTGACCATAAGCCACCAGGGTGAAGAGCTCGCCCAGGTTGAGGAGAAAGTCGATGTCCTTGGCCTGCTCCTTGTTTGGGGTGGCGGTGAGCAGGAATTCCTTGAGGACCTCGATCTGTTCTTTGAAAACAGCCAGGTTGGGCAGGTCCAGGCTGTTGTAGGCCAGGGCGCTGTCATGGAACTGAATCTTGCCCAGGCCCTTGGTGGCGCCCTGGTTGAAGAGGAAGTCGTCGTTGACCCTCTCATCTTTTTTGGAGACTTCCGGGAATTCAGCCGGGTTAAAGAAGTAGTTGGCCATGAACTTGATGATCAGGGCCATGTTCACGTGGACGGTACCTTCGAGTTTCGGCAAGGCCCGGATATCTCGGGCGGCCATCTCAAAATACATGTCTTTTTCAAACCCCTTGGCCGCGATGACGTCCCACAGCAGGTTGATGACCTCTTCGCCCTGGGTGGTGACTTTCATTTTGACCATGGGGTTGTAAAGCAGGTAGCGGCGGTCGGTCTCTGAAGCGGCCCGCATGTAATCGGAGGCCCGGTGGGCGAACATTTTCATGGCTACCAGCCGGGTCCAGGCATCCACGAAAAACTGCCGGATGTGCGGAAAATCGGTGACGCTGTGGTTGAACAGCCTGCGGGCGGTGGCGTGGGTGATAGCTTCATAGAAGGCGTGGGTACAGATGCCGATGGAGGCCCAGCCCAGGTTGTATTTACCCACGTTGATGGTGTTCAGCGAGCTGTCCCAGGCGTCCCGGCCGGTGCTGAGGATCTCATCGTCGGTGATCGGATAACTGTGCAGGGCGTACTCGGCCACGTAGTTCTGTGAATTGACGACATTTTTTACACACTCGTAATTTTCGTGGTCGGATTCGGCCACGAAAAAGACATAATCATCGGTTTCTGTATTCTTTGCGAAGGTCGACACCAGGGCCGCCTTGTTGGCGTTGCCGATATAGTATTTGCCGCCGTCGGCCACGTACTTTCCTTCGGCGAGTTGCGTCAATGCCATTTCGGATGAGTAAAGGTCGGCTCCGTGGGCCTTTTCACTGAGACCGAAGGCAAAGATACCGCCCTCCTCAAGGAGCCGGGCTGTTTTTTCCTTTACCTTTTCGTTGCTGCCCATCCAGATAGGCCCCAGGCCCAGGATGGAGACTTGCCAGGTATACCAGTACTGGAGCCCGTAGAAACCAAGGATCTCATTGAAGGCACAATTTCGGTAGGTATCCCACCGCTTGTCGCCGCCACCGTACTGCGCGGGTGTGAGCAGGGTTGCGAATACTTTTTCCTCTTTCACGAAGTCCAGAAAGTCGGCGTACCAGACCCGCTCGTGGTCGTCGTGCTTCAGTTTCTCCTTGCCCTTGTTTTCGAAAAATTCGACGGTTTTCAACATGATCTCCCGAGAGCGGGGATCCAGGTGCTCAAAGGTTTCATTTTTGGGGTGCAGCAGCATGGGGGGACTCCTTTTCGTTTGTTAGCACACTAACTTTAAAGACAAATTTTTTTAGTTCTTTTTACACCGTGCTATTAGGGTTCGAGGGGTCAAGGGGTCGAGGGGCCAAGTGTTATAAGGCCCAAAAGCGCTTTTGCTTTTCACTTGAACCCTTGGCCCCTTGGTACGTTGTGAAGCGTACGCGCTATTCTCGAACCCTGCCTTTTACTCATATCAAGTCTTTCAGGAAACGTTTGAACAGCATCTGCTCTTCGGGGCTGAACCCGGACAATAGCTTCTCGTTGGCGGCCCGTCTGAGAGCAATCAGTTCATCTTTCATTTCGTCCGCTTTTTCAGCCGTATAGATTCTGAATACCCGTCCGTCGTCCGGATCTGCCTCCTTGCGGATCCAACCATGGCCCACCAGTCTTTCCAGCACCCCCGAGAGGGTTGCCTTGTCCAGGACCAGAAACTTGCCGAGCTCAGCCGCTGTATACCCTTCCTGGAACCAGAGGGCTTCCAGAACCAGGTGCTGGATATTGGTCAGCTTAAAAGGTTTGAGCTCCTTTTTAAACTGACCATGGGCTTTTTGATACGCCTTGGCCAGCAGAAAAATAGTACAGTCCGGTGAATTCGGGGGCAGTTTGCTCATCTCCAACTCCTTCGCATACGAACCATTTAGGGGGAAATGAAAAGATTGTCAATGGAAAAGAGCGGTCTTTAACCAGAGAAAAATAAGTTTCCTGCAGATTCATCCTGCCAGCGGAGTGAGGATTTCCGCCTCCCCCTTGACGGGGGAGGTTGGGTGCGTGCAATCTGATAACATAGGTAACAGATTAAACCGATGACAAGGGTTAC
>CAZYGG010000117.1:0-7159 GCA_964647585.1 uncultured Desulfobacterales bacterium
AAGCGAGTGTGGGGGGAAACTTCCACCGAGGGTTCGAATCCCTCTCTCTCCGCCAAAATTTAAAAGCAACCCCCTGCGGACAGACAGGGGGTTGCTTTTTTCGTATCGTTGACAGGAGTCATTTGCTTTCGCCGGGCAGCCTGTATTTATGGTTGCAGGGTGAACTGCAACCATCACAACAGGCAGTTGCCATGACGATGAAATTTCCTGTTTTAGCCGGTATACTTGCCTGCATGCTTATTACCGCAGGCTGCATGACCATGCCGACCCCCACCCCACTCCCGACAGAAACCGGCAGCAGCCTGGCCCATCAATACGGCGAAGAGGTCCTGGCGTACATGATGCAAGTCGTTTTAGGGAAAGCCGGAGACCCTGACAAACGGGCAAAATGGAACTCCCGCGGTGTGAATCAGGATCTTGATATAGAGCGCATCGCCGGTATCATGTCTGACCCCGAAGCCAATAAAACGACCCTCATAGTCAACGACCCCAGCATCCTGGGTTTGTCCAAGGTTCTGTACCACTATGCCCCGGAAATGAGTCAGTTTACAGGTAGTTATGGGACCAGCCTCTATCCCGCTACTGAGCTTGTGGCCCTGAGACTTTTCTTACTTAAAAGGATACAGGCCAATCGAAAAGTATCCATTCAAGCTCTCATTGACCACCAACGGGTGCTCAAAGACCCCCAACAGTTACCCACCCAGGCAGAGTTGACCGCGACGAATCTTAACTTGAAGGAATTCAGGCTTCTGCAGGCTACTTTCAATGCAAAGCCCTGGCTTTTCAACTGCCTGACAAACCCCTTTTTGGTGGAAGCTTTTTCAAGGGCGGGTGTTCTGGAAAATGACCCCCTTACTGCGCGGCTTATCAGTCGGGCCCACTACCGGGACACACCCTGTACGCCCATGGACACCCGCTCCGGCCGTAAATCAGTGGTTGTCGCTTTTCTGCCATCCATGACAAAGGAGTTCATCCCCGGAGTCTCCGGTTTCAACCCCACGGAATCTTACAGCGCTGCCGTTGAAAATCTGAAGACGGAAATCCTTGCGGCGTATCACCGCACTGCCATGGAGGCCCTGGATCAACACCCGTCAGTTTCAGCCGATCAAGCAGACCCGGATTTTGAAAAACGGCGGGACCACCGCCTTAACGAGAGCGTTGCTTTCCGGTCGCTGAATACGCGGCCCCTGGTAATCTATCCTGATAACGCCGCGAAAGTGATTCAGACGACCTGCCCCAACGCAGACTTTGTGGTTATCATCCTGGGGCGGAATGTTTACCAGGCCATGCATATTGATCCAGCTAAGGACATCTACCCGGCCGCCAATCGGGTCTACCTGGATATAACCGATGTCAAATATTCTCAGGTTTCATCAGAGGCCGCTGAGATCGGCAGGTTCCTTTACGAAAAAATGAAATCCCGGCTGTCGACGGTTGAAGCCGCAGGGAAAGCATCCTGACTCTGATAGCCCATCAGTTTTCGCACCATTTTTTTGTCACTCTGAGCGGAGCGAAGAATCCCTAACAGGCTAAAACTAAGACACATTGTGGGGGATTCTTCGTCGCTATGCTCCTCAGAATGACAAGGAGTGGGCACCTGCAGTTTGGAATGTAAATGTGTTCAAAGTGATCACCGCCGAGTGCCAGACAGGTGGTCCTTCACGTTTCCACCGGCTTCACCACCTTGATCGCATCCACGGGGCATTCCGTCTCACAGAAACCACAGGCAATGCACTTGCGCGGTTTGGCCAGAACCGGATAGCCGTCGGTGTCCTGTGTATCTTTGGTATAATCCAGGCCGAAACACGCGGTGGGGCAGGCATCTATGCAAATTATACAGGAGATGCACTTTTCCCGTTCAATAACCGGCTTGGGCCAGTTTTTCCGAAACCGGATACGCTTAAAAACATTTCTGTCCGCGTCCAGAACCGCCCCATGCGGACAGATCCGGCCGCAGGCCCCGCAGTAAAAACACAACTCTGGAATCACCCGGTGCAACTTGTTGCGGAGCCCGGTAATGGCCCCCACCGGGCACACCTTGGTACAGACCGCACAGCCAACACATTTATCCGTGATGATAAAGGCCATCAGGTTTCCCCTTGCCCGGATTTACCGGGACGGCCGGTGCGCTCATCCCACCCGAACTGCCGCCAGTATCCTTTTATCATTTTCTCAATCTCGATGGTCCGGCCGGCGTTGGCACCCTCTTTTAGCGGCGGCCGGCCCAGAGCCCGGTCGCTCATCACGTTCGCGGACGGATCGACCCCGTGCTTGATGTTGAATGCCTGTCGCAGGGTCTGGATTCTCTTACCGGTTTCCAGGTACTGTTCCGGGGTGTAGGACCAGCCGGTCGCGGCATTGAGCCACTCGAAGACCGGGAGCCGGTGGACCCCGAGAAAGGCCCCGAAAAGACAGCCCCCGGCACCGTTCAGAACATTCATGAAGCAGCTGCAGGCGGCAGCGGCCCGGGCCTTTTCCTCGTCAAAGTCGTACTTGCTGTCCTTGAAGTAGAGGAAATTGACATCCGGCAGGCCTTTCACCCGCTTCCAGAGCTGGAACATTTCGTAGTACAGCTGGGACCCTATGGTGTGGCGTCCGGGGGTCGGCTCCACGCTGTAGTGCAGGGCGAACCCCGGATCGAAGCGGCCATCGTGCATGGGGATTTCCTGGCCCCCGGCGTGGATGGCATAATCCATCGCGCCCCGGCCGATACGCCGGGCCGCCTGGCTGGCACCGTCCGCCAGCAGGTCGCCGATTCCCTCCCGCTGAATTATCTTTTCCAGCAGGGCGATCAGGCCGGCACTTTGGCCCCAGGCCAAATCGATCCCACCGGTGTCCTGGGCGGTGATCAGGCCCTTTTCCCAGCACTCCATGGCGAATGCCAGGGTGCCGCCCGCAGAAATCGTGTCCATGCCGGCCCGGTTGAGCATCTCGTTCATCGTGAAAATGCTGTCCAGGTCGTTGTTCATGACCAGGCCGCCCAGAGCCAGGACGGTTTCGTATTCAGGCCGGTGAACTTCTTTCTCACCGTCTTTCAGGCAGATGCCGCCGCACCCGAGAGGACAGGAATAGCAGTGGTATTTGACAATGGTATAATCGCGCAGTTTGTCCGGGCCGATGGCCGCGGACATTTCCGGGTCGAAATCTTCATTGGACCCCTTCCAGTTCTTGATCGGGGCATCGCCCATTTCGATGGCCATCTGGTTCATGCTCACCGTCCCCCACTTGCGGAGCATGATCTTATAGAGCATCCCGTCGGTGGAAAGCTGGGTGGGCAAGACCCGCATGAGGGCACCCAGGTGCGGGGTCATCTCTCCGGAAACAAATGGCGGCTGGAAGGCCGCAGCTTCGTTGCAAGCCAGTGTCAGGCTCCTGACTTTTTTAGGGTCGTGCACCGGTATGCGGGCTCCGCCCCCCAGCACCAGGGCCTTGAGGCGCTTAGATCCCATGACTGCCCCCAGGCCCGACCGGGCTGCAATTCGGCCGCCGTCATTGACAATCCCGGATATCAGGGAGAGTTTTTCACCGGCCGGGCCGATACAGGCCACCCGGGGGTTTTTGCATTTTGCGGTTTTTTTGAGGAATTTTTCGGTCTCGATCGCATCCTGCCCCCACACCTCCCGGGCATCCCGCAGTTCAACCTTGCCTTTCTCAATACAGAGGTATACCGGCCGGGGGCTGATCCCCCGAAAGAATATGCCGTCGTACCCACAGCGCTTGATGGCCGGTGAAAAGTCTCCGCCGCAGTTGGCATCGCCCCAGGTTCCTGTGAGCGGGGACTTGCCCACCACCATCCAGCGGCCGGTGAACAGGCTGCCACTGCCGGTGAGAATCCCGGATAGAAAACCAAGGATATTGCCCGAGCCCAGTGGATCGGCACCGGCCGGGATCCGATCATAGAGGAAGTAGGCCCCCAGGCCCGTTCCGGAAAGGTAACGCCGATAGGTTTTGTCGGGAACCTTTTCCTTCCAAATTTTACCGGTGCTAAGATCGACCCACAACACCTTGCCCATGTATCCAAAACCCATACATTCTCCGATGCCGGCCAGGAAATTTTAACGCCCAAATTGTGAGCATAAGCTCATAAATGTATAGAAGACCCATCCCCGGCTGTCAACGAGAAAGGTCTTTGGCTATCTTTTTGCAGTCGGCAATGCCAGATTGGAGCGATCCAGGTTGATGGCAGTGGTTTTGCCTGACACGACCTTGACCGGCACCTGCCAGGCAATCTTGTAGCCACGAATGTTGCCGGGAAATTTGACCAGTACGAAATAGTCTCCGGGTACCACCGCGGGAATTTTGAATGTCCCTTCATCTGTTGTGAGCGTGGTGGCAAACAAATACCCATTTTCGGCAAGGTGATTTTGAACCTGTATGTAGAAACCTGAGTGGAGTGCATTGACAGCGTCGACATAGTCGGGGTCACCCGCCTGCAGGGTACTGTCCATTTTGGGTACAGCGACTGCCCGGGTGACCAGCAAAACGCGAATCCAGGTTCCCGGTTCCACCCGGCCATCATCCATTGCAAGGGAAATAGTACCGGAAACGGTTCCGTCGGCAGCGATTGCCGGTGGGCAAAGAAAAAGGATCGTTGTCGCAACCGTAATGAGAAAAAGGCATTTACCGTTGATTCTCATGACCCCTCCTTGGTGCCGGTTGGAAAAATCGAGGGGGCTGGAACAAGCCGTAAGGCCTTTTCCAACGATCGTCCCAAGCAAACCCGGCAAGCAGATTTTAAAATACTTATGGACGGGATGTCAAAAAGATATTGGAACTTAATATTCTATGTGTTCGGCTATTTCATCCAAAAACCGGCTGCGCTGGTTAAACTGGCCTTTACGCATTTCCGTTGAACTCAGGTAGAGATATTTTTCAGCCCGGGTAATGGAAACGTACATCAAACGGCGTTCCTCCTCCAGGCCGGATTCCGTGTCAAGTGAGCGCCAGTGGGGAAAAAGCTGTTCCTCACAGCCGACCACGAACACGGCCCCAAACTCCAGGCCTTTGGCACCGTGGACCGTGGAGAGGTTGACGCCGTACGCTTCCCCGGTCTCCTCATCCGCGCGGTCCTCCCGAATAAGCGCGGCCTCTTCCAGATAATCGTAGAGCGTCTCTTTCTGGGAAGCGGCATAGATCAACTGATCAAGGTTCTCTTCCCGGGTAGTCAGGTCCATGTTATTGCCCCGGGCGTACTGCATCAGATAGTCCATATACCCAACCCGCTCGATAACCATGGAGATGGCTTCAGCCGGCTTCATTGGCCGTATATCGTCAAGCAGTCGCATGACCCCTTCCAGACCGCTGTAGATTTTTGGGGTCAAAATCTTTTCGCCGAGGGCCTTCCGGGCAGCATCCTGGAGCCCCATGGCTCCGGTTTTCATCCGGGCAATCTTCTTGATGGTGCCGGGGCCGATGCCCCTTTTAGGAATATTGACGATTCTTTCAAAGCTTACATCATCCTGGGGAAAGGCAGCCGCCGAGAGGTAGCAGTTGATATCCATGATCTCTTTACGATCGAAAAAACCTTTGCCGCCCAGCATCTGGTAGGGCACACGCAGAGAGCGGAACATCTGTTCAAAAGCCAGCGAACAGAATTTCGTACGGTATAGCACCGCCATCTGATCATAGGAAATTCCCATGGATTTCAAGGTGTTGATCTTGCGGGCCACCCACCGGGCCTCCTGCCGTTCATCGAAAAATTCATGCAATTCGACAACCCCGCCTTTCTTATCGGAAAAGCACTGTTTCTCCATACGGCTGTCGTTGTAATTGATCAGCTCATTGGCAATCTGGACCACTTCGTCCGCCGATCTGAAATTCTGCTCGAGCCTGTAGATCCGGGCACCCGGAAATTTATCTTTAAAAGAGAGAAAATGATCCACGTTGCTGCCCCGGAAAGAATAGATGGCCTGCCAGTCATCGCCGACACAAAAAAGATTGCCCGCTTTCACCAATAACCGGGTAAGCTCCTCCTGGAGGTTATTGGTATCCTGATATTCATCCACGAGCAGATAGGTAAACAGGTCCCGGTAATGGTTACGCACAGGCGCGTGGCTTTTCAGGATGTCCCGGGCAAGGAGGAGAATATCATCAAAATCAACCGCATTTTTGGATTTCAGCGACCGGGTATACAAATCATAAGCATCCGCAAGGTTAATATTCGCCACCTTGGGACTGCGATCGAAATAGGCACCGGGGTTCCCCGAATTCTTGGCCCGGGATATTTCAGACAGAACCGCCGGAGCGTGCTTTTTATCCATGTTCAAACGACCGACAATCAGATCCTGCACTGTCTTTTTCTGCTGGTATTCGGCAAACACCTGCAAAGGGGGCTGAAAACCCAGTAATTCGCAGTGCGCCTTCAGGATGATGAAGCAGGCGGAGTGGTACGTCCTGACCCAGGGGAATTTAACCAGGGGCAAACCGGTCTGACGCATCAGCCGAAACTTCATCTCATCGGCCGCCTTGTTGGTAAAGGTGATCGCCAGGATCCGTTCGGGTTCGTACCCTGTCCCGATGAGATGCGCAAACTTGGCGGTGAGGGTCCGGGTCTTGCCCGAACCGGCACCGGCGACGACCAGGGCGGGGCCGCCGGTATGTTCAACCGCGGCCTGTTGTTGGGCGGAAAGTTCCATTAATCCACAAATCCAATCTTACCGGTTAACGCCTGCGCAGCCTGCCCGCAAAGCCTGTGTGGGCAGGGCGGTCAGCCTTTCCCGACACCTTGTTTGGGACGGCTCCCGCAACTTCAAAAGCAGGGACAATATTGTAAAAGCCCGCCCCTGTCAAAACAAATCGGGCCCGGGTGCAACCGGTCAAGCGCAATTGGCGGCGGGCAGGCGTTCCGGCCCCCGATTACGCTTGACATTTTACCCCATCCTTACTAATTGATACTTTTTGTATCGGAAACCAATCTGATCGTAGCAAAAGCGATCGCGAATAAACTATAAGAAAGGAGAATTAAGCAAATGGCAAAACTCGTAGATCCCCATGGCGGGAAAGGTTTGACCATCTGCCTGCTCGAAGGTGCAGAGCTCGAGGCAGAAAAGACCAAGGCAGCCGGCCTCAAAAAAGTAGAAATTTCCCCGCGCGTAAAGGGCGACCTGATCATGATCGGCAACGGCGGCTTCAGCCCCCTGACCGGCTTCATGACCAAAGC
>CAZYGG010000118.1:0-7067 GCA_964647585.1 uncultured Desulfobacterales bacterium
GAGATTTCAAGGTTTTCGCCCACCGTGAGATCCGCAAAAACCCTGCGATCATCCGGAACAAACCCGATTCCCATGCGAGCCATCAGGTAGGGTTTCTGGCCGGTACAGGTGACATTTTTGAATTTGATAAAACCTTTTTTAGGCGGTGTTAAACCCATGATGCTTTTCATGGTTGTGCTTTTGCCCGCGCCGTTACGCCCCAGGAGACAGACGATTTCACCGGGATCCACATCCAGGGAGACACCGAACAGGATATGGCTCAGGCCGTAGTAGGTATGAATATTTTCTACACGGAGCATTCGTCGGCACCTCCCAGATAGGCCTGGCGTACCAGCTGGTTGCTGCGCACATCTTCCGGAGGACCCTGGATAATGGATTTGCCCTGCTGCATGACCATGATCTGGCTGGCGATGGAAAAAACCATGCCCATGTCGTGTTCGCAAAACAGGATCGTAAGGCCCATTTCGCCGGACAGCTGCTGCATCAACCGCAGGGTAACGGCGGTTTCTTCAGGAGACATGCCGGCTGTGGGTTCATCGAGAATGAGCAGTTCGGGACGGTTTCCCAGGGCAATGGCGATTTCCAGCACTTTCTGGTCTCCGTGGGAGAGCGCCCCGCTGGTCATGTCCGCTTTGTCGAGCAGGCCGACATTCTCAAGTATCTGCCGGGTTTCACGGACAGCCATGGTTTTGGCCGGCCGGAAAATATTGAAGGTTTTTTTACGGTACGAGAGAACCGCGACCTGGACGTTTTCAAATACGGTGAGGCGGGTAAAGATGTTGACAACCTGGTAGGAGCGGCTGATGCCTTTTCGGCAAACGCGGTAGGGCGCCAGACCGGCAATGTTTTCCCCTTTAAATTCAATGGTCCCGGAGGTCGGGGCCAGCTGGCCGGTAATCAGGTGAAACAGGGTGGTTTTCCCGGCCCCGTTGGGCCCGATCACGGCAACCACATCGCCGGCAGCAACGTTGAGCGCGGTATTGTTTACGGCCAGGAAGCCATCGAATGATTTTTGCAGGGAATCAACGCGGAGCATCTTCCCCCTCCTTTTCTGCAACCGGCGTAGTCTTTTTGATAAACAGACCAAGCACCCCTTCCGGCAGGAAGAAAATGAGCAGCATTAAAACAACACCCAGAACCAGGGTCCAGTACTCGGTGTAAATCCCCACGAAGGTTCGCAGGCTGATGATAATCACAGCGCCCAGGGCAGGTCCCATAAAAATAAACCAGCCGCCTAAAAGACACATGATCAGGACTTCCAGCGAGAGGGTCCAGAACATCAGGTCCGGAAATACGGAGCCTTCCACGGTCACAAACAGGGTGCCGGCAACACCGGCGAAAAAAGCGGCCAGCATCTGCCCGACCAGCTGCTGCTTCTGCACATTGACACCCACGGCTTCACAGCGTTCAGGATTGTCGCGGATGCCCTGAAAGGTCCGGCCAAAAGGTGAATTGACGATCAGGTACATCAGCAGCAAACAGAGCGCGGTGATGATCAAATTAAAATAGTAGGCCCCGCTGGATGAACTGATCAGGTCCGGCAAGGGGACGCCGTGAATTCCATCGTCGCCCCCGGTAAAGGAGTACCATCTATAGGTGATGGCCCAGACCAGGGATCCGAGTGAAATTTGTAGCATGCCGAAGTAGAGCTGGTTCAGTCGCACCGTGATCAGCCCCATCCCCAGCCCCAGGGCGGCGGAGCAAAAGGGCGCGATGATATAGCCAAACCAGACGGGCAGTCCGGATTTCGTGGCAAACAGGGCAAAGGCATAAGCCCCGACCCCGTAAAACACCGCATGGTGAAACTGGTACATGCCGCCGAAACCAAGCACCAGGTTCAGGCTGGTGGCCAGCAGGGCGATCGCCAACATGAGCGCGCCCAGGTAAATATAAAACCGTGACAGGACCTGGGGAGCCAGTAGGAGAAGTGCCAGCAGGACCAGGCCGGTTATGGTTGTTTTTTTGGTGAACAAGGCGTTAAACAAGACCACCTCTTTCGAGTTTCGAGACCTTTGAAAAATACCCCCTTTTGTCCCATTACCGCGGTGGGTTCAAATTTTAATCCTCGAAATACTAAATGTATTCCTCCGGTTACGACCCACCAAAAGGAATCAATCAGGCGGGAAGTCCCGCCTATCGGGGAAATTTTCGCCCGTCTTGAACTGAAACAAAATTGGGCACTTTTCAAAGGTCTCGCTACCATGTCGATTTCAGTAATCCTTTCGGGCAAAAAAGCAGGACCGTAATGACGGCCACATAGGGAAACACAATCGCAAACTGAGGCCAGATCAGGATTCCGATCGAATCCGTCAGCCCAAAGATCAGCGCGCCGAGAAGAGCTCCCCAGATATTGCCGAGGCCGCCGATGATAACAATCAGGAAGGCCTCGATGATGATGGCATGATCCATACCCTGGGTAATATTCTGGGTGGGGGCCACCAGGGCGCCGCCCAGCCCCGCCAGGTAGCAGCCGATAACGAATACAGCGGCAAACACCCAGCTGACATTGATGCCGATGGCACCGACCATTTCCCGGTCGACGGCCGCCGCCCGGGCGATCTTGCCGATCTTGGTTCGATTGGTCAGAAACCACAGGCCGGCGGCTACCAGGGGGCCGATGATCAATAAAAACAAGTTATAGCGGGGGAACGGCAAACCTCCGATTGAGAAGGAGCCCTGCAAAAACAGGGGCGCGACCAGGCTCCGGTAATCCGACCCCCAGATCAGCTTGACCAGATCGCCGAAAACGAGGGAAAAAGCGAAGGTGAACAACAGGAGCATCATGTGTTCCCGTTCGTAAAGGTGGCAGAACAGTCCCCGCTCAACCACAAAGCTTATCAGGGCGACACCCAGCGGAGCGACGATCAGGGCCAGCCAGAATCCCAGGGTGCTCTGGCCGAAGACGGTTGCGATCGTGTAGGTCAGAAAAGCGCCAATCATGTAGAGGGACCCGTGGGCAACGTTCGGGATGCGCAGGACGCCGAGGACAAGACTCAAGCCGGAGGCGACGATAAACAGTATCGTTGTGCGGCTCAGGCCGACAAGGACCTGCTGGGCCAGGGCGGCCAGGGTGATATTGGCGGTAAAATCCATATGAAAATCTTTAATGTCTTGTCACTCTGAGCGAAGCGAAGAGTCTCCCTCAAGTGAAGGCTTTATTCCATCGGGAGGGATTCTTCGTCGCTCCGCTCCTCAGAATGACAGGCAGAGCGATTGAAAATAGTTCTATTTATCTTATGGCGGTACTATTTCCCACGCGCCTTCTTGATCTCGGCGATGGTCGGCATCACCTCGCTGCCGGGTATCGTCACGATGTCCGTGGCGATTAAAAAGTCGTACCCGGGAGCCTTTTTGGTCACGCCCATGAACATGGGGAGCATGGCCTGATGATCGTAAGCCCTCATGGTGACCTTGCCCACCGGGCTGTCGACCCACATACCTTCCACGTTGTCGATAAATTTTTCGGTGTCGACCACCCCGGCTTTATTATAGGCGCCGAAGATGTATTTGGCCGCCAGCAGGCCATAGACGGCCCCGACAGCCGGCTTGCGATTGTAAGCTGCCTCGAAATTTTTGACAAAAATTTTGTTCGCGGCTGTTTCCGGATAGTAAAAGAAGTAATTGGAAGTTCCGATGACCCCTTCGGGCGCGTTCAGGCCCAGCGGTTTCAAGGTGGAAAGTTCCGTGGCTGTGTGCATGAAGAAAGGTACCCGCTCGTTGAAACCGGTGGCCTTGGCGGCTTTAAGAAAGGGGACGCAATCACGCCCGCCGGTGGCCACGATAACGGCATCCGGTTTGGCTGAAAGAATCGCAGTGATATAGGGCGTGAAATCGGGCTCGCCCACTTTCCACCAGGACTGGCCGAGAAGCTCTACGCCGGGCTTCATTTTCTTCAGGTTGTTCCACACGCCGTCCGCGATGGCATGACCGTATTCATAGTCATCCCCGGCAATCCAGTATTTCATGTATGGTTTTTTGGCCAGACCGACTGCGGCGGCCTTGCCTGCCAGGGCGGTGTTTTCGGTTATTGAGAAGACATACCGATGTCCTTTCGCGCCGGTTATCTTTGCGCTTTTGGAGAACGTCGCAAAGAACGGCACCTTTTCTTTTTTGGCCATGTTCGAAATGGCCAGGGCCAGGGCGCTGTTGATGGTGCCCATCAGGATATCGACATTTTCCCGGTAGATCAGCTCTTTGGCCGCTGACAGCCCCAGATCGACCTTGAACTTACTGTCGCGGGTCAACACTTCGATTTTGCGGCCCAGGATGCCTCCGGTCGCGTTGAGCTTTTCAGCCTCCATTTTGAAAGCATCGCGGACGTCGTTGGTGTATGTACTCGCTGGGCCCGAATAGCAATCGACAATGCCGATCTTCAAGGTTTTTGCAGCGTAAGCGGAGGGTAGCACAATAAACAGACATGCAATCACCATGATGGAAACACTGATGTAAAAAACAGACAGTTTTTTCATATCATTTCTCCTTTGCTTTTGCTGGGGTTTCAATGCGGTTTGAATGAGCATTAAAGCGAGAACATTATGATAGAACGACGGCGGCAGTGCAAGCTAATTTTCCGCCGCCGGTTTTCTATAAAGAACGGCGGTTTTGTTTTCGATTTGGTGTGCCTGTCAAAGATTTGTTCCGGACCCCATTCTGGCAAAAATACCCTGTAAATATTCCAGGGCGCGGTTGAAGATCGCATCATCCAGATTCATGAAAGAGAGCCGGAAACAGCTTCGATATTTGGGTGAGAAGGAGAAATCGCCCCCCGTATTCCAGGGCGGATTGGCCGGAACCATGGCATTGCCGGCATCGACCCACAGACTACAGCCGTGTTGGGGCAACTGGACGGAGAGTCCGGGGGCGGCCGTCACCAGGTCGAGGACCTGCTGCCTTCTTGTGGATATCTTTTCAGCCGTCTGTTCGATGTAGGCTTTGAAGTCTCCGTTTTGGATGAATTCCCGTACAAATTTCTGGATCAGCCCCGCGGAGGCAATGTCGGAAGTGTATTTGGTGTAGAGGAATTTTTCGTACAGGTTCTCGGGAACAATCATGAAGCCAAGCCGGATGCCGGAAACCGTCGTCTGGGAGAGAGACTTGATATAAATGGTTCTTTCGGGGAACAGGTCGACGAATCGGGGTGCCGGAGCCTCGTGGTATTCAGAGAGGTAATCGTCTTCGATAATGTAGAACGGATGGGTCCGGGCCCTCCGGGCGATCTGTTCCTTTTTCTCCAGGCTGTAGGAAATCCCGGTGGGGTTGTGAACGGTCGGCATGGTGTAGAAAAGCCGAATCTGGGCTGGAAGCATGGCGTCCAGGGCCTTGATATCAGGGCCGTCTGCTTCAAGGGGGACGAAATGTTTCGCCTTGAAAAGGGAGATGGCCCCCGGGTACGTGGGATCTTCAAAGAGAATGTTCTCTGAAATGCCCGAAGAAAAAACCTTGGCCGTCAGGTCCAGTCCCTGCTGGGCGCCGCTGATGATCAGCATCCGGCGCGTGGGTACCCGGTAGAATTCCCCCAGGGTTGCAATGAGGTCAGGGTCACCTTCCACCGGCGGTGTTGAAAAGATGCCGGCCTTTTGTTCGTCGAACAGGACGTCGAATATTTTTCGGGCTTTGCGGTACGGAAAAAACGATTCCGAAAGATAGGCGGTCTTGAAATCGAAGATGTCACCCGAACGGTTGATCCGTTCCGGAAAACGGACATAGGAGCCGCTGCCCACGATGTTTTCTATGGATCCCCGAATTTTTAAAAGTTCGAAGGCCTTTTGAACCGTCAGTTTGCTGCACTTGAACTTGGCCGCAAAATGCCGGATTGAAGGAATTTTTTCGCCAGGTTTGAATTTTCCCCGATTGATACCGGATTCAATCTGGTCCGCGATTTTTTTATAGAGGGCCATATTTCACCATCATGGACTTGACAAGTGTAGTACATTTTGCAAAGTGTATCATTATTAACACATAAATGTCCTGTATCAAATCCTTCCGTGTTATAGCACAACACGGTCCAAAGGGCAAAAATGAGAAGGAGGCGCAAGATGGAACGTGAAAAATTGAATAAGGGCTTTGCCGAGATGTTTAAAAACGGGGTGATCATGGATGTAACCAACCCGGAACAGGCTAAAATTGCGGAGGACGCGGGGGCCTGTTCGGTCATGGCCCTGGAGCGGGTACCGTCCGACATTAGAAAGGACAACCAGGTCGCGCGGATGAGCGATCCGGCCATGATCGAAAGCATCATGCAGACGGTTTCCATTCCGGTGATGGCCAAAACCAGGATCGGTCATTTCATGGAAGCGCGGATTTTAGAGGCTATGGGCATCGATTTTATAGACGAGAGCGAGGTGCTCACGCCGGCGGACGAGCATGCCCACGTGGACAAGACCACCTTTAAGGTTCCATTTGTCTGCGGAGCCCGAGACCTGGGCGAAGGCCTGCGCCGGGTGCACGAGGGCGCGGCCATGCTGCGTACCAAAGGCGAGGCCGGAACCGGCAACGTGGTTGAAGCGGTACGTCACATGAAGACCATCAATCGGGAGATCAAGGCCTTGCAGGGTATGGATGACGACCGCCTGGGTATCAAAGCGGCCGAATATCGGGTACCCCTGGAACTGGTTAAAGAGACCCGGAACCTGGGCCGGTTTTCGGTAGTGAATTTCGCGGCCGGGGGCCTGGCTACGCCGGCAGATGCGGCCTTGATGATGGCCCTGGGCGCGGATGGTGTGTTTGTGGGTTCGGGGATTTTCAAGTCGGAAAATCCGCCGGTGATGGCCGAAGCTATGGTTAAGGCCGTCATCCACTGGGATGATCCCGGCAGGCTGGTGGAGATTTCAAAAGGTCTTGGAACCGCTATGACCGGTTTGGAGATCGATTCGCTTGAGATCGCCATGGCGGAGAGGGGCATTTAGGGGAGAGGGTTATTTATACTCCCCGCCCTTGACGGGAGGGGTTGGGGGAAGGTGACCTGCTCCTGGAGCAGGCCTTTCAAGGTACATCGAGGCGGCTCCAGCAGCACCCCCCACCCGTGCAAGCCGAACATGGGTAACACTTTAGACCGGAGACATAGGTTA
>CAZYGG010000119.1:0-6554 GCA_964647585.1 uncultured Desulfobacterales bacterium
AAAAATCTGAGAAGCGGCAATCAACCAAGCTGCCGCGCAGCGGTTTCGTGCAACTGCTATGAACCCCTACATATCAGATAGCCGGAAAGTTTTGTGATATCTCTGAGATATATGAACCTGTTCAGGTACCAAATCAACTGTGATGGTTAATACCAGTTGGCGTTGAAACCAAATTTTTCACAGCCGACCAAACCCATATAGGGTGCCGGCCTGGCGAAAAACACAAAATCGCTGTCTTGATAACCTAATCTCTGACTCTCTCCTTGAGTGCCCGGATTATTCCCAGGCAGACCTGGTTTGCATCGGCAACGATGGCCACATCCGCCATCTTCATCATGGTGGCGTTGGGATTCTTGTTGACCGCCACGATGAAGTCGGCACCCGTGAGCGCCGCGGTATGCTGAATGGCCCCACTGATACCAAATGACAGGAGGATTTTCGGTTTGATGCTCTTGCCGGCCTGCCCCACCAGGGCATCGTGCCCTACCCAGTCGGAATAGACTACCGGTCGGGTAGCCCCCACTTCTCCGTTCATGAGTTCGGCGAGCTCGAACAGCTTTTTGAATTTGCCCTTGTTGCCCATACCGCGACCACCGGCAATCACGATATCGGCATCTTCGATTTTCTGTTTCCGGGATGGCCGGTGTTCAGAAGTGACACACCGGATCTTATCAGCGGGCAGGTCCGGCGGCAGGACCAGGGGAACGATTTCGCCTGCGGCGTTGTAGTCGTGGGGTAGTTCCTGAAAGGTGCCCGGCCGGATAGTTGCCATCTGGGGGCGGTGATCCGGCGTGATGATTCTGGCAATCAGATTTCCGCCAAAAGAAGGTGCGGTCTGGACAAGCCGCCCCTGATCATCTATCTCAAGGTCGATACAATCTGCGGTCAGCCCGGTCCCCAGCTTCTTGGCGATCCGTGGCGCTATTTCCTTGCCGAACTGCGTGGCACCGACCAGCAGGGTTTCCGGATTGAATTTCCGCACGTATCTGCTCATTAAAAAGGTGTAGGTTTCAATGGAATACTGTTTGAGACCGGGATCGTCCGCCACATATACCCGGCTGGCCCCATGGGCAAAATATTCCGAGACAAACTCATCGACCTGGTGGCCGAGAACCACGGCACAAACTTCTCCGCCGGTTCGAGCGGCCAGATCCGTTGCCCGGGCCAGAATCTGGAGGGTCACCCGGTTGCGGAAATAATTCCGGTAATCGCCGAACACCCATATGTCTTTACTGTGTGCCATCAGGCCTCGTCATGTGCATGGGTTTTAAGATCTTTGCCCATGGCCCCGCTGATTATTTTCCCGTAATCGTCAAACAGCTCGTCGATGATCTTCTTGACAGCGCCCTTCAAGACCCGGTTCTCTTTCCGGGTTGTGGGAGAGTAAACCTCAATGATACGGGTGGGCGAATCCTTGAGAGCATTAAACGCCTGGTCCAAGCCCAGCGCCTTTGCATCCACAATGCGAATATCCGTTGACGCAAAAGCGGTCTGTAGCCCCTCGAAGGTCGCGTACCTGGGTTTGTAAGCCGACAGGTCTATGGTCACCAGCCCCGGCAAATCCATTTCAAGAACTTCGAAGTAATCATCCACGTGGCGCTCGACTTCTACAAAACCATCCCTGATCGTCAAGCGGCGGGCATACCCGATATCCGGAATACCGAGTTCCTCGGCCAGTTGCGGACCAACCTGGCCGGTTTCGCTGTCGCTGGTCTGGCTGCCGCAGATAATCAGTTGGAAATCCGCAAATTCCTTTCGAATCAATTCACCCAGGATATAGCTGGTTAAATACGTATCAGCCCCGGCCATTCTCCGATCGGTCAGGAGGATGCCTGCATCCGCCCCCAGGGCTTTGGCTTCATACAGGACCTCTTCGGCCATGGGCGGCCCCATGGTAACCGCGCAGATTTCCGCAGGGCAGGTCGCCTTTATCTGAAGCGCGGCCTCCAGGGCCCGGCGGCTGGCCGGATCCATCATGCCCTGGGCAAGCTCCCGCTGCAGGGTACCGGTTTTTGAATCCCAGGGCAGTTCCGAAACCATGGGAACCTGTTTAATACAAACGATGATATTCAGCATACTGTAGACATCCTCCCCCAGAGGGCATTGCTTAATGAAAATTCAAAATACGAATATCGAAATACGAAACAATTTCGAATGACAGAAATCAAAATGGTTTAAACAATCTGTTTGTCCGGTCGATTGAATTGAGTTTTGTTTTGGTCATTGAAATTTTTGGTTTTATAGTTTGTTTCGGATTTCGGATTTTATCTCGAACATTGATATAGTCATCTGTTTTCCCTATCAATTGGCACCATGATCAAGGACCTTTATGGTGTAGGCAACCTTTCAGCTGGGTTGTGCGAGGATTGACCGGGCAATCACCATCTTCTGGACTTCGCTGGTGCCCTCATAGATTTGCGTCACCTTGGCATCCCGAAAATAGCGTTCCACGTCATACTCCTTAGAGTACCCATAGCCGCCGTGGATCTGCACCGCCAGATCTGTCACCCTGCGGGCCGTGGCACTGCAGTGGAGTTTGGCCATGGAACTCTCGGCTGAAAACGGTTGGCCGCTGTCCTTGCGAGCCGCGGCCCGGTAGAGCAGCAATCGGGAGGCATCCAGTTCCGTGGCCATATCGGCCAGGTAATTTTGGATGGTTTGAAATTTCGACAGGGGTTTATTGAACTGCTGCCTTTCTTTTGCGTAGGATACCGAGTTATCAAAAGCCGCCTGGGCAATTCCCAGAGCCTGGGCGGCAATCCCGATACGGCCGGTATCCAGGGCACTCAGCCCGATTTTGAGCCCCTGCCCTATCCGTCCCAGAAGGTTTTGCCTGGGCACCTGGCAGTCTTCAAAAAAAAGTGAGGATACCGGGTTGGCCCGCATTCCGCAAAGATCTTCAATCTCGCCGACTGAAAAGCCGGGTCGGTCCTTTTCCACAATAAAGACGCTGGCCAAACTTTTTTTCGCTTGGCTTTCAGACACGGCAAACACAAGGATGGTGCCGCAAACGCCACCGTTGGTCACAAAGATCTTCGTTCCATTGAGCACATATCCGTCTTCAACTTCAACGGCATGGGTTTCCACGCCACCCGCGTCGGACCCGGCATTGGCTTCAGTCAGGCAAAATGCCCCGATACTTTCTCCGGCAGTCATGGCCGGTACAAATCTTTCCTGCTGTTTCTGGGTGCCGAATTTAAGGATGGGATAAATCCCCACGCTGTTGTGGACAGTCACACAAAGTCCCAGCGCCGCCGATACCCTTGAAAGCTCTTCGATGACGATGGCATAGCTGATGGTATCCAGCTCGGCGCCACCGTATTTTTTTGGCGCCTGGAGGCCAAAGAAGTTCAACGGCTTCATCTTATCCACGATTTCCCAGGGGAATCGTGCGTCCCGGTCCAGATCGGCCGCATGTGGTTTTATTTCACTCTCCGCAAACTCTCTGACCGTTTTGCGTACCAGCTGATGCTTCATACAGGGATTGAAATCCAAAACAAGTCTCCGTTGGTATTCCGAGAATTGGGGAGGTAATCTGAACGCCGAGATTGGCCAAAGAGGCCGTCTTTCAACCCGCCGGAGGCGGTTTCAGGGCGTTCAATTTTAGCCAAGATCAAGGACGGCATGGTCTTTTCAATCGCAGGCATACTCCCTGTATTCCGAAGATTGAAAAGGCAGGCCGGACGCCGAGATTGGCCAAAAGGGAACGTCTTTCAACCCGCCGGAGGCGGTTTCAGGGCGTTCAATTTTGGTCAAGGTCAAGGACGGCATGGTCTTTTCAATCGCAGGCATACTCCCTGTATTCCGAAGATTGAAAAGGCAGGCCGGACGCCGAGATTGGCCAAAAGGGGACGTCCTGAAACCGCCTCCTCACATTTGTTCGGCAATACTCACCACCCGATCCCCCAGCATATTGACATAGCTGCCCATTTCATTGTCGTACCAGCCATAAATAACCGACTGGGTTATCGGCACCCGAATCAACGGGGCGTTGAAGGAAGCAATCAGTTCTTTGTCGATACCCGGTACGTTCTCGAGGTCAACGGTCAATTCCGCGGTGCGGGTGTGGATCTCAGACCCCTCGATGGTAGCCGCCGCCCTCGGGATACCGACTATGTCGCAGGAAACATTCTGTTTGTGTGAATAGCGCAGGTATTTATGCGGGTCTATTTCCGCTGCCTGGCGGTAGATGTCCTTGAGCGCCTCCTTGGTGGTGGGGGCCCCGGACAGTGCCTCCTGAAGATTGAGAACCAGGATTATCAGGGACCCTGTGGCCGTGGGAATCCGCACGGATTCAGCGATGAATCCGATCTGCTCCATCTCGGGAATCACCAGCCGCAGAGCTTTGGCTGCCCCGGTGCTGGTCAGGATGATGTTGTTCATGATGCTTCGATTTTTGCGCAGATCGGTCTTGCCCTGCTTGGGAAGCCGGTCCAGTACCTGCTGGGAGCCTGTTGCCGCGTGGACGGTGGCCATGGATGCCGACAGGATCCGCTGGGGGCCAAATGCATCCAGAAGTGGTTTCATCATATGGGCCAGGCAGGTGGTGGTACACGACGCGTTTGATATCAAATTATGTTTGCGGGGGTCATAAACATTATCGTTAATGCCCATAACGGTCGTAGTGGCATCGTCCGGCATGGATGCCCCGATGTCCTTGATTTTAAAAGGGGCGGACACAATCACCTTTTCCGCCCCGGCGTCGATATGGCCCCGCATGGCGCCGCCCGGGTGATCCCCCGGTAAAACCGGATCCAGAAATTGACCGGTTGTATCCACGACCATACGCACACCCTGACCGCCCCAGTCAATGGCGGCTGGATTGCGGTCTTTGCGCAGAAAGGTAACCTTCACCCCGTCAATCAGCATTGTACCGTCTTTTTCGTTCAGATCGCTGATCAGAGGCTGGGCGTTGTGGCCATAAAGATAGCCGTGCAAAAGCCCGTAGGACGAATCTCTTTCCGTGTAATGGGCAATATCCACCAGGCTGGTCCCGGCCTCCCGGCCGATATTGACAATAATTTCAGAAAAATGTTTACGGCTGACATGGTGCCAGAGTGTCAGTTTACCGATCCGTCCAAACCCGTTGATGCCAAGTCTCATATCAATCCGATCCCTTTTACAAACATGTTGTTAAAATAAGAACTTAGTGAACAAATACCCTCAACGCGACAGAGCGTACCCCGCTCTCCGGCCGGCACGCCTATCTCAGCAGCTTGACTTGATCTTGATAAACCGATCCCCCCTGGCCGTCAATACTTATGTAGTCTCCCGAGTCCAGGTGGTTGTCATCAAACCGGCAGGTGCGTTCCTTCTCGTTGCAGACCAGGTTGCCGCAGCCGACCACACAGGTTTTTTCCAGCCGGTGGGCAACCACGGCGGCATGGGATGTAGATCCTCCCCGGGCCGTCAACAGCGCGTCGGATGCAAAAACCTCGCGGATATCGTCAGGAACCGTATCTCCCCTTATCAGAATCAACCGGGTGTCCGGCTCTCTGCGGCGCCAGTGATCGATCTCTTCCAGGGTAAAGACAACCCGACCGGTCAGGGCCCCGCCGCTGACCCCGATGCCATAGCCTATCGCTTTCGCCTGGCGAATAGCCATGGGATCAAAGGTGGCCACCTCCTTGACCTCACGCATGGCCATGTCCCGGGCTTGCAGCAAGTGGAGGTCTTCGGGTGTATCGCCTTCAAAGGTAAACTCCATCTCCTGCGGACTCCAGCCCCGCTCATAGATCAAGTGGTTCGCCCACTCTTTGAGTGTATTGTAGATCGCCGGAAAATGGGTTTCAAGGGTAATATCGGTCGGTCGCATTTCGATTCCCTGCTGAAAAATGGAAATGGGCTGGGTGGTCACCAGACCCGAGACAACATCCTCGCCCTGGTTTTCAATACTGAAATCGCCCCACAGTTTGAGGATATCGCCGGACCAGCGGGGGTTATGGGTAAAAAAGACCCCGGAACCGGAAAGCTCGGAGATGTTGCCGAAAACCATCTCCTGGATAGTGACGGCCGTACCCCAGTCGTCGGATATACCCATGATCCGCCGGTAGGTGCCGGCCTTGTCCGAATACCAGGATTTAAAAACGGCCTTGATCATCATGTAGAGCTGTTCAAACGGCTCTTCCAGGATGGCGATCCCCGCATCCTGAATCATCACCTTGTAGGCCAGGGCGATCTGCTTCATCTGCTCACCGGTGAACCCCCTTTTCAGTGAAACGCCCAGTTTCTGCTTGAAATCGCTGATAATGGCGTCAAAATCGTCCCGTTTCAAATCAAACGCCATACCGTAGCACTGCAGAAAACGCCGGTAGCTGTCCCAGGCAAACCACGGGTTGCCGCTTTTAGCAGCCATACCGTCCACTATTTTCTGATTGATCCCCACATTGAGAAACGTATCCAGCATACCCGGTTGCGATATGGCCGCCCCGCTGCGCGCGGACAGCAGCAGCGGGTTGTCGGGGGTTCCGAATTTTTTGCCGGTCTGCTTCTCTATGGACCGGATCTGGGCCTTGACACTCAACTTGAAATTCTGTTCGGCCGGTTGGAAACCG
>CAZYGG010000120.1:0-6288 GCA_964647585.1 uncultured Desulfobacterales bacterium
AACCTTACCTGCTGGGTTCCCACTCCGGCTGCTGCGGTCTGTGGACCTCCGGCCCGGACTTTGACTGGGTACCGGACAGCTACAAGATCAAGGCTGACAACGGCAAGATCTACAACCGTATGACCACGGTCAACGGCCTGTTCACGTCTGGCGACGGCGTGGGTGGTTCCGGTCACAAGTTCTCTTCCGGTTCCCATGCTGAAGGCCGTATGTGTGCCAAGGCAATGGTCCGCTATGCGACTGACAATGCGGATTTCGCCCCGGCCCTGGCCCAGTCTGCTCAGGAACTGGTCGACCTGGCATACAAGCCGGTTCGGACTTACCTGGACAACGTAGAGTATACTACCGCGGCCAACATCAACCCGAATTACCTGAAACCTGAGGGTATGATGTATCGCCTGATGAAAGCCACCCATGAGTACGGTGCCGGTACAGCTACATACTACCAGACCAGCTCCAAATCCCTCGAAGTCGTCATGGACCTTCTGGCCCTGATGCGCGAAGACTGGGAAAGCGTTGCTGCTGGCGACCTGCACGAACTGATGAGAGCTTGGGAAATCATCCATCGTATCTGGACTGTTGAAGCGCATCTGCGTCACATCCAGTATCGTAAAGAGACCCGCTATCCTGGCTTCTACTACCAGGCGGATTACCCGGGACAGGATGATGAGAACTGGTTCTGCTTTGTGAACTCAAAGTATGATCCGGAAAAAGCAGAGTGGGATGTGTTCAAGAAAGATTACATCAAGATCATCAAGGACTAATTGCGCATAGACTGATGATTAGTCGCCTTGCATAAATAAAGACCTCCAGGTGCCTACCGGTGCCTGGAGGTTTTTAGTACCGAGTGCCCGCAGCTGGTTTTGTTTTGACCGGTACGGGTTATCCGTAAGAACAATTCTCATCGGTTTGACGCTGTATGGGTGATATCCTTTTGGCCCGGCGCCGTTTCCGGATTCTCAAGGGATTTTTTCGAATTTGGCTGGAAAAGATCCATTTGGTATCAGGATACGGCAATAGTGGATATCGCCCCTGGAGCCATAACCAAATATTTACACACGATAGTTAACGGTATTTTTTTGACGAACTTTCAAATGCACGGAGGGATAGCATGACAGAAGACAACGCAGCCCCTGCTAGTGGGAGCATTATGGTCGTTGGCGGAGGTATCAGCGGCCTGACCACAGCCCTCGAAGCGGCCGAAGTAGGGTATGAGGTATTTCTGGTCGAAAAAAATCCTTACCTGGGCGGAAGAGTCGCACAGCTGAATCAGTATTTTCCGAAGCTTTGCCCTCCGACCTGTGGTCTGGAAATCAATTTCAGAAGGATCAAGGACAACCCCAACATCAAGGTTTACACCCTGGCCGAAGTTGAGAAGGTGGAAGGTACACCGGGCAACTACGATGCCACTCTCAAGTTGAATCCCAGGTATGTAAACGAAAATTGTACCGCCTGCGGTGACTGCGAAGCCGCCTGCCAGACGGAAGTTTCCGATGAGTTCAATTTTGGGATGGATAAGACCAAGGGCGTCGGCCTGCCGTTTCCCATGGCTTTCCCTTCCCGGTACGTCATTTCACCCCAGGTGAAAGGCACCGATGATGAAAAACGTATCGCCGAAGCCTGCAAGTACGATGCGGTAGATTTCGCCATGGAAGCCCAGACCGTAGAGCTTAAAGTGGGCGCGGTTGTCTGGGCCACCGGCTGGGAACCCTATGACGCCAACCGGATTGACAATCTCGGATTTGGCCGCTACCCGAACATCGTGACCAACATGATGATCGAGCGCATGGCCAGCCACAGCGGCCCCACGGAAGGCAAGATCCTCTGCCCGGCCGACAACAAGGAGCCCGAAAGCGTGGCCTTTGTCCAGTGCGCCGGTTCCCGGGATGAGAATCACCTCCCGTACTGCTCTTACATCTGCTGCATGGCCTCCATGAAGCAGGCCACCTACGTCCGCGCCCAGTATCCGGACGCCAAGATTTATATTTTCTACATCGATATTAGAAGCCCCGGGCGTCGCTACGAGCAGTTCTACAATATGGTGAAAGAAGATGAGAACGTGTTTTTCATCAAGGGCAAGGTTGCCGAAGTAAATGAAGACCCGGACAGCAAGGCGATAACCGTGGTTGCCGAAAATGCAGTTACCGGTGAGAAAGTCAGGCAGACAGTGGACATGGCTGTCCTTGCCACCGGCATGCAACCGACCGCCGCCGCAAATAAACTCCCGGCCGATCTGAACTACAGTGAAGACGGTTTTATTATCAATGATTTTGACAAGGGCGGCATGTTTGCTGCAGGGTGTGCCAATAAACCGGCGGATGTATTTTCATCCAACCAGAACGCGACCGGTATGGCCCTGAAGGCGATTCAAACTCTGGCAAGGAAGTAGGAGGACATCCATGAGTAAAAAATATGGTATATACATTTGCACAGGTTGTGGGATCGGGGATAACCTCGATGTTAAAGCGTTGTGCGACGTGCCCGAGGAGGAAGGGCTGCCGGTTCAAACCCACCCGTTCCTCTGCTCAAAAGAAGGGGTTGACCTTATTAAAAAGGACGTTGAAGCGGGAACCAATCTTGTGGGTATTGCCGCTTGTTCACGTCGCGTGAATTTTGATGTGTTTCGGTTCGACGGCTGTGTGGTCGACCGTGCCAACCTCAGGGAAGGCGTGGTCTGGTCCCACCCGCGCGATCAGTTCCCGGCGCTTACCGATGAGGAAAAGGAAGACGAAGACAATTTTGACGTGGTTCAGATGATGGCGGAAGACTACATCCGCATGAGCATGGCGCGTCTGGAAAAGAGCGAGTTGCCGGAACCCTTCAAGCTGGACAATCTGACGCGCAAGATCCTGGTGATCGGCGGCGGAATGACCGGTATGGCTGCCGCCCTTGACGCGGCTAAGACCGGTTTTGAAGTCACGATTGTGGAAAAAGAAGCCAAACTCGGCGGTCAGGCGCTTAACTGGCGCAAACAGCTGCCGCTGGATATTCCCTATGCGGAGCTGATCGACCCCACTGTGGGTGATATGATCAGTGCCGTGGAAGCCAGTGATAAGATCACCGTTAAAACCGAAACAGTTGTAGCCCGCCTGGCCGGGCAGCCCGGTGAGTTTACGGTGACCTTTAAAAAACCCGGCGAGAAGATCGAGTTCGACTGCCCCTACCCGCTGCCGGAAGAGATGAAGTTAGATGAAGACGGCAAGGAATACGATGTAGAAAAACAGGCTGAACTCTACATGGAATACAACGAGGGTAAGCTTGACATCCTGCAGCTGGATCCCAACGGTGAGCTGTTCGGTGCCGTGGTACTGGCGGCTGGCTGGCGTCCGTATGAACCGGAAGAAGGCGAATTCACCCATCTTGGTTTCGGCGAACTGCCGGACGTGGTCACCAACGACCAGTTCGAAAAGATTGCCAAGGAAGGCAAGATCAAGCGGCCTTCGGACGGCAAGGAAGCCAAGAACGTCGTTTTTATCCAGAGCCCGGGACAGGGCAGTGACAACGATTTTACCTACACCGGGGCAGTCACCAGCCTGGTGGCCCTCAAGCAGGCCAAGTACGTTCGCGAAGATTACGCCGACGGCAAGGCCTACGTACTCTACCAGCACATGCGCACCCCTGGTCTACAGGAGAATTTTTACAAAAGCCTGCAGCAGGACCCGGGGATTTTCTTATCCAAGGGTGACGTGACGGGTGTGGCCAAAAACGGCAAGGGTCTGATTGTTGACGCCAGCGACACCCTGCTGGGCAAAGAGATCCAGATCAAGGCGAACATGGTGGTCCTGGCCACCGGCATGGTGCCGGCGACCAATGACGACCCGGTTGTGAACCTGGCTTATCGTCAGGGACCGGGGTTCCGGGACATCGGCGACTGCGGCAATTACGTTGATTCCAACTTCATCTGCTTTCCGTATGAGACTCAGCGAACCGGTATCTACGCGGCCGGTGCGGTCAGGCGCAGCATGACGGTGGAAGACTCCATTGAAGATGCCACCGGTGCCGCTCTTAAAGCAATCCAGTGTCTCGAGTCGGTCAACCGGGGGGTTGCGGTGCATCCGCGCTCCGGCGACATGACCTTCCCGGATTTCTTCTTCCAGCGCTGCACCCAGTGCAAGCGCTGTACGGTTGAGTGTCCGTTCGGCGCCCTGGACGATGATGAGAAGGGCACCCCCCTGCCGAACCCGACCCGTTGCCGGCGCTGCGGTACCTGCATGGGTGCCTGTCCGGAAAGAATCATCGGGTTTGCCGATTACAACATTGACAGTATCGGTTCCATGGTCAAATCAATTGCGGTACCTTCTGAGGACGACTATGATGATCCGCCGTTGCGGATTCTCGGGCTGGTCTGTGAAAACGACGCCCTGCCGGCGCTGGATATGGCGGGGATCAAGCGTCTGAGCTACAATGCCAACGTCCGGATCATCCCGGTTCGCTGTCTGGGCTCCGTGAATGTTATCTGGATCAAGGATGCCCTGGCCCAGGGCTTGGACGGTGCTTTCCTGCTGGGCTGCAAGCACGGGGATGATTACCAGTGCCACTTTGTCAAGGGCAGCGAGCTGGCTGAGATTCGCATGAAAAAGATCGGGGACGCCCTCGCCAGCCTGGCGCTTGAGGAAGAACGGGTGGCCCAGTTTGAGATCGCCATCGACGAGTATCACAAGGTTCCGCAGATCATAAATGATTTTGTGGAAATGGTCGAAGACCTTGGCCCGAACCCATTTAAGGGCTTCTAATCCGGGAATGGTAACTTAGTACCAACCCTTTATTTCAACTGCCGATTCAGGAGGATTGATATGGCGGAAAAATATCTTGTAGAACCTGATGTGGGGTTTATTGAAGAAGTTGCCGGTCTCGGAGGTCAGGACCTGAAGAAGTGTTTTCAGTGTGCGACCTGCTCGGTGGCCTGCCCGATATCCCCGGAAAACAAACCGTTCCCCCGGAAAGAGATGATTGCAGCCGGATGGGGACTGAAAGACAAACTGGTGGGCAACGCCGATATCTGGCTGTGCCACAACTGCGGCGATTGTACCTCCTTATGCCCGCGCGGTGCCAAGCCGGGTGATGTGCTCTCTGCTATTCGGGCTTTCACGATAGCCGAATACGCCACCCCCCGGGCCATAGCCAAAATGGTACCGGATCCCAAGAAACTGCCGATCCTGCTCGGTATCCCGGCTGTTATTTTCATAATTGCCGCGGTGCTTACCAAGGTCATCTTCGGTGAGGCCGGGGACGGGATCTGGCAGAGTCATTTTATCCATAACTACCTGGTGGACATTATCATGATTCCCACCTTCTTTGGCGCCGCCGGTGTATTTGCGCTGGGGTTGAAAAACTTCCTGGCCGATATCCATGCCAATGCGCTGTTGGAAGGCAAGACGGATAAAGAAAAAATTGAGCCCGCCGGCATGGTGCAGGCCCTGATCAGGGTTGTAAAAACGGTCCTGGCTCACAGCAAGTTTAACGAGTGCGGTGACAACCGAGACCGGGCCACGGCCCACATGATGGTATTTTACAGCTTTATCGGGCTGTTCATCGTGACGAATTGTTTCTTCATTGCCGAGTGGGTATTGCACATCGAGGGCCCTTATAGTCAGTTCAACCCAGTGAAATGGTTGGGTAATGCCAGTGGTGTGGCGCTCGTCATCGGCTCATTGCTGCTGATCAAGAACCGGCTGGGCAAAGAGGACCAGGTCACCAGCTACTGGGACTGGCAGCTCCTCGCGCTCGTGGCCGGGTTGGGCATCACCGGTATGGGAACCGAGATGGCGCGGCTGGGCGGCATGGCCGGCCTGGCCTACGGCATCTACTTTTTACACCTGGTGCTCATCTGGTGCCTGTTTGCCTATACGCCGTTTTCAAAACTGGCCCACCTGGTTTACCGCACGGTGGCCATGACCTACACGGAGTATGCGGGCCGTAAGTAGGCTGAAATAGCGTTATATCGTTACAACTATAAAGGGGCGGCTGAATTTCAGTCGCCCCTTTTATATTCTTAATCTTAATTTGAAGGACAATGAAAATCGGATTTGAACTATGTTCGTCTGTAGCGGTTTCTTTCAGCGGTGGCATCACCCTCCCCCGGCCCCTCCCGTCAAGGGAGGGGAGAATCAACGCCTGGCGGCGAGGCGGTCATGTCGTTTGGACTTCATAGGCGTTGCACTTTAAGGGGGGAAAGGTAGCGCGACAATTAGTGTCAGTCGATTAAGAGATAAGACCGGGAGTTCAGCATAAAACGTGCAATCTGATAACATAGGTAACAGATTAAACCGATGACAAGGGTTACACATC
>CAZYGG010000121.1:0-6075 GCA_964647585.1 uncultured Desulfobacterales bacterium
AGCTTGACGCTTGTCCGTATGTTTCGGATGAAGCCCGTGAACAGCTGTCCGAAGCATCGGCGCCGCCCATCCGCCCGGTTGTGTTGGGTGCGGGTGTCCGCAAGACGACCACCGGCGGGGAGACTGTGCAGTACCGACATGAAAAAACGTTCTTTAACCCCACCCTGATTGCCGGGGCGATCAATTCCGACATCAGCGCGGCCGACCTGGAAGCCAAACTGAAGACCTGGAATGCCTTCCAGTACGAGCGCGTCGGCTTTAACCTGCGGCCTGAACTGGCCGTGGTGAATGACGTGAACGGTGACGCCGCGGCTTTTGGCGCGGTGGCCAAACAGATTGCCGAGACATCCGAGTTCAACGTCGTCCTGATGACCGAGGACCTGGATGTCATGAAAGCAGGGATCGAAGCGGCTGGATTCAAACGCCCGCTCATGTATGCGGCTACCGAAGCCAATGCGGATGATTTTGGCGCGCTGGCCCTGGAAAACGATCTCCCGCTGGCATTGAAAGCCGAATCCATTGACGGGGTCACGGCCCTTTCCGACAAACTCACCGGTATGGGTCTCAAAGACCTGGTGATTGACACGGGAGCCAGAGAAGTGAAGCAGGCGCTTGAGGATCAGATTGCTCTGCGCCGGGCTGCGCTGAAAGACGGCAACCGTGCGGTGGGATTTCCCAGCATTACCTTCCCCTGTGCAATGGCCGACAATCTGGATATGGAGACCCTCATCGGCGCCATGTTCGTGGCCAAGTACGGCGGTATCGTGGTGTTTTCCGATCTGGCCAGCGAATCGGTCTTCCCGCTGCTGCTGGAACGGTTGAATATTTTTACCGACCCGCAGCGGCCCATGACGGTGGAAGAGGGTATCTACGAGATTGGCAACCCGGATGAGAACTCCCCGGTACTGGTGACCACGAACTTTGCCCTGACTTACTTTATCGTGTCCGGTGAAATCGAGGGCAGCCGGGTACCCACCTGGTTGCTGATTAAAGACTCCGAGGGCCTCTCTGTTCTGACGGCCTGGGCCGCCGGTAAGTTTGCCGGCGATGATGTCGGCATGTTCGTCAAAAAGTCCGGCATCATGGATAAGGTTAAACACCAGGAACTGGTGATCCCCGGCTACGCTGCGGCAATTGTCGGCGACATCGAGGAAGAGTTGCCCGGCTGGGCCATTACGGTCGGTCCGCGGGAAGCTGCCCATATTCCGGCTTTTCTCAAGTCAAAATAGCAGCCGGCTGTTGGCACAAATGGTATGATCCGGTTGGCCCGGGGTCACCTGGCGGAAACATGCAGCCAGACCGAACCCGGGTCATTCACCCGTACTGAAATTAAATAGAAGGGAGGTTCTATGCAACTTATTGGCGAGAGCTTAAACGTAATTTCAACCAAGATCGGTAAGGCGTTCAAAGAGCGCGATCCCAAACCGATCCAGGAAGAGGCCCTTTTCCAGAAGGAAAAGGAGATGGATGTGATCGACATCAACCTCGGACCTGCGAAAAAGGACGGGCATGAGCTGATGCCCTGGGTTGTGGAGGTCGTCCAGGACGTCGTGCCGGATATTCCCCTGGCCCTGGATACTTCCAACATCGATGCCATCGAGGCGGCCTTGAAAGTGATCAAGGAAGTCCCCGGGAAATCGCACATCGTCAACTCGATCATGTGCCGCCCGGAGCGTTATGAGCGCATGGTGCCCATGACCGCTGAAGCCGGTGCTGATTTTGTAGCCCTCATGTGGGGACCGGATGGCCTGCCGCGTGATGAAAATGAGCGCGCCGCCCTCTGTGTCGAACTTCTCTATTTTGCCAATGAAGCCGGTATACCCAACGAGAAAATCTGGGTGGACGGGATCGTTACCCCGGTCAACATCCAGCAGGCCCAGGCCATCTGTCTGATGGATTTCCAGGGCATGCTGCAGGATATGGCCCCGGGTGCGCTTTCTACCTGCGGTCTGTCCAACATTTCCAATGGACCTCCGGATGCCCTGCGGCCCATCTTGAACCAGACCTACATGGTGATGCTGGAAAAATACGGTATGTACTCCTGCATTGCCGATCCGATGGATCAACAGCTCATCGATATCGCCAAGGGTAGACGCCAGGATATCGTCGACCTGATTTACGGCATCATGGACGGAGAAGATCCTGACCGGTCAGGCCTTTCCCAGGAATTGCTGGATTACGCCAAGTCAGTGGATGTCATTCTCGGCACGACCCTGTTCTCAGATTCGTACCTTGAATTGTAAGCTGCATTAAGAAACATAAAAAAAGCCCCGCCATTTTAGCCCCGCCATTTTGGCGGGGCTTTTTTGTTTGATGAAATGTAAATATGACGGGTTCGTGTTTTGAAACTAGAAACTATCTCAAATTACGGATTTTATAGCGATTGCATACAATATGCTCCGATTGATCTGTCCTGTCATTCTGAGGAGTGAAACGACGAAGAATCCCTCACATTGAAGCACGGCCTTGATTTGTAGGGGACTCTTCGCTCCGCTCAGAGTGACAAAATAACGGAACGTATTTATGGCAATCGGTATAATTACCAGTCACGTTGAGCAGCTTCGGCAGATGAGGACCCCTCGTCACTGCACTCCCCTGAAGAACAGTCAGTCGTCTGATTTAAAGAGTGATCGTTGGTGAATGTGGAGTCCGACTCGACAGGGTATCCAGCGGCCAGCCAGCCATCCCAACCCGCAGCCATGAAACGGACATTGGGGTAGCCCAATTCATACAATTTTCCGGCCAGGTGTTCGGCCAGGTGACACCGGGTGTCGCTGCAATACGTGATCAAGAGGGCTTCCGGGGGCGTATTATTGAAAAAATCAGGCATCCAGACGTCGAGGGTCTTTTTCGGGTAGTTACGGGCGGTTAGGATGTGCCCGGCATTGTAATCATATTCCGCCCGGGCGTCCATAAAAATAGCGCTTCCTTTTTTCAGTTTATCCAGCGCGTCGGTCAATTCGATCGGTTGCGGGCTGTCACTGTTTACGCTGTCAGCCATGGGAACGGCGGTCTCGCTCGACCGGATCAGATCAAGACCCTGCGGGCGAAGTGCATTGATGCTCAGTCCCAAAGCCACTGCGGCAACACTGATAAACAGCGCTTGCCGGCAGGCTTTTACAAGGGCATGCCAAGTTTGGTTTTTTAGTCGGGTCATCAGTCGAAGTTCCATGTGATTTCCAGAAGATACGGGCAATATAGGCATCCCCAAAGCCAAGATCAAGGCTAAAATGCGGATACCTGTCAAACCCTCCGTCCAATTGTCTTGAAATGCAGCGATGTCTCTGGTATTTTACTAGTTTTACGGGAGAAATTGTTCGAAAAGGAGCCGGTTTGCAGATAAAATCACAAGCTCTGGAAGCCAATATTGCCAGCTACCACGTGGATGTTTCCATAGACGCAGAATATGCTCCCCTGCAGGCGGTCATGTCACGGTATTACGGCTTAACCGAAAGCCTGAATACCTTCCTGAAGGAACTCTGCCACCCTTACCGCAACTGGGTTTTCATCGTCCAGGAAGCCCGCGGGTTTGCCCTCGATTATTTCCATTTGTTAAAAGAGCACCCCCAGGGCCCGGCGGCAGCCGGTATCTACATGGATGTCTTTTTCCAGGCGATTGCGGCCAACAGTCACCCGCGGGTCAGTTCTGATGCCATCGACAACCTGCTTTTATATGTGCAGACCCTGCTCAAAGGCGCCCAAGGGGAAATAGCGCGTTTCGCGCCGGTGATTGATGCCTGTTTTGATCGTATCCAGGACTTTTCCGAAGATGATTTCACGACATTTATCAGAAGTTATTATCAGATCAATAAAATTGCCCGGACCCTGGCGGAGGGCAACGGCCATTCCCCGGCGGACTATGCCGCGATCAACCGGCTCTTAATCAAGTATTACCGGTATACCTACGATTACTGGCTTTCAGAGGCGGATCCCCTGGAATGGATGCGGGCTGCAACTGAGACAGCGGACCGGCCCGATGATCTTCCGGAAATTCTGGCCGATATTCTGCATGCCGAAATTCACCGGGAAAAAGAGAAGCTGGAAGAGATTGCCCGCGCCGGGCAGGAAACCGAGCTGGCAACCCTCGAAAGCCTGGTGCGATTGAGGAACTATAACCAGATTGTTGAAAGCTATCGCGCGATTCCCCAGGCGCTTTTCAAAGAGGGGGGCGAAAATAATAAGGGGAATTACTGGAAAGTCATTTTCCTCTTTCACATGATGAACATGCCCGGTCTTTCCATAATCCACGAGGAGAACCTGCGCGATATCAACCGGACCCTGGCCTGGTTGATCGAGAACGAGAGCTATTCCCGGGTTATGCAACTTATTGAGCAGACCTTCGGCATTCTGAAGGTACGCATCCATGAGTTTCCCGCAACGGCGCTGAGCTGCGTGCTCAACATGGGTAAGGGGGTCTATAAGACGTGTGAAAGCGAACTGATCAATTTTTTTGTCGACGGTATCATCGACCTCGGATTCCAGGCGCCGATGATTTCCGGCGTCGGCAATGACTGGCAGGTGCGGGTCAACCCGGCCCATTTGCAGAATATCCGGACCTGGCTGGAACTTGTGGAGAACAACCCCAAGTGGTCGCCGCGTTTACTTTCTTACCTCACCATTCACCTGTCGCTGTGCGGTGTGTTTATCAAAGATACCGACCTGTTTCCCCGGGATATCACCGGGTTTCTCAACAGCGGCATAGAACCGGTCTACAACCAGGCCAAGCAGCTTACCCGGCTGTTCCCATCCTATTTCAATGAAATTGGAGCCGAGGGCCGCCTGCGGGATATTTCCACCGAACTGGACGAACTCACCCACCGGAAAGACATCCTGATTCATTTCCTGCGGAAACAGAGCCATGTGGAGAGCAGCAACCTGATTATCAAGTTCTGTGAGGCCGTTCTGGAATTCTGGGAAACCCGTAACAAACGCCCGATCGAGGCCTTTGTCCCGCCCAGTATTTTCGAAAAGGTGGCGACCCGGGGGCCTTATATCGACGGGGTTAGCGCGGTCATAGCCGCCCTCAAAGGCAATGGCTTCGACTGGCCGGGCGATCTGATCGATATCTCCGAAGATGGTTTCGTGAACCTTTTTGTGGATATGCAGGCGGGATCCGCTGATGCGCGTCGACGGGTTCAGCTGATTTCAATTTTTTATAAAATCCTTTACCACAAGTACAATCTGGTTTTTGTGGAAACCGAGCAGTACCTGGCCCAGCTGAAAGCGGAGGCCTTCCCCGACCTGGAGAAACTCCAGAAGGTGCTGACCCGGACAAGCATCCGTGACAAGTTATCCGGGTTGCTGGGTTATCTCGAAGGCCTTAAAGCGTTGATCCTGACGGAGCAGACGTTTGAAGTCAGGGAAGATATTTATAAGAAAAGGCACTTTACGATCGACATTCCTTCCATGTACGGCAGCTACCATGAGAAGAAGTTCGATGCGCTGGGGCTGACCTTCAGGATAGAATCCATTGCCAACGTTCTTTTTGAACAGCTGGTCGCCGATATTGATCTGAGCCTGATTACCAAGGCGACTTTCTTCCAGATCTACTATCGGCTCAAGCTGTTCCACCGGGCCTTGAAACTGGACGGAATTTCATCCGGCGGCCTGGAACGCCAGATGGCGATCCTGGCCCACAGCCTCAATGTCAGGGGGTTTACCTTCACCCAGTACCTCGATATTTTCAAGGGCTTTGCCAAGGCGGTCAAGAACATAACCAACGACTATTTCAACAATATCCACGAAAAGAACCTCAATCGCATACTGGACCAGATCCCCCTGGACCAGATTCTGCCGAAGTTTCTGCCCAAGGTGGAGACACCCGACATCGAAGGCCTGAAGCACCATGTTTCTGAAATTTTCTTTCGGGACCGAATGGCCCTTTCACTCGGACTGCAGCAGATGGACCTGTTTCTCAGCCGGATTCTGAACACCCTTTTCAACCAATCGAACAAGCTTCCCAATGACCAGCTGCAACTGCTGCTCAATTATGATCCCAAACGGGCCATGATGTCCATGACCAAACCCCTGAAGCTGGTGAATGGTATTATCTACCTGGGTAACAAGGGCAAGAAC
>CAZYGG010000122.1:0-5852 GCA_964647585.1 uncultured Desulfobacterales bacterium
AAGAAAAGTAACCAAAAGAAAACGCCCATAAGACGCGGCCCTTCGGGCTGCCCTGCGCTTCTCGGAAAGGGCGCGCTCAGCGCAACTCGCTGGCGCTCAAACAAGCACTTCGCTTCCTCGCCCTTTCCTGCGATGCTCGGCGCGTCTTAAAGGGGAAGTTCAAAAACGCCATGTAGGTCGCCCCCTTGGGGGTTTCCGGAGGCCTCCATCTCTGCTGAACGAGCGAAACTATCTTAAAACTTAACACGTAAAACTGATGAATTCGGGGTTTTTGAATTCATCACCATTGACATAAAAAAGCAAAAATACTATCTGAAACCGAAACTTATCAGGAGAGGTGGCCGAGCGGCTGAAGGCGGTAGTCTCGAAAACTACTGAGGGCTATGTCCTCCGCGAGTTCGAATCTCGCCCTCTCCGCCACTTACCGGCAGGGCCCTTTAAACAGGCGATATTTTCCTTGATTTTTCCGCCGGGATGATTCATACAGGGGCCGCCTGCAGCAACCGCCCTGAACGCGGGTGCACCATCGAAAATGCGGAGAGATGTCCGAGCTGGCTGAAGGAGCACGACTGGAAATCGTGTGTGTCGTTTAAAGCGGCACCGAGGGTTCGAATCCCTCTCTCTCCGCCATTTTTTACCCAGGTTGGTCTCATCCTGCCTTAATATTTCCCTATCCTTTTAGAACCTGGTTCTCAAAAAAAGGTTAAAGGCCACTGGCCGCGCCAAGATGCCAAGAAAATCAAAAGCATGCATCGCGCAAAGCCGCCAAGGCGCCAAGAAAAGCAAGAGCATATATTGGGCGCACTATCGTGCGGAAAACCGCTTTTATAGCATTGAGTTCTCTTGTCCTTGAGATTTTAACCGGCGAAGCCGGGAAAAGACCTGGTTTGCTTTGCGCCTTGGCGTCTTTGCGCGATGCTATGGTTTTGACTTTGGTTTTCTCTGTGTCCTCTGCGAGAGAAAAGACCTCAGAATGACTGCCAATCAATAACCGGCGCTGCACAAGCATAAGATCACGGGCAAACGTAAGCTGTGGAAAGTGCAAGTGTTATTTTCCGCCGCATACGGGCTTGCCGTAACAGACTGTTCATGTTAACTAAGGCCCATGTCTTATCTGGTCCTGGCAAGAAAATATCGTCCCCAGACGTTTGAAGAGGTTGTGCAGCAGGCGCACGTTACCACCACCCTGACCAATGCCATCCTGGCCGACCGGGTGGCCCATGCGATTCTTTTTGCAGGTCCCCGGGGAACCGGCAAGACGACCATCGCCCGCATTCTCGCCAAGGCGATGAATTGTATCCAGGGGCCCCTGCCCACCCCCTGTAATGCCTGTCGATCGTGTGAGGAAGTTACCGGCGGCAGCAGTGCCGATGTGTTCGAGATCGACGGCGCTTCCAACAACAGTGTCGACCAGGTGCGGGAACTGCGCGAAAACATCAAGTACATGCCCGCTTACAGCAAGTTCAAAATCTACATCATTGATGAAGTCCACATGCTCAGTGTGGCCGCTTTCAACGCGCTCTTGAAAACACTGGAAGAGCCGCCCGGGCATGTTATGTTCCTGTTCGCTACGACGGAACCCCATAAGATTCCCATAACCATCCATTCGCGCTGCCAGCGACATGATCTGCGGCGGATTGATTCCCAGGCGTTAATCGCGCACATGAAAATGCTCTGCCACCGGGAGGAACGGGAGGTGTCTTTGGAAAGCCTGGGTGTCATAGCGCGGGAGGCCGGGGGCAGTATGCGCGATGCGCTGAGCCTCCTGGACCAGGTCATTTCCAGTACGTCCGGACCGGTTGCGCATGAACAGCTTCTGGATATGCTGGGCGCCGTCGACCGGTCCCTGTTGTTCGATCTGGCCGACGGTATCATGCAAAAGGATCTGGCCGGGCTGCTCGACATCCTGGAAACAGCCTACAACCGGGGTACGGATATCCGGAGACTGTACGCGGATCTGGTGGAACATTTCCGGAACCTTATCGTGGTTGGCATGGGCCGGCAGACCGAGAAGCTGATTGATGCCCCCGACCATGAGCGTGAACGTCTGGCCCAACAGGCCCGCGGGGCGGCCCCCACGCTTTTCAGCCAGGTATTCAGGATTCTGGCGGAAGAGGTGCCGGCCCTCAAGTTTGCCGCCAGTCCCAAACTGGCTTTTGAGACGGTTCTGTTCCGGTTGCTCGAGGCCCAGCCGGCACTTCCGGTGGAGGAGCTTATCGAAAAACTGGATATGCTCCGCGAAGATTTTGCGCAAGGGGGCCCTCCGGTGATACCGGTCTCGGCCGGCAGCCCTGTCCCCGCCCAGCCGCCGGAAACAATTCCGGCAACAATCCCCGCAGCAATCAAGGAGCCGGCTGCCGGTTTTAACCCGGTTCCGCCTCCGCCGGCCGACAACCCGGTCGGGGAAACGGCTGTAAATGAAAAAGACCTGTCAGCCCTCTGGCCGCAGCTCCTGGAGGTTATCGCCCGCGAACATCCCCCCCTGGGCGGGGCCCTGGCGAGTGCGAAACTGCTGGAGGTGACCGCCGAAACGGTAACCCTTGAAGTGCCCGGCAATCAGTTCAATATCAACCGCCTCAGAAAGCGGGAAAACAGTGCCAGGCTGGAAAAGACCTGCAGCGATTTCTTTCAGCGCCCGGTGACGGTTGTCATGAAAGCCGATATGGCCGGCCGGAAAAAGAACGATTCTAAAAAAAAACTGGACAATAAACGCAAGCAGGATGTATTGAGTCATCCCTTGATTGAGGACGCGATCGAGATCTTTAAAGGTGAAGTTGTGGAGGTCAGATCACTGTCCGAAAAGGGGAAATAGGCGCCGTCTCATAGGTGGGATGGTATATAGAGGCGGTTTTAAAAAGGTAGGGAGGAAGCAAGTATGAAAGGTATGAAGGGTATGGGCGGCATGATGAAGCAGGCCCAGAAATTACAATCCAAAATGATGAAAATGCAGGCGGAGCTTGCCGAGAAAACGGTTGAGACCACTGCGGGCGGCGGGATGATCAAGGTGGTTGCCAATGGCAAGCAGCAGATTGTATCACTTGAAATCGAAAAGGAAGTTGTGGACCCTGAGGATGTGGAGATGCTGCAGGACCTGGTGCTGGCAGCGGTGAACGACGCCCTGGCCAAGTCCCAGGAAATGGTGCAGGGGGAAATGGGCAAACTCACCGGCGGTATGAACATCCCGGGGCTTTTTTGATGAATTCGTAAAGCGAATCGCATTTACTAACATTCGTGGGGCAGCTTCTTTATCATGCAGCACTACCCAGACTCAATTCTTAATTTGATTCGACAGATTTCCAGGCTTCCGGGAATCGGTGAGAAAACTGCAGAACGGCTGGCGTTGCACATTTTAAGGTCTCCCGGTCGGGAAGCCGGACAACTGGCGGACGCCATCCGGGATCTCAAGGAAAGAACCCGGCTTTGCAGCCGGTGTTACTCATTGAGTGATGGGCCGGTCTGCCGAATATGCGCCGATCCGCACCGGGACAAGTCCCGGTTGTGTGTTGTGGAGCAGCCCGCCGATATGGTGGCCCTGGAAAAATCAGGGGCTTTCAGCGGCCTTTACCATATCCTGGGGGGTGTGCTGTCACCCATGGATGGTATCGGTCCCGATAAAATCCGTATCCGGGAACTGCTGGCCAGACTTGCCGCTGAAGAGATTGTCGAGGTGGTACTCGCAACCAGCACCAGTGTCGAGGGCGAAGCCACTGCGGATTACCTTTCCAACCAGCTCGCGCAACGATCTCTGCGGGTCACCCGCATTGCTTCGGGTGTGCCCGTGGGCGGTGACCTGAAATTTGTCGACCAGGTGACGCTGAAAAGAGCCATGGAGACCCGGCGCGATGTCGGATAAGGTGAATCCGGATATGTTGTTTGAATGTCAGCAGTGCGGTGACTGTTGCCATGGGTACGGCGGGACCTACGTGACGGCGGAGGATGTGGCCGCAATCAGTGCGTTTATCGGCACGGATCCGGCTGATTTCGTCAAAACCTATTGCCAGATGTCCGGCGATCGGCCGGTTTTGGCCCAGGCTGCGGATGGCTATTGTGTTTTTTGTAAGGATGGCGCCTGCACCATTCATCCCGTAAAGCCGGATATGTGCCGGGCCTGGCCCTTTCTCAAAAGCATCCTGGTGGACGTGGGCAACTGGCATGCCATGGCCCGCGCCTGCCCGGGCATGCGCACCGATCGGGATGATGACACTATCAGGGAAGGGGTCCGGCAGGAAATTGCCAGGCGGGAGACGGAAGAGGCATAGGTTCAGAGGCTGAAAAACTCTAACGCCCAACATCGAACGTTGACAATGGTCCTGTCGGGCCAATTGATTTAAAAGAATTAACTGGACGCCGCAGGCGACTGTAGTTCGAAGTTCGATGTTGGACGTTCGATGTTCGATGTTAAATCGGGGTACAGGGTTCAGAGGCTCAAGGGTTCAAAGGTTTAAACCCTGAACCGGGAACCTCTGAACGGGGAACTTTGAAGTTTATGTTCCGTCCCAACCAGCCGTGTTTGTCAGGATGTAGATATCCCGGCTGTCCTGGTCCGAGATTATTTTTTTTAAGATCTTCCTCTCTTCAAGGGTGTCGAGCCCTTCCTGCAGGCTGGCTTCACTGCCGTTCCAGATTTCCAGCATGTTTGGGGTGGAGAGGGTTGAACCGGCGTCGGTGAGGCCACAGCACATGAGGTAGACCGATATGGTTTCTGTGGAAAGATTCAGGCTGAATATTTTCTGGCTCATGGCCGGGGGTTGATGCTGGCTGGTCATAAAGAACTCCAAAAATGTTTTAAGTTTTAGGTTTTAAGTCTTAAATATCTGTTCTGACTGTCCTATTTTGTTAGCCTAACACCTAAAACGTAATACCTAAAACCAGTGGTTTCATCTTCTAAATCCATTTTATAGCGATTACAGCCTGTAAAAACAACCACGAAAATAGAAGCGGTGATATGGTATGATAGGTGTATTCGATTCCGGTATAGGGGGGCTGACCGTAGTGAAAGCCCTGCGGGAACAGCTGCCCGAGTACGATATCCTCTATTTTGGTGATACCGCCCGGACACCCTACGGGAATAAAAGCCCGGCCACGGTTATTGATTATGCTCTGCAAAATACCCGGTTTCTGCTGGACCGGGGTGCTCACATGGTGGTCATGGCGTGCAATACCGCTTCCAGTGTGGCCCCGGGTGCGGTGGCCGGCCAATATGATGTAGCCCTGTTCGAAGTCATTGCCCCGGCGGTGGCAACGGCCCTGAAGTCTACCCGGAACGGGTGTGTCGGCGTCATCGGTACCCGGGCAACGGTGGCCAGCGGTGTTTACGAGAAGCAGATTGCCGCTTTGCATCCGGAGGCCCGTGTTTATTCCGCGGCCTGTCCCCTGCTGGTTCCCCTGGTCGAAGAGGGCTGGCTGCAGAGGCCGGAAACCACCATGATCGTAAAAAAATACCTGCATCCCCTGAAGGTCCGCCAGATTGACACGCTGATTTTAGGCTGCACGCACTACCCGCTGCTAAAATCGGTTATTCAGCGCAAAATCGGTAAAAGGGTACAGATTATTGATTCATCGGTGAGTGTGGCGGCGGAGGTTAAACGGTTCCTGGAAGAGAGACCGGATATGGATGCCCGCCTTAAGAAAACCGGAAAAACGCACATTGCGGTCTCGGATATTACGCCGCAGTTTGAAAAGATCGCCCGGGCGACGCTGAAATGTAGCGTATCGCTGGAAGCAGTTAAACTGTAGCCTGTCGCTACGCTCCTCAGAATGACAGGATAAAGCAGTGGAACATATTCTTAACTATAGCTCTATTTTCGCGCAATAAAAACTCGAAGAGCTAACACTTGGCCCCTTGACCCCTC
>CAZYGG010000123.1:0-5419 GCA_964647585.1 uncultured Desulfobacterales bacterium
AATGTATTTACAATCGCGGCAGAATGCAAAATCAGACAAGGGGGTCTTGTACCTGCGGCGCAGCCGGTCTAATTCCGGGTGGGTTTGCCACACCGTCTGCAGGTTATCCTGGTTGATGCGGCCTAAGGGTATGTGGTTTAGCTGGACGCAGGGTACCATGCATCCGTCGGCACGTATGGCCAGCGTATCCATGGGACCTGAGCAGGCACTCAGGCAACCGCTGCCGGCCGGTACCTGCTTCCTGTTGGCGGCGGCCAGCAGTTTGGTCCACAGCTTTACCTCTGCAAGCGGTCCCGCCGAGGCACTGATGCGGCCGGGGTAGCGCTGATCGAGGTCAACGAGCAGGGCCATGGCTTCGCTGCGGGCAGCTGCATCGAGCTGAACCACCGTTGCGTGTTGACGGCATAGCCCTAGATGTGAAGCAGCATTGGTGGAAAACCCGTCCAATCCGATATCCTCCAATAAAAAACGGGCGATATCTGGTAGATCCCGGAAATTTTCCTGGTGAATAGTAACTCGGACAGCCACATCTATTTTGTGCCTTTTAAGGGATTCAATACCGGCCATTGCCCGGTCAAAGGCCCCTTGGCCCCGGTGTTTGTCATGGATGTTAGCCCGGGACCCATCTATGGACACCTGGATACTGTCACAGCGGTCTGTCTGGGCGACATGCGCCGCCAGCCGGTCATCGATCAAGGTCCCGTTGGAAAGTATCTGAAAGCGCATCCGGTGGTGGATAATACCGCCGATGATCGCGAGGATGTCTTCGCGTGCAAAGGGCTCGCCGCCTTGCAGAATAACCTGTAATACAGCAGACCGCTCCAGCTCTGCAAAGAAATTCAGCCACTCTTCGGCTGCCAGATCGTAGCCCACATCGCTGTCACTAGAAAAGTGACTGCAGTAGGTGCATCGCAGGTTGCACTGGTGGGTGATGGCAATGTCCACCGTGCGCGGTGACTTCATAACCGGAAGGCAGGGTGCGTTCATGCGGCCTCTCCGTGCTTCCCGGCCAGCAGATCGTTGGCGGCCAGCTTTTCTAAGAATGCCGCGAGATCCTTTCGGGCGGTTGCCGGCGAAACCTTGAAGAAAGATACCATCCTATCGGTGATGTCAGTCAGGCACGCCTGGCCATCAAGGAGTCTCCAGATGAAGGCACCGGTCTGGTTGATGCCCAACAGCGCCCCGGAGTCAAGGTGGAACAGCAGGTATTGTCCTGCGAGTTCCTCTCTCAGGACCGCATCCGGATGGGCTTTTGGACAGTCGGATATTTGCATTGTCATTGATTTGATACGATCAATTCACCTATTTTTTCCGCGGAAACGCCGAAAAAGTCATCTGTATTTACGATAGCCAGAAAATCATCATTCCAGGGGCGCTGTCTTCCTGGACGATATTTTTATTGCATTCCTAACTGAGATCCCCTGTGAGACAGCTTGTACCAAAATCGGGTCAAACATAGCATATACCCGGCATTGGTGTCATGCCTGATTTGTGGGGCGACCCTATTGCCTATTACGGTAACTCTTTTTTCGGTTCTATTCATGGTAAAACCGGATGTGGCCGTGTTGTCGGCGTTCGATTTTTCACTCACCCAGACGGAGCTTTTTAAACCGGAGGCGGGCTACGGAATCGATGCCAACGACAACGGCGTCTTTGACCAGGGTGTTGACAGCAAGGGGAAAGTACCGGTGCTCGTGGGGGCCGTGGATAACACCGATGCCGACTGGGCCGATCTGGGATTGGCGTTCCCGGTTCTTTTAAGTGACACCACCGACCCTGTTTTTACCGCGGTTCAGTCCGCGCCCCTGAGTATCGCGTATCCTTTTCTAACGATTCCCGGCCTGCCCCAGGGGTCTACCAGGTGACGGTGGTTGACAGTGAGATCCCCACCCGGACATTCTCCTTTTATGTGCGCATACCGATGGAGATTACGCCAATGGAAGGGAATTATGAAGTCAGCGGTTCAATCGAGAATGTGCCTTTTACAGTTGCCGGCGGGCCGGGCGCCAATGTTTACCTGTATAGCGCCCTGGACCTGGAAGGCGTTGCGGTGACCGCTGCAAACTGCGGCCCTGGATACGGTTAAGACCCTGTTTCACAGAGTTGTTCCAGTACTGGTTTACGGTGGTACAGTGGTATCCGATTCCGGCGGCCAGTTGTTGAACGGCAAGGTGACGGCCAAGCACAAACCGTCCATTGCTACGGCTATTCAGTCGAATGGCACCTTCGATTTTTCAAATTCAGGGGCCAACGACTCTGGTCAGGCTGAGTCCTTTCGGAAGATTCCGGGTGTGATTTATCGCTTCTTTATCTCGGCCGACAACCATGTGGGTAAAGAGGTGACCGGCGATGAACTGGGTATCGTTACTTTGGAAAAATTATCCCTCCCGGGTACCATCAGCGGGAACGTGACCCTGACCGGGGATGTGGTGCCTTTTGAGGAAGGCACTGCTGTAGTGATCTCGGCCACAGCAGATGGGGTGCCCATTGTGGATGGGGACGGGAATCCGGTTAGGACCTTGGCCGATCCATCCGACGGGTCGTACTCCCTGTTGGGGCCATCTGCCTATACCGGCGTTGGGGTTACGTATGTAGTAACCGCCCATAAGAAGGGGTATCATGACGTTTCAACCAGCATAGCCGACCCCTTGCCCCAGACGGCGGATCTTACCCTGACGCCCAGGACCCTGATTAAAGTCAATGCGGTTCCCGGGGCGGATACCACCGTGCCGGCTGACGGCATTCCGGATAGTGTCGATGTGTCCATCACCGCCAGAGCCGGGGCAGTGACCCCGGCCACCTTTGACGGCACCGCCGGTGAAATTGAGGTCTCCCTGAATGGAAGCCCCCTGACCCTGAACTGGGACAACGCCAATCTGGCCTGGACGTTTAATCATGCCCCTTATGAAACCTTCACCATTACAGTGAACGCAGACATCACGGATGACAGAGATGTGACCACCGGAACCCCGGAAACCCTGGTCTATATCTACGTCAAGGCTTCGACGGCGCCACAGGATTCGCCGATCATAGATCCGATGATCGTCGGCGCAGCCCGGACTATTGGCAACGCGGCGGTCAATCTGCCGCCCGGCGGCCTGATCGGCGAGATCATTAATAAAGTTTTTGTGGCCGTGATTGAAGCGAACCCGGGCGCGGCCGGTATCGGCAGCGTGATCACCGGTTCGGAAATCGTCGAGATCGTGATGACCGACGTGGATGGTGAAACTGTCTCCAACACCAACCGGCAACGCTTTGAGATCACCCTGGCCTTTGACCCGGCCAACGTCCCGGAAGGGGCGCTCGAAGCCGGGCAGATGGTGATCTACCAGGCTGACTCCATGCACGCCATGGTCAGCCGTAACTTCGCAGCCGTTCCGGCTGGTCGGATCATCCTGACCGACTATGTCAATGGCCGGGTCACTTTCTGGGTGGACCATCTGTCCGCCTTCGGGGTGGGACCGGCTTCAGCCGGATCCAGCGCAGCAACGGCAGCGGTGGGTGCCTCCGGCGGCGGTGGCGGCTGTTTCATTGCCACGGCAGCCTACGGGTCACTCCTGGAACCCCACGTGAAGATACTGCGGCAGTTCCGGGATATTTACTTGCTGCCCAGCCGTGCCGGGCAGTGGTTCGTTAAAACCTACTACCGCTATTCACCCCCGGTTGCCGACTTCATCGCCGATCATGAAACGCTGCGGGTGCTCACGCGGATCGTTCTGGCGCCCGTGGTTGCGGCGAGCTATGTGGCCATGAATACCACCGCTGTTCAGAAGGCGCTTATCCTGACGCTGGGTTTTGGATTACTGCTGGTCGGCATTTACTACGCGGTCAGAAGGCAAAGAAAGCGCGGGTTAGTGGATGGATAGAATAGATAGGGAAAACATGGGCTGCTGTAGTTTAAGCGGCATCCATACCATTTCCATTAGATTGATAAAATAGCGATAGGCTATTTAGAGAAAGGATCAAGAAGGGGGTTCGCTTAAAAGTGCGAACTCCCTTTTCTTCTTTGTGGGCGTGGCATCATGTCACGACAACCTCTCAGGACTTTATATTTTTCTCTTTGATACCAACCTTTGCACAACTTTCAGTGCATGCCTGCACACTAAACTGTGCATAAATTGTACTTTCAAGCTCTATGGAAAATTCTTATAAACCTTCTATTGACAAAGGTTTCACAGTTTGATTAATTTTCCTCGACTTGGTTATTGAAGACCAATTCTCCCACCTGCATTTCGCGGATCAACCTATCTTATCGGGCGTAGTTGATCGTTAACCCTATCGTCAAGATAATCGATTAAGCTAAGTTGGAATGGTTAACGCCACAGAGATGAAAAAGAGACCGGTTTGTGCTCTATTTCAGTCGACCTGAATTAAAAATGGTAGTACGGCATAGCATTGTTTTCTAAAGCATTTTGGCCAAAGCGTTCACACGTCTTCTTACTTTTTACAGTAATTTACTACTTGAAATACAATTTTAAGCTTTATCTCTATGGGGGGTAGTAATGTTGAACCGGAAATTCAATATAATGAAATATTGTGTAGTATTGATAATAACTTTTTATGCTCCTTTGTGTAATGCAGAAATTATAGGAGATCCTAATTCAACTTGCCCAGTAGATGTATCTGCTCCTTACAGCTTATACCAAAGTGAAACCGAAGCAACGGCAGCACTTAACACTTTAAGGGCTTCAAACGCCGGAACATACTGCGATAGTTATAGAAAAGTTTCTAAGGATTATTATATGTACTGGAGCTACGCTTGGCGTAACTGCAATAGTGACCCAGTGGGGAGCATGAAGTTTGTTTGGCCGAAAGTCTGCCATTGTGCCCGGGTAATCGATTCGGGCGAAGTAGGGATAGATTCAGATGGGGATGGTGTTGAGAATTACGCAGATAATTGCCCCAATACCACTAACCCGGGCCAGGAAGATTTTGATTTTAATGATATTGGCGATGCTTGCGACGTTCAACCGGAGTATTTAGTTGCGCCAGATGCAGCCTGTCCGCCAACCGATATTCCCCAACCGTTCTACATTTTTTCATCACAAGAAGAGGCCGAATCTGCATGGTTGGAAAAACGCAATTGGTGCAACGCAATTGAGAGGCAATATTCAACTCACACAGGGTATCATTATGATGACAAATATTATAATTATATACACTTGAGAATGAATTCTTGTGGCGAAAATATAGGGACTTTATATTTTGCCTGGCCGAAATGTGCTTGCTCAAAATCAGCGGTAATCAAACCAGATGAATCCAATGTCGATACCGATGGTGATAGTATTGCGGATTATACAGACAATTGCCCTACTACTCCCAACCTTGGTCAGGAAGATTATGACTTTAATGATATAGGGGATGTCAGTAGTGTCCGGTTAAGAACCAAATAAATTCAATTGGATATGCCCACTAGTAA
>CAZYGG010000124.1:0-5409 GCA_964647585.1 uncultured Desulfobacterales bacterium
GGGAATCCAGCATCTGCTGTAATTGAGCGGTGTTGATGGTTTTGTAATCCGCCAAGGCGGTTGTCAGCCCCCCCTGCAGCAACAGACCGGTCATTAGCACTACAACGGGCAATAGACGCAATGTTGATTTCATAGAGCCTCCTAAACGAATTTGATCCACGAATTTTCTGCTATCAGATCAGGACTATTATTGCCTAAAAAACGAAAAACATCAATTGGATATTGTCAGCTGTACAATTCGGGCTCTGGTTCCGAATATTCCCCGCCCGAAAATCCCTCCCGTCAGGAAATGGAACCTGACCGCTGACGTCTGATATCTGACCTCTGCTTTAAGCTCGAAGCCCCAGAAGCTCCCGGGCATGTTCTACAGTCGTGGCGCTGATTTTGACCCCGCCCAGCATCCGGGCCATCTCCTGGACCCGCTGTTCGACATCCAGGGGTTCGATGAAGGTCAGGGTCCGCTTATTTTTGACCTTCTTGAAGATCAGGAAATGATGGTCCCCGAACCGGGCAATCTGGGGCAAATGGGTGATGCAGATCACCTGGCAATGCCCGGCCAGGTCGGCCAGTTTCTTTCCGACCACCTCGGCCACGCCCCCCCCGATGCCGGCATCAACCTCGTCGAACACAACGGTTTCCACCGATTCGCTGCCGGCCAGGATGACTTTCAAGGCCAGGACAACCCGGGAGAGCTCACCCCCGGAAGCAATTTTTGACAGGGGCTTTAAGTCCTCGCCGACATTGGGCGCGATCAGAACCGAAACGGTGTCGATCCCGTTTTCCGTGAGCAGACAGTCTTGAAAAACCAGGCCGGCACCCGCTTTTTCATCCGCCGGAATCGGTGCCACCACCACCGCAAAGCGGGTCCCCTGCATCTCAAGCCCGGCAAGCTCCGCCGCCACCAGTTTGGACAACCGCGTGCCAGCCTGCTTGCGCTTCTGGGAGAGTTTTACCGCCAGGCCACCGATTTTCCGGTTCGCGGCTGCCAGGGCTGCCTCTGTTTTGCTTACAGACCCGGTCAGGTTTTCGATTTCCGCCAGCTTTGCGTCTATGGCGTCCCGATACGCAAAGACCGCATCCAGGGCGCCGCCATATTTTTTCTTCAGGCGGCCGATCACATCCAACCGCTCTTCCACCTCTTCCAGCCGTTTGTCGTCCACCTCGATGTTACCGAGATAGGAACGCAGTTCCTGGACCACATCTTCCACCTGGAAAACCGCCTCGGACAGCGCTTTGGCCCTTTGGGTCAAAACCGGGTCAATATCACCGGCTTTTTCCAGATCGGCCCTGGCCGCACCCAGCCGCTCCACTGCCGCGCCTTCGGCGCTGTAGAGGGTCTCCACACTCTGAAAGACCGTCCCATATAAAGTTTCCGCATACTTGAGCCGTTTGCGCTCACCTTCCAGCGTTGCGTCCTCACCGGGGCTGATATCGGCCGCATCGATTTCGTTTTTCTGAAATTTGAGCAGCTCGCGCTGCTCGGCACTGCGTTTTTCCCGGGCCTTTAAATGTTTCAACGCTTTGATCAGGTCCTGAATTTGCCCGACCCCCGCGGCCACCTTGGCCCGCTGGTCATCCAGCCCCCCGAACCGATCCAGGATACCCAACTGCTCTTCCGCCCTTAACAACACCTGATGGGCGTGCTGGCCTGATATGCTGGCCAGGCTGCGGGTGATGGCCCCCAGGTTCTGCATGTTCGCCAGGCGTCCATTTATATAAACCCGGTGCCGATCAGTGGCGGATATGACCCTTCTGATAATCAGGCCCTCTTCGGCGCCGTAGCCCTGGGCAGCCATGATTTGAGCTGCCCGGCTTTCCGCCGGGATACCGAACAGCGCCTCCAACTCCGCGGTCTCAGCTCCGGTCCTCACCATCTTCGCCGAGGCCCGGCTGCCCAGCAGCAGGTTCACCGCGTTGATAATAATGGATTTCCCGGCCCCGGTTTCGCCGGACAGAATGGTAAAACCATCGTTGAAGCGCATGGTGAGATCATCAATGATCGCAAAATTTTTTATGGAGAGTTCCTGGAGCATGGGCCTCAAATTCGCATAGAGCAGAGCGCATGGCGCAGAGGGTAAAATCTATTGCAGGTCATAATTCGCATATATTCCGCGTCGGGTCAATAGAGTGAAAGACAGGGGATAGTCGCTGTGGCAACAAGGGGCCAAGGATTCAAGTGAAAACCAATAAAACCCTACAAGATTTAGTCGATGTGCTAAGGGCTTGGAATTTGAAGTCCATATTCTTTAGGCCTTAGGGGAACTTTGAAGTTCACTTGCCCCCTTGAATCCTCGAACCCTCGGCCCCTACCCTGGGCCTTTTCCCCTCGGCACGTAGTGAAGCGAACGCGCTATCCTTGAACCCTTTGCGCTCAAAAGTCCTTCTGCGCTATCGCGATATTGTCCACCTCCCCCATCACGATCATGGTCAGTCCCGGTTCGATCTGCAGCTTGGCTCCGGGATTGAACTGGATTTCACCGCCGGGTTTCTTGGCACCCAGGACCAGGAGACCGAATCGCTCGGACAGGCCGGAGTTCCCCAGGGTCTTCCCGACCGCCGCTGTGCTCTGGGTAATCACCACCTGGTGTATCCGCAGGTTGCCCTGCTTGCTCCTGAGCATGGAGTCCAGGAAATCGACCACCGTGGGCCGGATCATCTCGGAAGCGATCCGCAGCGCCCCGATGGTATTGGGGGATACGACACTGTTGGCGCCCGCCTTGGTCAGCTTGGGCTGGAGTTTAACGTTGGTCAGGCTGGAAATGATGCGGATCTTGCTGTTCAGCATCCGGGAGGCCATGGTGATATAAAGATTGTCCTTGTCGGAAGGCAGGCAGATGGCAACCCCGTGGGCATTTTCAATCCCGGCCGCCAGAAGATTTTCGTCCTCGGTGGCATCGCCCTGGATGTAGAGCAGGTCCTCAACGAATGTCAGGCAGCGGTCGATGGAATCCTGATCCGATTCGATCATCACCACGGACTCGCGGTTTTTGACCAGCTCCATGATGACCGGCAGGCCAGTCTGCCCGCCTCCGCAAACAATAATATGGTTATTGAGTTTGCTGATTGTTTTTTTCATTTTCTTTTCCCTTAAAATACCCGACAGTTCACCCTCGATCAAAATCGCTGTCATGGCCCCCAGCCCATAGAGGATGATGCTCATGCCAAAGATAATCAACACCATCGTGAAAATCTCGGCGGGGACATTGCCGGTGATTTCGATAACCTCCCCGTACCCGACACTGGTAATGGAGATCACCGTCATGTAGAGACACTCCCAGATGCCGTATTTACCACCGAACATGGCATAGTACCCCAGGGTACCGGCCAGGATAACGAGGACGATAAGCAGACAAACCAGTTGCAGGCGATGCTTTATATTCATGTCGAAACCATGGATCGCGGTTCAAGTCCGGGTTGTCGTCCCGGCAAGTTAAAAGTGACTAAAGTGACTAAAGTTAATGCGGCGCTACGCGCCACTGTTTTCAATAAAATCAGCAGGATACCTTAACTTTAGATCACTTCAGGCACTTGCAACGAGTGCCAACGCAAAAGCGTGTTGCTCTATCCTCGTTGCCCAGGTTGTTGGCCAACAAATGGGGCATTTACACAACAGTCTCTTATACTTACACTGTATAAAAAAAACTTCAATCCCTAATATCGTTTGCCGGAATGCCCATTATTGTAAAGCATTACTTTAAAACCGTGCTACCATCCAGCCGGATAAATATAATAAGGCAAACGATATTGAAAAAATCTTTACAAAAATGGCTGTCTATTTTAGTAGTGAGAGTTGCTCAAATTTTATAAAAAACCTTTTGCCCTGAATTCGAAGTCAAAAGGCGTAAGCTTGCCGGTCCGGCAGCGGACCAGATTATCACGAGGTTTCGATGAACAATACCATAACCCTGGTCATTGCCACCCGCAACCAGGGCAAACTCAGTGAAATATCCGACCTTTTGAAAGCGTATCCGGTGGACATCAAAAGTCTGGACGACTTTGGCCCCATCCCGGAGGTTGTGGAAGACGGCGAAACTTTTGAGGAAAATGCCTATAAAAAGTCCAGTTTCACCGCGCGGGTGCTGGGTTTTCCAGCCCTGTCCGACGATTCCGGGCTGATCGTGCCGGCCATAGACGGCGCCCCCGGGGTCCACTCCGCCCGTTGGGCCGGTGAAAACGCAACCGATCAAGACAAATGTAAAAAACTTTTAAGTGAGCTTGACGGTATCGCTGATCGCCGGGCCGCGTTTGAATGCGTGATCTCTATCGCGGTTCCCGGAGGACCCGCCCTGACCTATGAAGGCCGCTGTGAGGGGGAGATCCTCACGGCCCCGCGCGGCGACAATGGTTTCGGCTATGACCCTGTTTTTTACTATGCCCCCTTTGAAAAGACGTTTGCCGAAATTCCCCGGGAACAGAAAAGTCAGGTCAGTCACCGGGGCAAAGCGCTGATGGAAATGCAATCCGAATTTGACCAGGTGCTTACCTGGATCGAACGCCACATGCCGGTCCAGGAAAGGTTCCCCTGCCACGGGGGTGATGATGCTCGCTGATCTGATCAAGGCAAATCGAAGCTGCCGCCGCTTTGACCAAAGCCACACGGTGGCCCCCGAAACCCTTCGGGACCTGATTGACCTGGCCCGCTGCTCGGCCTCTGCTGCCAACCGCCAACCACTTAAATACATCACCTCAACCAATCCGGATAAAAACAAAGAGATCTTTGCCTGTCTGGGGTGGGCCGCCTATCTGAAAGATTGGCCGGGGCCGGCTCCCGGTGAACGCCCCGCGGCCTATATCATCATTTGTGGTGATACCCGCATCAGCACCAATTTCTGGTGCGATCACGGCATCGCCAGCCAGAGCATCTTGCTGGGGGCTCGGGAAATGGGCCTGGCGGGCTGTATTTTCGGGGCCATCAACAAGCCAAAGCTACGGAAATCGTGTGGTATACCCGCTGAGCTTGACGTCCTGCTGGTGCTGGCAATCGGGAAGCCGGCCGAAGAAATCGTCCTTGAACAGGTGGGGCCGGATGGTGATATAAAATACTGGCGGGATGAACAGCAGGTCCACCATGTCCCGAAACGGAATCTGGAGGAGATACTATCAGCAAGTTTTGATTGATTGCCGTCTCAAAACAATATTTGAGATCAGATCCAATATAACGCCGGTTTCAATCCGATGGGAAGGTGGGGCGCTTGCGAAACGCATCACATGCAAAGCGCCAGCCGGGATTGAGACTCCTTTCGTATGCGGTTGCCTGGCAAACGCCGGTTTGGGAGCAGCGCATATAACTTCTAAGGGAATAGTAGGAGAGTACAATGTTACAAGCCGGAGAGGGGATTGATATACTAAGCGAGATTGGAGGAATTACCAGCGTAGCGACGGGGCTCGACTTCATTAGAAGCAAGATGG
>CAZYGG010000125.1:0-5369 GCA_964647585.1 uncultured Desulfobacterales bacterium
TTTACCGGTTCTGCGGATTGACGGTCGGATGGGTGGAAAACGCCACGGGCCCGGAACAACGGCGGCAGGCTTACGACGCTCACATCACCTACTGCACGAGCCAGGAGGTCGCGGCCGATTTTCTGCGTGACCGTATTACCCTGGGCAACATCCAGGGGCTTTCCGCGGCGCTGCTGGCGAAACTGACCGGACGCGGCCCCGACCGGATCAACGGCCTGGTTCAGCGCAGCCTCGGGTGCGCCATTATCGACGAAGCCGACGCGGTGCTTGTGGACGAGGCGGTCACACCGTTGATCATTTCGGGTGCGGGTCAGAACCCGGCGCATGCGCAAGCTGTTGCCGAAGCCGCTTTTCTGGCCGCGCGGCTTGCACCGGAAGAGGACTACCAGGTCGACCGGCGGCATCACGAAATCAGCCTGACCGCCGCCGGAGAGACCCGTCTGGACGAAATGGCCGCATCCCTCGGTGCCCTTTGGGGAGGTGCCCGCTTCCGGGAAGAACTTGTCGTCCAGGCGATTACTGCACGGGAGTTCTTTGTTCGGGACAAGCAATACGTCGTCACCAATCAGACGGTGGTCATCATTGATGAATTCTCGGGACGGCTTATGCCCGACCGGACCTGGCGCGACGGTCTCCACCAGGCGATCGAGGCAAAAGAGGGTCTCGAAATTAATCTGCCCAGGGAAACCCTCGCCCGGATCAGCTTCCAGCGTTTTTTTCGTCTCTACGGGAAGCTGGCCGGAATGACGGGAACCGCGGCAGAGATTCGCACCGAACTCTGGCAGATTTATCGTCTTCCCGTGGTCGTCATACCGCCCCGGCGCGCTTGCCGGCGGTCCACGTGTCCGGACCGCATATTTTCAAATGAAGACGCCAAATGGAGGGCGGTCATCGACGAAATCCGACGCGAGCATGAAACCGGTCGTCCGGTCCTGGTGGGGACACGCAGCGTGGCAGCCAGCGAGTCCCTCGGACGGCGACTAACCGCCGAAAACCTGGATCACGCGGTCCTCAATGCCGTCCGCCATGACGCCGAGGCACGGATTATCGCCGACGCCGGTCGGAGCGGGCGCATTACCGTCGCAACGAACATGGCCGGAAGAGGCACCGATATCCAGTTGGGTCCCCATGTGGCCGCGCTGGGGGGACTGCATGTGGTCGCCACCGAGCGCCACGAGGCCCGCCGGATCGACCGGCAATTGTACGGCCGCTGTGCCCGCCAGGGCGATCCCGGAAGCACCCGGGCTTTTGTAAGCCTGGATGACGAATTGCTGCAGCGTCACGCACCTCCGGCCGGGAAGGAAACGGCGTCCGGCGATTGGGACAGAGGCCGGGAAATCACTTCCGTCTTTTCCCGCAGACGGGTCGTCCGTGCTCAGCGCCGCGCCGAGCGGGCCGCTTTTCAGCAGCGCAGAGAAGTGCTGCGTACAGACCACTGGCTTGACGAACACCTGGGGTTTGCGCTTAAAGAGATTTGAAAATAATGCAAAAATGTGGTTTAAATAAACATTTTAGGGCCCTATCGAAAGGTCAAAGATCATGATTAAACGCTATGGTTCATGGGTTGCCGCTGTTCTTTTTCTTTTCATCACCGTCTCTGTTACCCGGAGTGAAACCGACCAGCCGGTCCTGGAAATCCTGGAAGAACAGGAGTGGAAGCATCGCGATACCCAGGGGGAGGTCCATTTCGGCAAGGTCGCCACCCTGCTCTATCCCGCTTATAAGATCGTGACAAACGAACGTTACCGGCCGCTCCTCGAGCAGTTGTCAGCGGCCTTGAAAACGCCGGCCAGAAAAGAATACCGGGTCGTTTTGAAGGGGTATACAGACACCCTTGGTTCGCTGGTGGCCAACCAGCGCACTTCCCTGAAACGTGCCCAGGACCTGAAGAAATTACTGATACTGGATCCATCCATGGACCTTGATGCCCACAGAATTCAAGTCGAGGGCCTCGGGGAGGTTGACCCGGTGGCCTCCAACAAGACTACCGCGGGGCGGAAACAGAATCGCCGGGTTGAGATTCACATTTACGGTAATGTGGGCGCAGCCGGGGGAACGGCCGGGACGGCACCGCCCGCTCCCGTCCCGGTCGCCGTGCAAAAGGAGAAACCGGTCACAGCCGCTGTTTCCTCGCACAAATCCACGGTGCCTGCGTCAATATCAGGCGCCAAGACACCGCCGGAGCCCGATGCCGTTCGATTGTCCCTTTTCGATGCCATCCGCCATGGTCTGGAAAAAAACCAGGAGATTCAAATTGTTGCCTTTACCCCACAGCAGGCGCAGGAGGGGCTGGCTGATGCGGAAGCGGTTTTTGATCCCGAATTTTTTACGGAGGGAACCTACCAGCGGGACCCGAACCTGCAATCGAGCGTGACCCGGGTGGTTATGGAAGATGGCAGTCTCCTCCAGACGGGAATTCGAAAACCGCTTGGCACCGGCGGCAGCGTTTCCGGCGCCCTGGCACTGGGTTACGGGGATCTGCTCAACGCCGAGGTCGATCGCACGTACCGGTACACCTTTGCCCCGACCTTTGAAATCAGGCAGCCGCTGTTGAAAAATATCGGCGGCCGGGAAGAAAAAGCCGCCATCAAGATCGCCAATTATCAGATGGGGATATCAAAAGAGGAGTTTCGTCGGAAGGTCATCGACATTGCCACCCGGATCTCCAAATCCTACTGGCAGATCTACCTGCTTCGGGATTATGTGATGATCGACCGGCAGAATTTCGAAATGGCTGAAGAGGTCTATCGACGGGAAGCCGTCCGGGTCATGGAAGGCCTTTCGCAACAGCTTGATGTCGAACGGGCCCGCAGCAATGCCGAAAGCCGGCGGGGAAACCTGATTAAATCCAAAGAGCGCCTGCGCGTGGGAACGGACCAGCTGAAGCTCTTGATCAACTGGTCGAACGTAAATATCGACTCCCAGGCAACTATTTTACCCACCGACGAACCGAACATGGAACCCCTGGTAGTGAACGAAAAGGAGGTTGTCGAAAAGGCGTTCCAGTATCGACCGGAACTGTTGCAGGCAAAACAGCGCGTGAGTATCCGCAAGGTCGAAGAAGACCTTTCCGAGCATCTGAAATTGCCGACCCTGGATGTGTTCGGGCGGTATGCCGTCAGCGGGTACGGCCAGGAGTTCTCGGATTCGGTTGACAATACGGCCTTCAACGATGAGGATGCCTGGGCCGCCGGTCTGAACTTTGAATATCCGCTCGGCAACCGATCGGTCGCGGCCAAGGCCCGCAGGAAAAAACTCGCCCGCCGTCAGGCGGAAGAACAAATGGCCCACCTGAGAAACCAGATCAAGCAGGAAATCAAGGCGGTGCTCTCTGCCATCGACCACGCCAAAGGTAAAATCAAGTCCAATCAAATAGCGCGCGAATCCGCTGGGAATGTGGTCGCAGGTGAATTTGCACGGTTTGAAATCGGCCAGACGACCAACGTGGAACTCCTGCGGGCGCAGGACCTGCTGGCCGCCACCAGCCGCAGTTTCATCCGGGCGATTGTGGATTACAATATGGCTCTGGCCGATCTGAAAAAGGTAAAGGGCGAGCTGCCCCAGGGCGTGTCGATTGAGAAACTCGAAGGGCAGACGGAAAAATGATGCGCTTCCATGCCTCTCCGGACCAGGATTATTTACTACTCGCGAGGCGTTCCCAAAGGGGAATCAGAATATTAACATAGTCATCGGTCCAGGTTCTAATAGTCGGTATCCCATCGTTACCGGATACGCGTTCCCACCTGATTGTTTTATTCGCTGGAAGCCGGTTTAATTTTTCCATGTCATTTGTCATGACAAAGGCCGCAGCACTATTGTACAAAGGGTTGCTTTCCCCCAGATAGAAACCGTGGGTCCATAAAGCATCCATTTTCAAATCTTTTGCAGCGGCTTTGAGGACCGACCTGATGTCGTAATAACGGTTGCTTATGTGGAAGACCAGCACACCTTCTTCAGTAAGCCTGACCAGGTAGATTTCAATCGCTTCGCGGGTCAGAAGAAGGTATATAGCAATTTGGGTATAGAATGCAACTACCAGTGAACATTGACAAAGCCCCTGACCTAATGGTATCGTTGGCATCCGGTTCCGCCCGTGAGATACCCGTTTTTTTAAGCCGTTTACAGACCCGGAGTCGTCATGGACAGTAAAAACCGAAAGAGCATGCAGCTGGTAGGGGCCTTTTTCCTGGGGTGTGTTCTTTTTAATTACCCGATATTAACACTGTTCAATATTGATGCTTTCGTGATGGGATTGCCCCTGCTGTACATTTGTCTGTTTACCGGCTGGGCAGTTCTCATCGTGCTTATCCTGCTGATTACGGAAGCCGGTCGGAAACAGAAAAATACCGATTCGAGGTGATCTGCGCGGCACCTGTGACCCGCGCAGCGTGCGAGGCATTGTATGCTTGAAACCGGCACCATTCTGCTGCTCTCGCTGATGTACCTGAGCCTGCTTTTCGCGATCGCCTCCTGGGGTGACCGGCGCGCTGACGAAGGGCGCAGCCTGATCAGCAACCCCTATATCTATGCCCTTTCCCTTGCGGTTTACTGTACGGCCTGGACGTTTTACGGCAGTGTGGGCATGGCGGCCAGTTCCGGCCCCCTGTTCCTGACAACCTATCTCGGTCCCACCCTCATGGCGACCCTGGGCTTGCTGGTCATAAAGAAAATTCTGCGTATCAGCCGTATTCACCGAATCACTTCCATTGCTGACTTTATCTCCTCCCGCTACGGAAAAAGCCAGGTCCTCGGCGGGGTGGTGACAGTGATTGCCGTACTGGGGATCATTCCTTACATTTCTCTACAGCTGAAAGCGGTTTCCACCGGGTACCTGCTGATCCAGCAATACCCGGTTATCTATGGTCCGACCCACTTCTCGGACATCCCGATTTTGCAGGACACGGCCTTTTACGTGGCTCTTATCCTGGCGGCGTTTGCCATCCTGTTCGGTACCCGCCACCTGGAAACGACCGAGCGCCACGAAGGTATGGTGGCGGCCATCGCCTTTGAATCCATTGTAAAGCTGGTGGCCTTTCTTTCGGTAGGCCTGTTCGTGATTTACGGACTGAACGACGGCATTACCGATATATTTACCCGGGCCCGCGCCGTGCCCGAACTGCAGCATGTTTTCTCCTTTGACCGTCACAATATTAATTATTCCGACTGGTTTCTTTACACTTTTCTTTCCATGATGGCGGTTATTTTTCTGCCGCGGCAGTTCCAGGTAACTGTTGTTGAAAACGTCAATGAGGATCACCTAAACAAGGCGATCTGGCTTTTCCCCCTCTATCTGCTGATCATCAATCTGTTTGTCATGCCTATCGCCCTGGCCGGCATTCTCCAGTTTCCCGGCGGCAACTATGATGCCG
>CAZYGG010000126.1:0-5358 GCA_964647585.1 uncultured Desulfobacterales bacterium
ATCAAACCGGAGGAATACATCCAGTATTTCGAGGATTTGATATGAGCGCCCAACGCCGAGTTTGGGCTAAAAGACTTTTTTGAGATGGGTTCTATATGGTTATCAACTTCTCATCATTTTTTAGAAGGTCCGTCAAAGGTACCCCCCAGTAGATCACCTCGATACCAAGTCCCTCCAGAGTATCGGTAACACCCAGTTGGTCCGCACAGGCCTTGCAAGCCGTAACATGCACACCGGCCTCAAGGGCCTCCTTGACCTTGGCCTGTATCTCCGCATTCTCGCTCACCAGCAGGGGCGTGGCTCCCCAGACGATCAGGGTAACCTTACCCCACCAGTTGTTCAGCAGAGCATTAATGGTGTACATGAAAACCATCTTCTCGGCCGTTACCGGATTGTCATTCGTCCACAATACGTAAAGATGTGCTTTTTCTGCCATAGGGAATTCCTTTCCTCAGTCTTCCGTTTCTATAATGTCACGAACCGTACAATAGCGCTCCCCGCTGAGCCTGCCGAGCGGATCCAGGGAAAGCCAGTCAACCTCCCGCTCATTTTTCAAAAGATCATCCCGCAGATAGACAAGCTGAATTCGGCCAAGCACCAGGTTGCCGGAATCCGGACCGGTATCGATCGAAACAACCTTGACCAGTTTACACTCAAATGCAGCCCGGGCTTCCGCAATCCGCATGGGTTTAACACTCCGGGACGGTGCTCTGTGAAGTCCGGCCGCTTCGGCTTCGTCGGTGCCATACGGCATTGACCGAGCAGTCTGCTCCATGGCTTCCCGCAGGTCCACCGAAACCAGGTTGACGACAAATTCACCGGTCTCCCGGATATTCACCAGGGTGTCCTTAAACGTCCCGTCGGCCCGGGTAACCACCGAAACTGCCAGCACCGGCGGCGACCAGGATACCCCGGTAAAGAAGCTGAACGGGGCAATGTTGGCCTGGCCGTGCGCGTTGACTGTCGACACCCAGGCAATAGGACGGGGAATAATAGCGCTGGTCAACAGATCATGGGCATGACGCGCCTCGAGCTTATTCAGATCTAATTCCATCTTCTGTCTCCTGGCAGCACTTTGTCTTTCGGTTCTATATTGGTGGAACCCTTCTGTCCATATTAATAGTTTCGTAAAAACGAAACCGTAAAAACCAGATACCCTAAGCCGGTAAGGTACAGACCCGAATGAATACTCCCCTGGCTCCAGAACCCCATGACTGATGAGCCTACATGGATCAGTCCATAGAAGCACATCAAATGGGGAATGACCGGATTGATGTAGAGATAGTCGCAATATGCGGAAACCGAAACCGCAAACAGAAACAACGCCAGGACCGTCAGCAGCCAATGGGGGTAAAACAGGCCGAAGATTTCAAATCCTGAATTCCACGCAGACCCCGTATAGTTCACCCTGGTACCGAGTTTAAGTCCGGAAAGGTCATCGTCGGTAAGAATGTGATTACGCAGACCGGGGTGTTCCATCACCATCATGAACCCTTCAGTGTAATGATAGTTTATGGTGCCCCACGGCATAAAACTGGCAATAAGTATAACCAGAAATGCCCACGTAACGGCGACCGGCCAGCGTTTCTTTTCTTCGGATGATTCAAGGCTGTCTTTCATATGTCGCTATTATTACTTAAGATAACTATTTGAACCGTCGGGGGTTTTATCGTCATGCCGGACTTGATCCGGCATCCAGGGACGTTTATTGTATTCAAGGTGGAGAGTACTGCGTTTCATTGCGTACCCGGGTTGCTCTGAAATGACGGGCATAAATCGAAAAAGGTCCCCGCTTAGAGATCCCGATTAACCGTCTCCGGCGTAAATGCCGGCAGGCACACAGCTATGTACTCCGCACCGTCTTCCCCCGGGGTGCTGTACTGCACCCACTCGCCGGCACCAACGATAATGGCCTGCCCGGCATGCACATCGTATTCTCCATCACCGGTCTTAACCCGCAGCATGCCTTTGAGGACCACCGTGTATTCGCCGAAGGCCGGGGTCTGCCCCGGCTCCACCCACCCGGACGGGCTGCGCATTCTGGCGACACTCAGATCGGTAGTCCCGGAATTTACCACACCGATGAACTCTTCAATCTTTTTGGGCTTGTTGCCGACCGCCTCGACAACAGTTGGTTTTTCAATTTTCTTGATCATGGCTGTCATCCCTTATTTCCCCTGAAAATATCGTCACGGTGGGAATTGAAAGGCAATGCGGTTGTATACATGTTAAGATGAACTTTAGCAGCGTACCGGCCATAAGGTCAACCGATGACCAATTTGCCCATCCTTAAGGGTACTGACCCCGCCTTGCGGGAAGGGGATATCAATCTCAGGCTTGTTTCCCCTTTTAAAATATGGTGTTAATTACTATTTATAGGCTTTTGACTGCTTATACCAATTGTCAAATGTATGTTCCGTTTACCCGGGTTTGCTGAAAGCAACCTGTCATAGCCGCAACAGCGTTTCACAGAGAACGACAATTGGTATGTATGGTGTTGCTTGAAAAGTTTTCTTTGCTTTTGGTGTGTCTCAAGGAGTTGTTTTGATGCGGATACTTGAGAACCAAAACCGTTTGCGTCACCCTTCGGAAAAGCCATAGATAGCGGTTTCCGGAACAACGGGTGCCTTAAGCGATGCAAAGGATCTGAGACGCCTGTCAATTGCTCAGCCAAACGGAACGTATTTATGGAAACCGGTATAAAACCAGAACATCAAAGAGGATGTATATGAAAAAAGTAATAAAAGCTGTCGGCCTTGTATTGCTGTTGTTCTTCATCTCATCTACGGTTTGGGCAGGCAAACCAAAGTATGTATTCTATTTTATTGGAGATGGGCTCGGCTTCTCCCAGCGGCAACTGGCCGAACTTTTTATAAAGGAAAAAGAGCGCAACCCGGCCCACAGGCTGGTTATGAACTCACTTGAGGTGACAGGCGTTATTACGACCCATGCGGCCAATTCGCTCATTACAGATTCAGCTGCTGCCGGCACTGCACTGGCCTGCGGCATCAAAACCAATAATGGGGTAATTGGCAAGGACCCGGCCGGCAACAATGTAACGACGCTAATCGAAGCCGCCGAAGCCAAAGGCCTGGCCACAGGGATTATCAGCACCACCCGCTTGACCCATGCCACCCCGGCCGCATTTGCTGCCCACAATGTAAGTAGGCGTAATGAGACGGAGATCGCCAAGGACTTTCTATCAAGCGATGTGGAGTTTCTTTCCGGTGGCGGGATATCCTATTTCATCCCTCAGCACACAGATACTGAAGCAAAGGATGCCTTGGGAAAGGCCCTGGTTTCAAAAAGAACTGACAATACCAACCTGGTCGGCAAGTTTAAAGCAAAACGATATCGGACATATATCGGATTGCAAGGTACCCTAGAATTTTCGAAAGCAAATTTCTCCAAGGCAGATAGAATATTAGCTCTTTTTACCAATTCCCATCTGCCCTACGAAATCGAAAGAAGACACAAGTACCAAATCATTCCGTCCCTGGCCCGGATTACCAAGGCCGGCATTGAAGTCCTGCGGAAAGACCCAGACGGGTTCTTTATGGTAGTCGAAGGTGGACGCATCGACCACGCTGCCCATTCAAATGATCCCGTCAGTGTAATTTACGATACCCTTGCTCTTGATGAAGCCGTAAGGGAAGCCCACAGGTTCTATCTGAAACATCCGAAAGAAACACTAATAGTGGTGGTTGCCGATCATGAAACCGGCGGACTGGGACTTGGAATGGATACGCTGGGGTACAGGCTTAATCTGTCTGCACTTTTTAATACCAGGATATCTATAGGTGACACGTTGAACCATTCAAACTCGTATACGGGTGACAAGCTTGGGTACCTTCACTTCTTAGATACAGAATTCGGTTTGAATAACCTCTCAAAAAAAGAAGAGGCAAGGCTCCGGAAAAGTATGTCAGATATGGATAATGGAAAACGGGGCGAATATATATCCCCGGTCGCCCTGACCGCGGCCCGGATCCTGTCCGAAAGAGCCAATATCGGTTGGACCACCACCATTCATACAGGTACCGTGATTCCACTATCTGCTACTGGAGTTGAGGCCCAAAGATTTTCAGGCTGGATGGACAACACCCAGGTTGCCTTGATAATGGCAGATTTGATGGACTTTGAATTTTAGACCCGTTTTACAATAAAAAGGTGTGCACCGCCTGTCCTGTATTTAATTGCTTTTTATCAACTGGCAATAAATTCAACCATCACTAAGAATACGCACTTCGCGTTGTGGGAAGGGAATGTCAATCTCGGCCGCTTTCAGGGCTTCGAAAATCGCGGCGTTGGCCTTATAGCGGGTATCGAAGTAGTGGCTGGTCGGCGCCCAGAAGCGAATCCCAATATTGACGCTGCTGTCGGCAAAATCCTCGATCCCCACCTGGGGCGGCTTTTCCATATTGACCATTTTCGTCTCCACCAGTGCCATTTTTATGGCGGCAATCGCTTTTTGGGGATCACTGCCATATGAGATCCCCACGGTTTCCTCAGCCAGGGTGTCTGCCTTTGAATTTTGAATGATCTCACCGATGATATGTTTATTAGGAATCGTAATCACCACATCATCTTCATCCGCAAGCACGGTAAACGCAAGATGGACTTCTTTCACCAGGCCGGCCACGCCTTTGACCCGGATTGTGTCGCCCACCACAAACGGACGGGTCAGAATAATGTTCAGACCGGCCCCGTAGTTGGACAGCAGCCCCTGCATCGCCAAGCCAGCCCCTAACCCCAGGGCGCCGATGGCGGCAATAAACGGAGTGACACTGATACCGACCTTCCCCAGCGCGATAACCGCGACCATGACAATAATGGTCAGTTTGGCAGTACTGGCGGCAAAACGACTCAGCGTGATATCCAGTTCTTTTCGCTCGCAGAGCTTCAAGACAATATCACCGACTTTCCGGGCCACCAGGATGCCCAGCCCAAATATGATTAAAGCGCCGAGAATCTGAAAACTATAAGTGACGAAAAATTCGGTTATTAGCTGGTAAATCGCCTGGGCTTGCTGGATTTCCTGTTCCATGATTTCACCTATCGCTGATTGTGCTTATCAAGATTTAGGGCACTTTGTGATTGTGTAACCCTCCCCAAAAACAGTGCCATTGAAAAGTAGAGACTTCCCGAGTATAAATATAAAGCACGGAGGGCTCTACGATGCGCAAATCACGATTCACTGAAAGCCAGATCATCAAGGTCTTAAAAGAAGCGGAAGGCGGTCGGGCCACCACCGAGGTCTGTCGTGAATATGGTATCAGCAGCGCGACCTTCTACAAATGGAAGTCTAACAGGCTGTTGAAAAATAAGTTTAGAGTTACGTATTTTTTTAAGCGTTTT
>CAZYGG010000127.1:0-5301 GCA_964647585.1 uncultured Desulfobacterales bacterium
AATTCGAATATCGAAATTCGAAACAAATCTTAATGACCAAAAAATTAAATTTTAAACAATACGATCTTCTCGTTTTTTTCTGTTTCGATATTTGAAAATTTGAATTTTGATATTGTTTCGAATTTCGATATTCGGGCTTCGGATTTTTCGGTACTTAAAAGCACTACAGGAGCAGTGTTGTTTTATAAGGAACTTATGGGTCTAAACAGTTTGAATAAGCCGGTAGAGTTTCCCGGGTAATGGCTTTTCCAGAAACTGTTCCATTTTAGCAGAGCATCCGGAAATCCCGTGAATATTGACGCCGGTATCAATACCCAGTGAAGAGAGAAGATAAACCGTGTCTTCAGTGGCGATGTTACCGGCCGCGCCCTTTACGAAAGGACAACCGCCCATGCCGCCGAAGGAGGTGTCGAAGTGCGTGATGCCGGCCTCCAGGGCCTGCCTCAGATTGACCATCCCGAGGCCGCGGGTATCATGCAGGTGAAGGGCCAGGGGGGTATCACCGGTGGTGGCATCAACCGCGCTGACCAATTCTGCAACCGCTGCCGGTGTTCCCATCCCGGTGGTATCGGCCAGGGCCAGGGTATCCGCCCCGGCCCGCACATAGGCCCCGGCCATTTCGACAATCAGGTTGGCCGGAACAGTGCCCTCATAAATACACCCAAAAGCACACTGGATGCCGGCTCGCACCCGCAGGCCGGCTTCTTTAGCACAAACCACCATTTCAATGGCCATCTCTTTGGCACGCACAAGCGAAATACCGGCATTTTTGCGACTGTGCGTATCGCTCGCGGAAACAGACACTTCAACACTGTGCAGGCCGGCATCCCGGGCGCGCATAACCCCGGCCGGGTTTAAAACCAACCCTGAGAACTCGACACCGGTGTACGGCGGGAGGCGGCGGACCAGTTCTTCGGCATCGGCCATCTGGGGTACCTTTTCCGGATGTACGAAAGCCGTGATCTGCAGGTGCTTGAGCCCGGCCCCCACCAGCGCATCAATCAACTCAAGTTTCATAGCGGTGGAAACCAGGCGGGCTTCAATCTGGATACCATCCCGGAGCCCGACATCGGTCAGGGTAACAGTCTGCGGCCATTTGTTATCTGTCTGCAATTAAGTCTCCCCGGTAAGGCTGCCGGTTAAACCTTTTATTTCCCGGAACCGGGCAACCTCGCTTGAACCATCTGGATTAACACAAAATTCACTTCACAAAAAGAACCAAAATTATATTGACGCCACTATACTACAAAAGGTAAGGAAGGCGCACCTGTTTATTAGAAGCTGTTTCAAAAAAGTCTTTTGGCCCAATCTCTGCGTTGAGTCGGGAAACTGAAAAGTGAGTGGGTGTAAAGCAAAATGATCACGGTGAACAATCCAGAGTACCGCCCTTTGCGGATTTGTCTGCTGAGCTACCGGAGCAATCCCCACTGCGGCGGTCAGGGCGTATACCTGAAAAATCTCAGCCGGGCCCTCAAGGACCAGGGGCATTGGGTGGAAGTCGTTTCCGGCCCGCCCGATCCCCTGCTGGACAGCGACATACCCGTCCACCACCTGCCCTGCCTGGACCTTTATAATCCGGAGGATATGTTTCGCATCCCCACCCTGCGGGAACTGGCCGAACCGATCAACCTGATGGAATGGCTCAGTGTCATTACCGGTGGCTTTCCGGAGATGTTCACCTTCGGTTTACGGGCCCTTGATTTCTTAAAGAGCCGCCTCGGACGCTATGACGTGGTACACGACAACCAGAGCCTCTCGTACGGCCTCTGGTTGTTGAGCAAAAGGATCCCTACCCTGGCAACTATCCACCACCCCATCACGGTGGACCGGAAAATTGCCGTGGATTCCGTGCGGGCCACCTGGAAAAAAGTCAAACACTGGCGCTGGTACTCGTTTATCGGGATGCAGAAAAGGGTATCCCGCAGAATGCCTAAAATTATTACCGTCTCGGACTTTGCCAAGCAGGATATCTGCAGCGAATTCAATATTCCGGAAAGTCGGTTTGCCACGGTTCCCAATGGCATCAATACAGACCTGTTCTACCCCATCCCGGGGATCCCCCGCGAAAAGAACCGGGTTATTGTAACCAACAGCTCGGATACGCCCTTAAAGGGACTCTATTACCTTCTCCAGGCGGTAGCGCATATCACCCGGGATAGAAACCTTCGCCTGGTCGTCATCGGCACTCCCAAAAAAGACGGCGGGGTCGTCAAACTCATCCGCAAGCTTGGCATCCAGCGCCACATCCTGTTCACCGGGCGCATCAGTGATGCCGAGTTCGTAAAGCAATATGCCCGGGCGTCCATCGCGGTCGTTCCTTCGGTGTATGAAGGCTTTGGCCTCCCCGTGGGAGAGGCCATGGCCTGCGGCGTCCCGGTGATCAGCACGACCGGCGGAGCCCTGCCCGAAGTGGTTGGCGATGCCGGCATTCTGGTCCCGCCGGCGGATCACAAAGCACTGGCCGGTGCGATTGTCGATCTTCTCGACAGCCCGGATAAAGCCCGGGATCTCGGCCGGGCGGGCTACCGGCGCGTGCAGGCACATTTTACCTGGAAAAGGGCCGCCGAAAAGACCGTTGCTGCTTACCGGGAGGTCATCCGTGATCACGGTCGATTTTAGGCGCCTCATTACCCGGCCCGGCTTTAAAATTCTCGATATCGGCTGCGGCAGCGGCCGGCACACTGCGGCGGCCTATGAGCTGGACCGCACCCTGGCGGTCGGCGCGGATCTGAACTATAGCGACGTGGCCGCGGCCGGCGAGCGCCTGAGATACCACGACCGCCTGGGCGCCCATGGCGGCGGCCAATGGGCCCTTTCCACGGCCGACATCTGCAACCTGCCGTTTAAAACAAATGCCTTTGACCTGGTCATCTGTTCAGAGGTCCTGGAACATATCCCCACTGATGGCAAAGCCATGGCGGAGATCATTCGTGTGTTGAAACCAGAGCACGATCTGGTGGTCAGCGTCCCCCGGTATTTCCCCGAGAAAGTCTGCTGGCTGCTCTCCAATGAATACTTTAATGCCAATCAGGGACATGTGCGGATTTACAGGCATAAATCACTGGTGGCGCATCTGGAAAGGTATGGTGTCACCCACCGGGCGACCCACTTTGCCCACAGTATTCACGCGCCTTACTGGTGGTTGAAATGTCTGGTGGGACCTACCCGCGAAGACAGTCGCAGCGTAAACCTCTACAACCGGTTTCTCACCTGGGATATCATGGCCAAACCACCGTTTACGCGGTTTCTGGACCGGCTCTTGAACCCGATCCTGGGCAAAAGCCTGGTGCTCTACTTCGTAAAAAACAATGCTTAAAATATGCCGGAGATATCACAGGGGGTTTCAGCCTCCTGGCAGGTAGGAGGTCCTAACCGGTAACCCGGGTTTACCTGTCATTCAGTCGCCATAAATTACTGGCTCGCCACTGTCCATACGGCAAGTCATCTCATTGATGTCTATAAAAATCTTTAACAAGCGCCCGGACTGTTTTCTCGGCAACATGGCCAAAATTGGAATAATGGGCATCGACTTCCTTTGAGTAAATTTTATTGTTCGCAGGGTTATATAAATAAAACTTAAATGAAAATGCACTTATATCGCCCCCGATCATTGCAATAAGGTCTGCATCGATTTCCTGCCCGATCTTTCTGATTTCCTCCCAATCCGGTTCCTTTAAAGAAAAAACGGACCTCTTTTTCCACACATTGATGGTTTCATTTTTTAAAACATCTTCAAGTAACGCAACATCCTCTGTGACACCTTTGAATTCCCTGTAACAGTATTTCAGCGCAAGATTTTTATCATCTGAAGCGACAGATGCAATGGCTTCCCCACCCTGATATTCCAGATCTCCAACGTATTTACTGAGACCTGTGGAGCCATATATATTCAGGGGGAATATCGCCAAGCGGTAATTTTTTTGGGGTATTTTTTGACTATCCGAAAAATTCTGGTCCACAACTGCCGGAGCAAGGGCTGCCGTCTTTGGCGGCGAGTCTTTCGTCAGCGCATTGTTTTGCGTTTCCACCCGCGCCACCAATTCATCATTACAGGTTACATATTTTTGAAAAACAGGGTCATTTATTAAGCCCACAACCGAGAGGTGGACCGCATAGGCGGCCGCATGATTTCCGAGCGCACTGCCGGACGCCCCTCTATAGGTCCGGGCGTAATTGATCGCCGGAATTTGAATTTTTATTTTAGAAACGGAACCAAAGGTGAATCCGTGCTCAATGGCCTTTAATTTTTCGATTGAAACCAGAAGTTTGTCCCCTGAGTCAGCACTGATTTTAATATGACTTTCAATGAATTTATCCTCTATATAGCCCACCACATAATCGGCGAAATCTCTTGGTATAATGTACATCCGGCAGCCCATCGTATCGTTAATACAATATTGGGCGGTGCGCGCCTCAGCATTGATTACATTCATCGATCTGGTTCCCGGACACTTTCCCTCGATGGACAAGTCTATTGTTTGCGTCGACATCTTATAATTGAGATGTTCGGGTTCCAGCAGACCGCCTACTTCTGATGTAAAATTCATCGCACATCCAAAAAGAGAGGAACTAACTATTATCATACAAATGATAATTAAATATTTAAATTTTAGCATTTCCCGCCTTTGTTGAACACTCGCAAGGGACTACTTACTCAGCATTATGTAAGATTTGAATTTTTCCAGGATTTTATGGGCCTCCGCATAATTGTTTTCGTAATTTATAGTACTCCCTTCTGCATATATGATATGCATCATTCTTGATTTTCCGATAATTTTTCCTAATATAATCTCAATACCGTACTTCATATCCTTACTAATATGGTAGCCCTGAGAAGAAGCCAGATCAGTCACGTCTTGGCTCACTTTGTAAATCTGCCTAATTAGATAAGCACATCGAATTCCATTAACTTCAGTTATGCCTTTATCGATATGTCTTTTCGAGTAACTATCAAAGCTAACTTCTGATCGATAAAAAAACCGTGGGTCTTTTATTTGATAGTCGCTCAACATAATAGCTTTCCTAACATTACTAGTACCATTCGATATGTCTGGAAAAAGGTACTTGGTAACCTTGATATTGCTTTCAGTATAATTGTCGATAGTTGATTGGTTGAAATTGCCCTGAAAATTCCCGGATATTGCGAACATTTTGTCAATTGCCAATTCATAAGACCCTATCTCAACCAGGTTATACTTGGGCGCCTCCCTGAACTTTATATGCCCGGGTTTTACGCAGCCGGCAATGAGGGGCAGTGCTAAGAAGCAAACTATGTAATTTCTAAGATTCATGGGACCTGCC
>CAZYGG010000128.1:0-5038 GCA_964647585.1 uncultured Desulfobacterales bacterium
ACCATCGACACTTCATCGACGATCATGACATCGGTTTCCAGGGGGTTGTCCCGATCCTTTTCAAAGAAGCCCTCTGTGGGATTGTAGCCCAGGAGTTTATGGATGGTGGCCGCCTTTTTACCGGTGACTTCACTCAGGCGGCGGGCGGCGCGTCCGGTGGGTGCTGCCAGGCTGACGATCTTACCCAGGGTGCCGAAGACGGCACAGAGCGAACGGACCAGCGTGGTTTTACCGGTGCCCGGACCCCCGGTAATCACCCCTACCCGGTGGGCCAGGACCCCTGCGACCACCTGCAGCTGCTCGGATGACAGTTTCAGGGCCAGCTTTTTCAGTACCTGTGCGGTGATCTGCTCCGCCTTCAGGGGTACGGTTGATAGCGGGACGGACATCAGGGCCTGTATCTTGGCGGCGATGCCGTTTTCCGCTGCATACAGGCGGTGGTGATAAACAGCTACCGGCGCGGAGGCCCTGGTCGGCCGTTCAATGATCACCTCCTGTTCCGTCTCCAGTTCGGCCAGGGCGTCCCCGGCCAGCTCCGGGTTGATTTCAAAAGACTCGAAGCATTGCTTTTTCAGGTCGTTTTCGAGGCAGAAGGTGTGTCCTGTTTCGGCCGCCTGCAGAAGCAGGTAAAGCAGGCATTCCCTTATCCGCAGGGGGTCTTCCCGGGAGGCCCCGGCATTGATGGCGATGGTGTCGGCGATGTGAAACCCGATTCCGGGGATGTCATGGACCAGCCGATAGGGTTCGTTTCTGAGAATTTTTTCAGCGTCGTCGCCATACGTCTTCACGATTCTCTGGCAATAGGCCGTTTTAATTCCGTTTTCCTGTAAAAAGGCCATGAGGCTGCGCAGAGCGTGTTTCGCCTTCCATTGGGAGGTGATTTTAAAGGCCAGCACTTCACCGATGCCGGCCACCTCCTTGAGTCTTTCTGAATCGTTCTCGATAATGTCGATGGCCTGATCGCCAAAATGCGCGACCAGACGGTTGGCGGTTTGCTTTCCCAGGCCGCTGATCAGGCCGGAAGCCAGATATTTGGCCAACTCGTCTTTCTGGTCGGGCAGCAAGGCTTCATAGGATTTGATCCGCAACTGCGAGCCATACCGGGGATGCGTTTCCCAGCGGCCGGTGACTTTCAGGGCTTCTCCCGGCGAAGGGTGCGGCATGGTACCCAGGATGGTGACCAGCCCGTCGGTTTTATCAACCCGGAATTTAGCGATGGTGTAGTGGTTGTCACGGTTGTGAAAGGTAATCCTTTCGATGTGGCCGATCAGCGTGTTGGCGGTGGCGGCAGAGGGCATGTGAAATCGTTGTCCTTAAATACATTCCGTTATCTTGTCACTCTGAGCGAAGCGAAGAGTCCCCTACAAGTAAGACCGAGCTCCGATGTGAGGGATTCTTCGTCGTTTCACTCCTCGGAATGACATGACAGATGGAGCCGGGCCTTCATTGATCGCCTTCCAGAATCCAGTCAACCGCCGCAAGAAGATCGGCGGCCACAAAATCGGGGGTGACGTTTTCCTGATGGAGGATTTCTTCGGCAGCGGCGTAATTACCGGTTTTGACTAAGACAGCAGCGCGACAGCCCGCTTTGCGGGCACACAGAATATCCTTGGCACTGTCGCCCACCATGGTGGTGGCGGAAATGTCAATGCCATACGCCCGGGCAGCCTTTGCGATCAACCCGATTTCAGGTTTCCGGCAGCCGCAGCCTTCGTCCGGCGTGTGCGGGCAAAAGAAGATAGCGTGAATCCGGCTCCCGCTTTTTTCAACTTCAACCCGCATGCGTGTGAAGATATCTTCCAGGGTTTCCAGGGAAACCCACTTGCGGCCAATGATGGACTGGTTGGTGATGACGATGATCCGGTATCCGGCCAGGGTCAATTTTTTCAAGGCCGCCAGGCTGCCCGGGAGGAACTCAAATTCAGCCCAGCTTTTGACATATGCGTCTGAATCCCGGTTGATAACGCCGTCACGGTCGAGAAAGATATATTTATCCGGGGACGCCGGCTTTGTATTACTCGGCAATGGTAAACGCTCCGGGGAACCCATTCTGACGCAGGGCGGTTTTGTAGTCCAGGGCCTGTTTATAAGAGTAGGCCAGGCCGATGCGGACACCGTGCAGTTTGCCATGGTCCGGGTGCAGATAGGAAACGAGGTGCGCATTTTTATACTTGCTCGCCAGCTTATCCCTATACCGCTTGGCGTTGGCCGGGTCTTTGAAAGCACCCACCTGGAATGTGAACCGGCCATGCTGCCAGTCCACCGGGCGGTAGGTGGCCGGATGGGCATCTGTGCCCTGGGCCGCCGCCACCCGGCTACCCAGGGCGGTGATTTTTACCCTGGCGGTACCGGGCCCCACAACACCGAGCTTTTTAGCTGCACCGAAGCTTAAGTCGATGATGCGGCCGGCTACAAAGGGTCCGCGGTCGTTGATCCGCACATCCAGCGTACGGCCGTTGTCCCGGTTGTTCACCCGTACCCAGGTTCCCATGGGCAGGGTCTTGTGGGCTGCCGAGAGGCCATACATGTCATAGCGCTCGCCATTGGAAGTTTTACGCCCATGAAATTTTTTGCCATACCAGGAAGCCTTGCCCGTCTGGGTAAACCCACTGGCCTGGTCGACCGGGTGATACCACTTGCCCATCACCTTATAAGATTTCTGGGTGGCGGGTTTCCGGGCCTTGGTCTGTGGTTTGGGGGCCGGTGAGTAAACCGGGCGCTTGGGGGTGGGCGGCTGTCGCGGCGGCGGTGAAGCGCAGCCGGCCACCAGGGCCACCAGGGTGACCAGAGATGTTGCCAGAATGAGATGTCGCCCGGATGGGCGTGTAAATAGAATCATTGTGAAGGCAATGCAATTTTAACAACGTCCATCATTTTTTCGGGAAAATGGAACTCAATATCCTTGAGGACCTTCTTGGGAATATCCTGGAGGTCCTTTTCATTCCACTTCGGCAGTACCAGGGTTTTAATACCGGCCCGGTGGGCGGCCAGGACTTTTTCCTTGATACCCCCCACGGGCAGGACCTGCCCCCGGAGGGTGATTTCACCGGTCATGGCAAGGTCCCTGCGAATGGTTTTGCCCGACAGCAGTGAGGTCAGGGCCGTCAGCATGGTGACCCCGGCAGAGGGGCCGTCCTTGGGGATGGCGCCGGCCGGCACATGGATGTGGAGGTCGTGCTTGCTGAAAAAACCTTCCTCCACACCCAGGCGTTTTGCGTTGCTGCGGATAAAGCTCAGGGCCGTGGTGGCCGATTCCTTCATCACGTCTCCAAGCTGTCCGGTGAGGGTGAGGCCCTTGCTGCCCGGCATGGCGGTTGCTTCGATAAAGAGAAGTTCGCCGCCCGTAGGCGTCCAGGCCAGCCCCATGACGACGCCCGGGGTTGAGACCCGGCTTTTGGTTTCGGTGTTGATCTTTACGGGACCCAGGTACTTGGCCACGTTGACCTTTTTGACTGAGACCGCTTCTACGTTACCTTCGACAATGGTGGCGGCCACGCCCCGGCAGATATTGGCGATTTCCCTTTCCAGGTTGCGCAGACCGGCTTCCCGGGTATAGCCGGAGATGATCAGCTTCACCGCGCCCTTGGTAAAAGTGATCTGGTCGGACTTCAGTCCGTGGGCCTGCCGCTGACGGGGAATGAGATAGCGATTGGCGATTTTAATCTTCTCGTCCAGCGTGTAGCCGTGCAGTTCCAGCACCTCCATGCGATCCCGCAGGGCCGGCGGGATCGTATCCAGCACATTGGCCGTGGTAATGAACATCACCCTGGAAAGGTCGAAAGGCACATCCAGGTAGTGATCTGAAAAGCTGAAATTCTGCTCAGGGTCCAGCACCTCCAGGAGGGCCGAAGAGGGATCCCCCCTGAAATCGCTGCCGACCTTGTCGATTTCGTCCAGCATGAAAACGGGGTTGTTGGATTCCGCCCGGCGCAACCCCTGGATGATGCGGCCCGGCAGGGCGCCCACATAGGTTCGCCGGTGGCCCCGGATTTCAGCTTCATCCCGGACGCCACCCAACGAGATCCGGTGAAACTTGCGGCCCAGGGCTTTGGCAATGGATTTTCCCAGGGAGGTCTTGCCGGTTCCGGGGGGGCCGGCCAGGCACAGGATCGGTCCTTTTGATTCGGGCTTGAGTTTTCTGACGGCCAGGTACTCCAGCACTCGTTTTTTCGGTTTTTCCAGTCCGTAATGGTCTTCGTCCAGGGTTTTGCGGGCCTTTTTAATATCCAGGCTGTCCTCTGTGCTGATGTGCCACGGCAGGGCCGTTATCCAGTCCAGGTAGGTGGAGGCCACGGTGTATTCAGCGGAAGACGGGTGCATTTTAGAGAGGCGCTTGAGTTCGCGTTCCGCTTCTTTTTGGGCCTCTTCAGGCAGTTCGGCTTCGTCGATCTTGGCCTGGTATTCATCCAGTTCGACCGTGGCTTCATCGCTTTCACCCAGCTCATCTTTGATGGCCTTGAGTTGTTTTCTCAGGTAGTACTCACGCTGGGTTTTGTCCATGTCGCCCTTTACCTGGGTCTGAATCTTGTTGCCGAGTTCCAGGAGGTCCAGTTGCTGATTGAGCTGTTTGGTAACTTCCTTGAGGCGGTTTTTGACGTTGGCGATTTCCAGGACCTTCTGTTTGTCTTCAGTGGAACTGTTAATGGTGGAAGCCACCATATCGGCCAGGATGCCCGGCTCCTCGATGGAATTTGACATGGAGGCAATTTCCTTGGGGAGCCCCGGCGACAGTTCGACAATGCGGTCGAAGAGGCTAATGATATTGGTTTTCATGGCCTCGACTTCCTTGCCGCTGTCACCTTCATCCACGATATCCGCGATATCCGCCCGCAGGTAAGGCTTGGTCTGGCTGAACTCATTTATCTTGAAACGCGCCAGACCCTGGACCAGCAACTGGGCCTTGTTGTCCTCGGTTTTGGCCATTTTCAAAATCATGGCACTGGTGCCGATTGTAGTAAGATCGGCTTCCGGTGCTGATTTGTCTTTGGATTTGTTCTTTGAAACCAGCAGGCCGATGATGCGGTCTTTGCTCATGGCC
>CAZYGG010000129.1:0-4843 GCA_964647585.1 uncultured Desulfobacterales bacterium
TACCCGGGCGGGTAGCTCAGTTGGGAGAGCATCGGCCTTACAAGCCGAGGGTCACAGGTTCAAGCCCTGTTCCGCCCACCAATTTAAAATCGCTCCACGATTTTAAATATATAGAGGAGTATCAGTTTGGTTAGAGCGTCCCGTCAGTTCCTGACGGGAAGGTCGCTGGACTGAGAAGTCGCAGAAGAAAGAGTTCAAAAGGAAGTTCGGGGGTGTAGCTCAGTTTGGTTAGAGCGCCGGCCTGTCACGCCGGAGGTCGCGAGTTCGAGTCTCGTCACTCCCGCCACCAAATATATCAAGGGGTTACGGTTAATTCCGCAACCCCTTTCTATTTCACTGTAACCCAACTTACCAATCGTATTTCCAACCCCCGGCACCAATTTCGTATGCATGCTAGTGTTATCTATGCATAGTCCTTATCGGGGTCACGGGGGCACAGGTCAAATTTCACCTCTGGTGTTGATATGATTACATGCCCCGCTCTACTGGCGAAAAAGAAAAAGGGTTGTGATGTACCCTAATTCTCCGTGTCTTTCTTTCCGGTGACGAAACGATTAACAATCAGGAAGATCACAACCGCGCCGGCGATCCCGAGCAACACGAAGTCAGATGTATTAAAGTCTATTCCGAGAATATTCATACCCCAGACTCTACACCATAAGCACCCAAGTTGTCAAAAAATCGAACTTAATTTATCCATGTGCAACCCTTCCCAGGTCAGGTCCGCCAAATAGTAGAGGCTTCTTAATTTAAGAGAATGAAAATCTAAATCGCCGACTCTATTCCTTCCACGTTATCATTTTGCAAAGCAAGGCCGTGCGGTGCGGCGCCTCCGTGGTGCGATATTCTTGTTGCACTGAAATGTTTATATTGCAGGTTCTGACCCCCTTGAGGTGTCATGGGTTCGGATGAATCCTGGTGTGTGGATACCTATCCGCATCATGTCGCTTCCCAACCGGCGCGGCAGCACCGCTACGTCTCCGTGAAGGCCGGATTGTGTACATGGCACGGGATTTGCTCGAATTTACAGTTATCGGCGCGGGAATTCCCCCATGACTTACTTAAATACATGAAGGAGACACCATGTCCCAGGATCAGAACCCTTCTTTCCTGCAACTGTTTATCGATGTCACCAAGGCAATAACGGCGAGTCTTGCTCTTGACGAGGTCTTCGGTTTGATTACACAAAAAATACCGGATATTCTCCATGTGGATGCGGCGACTATCCGGCTGTTGAACCCGGCGGGTAAAAAATTGAACCTACTGGCTGCTCACGGTTTGAGTGAAGCGTATCTGAACCGGGGGGCCATCGATACGGAAGAACCTGTTTTCAAGGCGCTCAAAGGCGAACCTCTGTTCATCGGAGATGCAGGCAATGACCCCCGCATCAATTACCCCGCAGAAACCCGCCGCGAAGGCATCCAGACTATCTTGATGATTCCTATCCCAATCCGGGGGAAGATCAGCGGCGTATTGCGTCTATTGAGCAAGAGCCCCAGGGTATTTGATCCGGATGAAATCAAATTTGCCGCAGCGATTGGCGAACAGTGCGGTATCGCCATTGAGAACGCAAGAACGTTTGAAGAACAGCAGCAGCAGTTAAACTACTTCAAGGCGATCTGCAAGATTATAAAAACCATCAATGCCACGTATGACCTGGATACCATCCTGGATCTCATCGTTACCCGGCTGCCCGTTGTGATGAACCTGAAAGCGGCAACGATACGGCTGATCGAAACGAAAAAGGGCCTTCTGAAATTGAAGGCTGCCCACGGTCTGAGCCAACAGTATCTTGAACGCGGGCCCCTGGATGACGAACTGGCGACCTATTACGTCAGGCAGGGAGACCCGGTGTTCATGTCAGATGCCAAAAAGGACATTCACACCATCTATCACAAGGATGCCGAATCCGAAGGGATCGGCAGCGTACTGGCAGTCCCCATTTCCGTCCAGGACGAAATTATTGGTGTTTTGCGGTTGCTTACAGAAGAGATTCGCTATTTTACGGACGCTGAAATAAATTTTGCCATGGCGATCGCAGAACATGGCGGGCTTGCCATCCAGAGGGCCATCGACAAAGGCGCTGAAATTTAAGAAGGCGGAATTTAGCGATGTAACCCTGTCCAAGGTTGTTCAGCCTTGAAAACCTGGTCCTCGGGGCCAGGTCCGAGACCTATGGCTCTGCCGAAAGAAATTGATGCAAAAGTAGAAGCACGAAATACGAAATACGAAACAAACTCGAATGACCAAAATTCTAATGTTCAAAACAAAATCATTGTTATGAAATGAACACTTTCTTGATCGTTTGAATAATTTGAGAATTCGAATTTAAGATTTGTTGAGCGCATGGCTTCACTTCGTGTCGGATTTAGATATTGCGGCGTTCGCCTTGAGAACATTCCGAATTTCGGATTTAACCCGTTCAATCGTAAAATATCCCCTTCCAGGGGTAATCCAAAGACTGGTCCTCTGGACCAGGATTCTATACAGCGATAAATAAAAAGGGCGGGCCCTAAACCGGGCCCGCCCTTACTATTAGGATGGAGGTAAGAGGCATTTATTGCGCTCTTGGGGATAATGTAATACCCGCGGACGGGTTGTCAAGTATAGATGACCGCTATGCGTTTACCTTCAGGCCTTTGAGGCAGCTATATTGCCAATGATGTTGTCGATGACATCATCAGGCAGTTCCACAATAAAAGAGAGGCCCATATCTTTGCTCTCTGTTCGGACAACGATGCCTTCCAGGTCGATGCTGCTGCCGTTGGCCAACTCAAGGGTGCCGCTGACCCAGCCCTCCAGCTTCTTTTTATCCAGGTGGGTAAATTTTAGGCCGCCCCGGGAGATGTCTTTCACTTTGCACTCATAGCCCACCGTGCGAAAGGTGGGCCGGTTCGTGGTCGGGCATTCAACCCGCGGGTGCTTTCTCTTTTCCTGTCCCTGGTATTTATCGGTTCCCATCGCCCGTCCCCCCTTATATTAAAATTCAACATTCGGGTTTCAGTTTAAAACGAAATCGCTATCGGGATCGTAATCGGATGCGGAAAGGATACTGTCATATTGTTTTCGACAGCAATTTCGATTTCGCTATCGAGCCAGGTTTTCCCAAGTACAACAAGGCTTTACGAAAGCCTGTACATGTTGTCAAACGGCCTCAATCCTGGGCGGTGCCTATCCAACCAGATAGGTGCCCGTCCCCACCGCGATCAACAGCCCCTCTGTGTTGTTAAGTGCCATCCGGGTGACGGCGACTTTCCTCCCGGAACGCATGATATTGGCCTCGGCAGTGAAGGCTTCACCCCGGCCCGGTCGCAGATAGTCCACGCGTAAATCGATGGTCCCGACCCTTGAAAACTGCTCAAGAACCGTTTCAGCCGGCTCTGCGTTCATCCGCTGGATAATGCCGGCGGACGCGACAAGTCCGCCGGTGGCATCCAGGACCGTTGAGATAACCCCCCCGTGGAGGGTTTTCTGGACCGGGTTGCCGATGAGGTCCGTGTGCATGGTGAATTCGGTCTTGACTTTTTCAAGGCTGATTGATTTGATTTTTAGACCGATAAGCCTGTTAAACGGCAAGTCATTTTCATACAGATCCTTGAGAAAGTTGAGCAGCTCAATCTCTTTGTCGGTTTTACCGTACATTGACATTTATCCTCCGGGGTTGCTCAAAGAGACAATCACACTATTTAAATAGCTTGGATGCAGCGCATTGAGAAGCATTTTTTTCGGTACAATTTAAAAAACAGGGTGTTTTCACTTGACCGGTACCGGTGGTTGCTGTATCGGTGCGCCAATCTACCTACCTTTACCAGATACCTTTAATGGAGGCGAAAAATGTCGGATATCATGCAAATTGTCACAGACAAAGATCCCCAGGAAAGAGAGTTTCACCAGGCGGTCAGCGAGGTAATGGCGTCTATCAAACCGGTCCTGGACCAGAATCCTGTATACCGCAAAGCCAATATCCCGGCGCGGCTGGTGGAACCTGAACGGGTTATCCTGTTCCGGGTGCCGTGGATGGACGACGGCGGGAATGTACACGTCAACCGTGGTTTCAGGATTGAAATGAACAGCGCTATCGGTCCTTACAAGGGGGGACTGCGGTTTCACCCCTCGGTCAACCTCGGCATCCTGAAATTTCTTGCCTTTGAACAAGTATTCAAAAATGCCCTGACCACCCTGCCCATGGGCGGTGGCAAGGGCGGTAGCGATTTTGACCCGAAGGGTAAATCGGACGCGGAAGTCATGCGATTTTGCCAGGCTTTCATGTGCGAACTTTTTCGCCATATCGGTCCCGATACTGATGTTCCTGCCGGTGATATCGGCGTGGGAGCTCGCGAGATCGGCTACCTTTTTGGAATGTATAAAAAATTACGTAACGAGTTCACGGGCGTGTTGACTGGCAAGAGCCTCAACTGGGGCGGCAGCCTGATCCGTCCGGAGGCCACCGGTTACGGGAGTGTCTATTTCGCCGCAGAAATGCTGGGCACCCGCAACGATTCACTGGAGGGGAAAACCTGCCTGGTCTCCGGATCCGGTAACGTGGCCCAGTACACGGCTGAAAAGCTGTTACAGCTGGGTGGCAAAGTTGTCACCCTTTCAGACTCATCTGGCTACATATTTGATGAAAGCGGTATCACCCGTGAAAAACTTGACTATGTGATGATGCTCAAAAACGTACGCAGGGGCCGCATCAAGGAATACGCGGAAAAATATCCGGAGGCAGTCTACACTGATCTGGATGCAGCGGCGGCTTTCAATCCGCTCTGGAACCACAAGGCCGATTGCGCGTTTCCCAGTGCCACCCAAAACGAGATAAACGCCCAGGACGCCCAGAACCTCC
>CAZYGG010000130.1:0-1253 GCA_964647585.1 uncultured Desulfobacterales bacterium
TCCTGGAAAATCATTTGCATCTTGCGGCGGTAGGGCAGCATCTGCTTGGCGTTCTTGTTGTCGATGCGTTCGTCGCGGTAGAGAACTCGGCCACTGTTGGGCGGATAGATGCCGATAGTTGTCCGGGCCAGGGTTGATTTCCCGCACCCGCTTTCCCCCACCACGCTGAATGTTTCCCCCGGCTGAATGGTGAAACTCACATTATTAAGCGCTTTGACCGTTGTCCGACGGCGGGTGAGACGCCCGTTTGCAAAGGTGAGCTGGTCCAGCAGACCCCCGGAAATATCAAAATGTTTTACGACATTTTCAATGGCCAGCAGACCGTTATCCTTACCCGTCTGTCCCATTTACATTTCCTTCCCCGTCGTTACGAAACAGGCTGCCCGGTGTTCAGGTTCGCCGGCGTCATACAGTTCGGGGATATCGGAATGGCAGCGCGGCACACTCAAGGTACACCGGGGATGAAAGGCGCACCCCGGAGGCAGATCCATCAGGGTAGGCATCATGCCCGGTATCTGGTTCAATGGTTCGCCGGGTTTAATACTGCCGGGCAGCGCTTTCAGTAGTCCCCTGGTATACGGATGCTGCGGATTGTCGATAATTCTCGCCGTGGGTCCGGATTCGACGATTTTGCCCGCGTACATCACCGCAATTTTCTCGGTCACTTCCGATACAACTCCCAGATCATGGGTTATCAGGATCAGGCCCATGTTCTCAGTTTTACAGAGGTCCAGGAGCAAATCCATGATCTCGGCCTGGATGGTCACATCCAGGGCGGTGGTAGGCTCGTCGGCGATGATGATTTCCGGGTCGGTGAGCAAGGCGATGGCGATGACGATGCGCTGACGCATGCCGCCGGAAAACTCGTGGGGGTACTGGGCCAGGCGCTTGTCCGGTGATGGGATCTGGACCTTTTTCAACTTCTCCAGGGCGATATCCTCGGCTTCGGCCCGGGTGATGCTGCGATGGGCCAGCAGGGTCTCGATCATCTGGGTGCCGATGGTCAGCACCGGGTTGAGGGTCATCATGGGGTCCTGGAAGATCATGCTGATCTGGTTGCCGCGAATTTCCCGCATGCCTTCGTGGGAGAGCCGGGTGAGATCCCGGCCGTTGAAGATCACCTGGCCGCCGGAAATGGATCCCGGTTTGCTGATCAGGTTGATGATGGCAAAGCCGGTGACTGATTTTCCGGCCCCGCTCTCGCCCACAAGCCCCATGCGCTGGCCCTTGTCCAAATTGAAGCTGATGCCGTT
>CAZYGG010000130.1:1353-4818 GCA_964647585.1 uncultured Desulfobacterales bacterium
TTCAGTACATCCCGCAGCCAATCGCCCAGCAGGTTGATGACCAGCACAAAGACCACCAGCCAGATGCCCGGAAAGACCGTAATCCACCACGACCCGGAGAAAAAGTATTCCTGGCCGGCCCGGATCAATGATCCCAGGGAGGGTCTGGTCACAGGCATGCCCAGGCCCAGAAAAGAGAGGGCCGCTTCGCTCATCACTGCATTGGCCACCTGAATGGTGGAGATGACCATGACCGAGGTCAGGGAGTTGGGCAGGATATGACGGAAAATAATGGTCCAGGTGGGCAGGCCGATGACCTTGGCGGCCTCCACGTACTCCTTGTTTTTCTCACCGATGACCGAGGCACGGATGGTCCGGGCGAACATGGGCCAATTGGACAGACCGATGATGACGATCAGCAGGGGCACGGCCAGGCGCTCAAAACTGCCCAGACCAAAGGCCACCTGGAAGATGGCCGACATGAAAATGGCCACCATCAGGTAGGGGAAGGAGAACTGGATGTCGGCCAGCCGCATGAGGACGGCATCTATTTTCCCGCCCATGTAACCGGCAAACAGGCCCACGATCACCCCGATGATCCCCTGCAGGGCCACGGCGCCCAAGCCGATGACGATGGAGGTCCGCAGTCCATATAGCATGGTGGAGAGCATATCCCGGCCCTGGTTGTCCGTTCCCAGGAGGAATTCACGGTCTCCCTCCTCCATCCAGGCTGGGGGAATCTCCGAATTCATGATATCTATATTGACAGCGTCATAGGGGTCCATGGGGGCCACCCAGGGCGCTGTTACGGCCAGCAACAGGAATATCGTCAGGGCAATAAAGGAAAAGATCGCCACCTTGTCCCGCTTGAAACTGTAGAGAAAATAGGACTCTTTGAATTTTTGGAATTTTGTTCTCATTTTGTCCCGGCGATTCTTACGGTGGGATTGATAAAGCCGTAAAGGATGTCAACAATTGTATTCACAAATACAAATATTGTGGCCACCACCACGAGATAGGCAATAAGTAAAGAGAGGTCGGCACGGTGGACGGCCTCTAAAAACATGAACCCCATGCCCGGCCACTGGAATACCAGCTCCGTGAGCAGGGTAAAGGCGAACATGATACCAATCTGTACACCGAAGACCGTGATTACCGGCAGCAGGGTGTTTTTAAAGGCATGCACCATCCACACCCTGGCCGGCGAGAGGCCCTTGGCCCAGGCGAATTTAATGTATTCGGTTTCCAGCACCTCCATCATTTCGGACCGAATCAGGCGGATGAACAGCGGCAGCATGAGGGTGGACAACGACACACACGGCAGAATCAGATGCAGCAGGCCGTCTATGGTGAGCATCCCGGTCTCCCACCAGCCCAGGCCGAAGAGGTCCACGGTCTCTCCCCTGCCATAGGAGGGCAGGATCTGCCAGTGGATGGCAAAGATAAAGATCAGCAAAATCGCCGTTAAAAACACTGGCATGGAGACCCCCAGGGTGGAAAAACTCATGGTAAAGCGGGCGAGGATGCTTTTGGGCCGCAGTGCACAATAAATCCCCAGGGGCAAAGAGACAACGATAATAATCAGGGCGGTACCGAAAACCAGTTCAATGGTGGCTGGTGCATGCCCAAATATGACTTCCAGGTTGGGTTTGTTGTACAGGAAAGAGCGCCCCAGATCCCCTTTGGTGACGGCGTTTTTCACAAACCGGAAATACTGGGTGAGAAAGGGGTCGTTGAGACCCATCTGTTCAGCGATCACCGCCCGCTCCGCAGGGGTTACCCGCTCACCCACCAGGTCTCTGACCGGATCCCCGATCTGATCCTTGATGGAAAAACCCACCAGGCTGATGATCAGCATGACGATGATAGCCTGGATCAGTCTACGTATGATAAATACAACCATTTGTATTTAAATTTCTTTTATGAATCGTCCCCCGAACCGTGGGGCCCGGGGAACGATGGTTGGATGAATGACAAACGATACAACCCCCTACTTGATGAGCAGGTCTCCAAAGTAGGGGAAGTTCATGGAGTTGAGGATCGGCTTGATCATCAAATTCTTCTTGGCGCCATATGCGTGGTTTTGCCAGTGAAACGGCACGAAGGCAGCGTCATCATAGAGGATCTGCTCAACTTCCTGAAGAATTTTGGCACGCTTGGCCACGTCTGTCTCGGACTGGGCGGCAAGCACCAGTTCATCCACCTTGGGGTTGCAGTACCCGGAGTTGTACTGGCCGTAGCCGGTCTCTTTGTTTTCGCACATCATGAGGAATTCAGAGAAGTTGCCGGAGTCTTCGGTATCGGAGTGCCAGCCGATCATCATCATGTCGGCCGCCCGGTCGTCGAACTCGTTCCAGTACTGGGCTTTGGGCATGGTCTTCAGGTTGACCTTGATACCGATTTTACCCAGCATCTGGGCGGTGGCTTCGGCGATTTTGGCGTCGTTGACGTAACGGTTGTTGGGAGCCATCATGGTAATTTCGAAGCCGTTGGCATAGCCGGCCTCTTTCATAAGGGCTTTGGCTTTTTTGAGGCTGTACCTGGGTTTGAGGCTCTCTTTGTATCCCTGGTAGCCGGCGGGGCCCTGCTGAGCAGCGAGGGTCGCCTTGTTCTTCATGATCTTTTTGACGATACCGGCGTTGTTGACCGCGTGGACAATGGCCTGGCGCACCTTTTTATTCCCTAATTCGGGACGGCGCTTCTGGTTCATCTGGAAAGTAATGATGCGACCGCCGTTGATGAGAACCAGTTTGAGTTTGTTGTCTTTTTCAATGCGGTTGAAATCCTGGGGGGGAAGCGGAGAGATGAAGTCCACGTCGCCGGAAAGCAGGGCGGCCACACGGGTGGCGTTCTCCTTGATGGGGGTCAGGATGAACTTGGTGACATTGCCCGGCGATTGGGTATCCCAGTAGTTCTTGTTTCTTTCCATCTCAAGAACCACATTGTGTTCTCTTTTGGTCACGATGAAGGGACCGGTGCCGGAAGCGTTGTTCAAAGCAAAAGATTCCCCGATCTTGAGGATCATGTCCTTGGGCTGATTGTTCTTATCGGTACCGGTGTAGAACTCGGAGTCCATGGCAAAGAAGTAGGTGGCCATGTTCAGGACCAGAGGGTAGGGTTTCTTGGTTTTGACGTCGATGGTATAGTCATCAACGATGACGCAGCCTTCGAATGGCTCCAGCAGGCCTTTGAAGTCGGCCGATTTTCTCATGCGCTCAAAGGACCATTTTACGTCCTTGGCGGAAAAGGAATTACCGCTGTGGAATTTCACCCCTTTGCGCAGGTAAAAGCGCATGGTCAAGCCGTCGAGGCGCTCCCAGCGGGTGGCCAGACGGGGCTCAAAGGTCATCTCCTGAGTCCAGCGAACCAAGGGATCGAATAGCCAGTGGGAAAGCTGCAGCATACCACCGGACAGCTGAACCTGGGGGTCCAGCGAGACGGGATCTGCATCTAGACCGACTTTCAGCGTTTTAGCGCCTGCCGTCG
>CAZYGG010000131.1:0-4657 GCA_964647585.1 uncultured Desulfobacterales bacterium
CTAGTGGGCATATCCAATTGAATTTATTTGGTTCTTAACCGGACACTACTGATATGATTTATGGCTGAAGCCATATATCCGGCTCCGAAGCCGTTGTCGATATTGACCACGGCTACGTTGGAACTGCAACTGCTGAGCATGCCGAAAAGGGCGGTCAAGCCGCCCAGACTAACCCCGTAGCCGATGCTGGTGGGCACGGCGATCACCGGACTGGCGGTCAGGCCGGCCACCACACTTGGCAGGGCGCCCTCCATGCCGGCCACCACAATCAGGACTGCGGCTGCTTCGATGCTTTCACGGTGACCCATCAGACGATGGATGCCGGCTACCCCGATGTCGTAAACGGTTTCTACCCGGTTGCCCATGGCCCCGGCTGTCAGCATGGCTTCCCGGGCAACGGGAATATCGGAAGTACCGGCGGATATAATGAGAATCGTTCCACGGCCGGTGATGTCCGGTGGCTGTTTCTCCCAGAGGATAATCCGGGCATCGGCGTGGTAGACCGCTTGCGGGTGGGCCTTGCAGATCACTTCGGCCTTGGGCGCGTCAACCCGGGTAACCAGCACCGTGTTCTCATGGACGGCCATTCTGGCAAGGATGCCTTCGATCTGTTCAGCGGTTTTGCCTTCGCCGAAGATAACCTCGGGAAATCCCTTGCGAAGGCTGCGATGATGATCTATATGGGCAAAGTCGATGTCTTCATACGCAAGATGTTTTAACTGGTGAGCCGCCTTATCGACTTGAAGTTCACCCGTCGATACAGCGTTCAGCAGTTCTATCAATGTATCCATGTTCATGGCAGGTCATTTTCCTTTGCGGTTGCAGCGGTTACGAACCCTGTACAGATTGTCATAGCCCGGCAGAGGGTGTCGGTCAATAGATTCATCGTACTGATGAAAGGGTCCCTATGAAAACAGTCGTCATTATTCCATCGCGATACGGCAGCACCCGGTTCGAAGGTAAACCGCTGCACCTCATTAACGAAAAACCTATGATACAGCATGTTTATGAGCGATCTATGAAGGCTGCAAAGGTGGATGACGTCCTGGTGGCCACGGATGATCAGCGGATTGTGGAGGCGGTCCGGGCCTTCGGCGGACAAGCGGTTATGACCTCGGACAAAAACAGATCCGGCACAGACCGCCTCGCGGAAGCTGCGGAGATCATCGGCCTGGAACCGGATGACATTGTGATCAACGTGCAGGGGGACCAGCCCCTGATGGATCCCCGCTGTCTTGATCAAATGGTGGCGCCATTTTATGACGAACCGGGACTGGAGATGAGCACCCTGGCTTTCAAGATCGTGCGCGAAAAGGAAATAACCGATCCAAAAGATGTAAAAGTCACGTTTGACAACCACGGGTATGCCCTCTATTTTTCCAGGGCATCTATTCCACTGGCCCGCGATCCGGGCACCCGGCACGCTACTTTCAAGCATCTGGGCTTCTACGCCTATACACGCAAATTCTTGGAAATATTTAAAAACTTAGATGAGGGGACCCTTGAGTCCGTGGAGAAGCTCGAACAGCTCCGGGTGCTGGAACACGGGTATCGTATCAAGGTGGTGGTGACGCCTTACGATTCGCCGGAAGTTGACCTGCCGGAGGATATTCCCAGGATCGGGAGACTCATGCGTGATTAATAAGCGTGAGAGCGGTGGTTTGGTTTGTATGCTGCTACAAATCCTGCTCCACAATTTCACCCGGTTTGGGCCCCGGCTGGGCTGGTTTCTCCGGAGCCTGTTTGGCTGCCGGGGCCGTTTTCTCAGCCTGCTTAGGCGCTGTTTTGGTGGTTTGCGTCTTTTTCGGTGCGGACGTTGCTTTGCCCGTCGGTTTCTTCCCCCCGGTCTTTTCCTTTACGGCTGCAATCTTCTGGCGGTTCAGCACAATCTGTTTCTCTAGCCGCAACCCCATGGCTTCGATGGTGGCCAGGAGGGCCTGTTTCTGTTTGCCTAACAGCTTTTCGGCTTCCGTACGGTCAATTTTTTCGGCAACCTGGTCCTGGAAACCCAGCAGGGTATTTCCCGACTTCTCCACCAGGGCCACCAGGGCGACAAGTTCCAGCTTCACCGACTGGTCCAGGGAACTCAAGTTGGAGTCGAGGGTTTGCAGGTCTGTCCGGATTGCTTCCAGGCGGGTATCAATGTCGGCGCTCTTCGCCTCAAAGGTCTTTTTCCCCGCTTTGATTTTGTTTAACCATCTGACCGATTTTTCAGCCTCTTTCAACCTTTTCTGAAGAGACAACTGGGCTTTATCCATCTGCTTGCTTTTTTCGGCAAACGCCTCTTCGAGGGCGGCGAACTTCACCGAGAGAGAAGAAAAGCGGGATTCAAGATTCTGCGACAGGCTTTGAACCCCGGATTCACCGGTATCCTGAACCGTGGATACCCGGGATTTTATATCCAGATACGAAATAATCAGGATAACCCCTATCAAGACCGGGAGGAGGATTGAAATGATGGTTACCTTCTGGGTCAGTTTCTCAAGCCGCAGATCGCTGCGCTCCTCGGCAAACAGGGATTCCGTCTCTCCGTTGTCCATCCGCATATTGAATTCAGGCTGGCTTTTTTTAGTCATAACAGGTTCTTACTCCCATTCAATAGTGCTCGGTGGTTTTGAACTGATGTCGTAGACCACCCGGTTGACCCCTTTTACTTCGTTGATGATCCGGTTGGAAATCTTCCCCAGGAGCTTGTGCGGCAATTTGGCCCAATCGGCCGTCATGGCGTCTTTACTGGTCACCGCCCGAACCGCGACGATGTTCTCATAGGTGCGATGATCCCCCATGATGCCGACACTTTTGATCGGCAGCAGAACGGCAAACGATTGCCAGAGTTTGCGGTAATAACCGGCAGCCCGGATCTCTTCAATGAGGATGGAATCAACTTCCCGCAGGATGGCCAGGCGGCGGCTGTGAACTGCACCGATAATGCGAATGGCCAAACCGGGACCGGGGAAGGGTTGGCGCCAGACCATCTGGTCATTGAGCCCCAGGGCTTTGCCCAGCAGTCGCACTTCATCCTTGAACAGGTACTTCAGCGGTTCAACCAGTTTGAGCTTCATTTTTTTAGGGAGGCCACCGACATTATGATGCGATTTGATAACGGAGGTGGGCCCCCCGAATACCGATTGTGATTCGATGACATCCGGGTAGAGGGTTCCCTGGGCCAGATAATCAGCATTTTTGATTTTCCGGGCTTCAGCCTCGAAAACATCCATGAATACTTTGCCGATGATCTTACGTTTCTTTTCAGGATCGGTGACATTGGCCAGTGCTGAGAGAAATTTGCGTGTGGCACCCACAAAGCGGATGTTTATTTTAAGATTCTCTTTGAAAGTTTTTTTAAGCTGGAGGGCTTCATCCTTGCGCAGCAGGCCGTTGTCCACGAAAATGCAGGTGAGATTTTTGCCGATAGCTTTGTGGATCAATACCGCCGCCACGGAGGAATCAACCCCGCCGCTGAGGCCCAGAATGACCTTTTTATCGCCAACCTGTTGTTTAATTTCGTTGATAGCGTCTTTGGCAAAGGACGTCATTGTCCATGACTTCGAACATTTACACACATCATACAGAAAACTGCGAATCATGGCTTTGCCCTTGGGCGTGTGTTCCACCTCCGGATGAAACTGGAGTCCGTAAAACTTTCTTTTGAGGTCAACCGCAGCGGCAATGGGGGTATTTTCGGTGGTTCCGGTGATCTTGAATCCGGCCGGCAGCGAGGTGATGGAGTCGCCATGGCTCATCCAGCACTGGGTGGACCGGCCGACAGATTTAAACAGGGTCCGGACAGACTTGACCTTCAACTCTGCAAACCCGTATTCCCGTTTCTTTGATTTCTTGACACTGCCGCCGAGTGCCGCCACCATAAATTGCATCCCGTAGCAAATCCCCAGAATCGGAATGCCCAATTTGAAAATTCCCTTGTGAACCTTCGGACTCTTTTTTTCATAGATGCTGGCCGGACCGCCGGACAGAATGATGCCTTCCGGGTTCAGCTTTTTAATTTCCGCAAGTTTAATGGTCGGCGGCATAATCTGGCAGTAGACTTTGCATTCACGGACCCTTCTGGCAATAAGCTGGTTGAACTGCGAACCGAAATCAATAATGAGAATCATGGATACCCCTCGGTCATTAAGTAAAGAATCCTGGCCCGGAGGACCAGGCTTTGGATTGCCCCTTGAAGGGCGTACAATCAAAGCGCCCAGTCTTTGCGCAGACGGTTTATGAAATCAAACCAAACGGTTTGCGAAATCAAACCGAATATGGTAGAGACCGGGCAAAAAGTCAACTTATAAATAGAAGCGATAATCCGCGTGGCCACTACGTATCCGCGTCCGCACCGAATTTGGCGACCCCCTGTTATGCACCCGCTTTTAACCCAGATTTACGAAATCCAGACCCCCGCTGAAGCGGAAGAAATCATCGGTCTGGGGGTCGATCATGTCGGTACCGTCCTGGTCTCAAAGGAACAATGGAAACATCCAGAGATTTCTGATACAAGGAAGGTCGTCAGAAAACTGGGAGCGCAAAGCAGCTTTATCCCGCTTTTCAGCGATCCGGACACGGTATACGCGGCCACAGACCACTACCAACCGGATATTGTACACCTGTGCGAACATCTGTCCGGCAGTTATCGTTTGACAGGCTGTGAGGCCCT
>CAZYGG010000132.1:0-4154 GCA_964647585.1 uncultured Desulfobacterales bacterium
CCCTCCATGGCCAGGGTGGATAGCGCCGCCGTCAGCCTTGATTTTTTTATGGCCTGCAGCCCGTGACGGTGCTCCACATGGCCGATCTCGTGGGCCAGGACCGCGGCGACCGCATCTTCATTGCGGCAACACCGGAGCATCCCCCGGGAGACAAAGATAAGGCCGCCCGGCGCGGCAAAGGCATTGATCTCATTGGTATCTAAAATCAGAAAGTGATAGCCGTTAAAGGTTTCGGGTAAATCAGACCTCTGGGCCAGGGCCTGGCCGAGGATATTCACATAGCGATTGGCAGCCCGGTTTTCGAAAGGCGGATACTGGGACAACAGACTGGCCCCGACCGCCCGGCCGATATAGTATTCCTGCTCCGGGGTTATATCCTCAAATCCACGCGCCACAGCCTTGCCGCTTTTAACGATTGATTCGGCCTGCTGTTCGGTGATGACGCCGGTTGCCTGGCCGAGAGATGCGCCGATTGTGGCGGCTTCCTCCATACCTTCGCAGCCGCTGAGAATGGCTGAAAACAACGGGGCCGCACCCAGGCCGTACAGCGTATACCGACCCGCGGCAGCCATGAATTCTCTTCTTGAAGCGCTTTTCACTGGACACCTCCTTGCGGAGACACCGCGCCCTTTTTGAGGAACTTTCTGATATCACGCTGCGAAGCTTTCACCTTCTCCATCTGATCGATCCGGGCATAGTCAAGATTCCGGTTCCTGGTTTTGAACTCGCCTTCAACTTTTTTGTTGAATCCCTTGCCGGCCAGTGCGAGTTCATCGCTCGTAGCCGTTTGGTTGACATCGGCGACACCGGCTTTCAAGACAATCTTTTTCCGGGTCAACGCAGATGTGTGGACCCATCCTTTTATACCGGCCGTGGCCATGAATACCTGGGTCCAGGTTCCCTGGCCGGAAACGACATAGACGCGGTCTCCGTAATGCAGGGTGGCGATTATCCGGGCCATGAAAGAGGGTGCCGTGCGGACCTGGCTCTGTTTTACCTGAACGCTCATACTGCCGGCATCAGAACTCCACGCAGCCGGTGTGGCCAGGGCAATGAAGCCCAGGGTGATGAGTAACAGTTTTCGCAAAAACATGTCAGTTTACCTCCTTGGGAAAAGGGATTTCGCCCGACCCGGGGCCTGATCATCCAGGTATCCACTGGTCGTACTGAACCACAGTATATATTACACTCACACAGATGTGTAAAGAATCCTGACCCACAGGGCTATGCTTCGGATTGCCCCCTTAAGGAGCATCGGGCCAAATCACTCTGATGGTACGTGGCCGGATTCAGGGTTTCAGGCCGAAGGCTGAAGTAAATCCTTGCAAAACGATCTGTTCAATTTGGTCTTAATGAAAACAAGCGCCACGATGAGGTGACTTGAGCCCCAGTTGCGATTGCGGCCCGCCACTTCAGTCTTCAGCCTGCCGTCTTCACACCTCAACAAACGCCCATCTAAATATCGTTGACACGGGTATGCACTTTTTTTATATATTATCCGCTTTACTATTAAACCGACGTATTCAACCAACAATTCTGGTTGCGGACTGGAAGCATCCGCCCCGCAACCTACCCATGGCTCTACGCAGAGCCCGTAACAAAGGATTCTCTACATGCCTGAAAAAATAGACGCTGATACTTGGATTTATACCGTCATTACAAATCCCGGTTCTGATGAACAGATCCTGGGGCAGCATGACGCCGAAGCAGACATCTCTTATATACCCATTTTCACAGAAAAAGAGGAAGCCACCCAGGGACTCTTAAATTTAGAAGTGGAAAGAGGGACCCGCTGTGAAGTCCAGGCACTCCTCTATAGTGATATCGCCGAGGCTGCGGATAAAAACGGTTTCCTGGTATATCTACTGGACGCGTCCGGAAACGTACTTGATAAAATCACGCCGGCCACCCCAAAACAGTAAAAATACCTACCAGATAACCCCAGTTTTGAAAAAAATTCCGTCTAGAGGGGATAATTGTTGTTTTTTTCTTGACCTTTCCACAGTTTTTAATATGTATTGATTTACTGAATGACATTAAGCCTCAATGAATACTCACATTCTGTGTTTAAGGTGCAGCCCTCAAGCTGCAATTCAGGCTGGTTTGAGCCGTTATATTAGCATAAAGGAGAAGGTGTTTTGGCTAACGGTATTGTAAAGTGGTTCAGTGACAAGAAGGGGTACGGGTTTATAGAAAATGAGGAAGGTGGCGACGTTTTTGTACACTTTTCCGCAATTACCATGTCAGGTTTTAAAACGTTGGCAGAAGGCGACCGGGTTACCTTTGATATCGAAGAAGGTGATCGCGGCCCGGCAGCTGCAAACGTTGTCAAAGCGTAATCTGACTATCTCAGAGTTCACTTAAAATTTGGTGCAGTTGGCAACCGGATCCAGGTTCAGGCCGGCATGACCATTACGGTGATTCCCCAGTGGATGATCCGCTAACGGGGCGTGCCGCCGGACTTACAACCCGCTGAATCCGAGTTGAAAAGATGGACTGTTGCTTACAGTACACCCACGCAATTAGGAAGGCATCGCTGCTACCTGTTAGCAGGATGCCTTTTTTTTTCCGTGCATCCGGGGCAGGACCGGACGAGACTATAGAATCTCTGGCCAAAGAGCCAGGCTTTGGGTTACCCTTGGAAGGGGCTTACAACCCAAAACTGATGAGTGTGAAGTGACTAAAGTGATCTAAAGTGACTAAAGTTAATGCGTCGCTACGCTCCACTGATTTTATCAAACTGGCAGGATTCCTTAACTTTAGTTCACTTCAAACTTTAGTTCACTTTAGGCACTCGCCTCAAATTTTCACGGCAAAGCCAATTGTCTCTGACCTGGCCCTGAGGACCAGGTCTTTAAGGGCTGAATAAAATGGCCGCAATATGAAATTTCTTTTCCTGGAACCTTTTTTTGGCGGTTCGCACCGTGATTTTGCATGCGGGCTGGTCGATCACTCCCGGCACGATATCACGCTGTGCTCGTTACCGGCCCGGTTCTGGAAATGGAGAATGAGAGGGGCCGCCCTTTATTTTGCGAAAACAATACCGCCGCCCGCCGATTATGACGGCATCATCACCACCGACCTCATGAGCCTCTCCGACCTGAAAATGCTTCGGGGGCAGGAACTGCCGCCCGCCCTGGTATATTTTCATGAGAACCAGATCACCTATCCCCTGGCCCAGGGCGAAACGCGGGATGTTCAGTTCGGGTTCACGGATATCACCACCGCCCTGGCCGCCGACCGGATCCTGTTCAATTCCCGGACCCACTACAATGACTTCTTTGCCGCCCTGCCGGCTTTTTTAAAGATGATGCCCGAGTTTCACCCTCTCTGGGTAATCGAGGCCATCGCCGCAAAAGCCGATGTGCTCCACCCCGGCTGCCGTTTTTCCGCCGGTGGACCGGATCTCGGGGCACCGGAGGTTTCCCCGCCGCTGATCATATGGAACCACCGCTGGGAATTTGACAAGAACCCCGCTGATTTTTTTGCGGCCCTCGATGTGGTTCTTGACCGGGGGCTCGAATTCCGTCTGGCCCTGCTGGGTGAAAACTTCCAGAAGGTTCCGAAACCCTTCATCGCTGCCAAAGCGCGTCTGGGGGACCGGATCGTCTGCTATGGTTTTGAGAAATCCCGTGAGCATTACCGCAGCTGGCTGAAGAAAGGCGCCATTGTGGTGAGCACGGCTCACCAGGAAAACTTCGGAATATCGATGGTTGAAGCGATCCGGCATGGTTGTCTGCCGCTGCTGCCGGACAGGCTGGCATACCCGGAGATCCTGCCGCAGGCGTTTCACGATCGCTGCCTGTACACCGACCAGAACGACCTTATTGACAAACTGATTGCGCTCATTGCCGGCTACGGGGATTACCGGCCCATCCGCCGGGAACTGGCCGCAACCATGGAACCCTATGCCTGGCAGTTGATGGCCCCCCGATACGACCGGGAACTTGATAGGCTGGCGGAGAAGAGCCAATAAGTATCCCCTACGTTCCTTACAAGTTAACGTGGCATGCAACGATTAGCAATGGTAAGGGAAAAATCCGAAATTCGAATATCGAAATTCGAAACAAATCTTAATGACCAAAAAATTAAATTTTAAGGTTTTGAGAAATCCCGTGAGCATTACCGCAGCTGGCTGAAGAAAGGCGCCATTG
>CAZYGG010000133.1:0-3448 GCA_964647585.1 uncultured Desulfobacterales bacterium
GTCCTGACGGGAACAGCTCGTAGATGTGTTTCAGTTTGAACTTGGTAACCTTGGAAAGTACCCGCACCATGGGGGCGATACCGTTTTTCTCATAGTACTCACGCAGAGTATTGATTACCAGACGATGTTCGTCATTGAGTTCATCGATACCCTCTTCGCCTTTTACAAACTGTACCCAGTTTTCGGTCCATGACGCGTAATCATCGATAAAACCGTCTTCATCCACGCCAAAACTGTCTCCACCATGTTCAATTGTTGCCATTTAGCTTTCCTCCTTGAATTAATATTTTTTGTTACCTATGGCATTCCGCCGTTATTTTATGCATTAAAAAAAGATTTTTATCCGATTGAGTATCCGATGTCAACCTGAAATTATCCTGACAGGCGTCATTTCGACAAAATATAATTTATCAATAATAATTACAAATAGATACTTATGAAAATTTAGTATTCTTTGGGCGTTTCATTCAGCTGGTCGAGGGTAAATACGGGACCGTCCTTGCAGACCAGTTCCTTGCCGATGCCGCAGCGCCCGCACATCCCGAATCCGCATTTCATCCGATTTTCAAGCGACATGATAATCTGGTTGTGGGTGTAACCCAGTTTCTCCAGAACCGGCAGGGTGAATTTAATCATGACCGGGGGGCCGCAGATGATGGCATAGGTATCCGGATCGGCCTTCGGCGCTTTTTCTTCGGTGATCGGCGGCACAAAACCGACATTGTAATCCCAGCCTTCCGCCGGGCTGTCGATGGTCAGGTGCATGTTAATGTCATCCCGTTTTTCCCATTCAACGAGTTCATCCTTGTAAAGCAGCATCCCCGGTGTACGGGCCCCGTAAACGACGTCGATGTTTCCAAAGCGGCTGCGGTTGGCGGGGTCCAGCATGTAGACGATGGAGGACCGCAGGGTCGTGAAGGCGAAACCGCCACCCACGATAAGGAGATTTTTGCCTTCCAGAAGGTCCCAGGGGTACCAGTTGCCCAAGGGGCCCCGCAGGCCCATGATATCGCCGGCTGCCATAGTGTGCATGTGGCTCGTGACCTTGCCGGCCTTGAAGATCGTGAATTTCACGAATCCCTTTTCTACCGGAGAGGAGGCGATGCCGATGGGGATTTCCCCGACACCGGGTACCGAAAGTTCTGCGAACTGGCCGGCCTGGTAGGCGAATTTTTCTTCGTCACCGTCGTTCATAAAGACAAATTTGAATGTCTTCAGGCTCTTGTCCTCGGTTGCGACCTCAACTTCGTCTATACGCACCGGGTAAGGTAAATATGGATTCTGCACTTCGTAACCCCCTTTATTATCCCTCGGCAACACAGCTGTCAGCGGTTGCTTGGCTGTTCATCAGGTCACAGACCTTGCGAATGTCGATATTGACCGGGCACTGGCGAACACAGCGGCCGCAGCCTACGCACATGGTCCCCGTGTCGTACTTATCGACAAAGTATTTCAATTTGTGCATAAACCGCTGCCGGACCCGCTGCAGCTTGGCGCCCCTGGGGTTGTGCCCCGTGGTGTGCATCGTGAAGAGCGGAAACATGCAGCTGTCCCAGTTTTTCGTCCGTTTCCCGGACTTGCCGTGAATTTCGTCCTGAATATCGAAACACCAGCAGGTGGGGCACAGGAAGGTACAGGTACCGCAGTTGATGCAGGCAAAAGAGATGTCCTCCCAGAAAGAGGCTCCGTGAAGGGCCAGGGTGTCGGTCGCCTTCAGGTTGTCCGTGGCAATGCGGGAAACAATTTTGGCTTCTGCCGCCTCCTTTTTTGATTCAAAAAGGCTTTCGCCATCCGTCTCTGCATCCCATCCGGCACTTTTCAAAAATGCCGCGCCCTTGTCTGTGAGTACCTTGGCCAGGTAGTGGTCCCCGTTGTCTGTTAAAAGGACATCCAGTCCCTCTTCATTGTAGGGTCCGCAGCCGGCAGTTGTGCAAAAGCAGGTGCTGTAGGGATTGTCGCAACCCAGGCCGACGAACGTGGTCGCTTCATAGGCCCGGATCCAGTAGGGGTCCTTGTATTCCGGGGTGTCGAAGTTGAGGTTGAGCAGGGTCATGGCGCGCGCGTCGCAGGGACGGACACCGATGATCGCCCGGGGCGCAGGGTCCCCGGCAACTTCCTTCATGACGTGATGGTCTTCCACCGCTTCATCGAGTGAGAATTCGATGATATCTTCGGATTGCGGAAAGACGATTGCCTTGGGCGAAAGGCGGGTATTGAGCAGATTGAAATCCGGCGATTCACCCTTTTCAAGCGCCTTGAATGCGTGCCCCTCTTTGGCCTTTACCGGTCCAAAAAGCCGGTAGTCTCCGCCCAGGGCCTCGAGCCCGGCGTCCCACCGATTTTTGTCAATTTTTACGACCTTCATAGAATTTGCCTTTGTCTGTGTGTTTCATATCCTCGGGCCGCGGGCCGCCGCCGGTTTGGTCCGGCGCACTGCCGCGCGGCGCAGCTTATTTAATGAACTCGTCCGGGTCGCCGGGCCGGTATATGTCGAGGGCCGGGCGTGAGTCCAGCGACATGCCGGCTTCCCAGTCGAAAAGCTCCTGGCAGTCTTTTTCGAGCTTCTTGGTGATCTGCCGCATGGGAATCCCCACCGGGCAGGCCCGCTCGCAGGCCCCGCAATCCGTACACCGGCCGGCGCAGTGGTAAGCCCTTAGAAAATGGAAGGTCCGGATATCGACAGCATCCTGGCCTTTTTTAACCCACTGGGGTTTGGACTCATCCACAAAACAGGTCGGGCAATAGCAGAGCGGACAGGCGTTGCGGCAGGCATAGCAGCGGATGCACGGCGACAGCAGATCTTCGAAAAACTGCCATTTTTCATCCGGTGCCATGGCCTCGACAGACCGGACATCCTCGTACCGGTCGACATCCTGGTTTTCAGCAACCGGGTCGGCCAGCATCTCATCGTGGATGACCGGGTTCTTGTGCGCACAGGTACGGCAATTGTCCTGCAGAAGTTCCTCTTTGGGAAACGTCTTTTCTTCGCCGCCGGCAGTAACCTGGATGCCGTTTTCGTCTTCCGTCACCGCGGTGACCTCAACATCGAACATGGCGTTGACTTTGCGCCGGTCGATCATCCCCGTGCAGGGGACCCCGATAATGACCAGCTGTTCCCGCTTGATCTTGTTTTCGATGATGTGGTTCACGATATTGCGGCTGTCACACCCCTTGGCGAAGATCCCGATCTTCTCTTCCTGCCGGTTGGTCAAATAATTGGCCAGGTTGATGCCGCAGTTACTGTCCCAGACCAGCTGGTCCGCATCCGCGTCCGTTTTGACAAAACACGGCTCGTTCATCATGGGCAGGGAGCCTTTGCGGAAACCGATCACCATCTCCACCTTGCACTCCTTGAGAAGCTGCCGGGACATCTCTCTCATCTTATCAGCATATCCTAACATTTAAGCTACCTTGGCCTTGTCTTTTAAATAGTGAGTATTCGGGCCCA
>CAZYGG010000134.1:0-3283 GCA_964647585.1 uncultured Desulfobacterales bacterium
GTTTGATATTCGCGGCCGCCTTGATTTTGAACCAAAATCCGTTTTTGAGATAGGTTCTAGCAAACACCAGGGAAGCGGATATGGACATTGAGAAAGTAGACCAGATCATCGATAAGCATCACGGGGAAGAGAGTGCTTTGCTCCAGATCATGCTTGACATCCAGAGCGAGAACAACTGGCTCTCCAAGGAAGCCTTAGGAAGGGTCAGCGAGAAACTGAATGTGCCGTTAACCCGGATTCAGCACATAGCTACTTTTTATAAAGCCTTCAGCCTGGTTCCCAAGGGGCGCCACAAGGTCCACATTTGCGTGGGGACGGCTTGCCATGTGCGCGGGGCCACCCGGATTCTTGACACCGTACAGGATGAAACGGGTATTCAACCCGGCGAAACCGACCTGGAGCTGAAATTCAGCCTGGAAACGGTGAACTGCCTCGGCTGTTGTGCCCTGGGCCCGGTGATGGAAGTCGATGGGAAGGTTCATGGCAAAATGTCGCCGGTCAAGACATCCGAAGCGATAAAAACTTACGAGTAGGGGAAAATTATGGCGCGGTTAAATACGCCTGAAGAACTGCAGGACTTCAGACAGTCAATCCTATCTAAAAGAGATCCGAACAATCCCTGTATTTCAGTCTGTGCCGGGGCCGGGTGTGTCGCCTCGGGTGCGACCGAAGTTATTGCCGCATTTAAAGCGGAGATTGAGAAAGCCGGCCTGGCAGCCACAGTGGACACCAAGGGCACCGGCTGCCCGGGGTTTTGTGAACGGGGTCCCGTGGTGGTCATTTATCCCGAGGAAATTTGCTACCTGCAGGTGCAGGCGGAAGATGTTCCCGAGATCGTGGCGCAAACCATCAAAGCGAACAAGGTGGTGGAGCGCCTGCTTTTTGAAGATCCGGCTACCGGGGAAAAAGCGGTTAAAGAATCCGATATATCTTTTTACAGGGACCAGGAGCGCACGGTTTTATGTAATAATATTAAAATCGATTCCAAGTCCATTGATGACTATCTGGCCATTGGCGGCTATTCCGCCTTGTCCAAAGCGCTCAGCGAGATGAGCGACCTGGATGTTCTGGAGGAAGTTAAAAAGTCCAACATCAGGGGGCGGGGCGGGGCCGGATTTCCCGCCGGACGAAAATGGGAAGGCTCTCGAAATGCCCCGGAACCGATTAAATACGTCATCGTGAACGCCGACGAAGGGGATCCCGGGGCCTTCATGGACCGGGCGCTTTTAGAAGGGAACCCCCACGCCATTTTAGAGGGATTGATCATTGGCGGTTATGCCATCAAGTCGCATGAAGGCTATTTTTATGTGCGGCAGGAGTATCCGCTGGCCGTCGAAAATATCAATCTGGCTATCAAACAGGCCGAAGCGTATGGCTTGCTGGGTGAAAATATCCTGGGTTCCGGATTCGATTTCAAGGTCATTGTCCACCAGGGCGCCGGCGCCTTTGTCTGCGGTGAGTCCACGGCCCTGATGACCTCCCTGGAAGGCAAAGCCGGTGAGCCCCGGCCCAAATATGTCCGCTCCAATGTGAAAGGGCTCTGGAACCGGCCCAGTGTCCTGAACAACGTGGAGACCTGGGCCAATATCCCTTTGATTGTCAACAAGGGCGCTGACTGGTTTACGTCCGTTGGAACCGAGACCAGTAAGGGGACCAAAATTTTCTCGCTGGTGGGTAAGATCGTCAATACCGGGCTGGTGGAAGTTCCCATGGGCCTGCCTTTGAAAGATATCATCTATAAGATCGGGGGTGGTATCCCGGACGGCAAAAAGTTCAAAGCTGTGCAGACCGGCGGTCCTTCCGGTGGGTGTATTCCGGAAGAGATGCTGGGCCTGGAAGTGGGTTTTGATGAACTCACCAAGGCCGGTTCCATGATGGGCTCCGGCGGCATGATTGTCATGGACGAAGATACCTGCATGGTAGACGTGGCCCGGTATTTCATTAAATTTCTCACCGATGAATCCTGCGGCAAATGTGTTCCCTGCCGTGAAGGCCTGCGGCAGATGGACAGAATCCTGACCAACATTACGACGGGTAAGGGCAAAGAAGGGGATATCGAGCTTCTGGAAGAACTGTCCGAGACCGCTGTGGAAGCCTCTCTGTGCGCCCTTGGCAAGAGCGCGCCCAACCCGTTTTTAAGTACCCTGCGCTACTTCCGGGATGAATACGAGGCCCACATCAAGGAGAAACGGTGTCCGGCGCTGTACTGCAAGGAGATGATTTCTTATTACATCGAACCGGATAAATGCCAGGCCTGTATGATCTGCGCCCGCAAGTGCCCGGTAGACGCCATTGACGGTGGTAAGAAGAAGATCCATGTCATTGACCAGGAAAAGTGCACCCGGTGCGGTACCTGTATCGAGGTCTGTCCCTCGCGTTTTGCGGCGGTTACCAAGCTTTCCGGCGAAGCGGTGCCGGCAGCGGTTGATGAAGCCGATAGAATCATAACCAAAAAGAGTAAATAACGATGAGCGAAATCATTTTACAGATTGACGGTCAGGAAGTGAAGGCAACCGCGGGCATGACGGTCCTGGAAGCGGCCCAGAGCGCAGGTATATCGATCCCCACGCTCTGCCACCACGAGAAGCTGGAACCGTTCGGCGGCTGCCGCTTGTGTATCGTGGAAGTGGAAGTGAACGGTTGGACCAAGCTCGTTGTTTCCTGTGTGTACCTGGTCGAAAATGGCATCATTGTCAGGACCCGGTCGGAAAAGGTTGACCGTATTCGTAAATCCATCATCGAGCTGTTGATGGCCCATGCCCCGGATTCCCCGCCCTTGCAGGCCCTGGCCGCGGAGTACGGCGCCGACAAAGACCGTTACCCCAAGGACCCCTCCTTTTGCATCCATTGCGGTCTGTGCGTGCGCTACTGCGCTGAAGTGAAGCAGAAGCATGCGGTGGGTTTTGTTGACCGGGGCATCCGCAAAGAGATCAGCTTCATTCCCGAGATTGCCGCCAAAGAGTGCCACGCCTGCAAGGAGTGTTTTCCGCTCTGCCCGACATCCTATCTGCAGGCGGTTTTTGTTTTGACGGAGTCGCTCGCATTCCCGGAAGTCTCATAGAAGCTGGCTGACAAACGCCTTTTGGTCCAATCTCGGCGTTGGTCGCGAATACCAAATCCTCGAAATACTGGGAAAACATCGAACATCGAACATCGAACGTTCAACATCAAACTTTGAACTAAGGTCGCCTGCGGCGGCCCTTTTTATTCTGCCCTTAAAAACCTGGTTGGCTTTTCCCTAAAATAGTAGACACACCGAACAGCCAAGTTGTATGAGGCTACA
>CAZYGG010000135.1:0-3125 GCA_964647585.1 uncultured Desulfobacterales bacterium
AATGTTCCTGACTGCAATAAATCGGACGAGCCCCGTGCAGGGAAAGTGTGTAGATCTAGGTGGCCGCGGTATCACGAAACAAGGATTGGGCCTTCTAAGCCCAGAATAAAAACAACCCTAATAACACTCGGCGATCTTCCATGTCAAGTAGTATGTCGCAAACCTCAAAAAAAATGGCGGGCCTGCCCCGGCCCGCCAACTACTTGCAATCATATTGTTTTTTTATTAACCAGTCCTGTTACGCCGAAAGTTTTTCGAAATTTACAGCCCCCACCTTAAACTCAGGAATTTTCGCCAACGGGTCGAACGCCTCGGAACTCGTCAGGACATTGGTCGGGTTTTCCCCGAAATGGATGGGCAGAAACAGCGTACCGGGTTTCAAAGAGGTGCTGATGCGGGCCGGGGCCTCCATCTGTCCCCGCCGCGAAGTGAGCACCAGGATGTCGCCGTCCCGGATGTCCCTGGCCTTGGCGTCCGCGGGGCTGATGGAGACGTACCCGGTGGACTGTTCGGCATCCAGGTGGGGCGAGATGCGGGTCATGGTGCCGAAGTGGAAATGGGCGAACATGCGGCCCGTTGTCAAAAAGTAGGGGTAGTCCGCGTCGGGCATTTCCGCCGGGGCCCGGTATTCGACGGCGTGGAATTTTCCCTTGCCCCGGGCGAACTGCTCCTTGTGCAGGTACGGGGTCCCCGGGTGGTCACTGTCAGGGCAGGGCCATTGCAGGCCGTCCAGGCCGATGCGTTCATAGTTCATGCCGGCGTAGTTTTTCGGTGTGAGGGACGCCATTTCGTCAAAGATGGCCTCCGGGTCGTCGTAGGCCATGGGGTAGCCCATGGCGGTTGAGAGGCGTCTGATGATCTCCCAGTCGGGCAGCGAGTTGCCCAGTGGCTCAACCGCCTTGTGGATGCGCATGCAGCGCCGTTCCGTGTTGGTGAACGTGCCCTCTTTTTCCGCTACCGAGGCAGCGGCGAAAACCACATCGGCCACCTGGGCAGTTTCCGACAGGAAGAGGTCCTGAACCACGAGGAAATCGAGTTTTTTCAGTGCCTTGTTGAGGTGGTTCCAGTCCGGATCGCTCAGCTTGGGGTTTTCGCCGATGACAAAAAGCCCCTTGAGCTTGCCCTCTAAAATGGCCGGGATCATGTCGGTGATGGTCATGCCCGGCTTCCCGGGCAGCGTGACGCCCCAGGCCTGGTTGAATTTGGCCTGCACATCGGGATCGGTCACCGGCTGGTAGCCGGTCATCACGTTGGGCAGGCCGCCCATGTCGCAGGCACCCTGGACATTGTTCTGCCCGCGCAGGGGATTTACGCCGCCGCCGTACACTCCCACGTTGCCGCACAGCATGGCCAGGTTGCAGCACGATTTGACGTTGTCCACGCCGGTGGTGTGCTGGGTAATGCCCATGGCATAGAGCAGGGCGGCCGGCGGGTTTGTGGCGTACAGCTCCGCCATGCGTTCCAGGTCCCGGACGGGTACCCCGGTGATTTCCGTAACCTTGGCAGGCGTATAGGCCGCGACGGCTTTTTCCAGGTCGGCGTAGTCTTCGGTGCGCCGGGCGATATAGTCTTCGGCCTGCCAGCCGTTATGGATGATGATGTGCATCATGCCGTTCAACAGGGCCACATCGCTTCCCAGGCGGTGGTTGACGGCCACGTCCGCGAAACGGGAGAGCTGGATGCCCCGCGGGTCCGCCACGATGAGCTTGGCCCCGCGTTCTTTGGCCCGGAAGATCCGCCGGGCGATCAGCGGATGGCAGGCGGTGGTGTTGGATCCGATGACGAAAATACACCCGGAAGATTCGAATTCCGCAATGGAATTCGTCATGGCTCCGCTGCCGAAGGCGGCGGCCAGACCGGCCACCGTGGAGGCATGTCAGAGACGGGCGCAATGGTCGACATTATTCGTGCCCAGGACCGCCCGGGCAAACTTCTGGGCCAGGTAGTTCTCCTCGTTGGTGACCTTGGCAGACACCAGTACGCCCACGGCGTCCGGGCCGTGCTGGTCAATGATGTCGCGGAAGCGGTCGGCAGTGAGCTGGATGGCTTCGTCCCAGCCGGCCTTGATAAATCTGCCGAACGTTTTCACCAGCGGTTGTTTCAGGCGCAGCTCGCTGTTGATGTGTTCGTGCAGGTTCCAGCCCTTGATGCACAGTTTCCCCTCGTTGACCGGATGGGTTTTCATGGGCAGGGTGCTGATGATTTTACCATCGATGACTTCAAAAAGAACCCCGCAGCCGGTTCCGCAATATGAACAGACGGAAGGTACGAACTTGCACTGCATGACGAACTCCCTTATTTAATTGGCCAGGTTGACCTGGTTCATCGGTTTCGGTTCCAGCGTGACCTTGGCGCCCAGAATGCTGAACGGCGGCTGGTCCGCCGCGGACCCAGTTTCATAGTCGAATACGTTTTTAACGATCTCGTTGACCTTGCGGTACAAAAGCCGCAGGGGAATATCCACCGGGCAGGCCTCTTCGCACAGGCCGCAGTCCACGCAGCGGCCGGCCATGTGACTGGCCCGGACCAGGTGAAAAATGGGGATCTCCGGCGGCAGGGCGCCTTTACCGATCAGTTCTTCGTGTTCCAGGCTGCACTCCTTGCAGAAACAGACCGGGCAGATGTTGCGGCAGCCGTAGCACTTGATGCATTTTTGAAATTCGTTCATCCACCGGGACAGGCGCTCGGGCGGATCCATTTTTTCGAGGTCCTCGGGGCGCAGGCTGCTGACGATGCCCGTTCGCTGCTTTTCGGGGGCCGGCGGTTCGGGCTCCAGGTAGGAGCAGTCGGCGTGGGCCTTGAGGTTTGACGGGCAGCAGTTGACCGTGATGGTACGGATATTGTCCGGATTGAGCTGATTCCAGATGTAAAGGACATTCAGGGACCGCTGGTTGCAGTCGCGGGCCAGTATGCCGATTTTCATTTCCGGGTCGATGCCGGCAATGTGGGTGGCTACCTTTTCCAGGGAATAGCGGGCCGGCCCGGCAACTAGGTCCGTGATTTCAGCGAGGTTATCCCGGCTGAAACCGTGTGGCAGAAGATGGCCCCGGTCTTTTTTATATCCCAGGAAAATATCGATGGTGCCTTCTTCAAGCCACTGTTTCACTTGTGTTTGCATCTGCTGC
>CAZYGG010000136.1:0-2976 GCA_964647585.1 uncultured Desulfobacterales bacterium
AATATCGATGGTGCCTTCTTCAAGCCACTGTTTCACTTGTGTTTGCATCTGCTGCCTCCTCGTCTTTGCCGGTGCTGTCCATTGGCACCAATTGATCACTTTCAAGCATGGCGTCCACGTCCAGGAGCGGATCACCCGGTTTCCAGAGTCTCCCGGCGCGGTTCATACCGACCAGCGGGTTGGGTCCCAGAGACCTGATCTTTTCGGTAAAATCGGTGACGACCTGAACAAATTTCTGGGCTTCCGCCGAAGATATCCACTCCAGGTGAAGCCGGTCTTCCAGGCCCATGAAGGATAAAAGTTCCTGGAGAAAGGTGATCCGTTTAACAGTCATGTGATTACCGTACAGGTAATGGCAGTCGCCGATGTGTCACCCGCCCACCAGGACGCCGTCGACGCCTTCCTGAAACGCCCGCAGAACGTGGTGGGGCGATACCGTGGCGGAGCACATGACCCGGATGGCACGGACATTGGGGGGATACTGCATTCGGCTGACACCGGCAAGGTCGGCAGCACCGTACGCGCACCAGTTGCATATGAATGCCAGAATTTTAGGTTCGAATGGTTTCGGTTCCACAATGACTCCTTAAAGCGATATAGGTTAAGCGCACACGGCGCTTTTAATCTGGGCATAAATTTGCCGGTTGCTGAAACCCAGCAGCACCGGCGCCTCTGACGGGCATGCCGCCGCACAGGCCCCGCACCCCTTGCACAGGGCCTGGTTGACTTCGGCAATATTTTTTCCAGCATTGAAAGTAATGGCACCATAGGGGCAGACGTTAAGACACCCCAGACACCCCGAGCACTTTTCGGGGTCGATACGGCTGACAATGCCGCCCACCATGATCTGATCCCGGGACATGACCGCCAGAGCTTTAGCTGCGGCGGCCTGGGCCTGGGCGATACTTTCATCCAGGGGCTTCGGGTAATGGCCCATACCGCACAGGAAAACTCCTTCGGTGGCGAATTCCACCGGGCGCAATTTCTGGTGGGCCTCAAGCAGCCAACCGTCCGCATCCGTTGAGACCTTGAAAAAGCGGGCCAGACCGGTATCGGCCGGGGCTTCGATAGCCGCTGCCAGGCAGAGCAGGTCGGCATCCACCTCAAGCGGGCGCCCCAGAACGGGATCGTCGAAACGCACTGTGACGCGTTTGTCGGCCGCGGTGACGACCGGTTTATTCTCCGGGGTGTATCGGAAGAAAAGGATTCCCTGGCGGCGTGCCTCCCGGTACAGGTCTTCTCTTTTCCCGTAAGTGCGGATATCCCGGTAGAGGATATAGACGTTAGCGCCGGGATTGTTTTTCTTCAACTCCAGGGCATTATTGATGGCATGGGTGCAGCACACTTTGGAACAGTAGGGCCGGTTGCTGTCCCGGGAGCCGACGCACTGGATAAAAACCACGTGAGCGGCCTGTTTGATACGCCGGTCCGCCTGCCGGAAGAGCGTGTCCATTTCCAGGTGGGTGACCACCGCCGGGTGTTCTCCGTACAGGTATTCCGCCGGTTTGCTTTCGCGGGCGCCCGTGGCCAGAATGGCAACCCCGTGGCGGATGGTTTCCTGCGCATCGCTGTTTGACAACGTGGTGTCGAAGTTGCCCACAAAGCCAGACACATCGCTGACTGCTGTCTCCAGGTGGCAGGTGATGCGGGGGTGGGCCTCTACTGCGTCAATCAGATCTATCAGATAGCCGGCAATGTCTTCGTCCTGCCAGGTCCGGTTGAGGTGGCGGGCATTGCCGCCGAAAGTGGGTGCTTGTTCAACCAGGTGTACCGGGAACCCTTGCCGGGCCAGGGCGAGGGCCGCAGTGAGTCCGGCGACCCCGCCGCCCACAACCAGGGCGGCCGGCGTTACCGGTAGTTCGGTCTCGAGGAGCGGACCGGCCAGAAAGGCCTTGGACACGGCCATGCGTACGAGATCAAATGCTTTTTCAGTGGCGGCATCCGGATCGTTGGCATGCACCCAGGAGTCCTGGTTGCGGATATTGGCCATTTCGATCAGGTACTTGTTCAGGCCGGCGTTCACCAGTGTTTCCTGGAATAGTTCTTCATGGGTCCGCGGGGTGCAGGCGGCCACCACCACCCGGTTTAAGTTGTTTTCCTTGATCACGGCCGTCATTTTGTCCTGCGTGTCCTGGCTGCAGGTGAACAGGTTTTCTTCGACGTACTCCACCCCGGGCAGGGTTTTGGCATAGGCCGCTACCTCGGGAACCCGGACGACACCACCGATGTTGATGCCGCAGTTGCACACGAACACTCCGATGCGCGGTGCTTCCCTACGGACATCCCGCTGCGCGGGTGTTGCCACCGTTTTGGTCAGTGTGTTGCGGCCGTCCGAGATATTTTCAGTGGCTGCGCAGGCAGCGGCACTGGCTTCCATCACCGACTGGGGGATATCCTTGGGGCCGGTGAAGGCGCCGCAGGCGTAAATACCCGGTACCGAGGTCCCCACGGGTTGAAAGCCGCTGGTGCGGGTGAAGTGGTAGTGGTCCAGTTCGATTCCCATGGTCTGTGACAATTCGATAGTTGACCGGCCCACTTCCAGGCCGGTTGACAGGATCACCATGTCGAACGGCTCTGCGTGGATAGTGCCGCTGTCGTCTGCGTAGCGCAGCATCAGGTCATCGGAATCGGGCACCTGGTCGACCGTGTGGACCCGGGCCGGGATAAAGCGGACACCGTTGTCGCGGGCGTTTTCACAGTAGCGGTCGAAATCCTTGCCCTGGGTGCGCAGGTCCATGTAGAAAATCGCACATTCCAGCGGCGTTTCACTGTGGTCCGCGGCCATCACCGCCTGCTTGACGGCATACATGCAGCAGACCGACGAGCAGTAGCCGTTGTCACAGCGGTTCATCTCCCGGGAGCCGACGCATTGCAGCCAGGCGATTTTTTGCGGCGGCCGGCCGACGTCTTTTTTGCGGCGCCGGCTGGACGGCCGCAACAGGTGGCCGCCGTAGGGCCCGGTGGCCGAGAGGATGC
>CAZYGG010000137.1:0-2873 GCA_964647585.1 uncultured Desulfobacterales bacterium
AAAAACCTGCCGGGCTACATCCAGACCGGCCAGGACCAGGGGTTGCTTGGCTATGATTGCAGCGCTACCGGTCAGGTCGGGCGTGACCAGGTTGTCCGTGGTAATATCGCCGGAGCCGATATCTTCCGACAGGGCGCTGTCGATAAGTTTTTTTACAGTGTTCATCAGAGCATGCCTTGTATGCGTTCTTTGCCGGCCTGGAGTTTTTCCTGTTTTTCCATAAGCACCCGGTGTTTGTCTTTTACCTTTGCAATCACGTCGGTCGGTGCTTTGCCAAGGAAGCCCTCATTGGATAGTTTTTTAGAAACACCCAGAAGCTCCTTGGAAATCTTGGCAATCTCTTTGTCCAGCCGGGCTGCTTCCATGGAGAAATCAATGATGCCCTCCAGGTTGACCAGGACGGTGGCCCCTTCTACAATCACCGCTGCGGAGCTCTTCGGTTTTTCAGCCGGTGCGGAAACCGCCAGGGAACCGACCCGGGCAAGGTTGCAGATCATGTCCGTGTACGCTACCAGGGCGTCCTGTTGAACGGTATCCGGTGTTTGGACCTGAACATCGAGCTGCATGGACGGGGCGATGTTCATTTCGCCCCGTATATTGCGGACACCGGTGATGATGCCCATAACCAGGCCCATCTCGGCTTCAGCCCGGTCATCCCTTTTAACACCGGCAGTGTCGCTTTTGGGATAGGCCGCCTGCATGACGGATCCGCTGGCTCCCGGCAGTTTGTGCCAGATCTCTTCGGTGACAAAGGGCATCAGCGGATGCAGGATGATCAGGGTATCTTTCAGGACCCTGTAAAGCACATCGCAGGTTGCCTGTTTGCGTACGGCGTCTTCGCCGTAAAGGGCCGGTTTCGATGCTTCCAGGTACCAGTCACAGAATTCATGCCAGATGAACTTGTACAGCGCGGTGGCCGCTTCATTGAACTTGTAGTCATCCAATGCGGTCGCGACTTTGGTGCCTACGCGGCTCAGGCGCGACAGGATCCATCGGTCAGACAGGGAAAGCTTATCGCGGTCAATTTCACCACCGGCTTTTTCAAGGTGCATCAGGGAGAACCGGGCCGCGTTCCAGAGCTTGTTTACAAAATGCCGGTAGCCCTCCACCCGTTTTACCGACATCTTTACATCGCGGCCCTGGACCGCAAAAGCGGCCAGCGTGAACCGGAACGCGTCGGTGCCGTGTGACTCGATAACCGTCAGCGGATCAATCACATTGCCCTTAGATTTGCTCATTTTCTTACCGTGTTCATCACGCACCAGGGCATGTACATAAACATCCTTGAACGGAATCGCACCCATGAAGTGGATGCCCATCATCATCATTCGGGCCACCCAGAAAAACAGGATATCAAAGCCGGTAACCAGTACCGATGTAGGATAATGGGTTTTCAGAAGGTCGGTTTCTTCCGGCCAGCCCATCGTGGAAAAGGGCCACAGGGCCGAGGAGAACCAGGTGTCGAGGACATCGGTGTCCTGGACCAGATCGGTACCCTGGCAGTCGGGGCAGCTCTGCGGGGCTTCCAGGTCGACCACCATCCGGCCGCAGCCGCCGCACGTCCAGGCCGGAATCTGATGGCCCCACCAGATCTGACGGGAGATACACCAGTCGCGGATGTTCTCCAGCCAGTCATAATAAGTCTTTTCCCAGGTTTGGGGAATAATGCGGGTCTGCCCTGTTTTTACCGCCGCAATCGCCTTGTCGGCCAGGGGCTTGGCTTTTACAAACCACTGCCGGGACAGGTTGGGTTCCACCACTTCCTTGCAGCGGTAGCAGTGGCCAACGCTGTGCCGGTAAGGTTCGATCTTTTCAAGCAGGCCTTCCGCTTCAAGGGCTTTCAGAACGGCATCGCGACAGGCCACCCGGTCCAGGCCCTCGAACTGCCCGGCTTCAGCGGTCATGAAGCCTTCATCGTTGATGACTTTCACGGCCGGCAGGTCGTGTTTGCGGCCAATTTCAAAGTCGTTGGGGTCATGGGCCGGCGTGATTTTAAGGCCGCCGGTTCCGAAACCCATATCAACGTAGCTGTCTTTGATGATCGGGATCTTTTTGCCCAGCAGCGGCAGAGTGACATGGGTGGCGGAAATGTCGGCATACCTTTCATCGTCAGGATTGATGGCCACGGCCGTATCGCCCAGCATGGTTTCCGGCCGGGTGGTTGCCACCACGATGGAGCCGCTATCGTCGGCAAAGGGGTAACGTATATGGTACAGGTTGCCGTCGAGCTCTTCGTGTTCCACTTCGAGGTCAGCCAGAGCCGTATGGCAGCGGTGACACCAGTTGATGATGTAATCACCCTGGTAAATCAGGCCTTCCCGGTACAGCTGCACAAAGACCTTTCTGACCGCAGTTGACAGGCCGGCGTCCATGGTGAAACGCTCCCGGTCCCAGTCACAGGAAGCGCCGAGGCTTTTGAGTTGATTGATAATGGCGTTGCCCGATTTTTCTTTCCACTCCCATACTTTTTCAATGAATTTCTCCCGGCCGACGGCATGGCGGGTCAGGCCCTCTTCAGCCAGCTGCCGCTCCACCACGTTCTGGGTGGCGATGCCGGCATGGTCGGTTCCCGGCATCCACAGGACGTTGTCGCCCTTAAGGCGCCGGTACCGGCAGAGCACATCCTGCATGGTGTTGTTCAACGCATGTCCCATGTGGAGGACACCGGTTACATTCGGTGGTGGTATGACGATTGAGTAACCCGGTTTTGAACTGGTTTCGGCCGCAGCGAACAGCTGCTCCTTTTCCCAGACAGCGTACCATTTTTTTTCTACATTTCCAGGATCATATCCCTTGTCCAGCATATCAGCGCACATCTTTTTTCACTCCTCGCCCCAGCATATTGGAATCAGGCTTCTAATTTAAGACAATCA
>CAZYGG010000138.1:0-2819 GCA_964647585.1 uncultured Desulfobacterales bacterium
ATGTGTAACCCTTGTCATCGGTTTAATCTGTTACCTATGTTATCAGATTGCACGCCCCGGCCCCTCCCGTCAAGGGAGGGGAGTATAGTTCCGAAGCTATTGATATCATAGGGATAACACAGGCCTTGCGCAGAAAGTCACCCCTCCCCTCGCGGGAGGGGCTGGGGGAGGGCGTTGTGACGATGACATGGATTATATCTGTCTTGAGAACAAGCTTATTGTTGAACTGGATGGTGGGCAACACGCAGTGTCGTAGGTTGGGTTAAGCGCAGCGAACCCAACGCTTGCCCACAGTACTGCTGATGTTGGGTTTCATTACATTCAACCCAACCTACGGTCTGGCCGATTGAATTGGATTGCAAATAAGAATTGGCTGGTTCTTGGTCCCAATGGCTCTTTTAGCGTTTTTACCTTCAGTCTTCAGCCTTTAACCTGATCAACCTGCCCTTCAACTCCACACTCCCGGAATAGCCACCCCGCAGAATTTGCATTTTCCCTCTAATATGTGGAAGTCCGCGATGCGGTAGCCTCTTCTCCGGATAATGGTTTTGCCGCACTGGTGGCAACGGGTGGTGTTGCCTGCATGCCCCGGCACATTGCCCAGGTAAACGTACCGGATACCGGCCCGCAGTGCAATTTCCCGGAATTCTTCCAGGGTAGATACCGGCGTTGGTGCCAGACGGTCAAGTTTGTATTGCGGAAAAAACCGTGAAAAATGCAGGGGGTAGTCCGGACCGAGGTTTTCCAGGATCCAGCCGCACATTCTTTTAACCATATCCGGATCGTCCACATAGCCCGGTACAACCAGGTTGGTCATTTCAAAATGAACCCCGTGGGCGTGCAGGGTTTTGAAAGTGTTGAGCACGGGATCGAGGCGGGCCCCGTTCAGCTTCCGATAAAGTTGATCACTGAAGGACTTCAAGTTCACATTGGCGCCGTCAATCACCCCGCAGAGCACTTCAAGGGGCTCCTGGTTTATATAACCCGCAGTGATTAAAACGTTCTTTGCCCCGGCCTGTTTGACGGCCCTGGCGCTGTCCAGGGTATACTCGTAGAATGTTATCGGTTCAGAATAGGTGTAGGCCACCGATGCACAATCGGCTTGAATGGCTTCTGCGGCCACTTTTTCGGGAAACAACTCGGCGTATCTGACCTCATGCGGCTTTCGCTGGGAGATTTCCCAGTTCTGGCAATTAAGGCAGCGCAGGTTGCAACCGGTCGTGGCGATGGAAAATGAGCGGGTACCGGGGAGGAAATGGTAAAGCGGTTTCTTCTCGATGGGGTCCACGTGCACCGCACACGGGTTCCCATAGACCAGCGAGTAAAGGGTGCCGTCGATATTCACCCGTGACCGGCAGATGCTCCGGTCCCCGGGCGCCAGGATGCAGGTGTGGGGGCAGAGGCCGCACACTGTCTGATCATCGGCCAGTTTTTGATAATGATACGCCTCTTTTGACCATTTCCAGGGCTTCTCCGGGGCGTCTCCCCTGAAAATATGCCCCCTTACATCAGCGCCCTGCCCGGCGAAAACAGCCGGCTGCCAGGGACCAAAAACCGGCATCTGCGAGCAGAACGCGGCTGCGCTGCAGGTAATAAATTGGCGTCGGGTAATTTCATTCATGATCGCAACGAAAGTTCAGTAACGATTTATCTTTAGCCGGTAAAAATACGAATATCGAATACCGAAATCCGAAACAAATTCAAAATTCAAATGACCGAATGACAGAAACTGGTGCCTGCCGTTGATATAATAGGTTTTGTTTGCATTTTTTGATCATTGTGATTTGCCTTTTTGTTTCGAATTTCGATATTCAGATTTCGGATTTTCCGATACTTAGAGTGCCTGAGTTGTAATTTTTCCAGATAAGAACCTCATGGGCGAAATACTACCTTAACCCGGTTACCAGCAGGCTCGTTACCTTCAGGGCCACCAGTGCTATCAATGTCCCGGCCAGTCCCAGGTACGGAATCAGCAGCACGCTTGTCATCAGGGCCCCGCAGGCGGCCCCGGTAAGATCAGCCGTAAATGCAGAGGCTGTTTTGCGGTGATCTTCCCCGCCGGACCTGAGTGCCAGCGGAAATTGGCAACCACACAGAACAGATACGCCGAAACCAAAAGAGAGCAGCAACCCGACGGATGGCTGGGCGTTTTCCGGCAGAATAATCAGCGCCAGCAAGCCAAGCATGCCGATTAGCAATCCATCGGTGAGCCGCATGGCGACTGCCGGGTTACGGCCCAATTTCTGTCCGAACCAGGCTCCGGGTAGCATACCCGCCAGAAATATGGTCACAATCAAACTGATCTGGGAATAAATGTACCCAAAAAAAATCTGAAATGCAAAAACTACCAGTATCTCACTGCCCATGATCATAAAGCCGGTTGAAAAGAGAAGATATTCCTCTTTGGAAATCTTGATAAAATAGAGTACCAGCCCAACCGCCAGGCCCAGGTAGAGCCACAGGGGGGATGTGGCGAATTTTTCAAACCACCGGGAAAGCATCAGGCGCATGAGGTAAGGGTCGGTGTCCGTATTCGGGGGGATTGCTTGAATAAGCTGCCGGGAAAGTCCGTCAATGCGTTCATCGGTAACATTGCCATAATAGTAGCCGCTCACGTAATCGGTGCGGATACCTTTATCCGCCAGCCGGCCGGGGATGTCCCGATCGACCGGGCCATCCGAACAAATAAAAAAAATCCGGTCACCCGGCAGGATCAAAACGTTTTTAAAATGTTCTTTTACAGTTTTATGCAGGGAGGAAACGAACCGCAGCTTCGGTTCGCTGAGGTAGTTGGCGTAGCCGGTAATGGAAAAACCCAG
>CAZYGG010000139.1:0-2593 GCA_964647585.1 uncultured Desulfobacterales bacterium
CCCGCGGCTGCTCCCGGCGGTGAACGTGCACCGCCAGCATTTCCGGGGCGTCCAGTGGTACGTTCTCCAGAACCCGGCCAACAATGAATATTTCCGTCTCAGCCACGGGGCCTATCACTTCGCCGCGATGCTCGACGGTCGCCTCACCGTGGACCGGGTATGGCGGACGTGCATGGACGCATTCGGCGACGAGGCGCCGACCCAGGGCGAAGTCGTCGATCTGCTTACCAGGCTCTATGCGGCCAACCTGCTCCAGGGCGATGTGGCCCCGGACGTGGAAGCGCTGTTTCAGCGGCATCAGAAGCGCGCGTGGCGGGAAATTAAAGGATTTTTTCGCAATTTCCTTTTCATCCGGATTCCCCTGTGGGATCCGGATCGATTCCTGGAAAGATGGGCCCCTGTTTTCGGAAAATTCTTCACGGTCCATGGCCTTTTCCTCTGGGTCGGTATCATGTTAGCCGGGTTGTGGGCGGTCGGCGGACACTTCGGAGACCTGACCCGGCAGGCCGCGGGTGTTTTGAACCCGAAAAACCTGCCCCTGCTGTACGCCGCGCTCGTCATCGTCAAAGTGTTTCACGAAATGGCCCATGCGTTTGCCTGCAAACAGTTCGGGATGCGGGCGGGAACCGGGGGCGAGGTGCACCGGATGGGGGTGACGTTCCTCGTATTCGCACCGCTGCCCTACGTAGAGGCGTCCAGTGCCTGGGCCCTTAGGGACAAATGGCAGCGGATCGTCGTCGGTGCCGCCGGCATGCTGGTGGAACTGGCGATCGCTGCGATTGCAGGCATTCTCTGGGTCCGGACCGCCGAAGGGGCCACCGTACATGCCATCGCCTACAACGTGATGTTTGTCGCCAGTGTGTCCACGCTGCTCTTCAACGGAAACCCGTTCCTGCGATACGATGCCTATTACATCCTGCTGGATCTCCTCGAAATTCCCAACCTCGATTCCCGGTCCAAAGCCTACCTTGCCTTTCTGGCCAAACGTAATCTGTGGAACCTCAAACAGGTCCATGATCCCAGCCACACGCCGGGAGAACGGGGGTGGCTCGTATTTTACGCCCTGACCGCCATGGGTATCCGTGTGGCCGTGGCAATAGCGATTGTGCTGTTTCTCGGCAGCCAATTTTTTCTGATCGGGGCGGTGGTTGCGGTCTTCATGGCTGCAACCTGGATTTTCCTTCCCCTGGGAAACTTGCTGCGCTATCTGGCCATCAGCCCCGAGCTTGCCCGGATCAGACCCCGGGCGGTTGTCACCAGCGCAGCCGCAGCCGCGGTCCTTCTCGGGGCCGTCGGCCTCGTTCCCATGCCGGAGCGCTTTCGCATCGAGGGTGTGGTGGAGCCGATCCGCTACGCGGTCATCCACATGAAAGCCGACGGATTCGTCGACGGGTTCCTCGATTCCGGGAAAAAGACCGGTCCGAACGGCCTCCGCCTGCTTACCGCGGTCTCCCCGATTCTGGAAACCCGGCGCGATCAGCTGCATGCCGAACGCCGCCGGCTCCAGGTGCGGCGAAAACACGCCCAGGCCCGTGAGACGGCGGCGGTACAGATTATCGCAGAAAAAATCGCCGCCCTGGAAGAAAAAATCGCACGCAACCGCCGGGAGATGGCGGATCTGAACCTGCAAGCCCCCATTCAGGGCACCTGGGTGGCCCCGCACATAGAACGGCTCCGGGGGGCGTACCTGAGGCGGGGACGGCATGTCGGGGTGGTCGCCGATCTGGACGCCCTGAGAATCAGGGCCGTTGCCGGCCAGACAGTGGCCGCGGAGCTTATCCGGGATGCCGGATCAGCGGTCGAGATCAGGGTCAAAGGCAATCCGTATGAGGCCTTCGGCGGCCGCATCGAGACGATCATTCCGGCGGGGCAGGAACGACTGCCTTCGGCCGCCCTCGGCTATGCCGCGGGGGGATCGACGCAAACGGCCCTGGATGATCCGGAGGGCCGGCGCGCATCCGAACCGTTTTTCGAAATCCTGGTGGTTCCGGATATCCCCGCGGGAAAACGGTTGATGCCGGGTCAGAGTACGGTGCTGCGGTTTGACGCGGCTGCCAAGCCACTGCTGGTGCAGGCCTGGAAAGCCATTCTGCAACTTTTTCAGAGGAGGTTTAACGCCTGACGTGATCCAGGTTCCGAGCATAGCCTGGCGAATGCTTTCCCAGGCGCCCTCCCGGGTGGAAATACCCCGCGGCCTGGACAGGGTTTGGCATCGGGCCGCCGGTGCCATTGGAAGTGTATCCCTGCGAACGAAAGACTTTATCCGCCGGGCGGAGGGTATCGTTTCCATGGAAAAGCGCTTTTCTCATCTCTCCGACAAAAAACTGCGGGAGATGATCCTTTCCCTGAGGGATCGTTTTCGCCTCGGTCGGGATACTGTCGAAGATCGAAACAAGGCCTTTGCCATCGTCCGGGAAGTTGCCGCGAGAACGGTCGGCATGCGCCCCTTCACCGTCCAGGTGGCCTGCGGACTGGCAATGGAATCCGGCTGCATTGCGGAGATGGCCACCGGCGAGGGGAAAACCCTGGCCGCCACCCTGCCCGCCGTTCTGGCGGGCTGGCGCAACCGGGGATGCCACGTGGTGACAGCTAA
>CAZYGG010000140.1:0-2585 GCA_964647585.1 uncultured Desulfobacterales bacterium
GGCCAGGGACCGGGTTTTGATGGATATGGCCAGTCGTCAGGCACTTGATGCGTAATGGTGTTCAAACTGTAAAAAAAATCCTCAACGAAGGAGGAAGAAATGTCTAAGTTAGTTGCATTTGCAGCCATTCAGGGCGGCTATAAAGTTGTTTCCCAGGCTGAAGGAGCGTTTAACAACGCGCTTCAATCCTTTAACGCAGATTCGAAGATTGAATTTCCCAATACCGGTTACTACCTGCCGGTTATTTATTCTCTGACCGGCATGAAGGTAGAAACGCTGGAAGATCTGAAAAAGCCCCTGGAATTTGCGCGCGGCCTGCTGCCGCCGCACGTCAAGGGCAAAAACCACCTGCCTTACCTAGGTCCTCTCCTGGACGCCGGTATGGCGGCTATTTTCGGATATGAGATCATTGAGGCCCTGCGGATTCTGAGAGAACCTGATTTTTACATCCCCCAGGAAGATCCTGATCTGGAAGGCGGTAAAATGTGGGTGGGACCGGCCGACGATATCATCCTGCGTAAACGCGGGGTTGAGTTCGTGGACGGCTCTGCTCCGGGGTTTGCAGCCATCGTGGGCGCCTGCCCGGATCCGGAAACTGCCAAGATGATCGTGGAAGACTACCAGAAGAAGAATCTCTACATCTTCTGCGCGGCCAACCACAACGGCACCAGCGTGACGCACCAGCTCATCGAAGCCGGCGTCCAGATCGGCTGGAATACCCGTATCGTTCCGTTCGGCCCGGATATCTCTTCGGCCGTCTTTGCCCTCGGGTTTGCCAACCGGGCTGCTATGGCTTTTGGTGGCGTACAGCCGGGTGATTATAAGAAAATCCTGCACTACAACAAAGACCGTGTCTTTGCGTTTGTCAACGCCTTCGGCGATATCGGCACCGAATGGGGTGTCGCGGCTGCCGGCTGTGTGAACTGGGGTTTTCCGACCCTGGCCGACACGGATATTCCGGAGATTCTGCCTACCGGTATCTGTACCTACGAGCACGTGGTGGCCAATGTCACCCACGACGAAATCTGCCAGAAGTCGGTTGAAGTCCGCGGCCTCAAGGTCAGCGTGACTGAAATCGATATTCCGCTGTCCTTCGGTCCGGCTTTTGAGGGCGAGCGCGTACGCGGCGCCGACCTCTACTGCCAGATGGGCGGCGGCAAGACCCAGGCTACCGAGCTTGTGAAAATGGCTGAAATGAACGAAATCGAAGACGGCAAGGTGGAAGTCATCGGCAAGGACGTGGGCGACCTCAAAGAGGGTGAAACCATGCCCCTGGGCATCTTTGTCCAGATCGCCGGCCGCGAATTCCAGACGGATTTCGAACCGATCATGGAACGCCAGATTCACCATCTGATTAACTACATCCAGGGAATCATGCATATTGGCCAGCGCGATATCGCCTGGGTCCGGGTAGGTAAGGCCGCCGTTGAAAAGGGCTTCACCATCAAGGACATCGGCGTGGTTCTGCACGCCAAGTTCCACCAGGACTTCACCAAGATCGTGGACAAGGTCCAGGTGACCCTCTACACCGATAAGAAGGATGTGGACAAGCTGACCAAGACGGCCCGGGCCGAATACAAGATGCGCGACGAGCGGGTTGATAAGATGACCGACGAAGATGTTGAGACTTATTACTCCTGCACATTGTGCCAGAGTTTTGCTCCCAACCACGTCTGTTCGGTCAGCCCGGAACGGACCGGCCTGTGCGGCGCCTACAACTGGATGGACTGCAAGGCGTCCTTTGAGATCAATCCCACGGGACCCAACCAGCCCATTGAAAAGGGCGAGTGCATCGATCCCAAACTGGGCCAGTGGAAGGGTGTCAACGACTTCGTTTACAAGGCATCCCGTGGTGCGGTTACGCACTACAACTTCTACTCCATGGTAACCGACCCCATGACCACCTGCGGCTGCTGCGAGTGTATCGCGGCCATGCTGCCCACCTGCAACGGTGTCATGACGGTGGGCCGGGATTACACCGGTGAAACGCCGTCCGGTATGAAGTTCACCACGCTGGCCGGTGTCATGGGCGGCGGGGCTTCCTCCCCGGGTTTCGTGGGCCACTCCAAGTACAACATCACCCAGGGCAAGTTTATCCTTGGGGATGGTGGCCTGCTGCGCATGGTCTGGATGCCCAAGATGCTCAAGGAAGAGCTCAAGGAGAGAATCGAAAAACGCGGCGCCGATATGGGCGTACCCGGTCTCTACGACATGATTGCCGATGAAACTGTGGGTCTCACCGAAGAAGAGATCCTCCCGTTCCTCCAGGAGAAAGGACATCCAGCCTTGGAAATGGATCCGATCATAGGCTAAACCGGAGACAGGACGGGGGCGGACCCGGTAGTCCGCCCCCGCTATTCTTCTAAATGCTGAAGCCCTGGAGTTTAGATTTCCGGGGAGAAAAATAAGGAGACAGAAATGGCATTAACCGGTATTCAAATTTTCAAACTCCTGCCGAAGACAAACTGCAAGGAGTGTGGTGTTCCCACCTGTCTTGCGTTTGCCATGAACCTTGCTTCCGGTAAAGCTGAGCTTGACGCTTGTCCGTATGTTTCGGATGAAGCCCGTGAACAGCTGTCCGAAGC
>CAZYGG010000141.1:0-2561 GCA_964647585.1 uncultured Desulfobacterales bacterium
CATGCCGGCCTTCGGTCGGCTCACCTGACCCGCGAACCGGGGTCTGTCATGATGCTCATAGTCGCCTTTTTGTTTGGTTTCGCAGTGGTCATCGGGAAGGTCGCCATCGTACATTCATCGGTGATGTTCTTTACCGTTCTTTTTTTCGCAGTCCTTAATCTCTCCATGGTCCTGGTATTGTGGATGACGGGCAAGGTAAATCTGAGAACCTTCTCGGAAAATCCGGCCAAAGGCGCAGCTGCCGGCGGGCTGCTTTTTTTGCACGCTGTTTTACACGGGTGGGCGGTCTCGCTTACCAAGGTCGTCTACATGATATCAGTCAAACGCCTGAGCATCCTCATCGGCGTTCTTTTCGGAGGCGTATTCTTCAAGGAGAAAAATATTCCCATCCGCGCCGCCGGCACCCTCCTGATGCTGGCCGGCGCAGTGATCATCATGATTATTGGCTATGAGTAGAGAATCCTGGCGCAGAGAGACTGTGTCACAATGTTCAATTTGGCTTCAGGTGCGGAAGATGAAAATTTCAACCGGAGGAATACATTGAGAACCGTAGGTTGGGTTGAATGTAATGAAACCCAACATCAATTCGGGACGAAAAAGCGTTGGGTTTGCTACGCTTAACCCAACCTACGACTGGATATAGCTATTAGCGCTTAGCAATTAGCAATTCTGTAAAGCCCTGATTTTACCCCCGGCCCCTTGAATCCTCGAATCCTCGAACCCTGTCTTCAAACCCCATACGGCATCTGGTCCATCTCCAGGGATTCCTTCCGTGGCAGTATAAAGCTAAACGTAGCGCCTTTTCCCGGTTTGCTTTTCACCCAGATACGCCCTTTGTGAAATTCAATAATATGTTTGGTAATATTGAGCCCGAGTCCGGAGCCGGCCGGCCGGCCGGTTTTAGAACTCTTAACCTGCTGAAATTTATCAAATATTATCCCGCTATCTTTTTTACTGATCCCGATGCCGTTGTCTTTAACAGCCACCCGTATGTCGCCTTTTTCCGGCTTGAGGGAGATGGCCAGGGTGCCGCCCGAGGAAGGACAAAATTTAACCGCATTGGATAACAGGTTCACCATCACCTGAATAAGGCGATCATGGTCGCCATATATGGTCGGCAGTTGATCATCCAGATCCATGGAGAGTTCTATCCTTTTTTCTTCAATCAGCTGCCGGGTGGATTCAACGGCCTCCAGAATCACATGCATGACGTTTACCGGCGCCAGGTGCCATTGCACCTTGCCGGACACAATTTTTTGTACGTCCAGCACTTGCCCGATGAGCCGGGTGAGGCGTTCGCTCTCCTTGATAATGATGGCGGTGAACTGTTTCTGCTTCGCGTTGCTCAGGCTGGGACTGGTGTGCAGGATTTCAGCCAGCGAACGAACCGAGGTAAGCGGGGTCCGCAGTTCGTGGGTAACCGTTGAGATAAAATCGTCTTTTAACCGATCAAGTTCTTCCAGGCGTTCATTGGCTGCCTTGAGTTCCGCTGTGGCCTTTTCAAGTTCGCGACTATAGGTAATGACTTTCCGGGTCTCATCCAGGACCTCCATGACCTTCTCGATCCGCACCGGTTCCTCGGTAATGATGGTCCCGATAACGACATGAGCCGAAGAGGTGCCGATGGCCCGGGCCAGTAATGATTCGGCATGGCTCACCATCCCGACGCTGGCAATCGGAGAACGTTCCCAGGCAATCCCCATGCGGAGGCGATACTCTTCTATGGCCTTTTCGGCACGTTTTTTACCCAGGAAACGCTCCAGCAGGGATTTCAATTCCTGCGACGATGCCGTCCCGCGCGGGATGACCGACCCGGCCGAAAGCTCAGAGAACTTGAAAACATCTACGAAGAGCGCGGCCTGGGTCTGTTCAATGGTGGAGGCTCGGCTGAAAAGGGAGCCGCCGACATAAAAAGTAATGTTGGCCAGCATGCTCCAGAAGACGGCATGGGGAACATGCCCGAATCCCTGCAGCCCGAATAGCTCGAAAGGTTTCAGGATGCCTATCCCGAAGGGACCGTCGGTCACCAGGCTTTTATCCAGAATGCCGGCCTCGACCAGGGTGGGTAGGATCAGGGTATAGCCCCAGACTGAAAAACCCGCCAGCAGGCCGTAAAATGCGCCGGTGCGGTTGGCCCCTTTCCAGAAAATCCCTCCGAGCATGGCCGGAGCAAACTGGGCCACCGCCGCAAAAGAGACCATCCCGATGGATACCAGGGCGTAGAACTCGCCGACAAACCGAAAGTAGGCGTATCCCAGCAGCAGGACGATGATGATGCTGGCACGCCGAATGGTCAGCAGCAATCGGGAAAGGTCCCGCCGGTGATCGATCCCGATGAAAGAGATGCGCAGTACAATCGGCATTACCAGGTCATTGCAGATCATGGTGGACAGGGCCACCGTCTCCACGATGACCATCCCGGTGGCGGCGGACATGCCGCCGATGAAAACAAACAGGGCCATTTCCTGCTGATTGCCGGCCATGGGCAATGAGAGCACAAAGGTGTCGGCATCATAGTTGCCGCCGGGAAACTGGAGAATGCCGGCCAGGGCGATAGGCAT
>CAZYGG010000142.1:0-2553 GCA_964647585.1 uncultured Desulfobacterales bacterium
GTGGGCATAAACGGGCAGCAGCGGAACCACGATGCCGACACCGGTTACGGCGGTGAACAACGAGAAGAACAGGACGCCAAATATCTTCCAGTCCAGGGTTGCCATGAAGGGCAGGTTCCGGGTTTAGGGTTCACAGTTGAGGGCTCAGGCACGCTGGCCGTGCGAATTTGAACCCTTTGCCACAGTACCAGATTGTTGGTGGATTATCCGTACTTTTTGAAACAGCCTTAACCTAAGGCGGGATTCAGTGCCCTCAACCGCTGCCTTGCGGCCGCTTACAGGCCGGCGGAGCGAAACCGCCCGATCCGGTGGGAACGCCATTGGGACGGAAGGCACCGGCCGACATCAGCTTGACGACATCGCTATGGCTGCATTGTGGGCAGTCCGGCGCCGGGCCGCTGGTTGAAAAAGTCAGTTCTTCAAAATCGTGACCACAGTGATTGCAGTGGTATTCATAAATCGGCATTTCTAATCTCCCGGGATTTCTTCCAGGCTTTTTGATAGAAGCCATCTCAAAAATGGATTTTGGTTCAAGGTCAAGGCGGCCGCGAATATCAAACCGGAGGAATACTGGTGTATTTCGAGGATTTGATATGAGCGCCCAACGCCGAGATTGGACCAAAAGGCGTTTTTGAGATGGCTTCTAGTTGTTTGGCGATAACATAACACCACCGGGGCGCAAGTCAAGCCCGTAAAGACGCGGTCAACCCTGGAAAATTCTGGGGGTAACCTTCTTTCTGTCCGCCAGTCCCCGCCATTTTTCATCCGGATAGCCAACCGTCACCACGGCGTGAACGACTTCATCGGCAGCCATCCCCATTTTTACCTGTATGGATCGATCCCGGTTCATGGCGGCCACGGCGAACCCAATGGGACAGGTGCCCAGGCCCATACTGTGGGCGCCCAGCAGGATATTCTGAGTGGCCATCAGGGCATCTTCTTTGGGGCAGGAAGCGCCCGGTGTTGTACCGATAACTATCACGGCCGGCGCATGCCAGAACAAAAAATCTTTTCCGGCAGTAGCGAACTCCCGCAATTTTTCCTTAATTTCCGTATAGTAATCGCGATGGTAGACTTGAAATTCCCGCCGGCCGAAAAGGGCCAGCAGGTTGCGCAACCAGGCCTTTTCGACGGTTTTATTAAGTTTTTCAAAAAAGGCACCCACCGCTTTCCCCAGGGCAAGAACCCCGGAGCGCGAAGGCACCAGGGTGAAGGTCCACTGCTGGCAATTTGATCCGGAAGGCGCACTAATCCCAATCTTAACCAGGTCTTGCAGATGGCTCAGCGGCACCGGTGTGCCCTGGTAGTTTCGGCAGGACCGCCGGGAGCGCATGAGCCTGAAAAGCTGGCCGGTATCAAACTCCCCGTAAGGCAGCCAGCGGTCATCGGGGGCAACCGTCTCAAGCGCCAGCGCTTCTTTTGAAAGCGACGTGACGGCAACCGCCCCCGTGGGACAGACTGCGGCGCAGTGCCCGCAGGCAATGGATTCGGTCCCGGTGACCACCGCTTTTTTAGCCTGCAGACTGATTGTTTCTTTGGGGCAGACCCGGATGCATTCACCGCAGCCGGTACACAGGTCGGGGTCGATGATTGTATTGACTTGATTGTGCATGGGACAATGCCTTTTTTCGGTTCTTTTTTGATGAATTCGTAAATAGCTGAATTCATCGGTTTTACGTTTTAGGTCTTAAGTGTTATGAAAAAATAAAACATCATCAAAACAGACACTTAAAACCTAAGACATAAAACTTAAAACGCTCGTAAAAGTTGCTCTTTGACTTTTTGCGAGTTCACCATCACTGACGCCGCAATCCATTGATAAAATGATCCACCGCATGGTCGAGGAGCTTTTTATGGTTGTCGCCGGCCAGAATGGTGTCTTTTAGTTTTCTGAATTGGATCAAGCCGTGCAGGGAGCCCCACAAGGCGATGGCATCCCGGCGCGGGTTGCGGCTGTGAAACAGGCCGGAACGGATGCCGGTTTCGATTGTCTCGATAATAAGCCCGATAATCTGGCTGCCGTGGCGGTCGACCTTGCTTTTCAAATTCGGGGTGAAGTAAATCTCCGGAGAGGCGAGAAAGTAGTTGATGATCTCGTAGTAATTCCGGTTTTCTTCACTGAAGCGTATGTATTGCAGCCCGATTTGACGCAGCTTTTCATCGGGGGGCAGGCTCTGGTTGCTGCTTTTCAGTATCCGGGCAAAAAGTAATTCCAGGCCTTCTTCCTGGAGGTCGGCAAAGATTTCTTCCTTGCTCCGGTAATAGAAGTAGATGGTCCCCACGCCCAGTTCAGCCTTTTTGGCGATCTGATTGATGGAGGTGGCGTGCAGGCCTTTTTCGAAAAGCAGGGCCCGGGCAGCGTCCAGGATCTGGTTGCGGCGTTCCTTTTTTTCCCTTTTTCTTCTTTCTTTCAAGCCCATAGGATTAATTTAACACCTGTTGTTTTATAGCTTCTAAAGTTTCCGGTACGCAAACCAGGGCCTCTGGCGCTTCATGTGGCAGTGTCGCACCGGGCACCAGCGGATGGGATCGTCATCCGGGATGCCGGGATGG
>CAZYGG010000143.1:0-2369 GCA_964647585.1 uncultured Desulfobacterales bacterium
GGCGATCCTCATTGAGAACGACCAGAAGGCCTGCCATGGTGCCTAACAGCGTGGTCATGACCGGACTGCTGCTGACCGCCTCTACCTGTTGTCTAAATACTCTGACGTCGGTTCGTTCGGCCGGTGCAAAGTAAGTCTCCATCAGGTACACGTTCCTTTTCTGTAATCATCGATAAATGTTTCATTACGTTTGATTTGAATCCTAACGCTTTGTCCCGCTAAACGCAAATCACCGTAATTGTGTTTATTCAGCCCTTAAAAACCTGGTCCTCAGGGCCAAGTCAGAGACAATTGGCTACGCCGTGAAAATTTGAGGAGAGTGCCTAAAGTGAACTAAAGTTAAGGAATCCTGCCAGTTTGATAAAATCAGTGGAGCGTAGCGACGCATTAACTTTAGTCACTTTAGATCATTTTAGTCACTTCACACTCATCAGTTTTACAATCCGGCGCGGACGTGTGCGATTGACTGCCAATCTATTTTCAGCAGGCCTGCGGCTTCACGATCTGCCGCCCACGGATCGTAGCCGGCCACAATTTTTGCCACCGGCGGATCGCACCGGGGACCGCCCAGGTGGTATGCCGCCATCCCGATACTGGCGTCCATAACCGTAAGGTCCGGGGTTATATACCGGTTCAGGTCGATAATCGACTGCTGCATCCGGCCATGGAATACCGCCTTTTTCCAGCTCCCATATCGCCCGGCATAGTGCTCCGGCGGGGCAAAACCCAGCATGTTTTTCAGGCTCCCGGTTATTCCGGCCAGAGAGTGGGCTTTCAGGACCGGAACGGAGATAATATAGTGGGTGAAGGCGATCTCCGGCAGGAACATCTCCGGAAAGACCTGACATTCCGGCCTTTGCCGCCGGGTAAGCGGCGCGTGATTCAAATCCAGGAGCGTGATACCGTATTTTCTGGCCAGGGCACTGTATCCCAGCGATGCAAACACGTCATCCGTTTCCAGCACACTGTCCCCGCAGCCTTCGGCAATCACAATCGGTGCGTCACAACAGGCCTGCACGTAGTTGACGATGGCCTCGCAACACGCTGCCGGGGTTGTGATGGGATGGGGGTCCGCGTTGATCAGGTTGGGTTTTATCAATACACCGGCTTGGGGCCTGATTTTTTTACAGGCATCCAGGGCATCCAGCGCGGTGGTAACGGATTTTTCGTATGATTCGAATTCTATGACTTCCAGTTCCATCACAGTTTCCCCGGTCCCCGACTACATTGTTTTTGCGTCACTTAAAGCCAAAAGATTGGCGCATACGGTCAATGACAGGCGCGCAAAGGGTCTTATTCTAACTAGTGTTCACCCATGATTGGAAATCATGGATGGAAGGCGTTAGCTTTTAGCCATTAGGTTTTAGATAAAACGTTTAAAACACAGGGTATTACCTAATTGCTAACCGCTAAGAGCCAATAGCTCCGTCCTGAAATCTTGTATTTATGGATGGGCACTAACTACATAGATCACCCGTTGCATCAACATAGCAAAGGACGATTAAAATGAAACTGAAAAATACCCCGGATTACGATTGGCGTTTTTCACAAGGATCGATCGTCAGGTACAAAGATGGCCGGGATATCTGCCTGTCCATTCCCGACCTGGAAATGGATGTCCGTATCCGCCTGGTGGAATCCTGCCGCAAGAATGACGGCACCCCCTGGTACGATGATTATGAAGTCACCGGCTCAGACGCTCTCAACAGCAATGTTGTTCTGGCGCAGGCCTGCTACAATCACGATGATCGCTAGGCCCTTTCGGCCAGCACCCTGAACCTGGACCTGTTCTGTACCGCGGACACTCTGGAAGAGGCGGTTGCGGATGTGCTTTACAACAGCGTGTAGAAATGGTTTTAAAACTTCCCCTCGGCCTCAATCTCCGCGTTGGGTTGCAGCTTGTAAGAGGTGTAAAAACAAAAGGGCACCGCTCCGCTGAGCCCGGGAAGAATCGTCCAGAAAATGTTGGGTGTCCCCACCAGGGCGTGGACCAGAACCAGAAGTACGGCCGCGCTGCCCACGGTAATCAAGGTGGGCAGGGTCAACTGTAGAAAGCGGTTGGTAAGCCGGTGGAAGATACCGGTAACGGCTTTAATCATAACGAACGTCATGATCATGCTCACCGTTCCCTGGGCTATACCGGATATCAGGCCAGTGAGCACCCCGGCCGGATAGTTTATGAAAAAGGCCCAGCCGCCCCAGCAAATGAACGCCAGTAGCGCCGCAACCCAGTTGTAAAGCCGGCTGGTTTTGGCCCGGGATGTAATTTGTTGACCATCTGTCATCTAACCGAACCTACCCCCCTCCCTCAAATCCCTCCCGCCAGGGGGTCAAGTCCTGATTAAAAGTTGTCACTTTTTATAAGTTTT
>CAZYGG010000144.1:0-2361 GCA_964647585.1 uncultured Desulfobacterales bacterium
CCGGAAAAACATATTGGCAGTTGATGACGAAGAAGACATCCTGGAGCTTTTAAGGTTCAATCTTGCCCGGGAGGGATATCAGGTAACCTGCGCTACTTCCGGAGAAGATGCACTCCGTATTGCCCGGACCCAGCCTGTCGACCTTATTGTCCTCGACCTGATGCTGCCGGGCATAGACGGCCTGGACGTTGCCCGCAAAATCAAAAATGATCTGAAAATCAAACATATTCCGATTATTATGCTGACCGCCAAGGGCGAAGAAGCCGATGTGGTTACCGGGCTTGAACTGGGGGCCAGCGACTATGTCACCAAACCCTTCAGCCCACGCATTCTCATCGCCAGAATAAAGGCCGCCCTGAGATCGGTGGAAAAAGCAGCCACAGACGAACAGGAAATCATCCGGATCCATGGCTTGGAGATTCATCCCGGAAGACGCCAGGTTTCCCGCGAGGACCGGAAGATCGATCTCACTTACACCGAATTCCAGGTTCTGCACTATCTGGCCCTGCGGCCTGGTTGGGTGTTCACCCGTTCACAGATCGTTGATGCCGTACGCGGAGACGACTACCCCGTAACCGACCGCTCTGTAGATGTCCAGATTGTCGGCCTGAGGAAAAAGCTGGGCGAAAGCGGCACCTGCATCGAAACTGTCAGAGGGGTCGGTTACCGGTTTAAGGAATAAACATGCTGAAAAAACGAAAACTGATCTGGCAGTTGTTTCCGTCCTACCTGTTGGTGACCCTGATCGCTCTGGTAGCGGTAACCGTGTCCTATTCCAACGAAATGAAAAAGTTTTTCCTCGATCATACCGCGGCCGAGTTGACTTCGCGCGCGCATCTGATCCGGCCGCAGATCAAAAGCCTGCTGGCCGGGGGTCGTGAAAACGAGATCAACTCGGTTGTGAACATACAGGCCGAGAAAGCCGACACACGCATTACCGTGATCCTGCCCAACGGCGAAGTCATCGGTGACTCAGAAGAAAATCCGGCAACCATGGATGGCCACGCCGGTCGACCGGAAATCGCCAGTGCCCTGGGCGGCCGGAACGGTGCTGCAACCCGGTACAGTAAAACCCTTAGGGAAAATATGATGTACGTGGCCGTACCGATAAAATTCGGTAATATCGTCAAGGGGGTTATCCGGACATCCGTCCCGGTTTCCGACATAGATGAAAAACTGGCCGATATCCGGTTGCGTATCGTTCTCGCCGGATTGATCACCGCGCTTCTGATTGCCGGGATCAGTCTGTTCATATCCCGACGCATCAGCCGCCCCATTGAAGAGATGGAAACAGGGGCCCGGCAATATGCGGATGGCAATCTACAGCATGCCCTGTCGATCCCGGACTCTGCGGAGTTGGCCGGCCTGGCTGAGGCCATGAACAACATGGCTGTGGAACTCGACGGGAAAGTAAAAACCGCCTTTGCCCAGCGAAATGAAATCCGGACAATCCTGGCCAGTATGGTTGAAGGGGTGATCGCCCTGAACCCCAGTGATCATATCATCAACATGAACCAGGCCGCCGCCGACATTCTGGAGACATCTTTGCCGCAAGAAGAACGCCGGGGCCTGCAGGAAATTATCCGCAATACCGCCCTGGAACAATTAATTCGGGATTCCCGTTCCGCCAACAAGCCCACGAACGGGGATATTGTCTATAATAAAACCAGCGAAAAGATCCTGCAGGTACAGTGCGCACCGCTAAAAGATTCCGAAGAGAGCCGCATCGGCACGCTGATAGTCATTGACGACGTTACGAAGCTGCGCCAGCTGGAAAACATGCGCCGGGATTTTGCCGCCAATGTCTCGCACGAGATCAAGACACCACTGACCGCGATCAAGGGGTTTGTCGAAACCCTGCAACATCACGCTATCGATGATCCGGAAGAACGCAACCGGTTTCTGGATATCATTGATCGCCATGTGACCCGGCTGACCAACATCATTGAAGACCTGATGCGGCTTTCTGTTATCGAACAGGATGCCATGCAAAAAGAGCTGATTTGCCAGAACGTCAAACTCATTGACATCCTCCAGGCGGCGATGGACAGCTACACCGATCAGGCCCGCAGCCGGGACATCACCCGTCACCTGGATTGTGACCCGCAGATTGAAATCTGTGCCGATCCGTCGCTCCTGGAACAGGCGGCCGCCAATCTGCTTGACAATGCCATTAAATACAGCGAGTCCGGCGGGGATGTAAGCGTGTTGACCGCCGTTTCCGATACCGGGATCATTATCAAAGTTAAAGATCACGGCATCGGGATTATGCAAAAACACCTGCCCAGACTGTTTGAAAGGTTTTACCGGGTGGATAAGGCCCGCAGCCGCCAAATGGGCGGCACCGGGCTTGGATTGGCG
>CAZYGG010000145.1:0-2231 GCA_964647585.1 uncultured Desulfobacterales bacterium
GGTCAGCACCGTGGCTACCAGCAGGCCGAAACTTATGCTTACCGCCATGGGTATCAGAAACTGGGCCTGGAAACTTCTTTCCAGCAGCAGCGGAAAAAGCCCCGCAATGGTGGTCAGCGAAGTGAGCAGGACCGGCCGGAAACGGGCAATCCCAGAAGCGATGACCGCCTTTTGTATTTCAATGCCGCTGCGCCCGGCACGATTGATGAAATCGATCAGGATAAGGCTGTCATTGACCACAATCCCGGACAGGGCCACGATTCCGAAGATGCTGATCATGGTAAACGGCAGTCCCATGACCAGGTGGCCGCCGATGGCACCGATCAATCCGAAAGGGATCGCCATCATGATGATGACCGGTTGGATATAGGAGCGAAACTGGCTGGCCAGGAGCAGGAACACACCCATCATCGCAAGGGCGAACCCCTTTTTGAGGCTATCGAGGGATTCCCGGGTACGCTTCTCCTGACCCTCCAGATCAAAGGTCAACCCGGGATAGCGGGCCATCAGACCGGGCAAAAATTCTGCCTGCAAACCGGACACGATCCGACTCGCGTTGCCGATATTCTCGTCGAGATCCGAACTGACCGAGATGACCCGATTGCGATCGACCCGCCGAACGGTGGAATAGGCCCGTCCGGTCTTGATCTTAGCGACCTCCTCGATTGGGATCTGGCGGCCGTCGGTGGTCCGGATCCGCATGTTTTCAATACCGGACAGGCTGCGCCGCTCCCTTTCGGCATACCGGACCATTACCTTCAGGTCATCCCGGCCGCGCTGAATCCGGACGGCCTCCTCACCGTAAAAAGCCTGCCTTAACTGCCGGGCGAGATCCAGCATGGTCACCCCGACCGACCGGGCACCCGGGAGGATTTCAAACTGCTTTTCTTCCTTTCCGGGCTTGAAGTTGTCGGTGACATCGTAGGTCCCCGGGTAGGATGAGAGCTCAGCCTTGAGTTCATCCGCGGCCAGGCGCAGCTGGTTGAAGTCGGTGCCCACCAGTTGAATCTCGATGGGATTTCCGGCTGGCCCGCCCTCGATGGTAAAAAAGGACAACTGTTCCACCCCGGGCACTTCGCCCACCAGTTCGCGCCACTTGCGGGTGACATCGTTGGAGGAAATCTTGGGCCGGTCGGCAGAAGGAGCCAGTTCGATCCAGATCTCCCCGCAGTGCCCCCCGAAAACCGTCGGTTTCCAGTCCCGCCTGGGAATTTTACCGACCATGGAATAGACGTTGGTGACCAGGCGCCCTCCTTTTATCCGGCTCTCTTTATAGAGATCGTTGAGCTTAAAAGCGCTGGCTTCCACGTGGGTAATTGCTTCCGAGGTAAGCTCAATAGGCGTGCCCAGGGGATAATAAACTTCGGCAATAATCCAGTCGCTTTCCCCCTTGGGCATGAAAACAAAGGGCACGTAGCCGCCCCGGATAATGCCCAGGCTGATGATCAGCACGCCAATCCCGATCGAAAAAGCAAAGTACCTGTTCTTGACGACATAGTTAAGGGCCGGGGCATAGAACTCATTGATAAAGCGCTCCATGGTATTTTCAATCCGGGAACGGATACCGGCATGCCAGCCCCGCACTCTTTCCACCTGACGTTGAGTTTTAGCCAGAGCCTGGTTCAGGTGTGAGGGCAGAATGACCAGGGCCTCCAAAAGGGAAAAAAGCAGGATGGAAATCACCGCGGCCGGCATCACGGCAATGAATTTACCCATGATACCCGTAATGAAAAGCAGCGGGGTAAACCCGACCACGGTGGTTGCGATGGCCATGACCACCGGGCCGCCCACCTCGGCCAGACCATCGACGACCGCGTCTGTATGCTTCTTACCCCTTTCATAGTGTGAGAAGATGTTTTCGCCGACAATAATGGCATCATCAACCAGGATCCCCAGGGTCATGATAAACGCAAAAAGCGAAATCATATTGACAGTGGCCCCGTTGTAATCGAGCACCAGGAAAGCACCCATGAAGGAGATCGGAATCCCCACGGCCACCCAGAAGGCCAGCCGCAGGTTTAAAAACAGGGACAGGACAATAAATACCAGGATAATACCCTGGGCCCCGTTGCGCAGCAGAAGATTGATCCGATCACGGACCATAGTTGAAATGTCAAACCACGGGGAAATATGCACGCCACCGGGCAGTCGTTTGCTGTTGGCGGCCACATAGGCCCTGACCGTATCGGAGATCTTAATGACATCTTCATGCTTGGTGCGGTTCACCCGCA
>CAZYGG010000146.1:0-2004 GCA_964647585.1 uncultured Desulfobacterales bacterium
GCCGGTTTCTTTGAATTTTCCCTGATGCGGGTCCGCGCTGATATCGATCAGAAGCTTCTTAGCGAGCTTTTTTACCAGTATCTAAATGTCGAAGAAGATTTCATCCGGGAACTCTTTACCCGCGGCGAAACCCGGATTGGGCGTGCATTTGTCCATGAACCGGCTCTCTCGGATGAGCAGACGCTGCAGGTTCTGGATTATGAACGGGCCACCCGGGTCATCACCTCCGCAGCCCATATTTCCGTCGGGATCTGTTACTGCCGGCATAAAATGACCCACCTGGACCGGGCCTGTGAAGCCCCGCTGGATATCTGTATGACTTTTAACAACACGGCGTACTCACTCATTAAACACGGCGTGGCGCGCCGGGTTGATGCAAAAGAGGGCCTCGATCTGCTGGATAAGGCGTACGCCTGCAATCTCGTCCAGTTCGGCGAGAACATCCGCGAGAATGTCAATTTCATCTGTAATTGCTGCTGCTGCTGCTGCGAGGCGCTGTTGGCCGCCCGGCGGTTTGCATTTTTTCAGCCCGTACATACCACCAATTTTATACCCGCGGTGGAGACAGCGCACTGCAAGGGGTGCGGCAAGTGTGTAACGGTTTGCCCGGTGGCGTCCCTGAGCCTGGTATCCGCCAACGACGCCCGGCGGCCGCAAAGAAAAATAGCCAGCCTGGATTGGGACACCTGTCTGGGGTGCGGTCTCTGCGCGCGCAACTGTCCCGATGGAAACATCCGTCTGCGGGCCAGGGAAGAAAGGGTGATTCCTCCTTTGAACGGGACCCATCGTGCGGTCGTTATGGCCATAGAGCGCGGTCAATTGCAGGACCTCATTTTTGACAACCGGCTCATGTACAGTCACCGTGCCCTGGCAGCCGTACTTGGGGCGATCCTGAAGCTGCCGCCTTTAAAGCAGATCCTCGCCAGCCGGCAAATCAAGTCGAGATTTCTGGAGGCATTAATCCAGCGGCTTCCCGTTTGAGATAGCGGCCCGGTAGGGAGCTAAGCGTTTTTTGGCAGGACTTGTCCCGGAGAGGGCTCTTGGGGAACAACCTGCCCGGACAGCTTGACTTAATGGCGTGCTTGCTCTATAAATAATTGACATTCATCATATGAATGTGACGTAAATAGATGTATTCCCATTCAGGTTTCGGCTCTCCAGCTGAATCACCGAACAACATATCAGGTTTGTGGGGGAATTGTTTATGGATATGAAAAGGGATTACTACGAGGATGTCCAGTTTTTCACATCCGGTGTGGTCCTTTTCTGGTTTCTTGTCCTGTTGTTGTTTCTGTTGACCTACCCACTCATGGTGAAAAACTATCATGTCTACGTGGCCAACTATATCGCCATTAATGTCATTGTTGCTACTGGTCTGAACCTGCTGGTCGGGTACACCGGGCAGATATCGCTGGGGCACGCCGGTTTCTTTGCCATCGGTTCCTACGGTACGATTATCCTGATGGCCAAAGCGGGGTTCCCGTTTTTACTGGCCCTGCCCGCGGCCGCCCTGATTGCCGCCGGGTTCGGGTTTCTCCTGGGCCTGCCTGCGTTGCGGCTGGAGGGGCCCTATCTGGCAATTGCCACCCTTGGATTCGGGCTGACCATCACCCAGGTCATCGGCCGTATGGATATGTTCGGCGGACGGGAGGGTCTGCATGCGCCTGAGCTCATTATCGGAGGCTGGCACCTTGATACCGATGTGGAGTTTTACTACCTGCTGATGACGTTAACCGTGTTGTTGACCGTGGCCGCCCGCAATATAGTACGAACCAGGGTCGGAAGAGCTTTTGTGGCAATTCGGGATGCGGATATTGCCGCCGAGACCATGGGGGTCAACCTGGTTCTGTACAAGACACTTGCGTTTGCCATCAGCGCGTTTTATGCCGGCATAGCCGGTGGACTCTATGCATTTGTGCTGCGCTTTATTGAGCCGGAAATATTTACGCTGATGATGTCCATCATGTTTCTGGCCATGGTTATCGTCGGGGGACTGGGTTCTAT
>CAZYGG010000147.1:0-1889 GCA_964647585.1 uncultured Desulfobacterales bacterium
CAGGTACAAGACCCCCTTGTCTGATTTTGCATTCTGCCGCGATTGTAAATACATTTCCGGTTGTACGGGTAACTGCCCGGCGATTGCATACCAGTTAACTGGTACCGATCATCATCCCAGCCCGGACGCCTGTCTCAGAAAATTCCTGGCTGAGGGGGGTCGGCTGCCGGAGGATGCGGATGACCGTCAAGAAAAAGATTAGAACCTATCTCAAAAAACGGATTTTGGTTCCCCGCAAAAAAGCGCGGGATCTTCGACAAAATCAAGACGGCCGCGAATATCAAACCCTCGAAATACTGCAGTATTTCGAGGATTTACTATGAGCGTCCAACACCGAGTTTGGGCCAAAAGACTTTTTTAAGATGGGTTCTAGTTCCACCAACTATTACAAGTTGTACCCGCTCAACGGGTAATAACCGCCAATGCTTTCTTTTAAAGATCTTTATCTATTCTTGGGCCGTATAGCAAAGGTCCCTCTGGATGAGGCCGACATCGGGTACCTCGAACACCTCGTTGGATTAAAACCGCCCTGGGAAGCTTTACTGGGCCTGGCCGAAATGAATGGTGTGGCCGGTTTTTTCTTTCGGCACCTGGTTTGTGAATATGGATCGGAGTTGCCCGATCCGGTGAACAGAAAAGCGGCTTCCCTTTACCAGGCAACGGTCAGCGTCAACCAGGCGATGCTGGCGGCTTTGGCACACGTGGCCGACCGACTGAAAAAGGCAAACCTTACCATTCTCGCCCTGCAGGGAGTCACGCTTTTAAACCTTTATCAGGATCCGGGTTTACGCCCCCTGGGGGATATCGACCTGCTTGTCCGGACAGGCAGTGATAAAGAGAAGTTGCGGCGCCTACTATCTGAATTGGGTTTTCGGCCGTCAGCGCCGCACTATCCGGACCAGGTAGAAAAAGACAATGTCCGCTTCGATATTCATACACACCCCCTGGGCACGGAACGGATAGCTTCCCGGGAATTCGTATTCCCCGGGAACATTACCGATATCTGGGCACACGCCAAACCGATGGGAACCGTAGCCGCCTCAGTTCTGGTACCCGCGCATGCCGACAACGTCATTCTCCTGGCCGCCCATGCTTTGAAACACGGCTACCGCCGTATCATATGGCTGGCGGATATATATCTTTGCCTCCAGCATTTGCAAGCAATTGATCCAAATCTGGCGAAACTTCACCGAAGGACTAAATTGTTTCACCAGGAGAAATCACTGGGCTATGCCATAGAGCTGGCCACCCGGGTATGTTGTGAGGATAGAGAAAGACAGCGTCTGTTAAGACTGTATCCGACTAGACTGAGCACCCTTGAAGAAAGAATGATCACCATAAAAGCCGCCGGGGGATATGCGCAACTATTACCGCATCTCTTGTGGTTGCTGACTATCGCATCACTGCCGAAAAAGCTACGCTTTGTCCGCGAAAATCTTTTTCCCCGCTCAGCTGTATTACATCAGATTGCCAGAGACCGGAATGTGGGTCCGGCCGGACTGATGATACCGCTGCAATTTTTGCGGGGGATGCAACTACTGACGGAGCTCGTCCTTCTGCTGCGCTGACTCCGAACATGCCGGTCCGTTTTCCCGGGTCAAGAAAAACAACGCCCCTCCCTAAATTCAGGTTGCCGCAATTCATTTTTAAAGCATATGGCACGCTTTCTGTTAAAGTCTCAGGATACATTTATCCGTGCGAGGAGTTAGGCTGGGGATCAAGGAGAGAGGATAAACCGAATCAGCCAGGGGTTGAGCCTGAGCTACAACTACCGGAAGCAAATGTCCCATTACTGCACTTCCCACCGGCGGCCGCCCCGCCAGGCTGGCATTTCCCGCCCGCATAGCTCCCCTCCTGGCAATGGCTTGATTGCACTGTAGAACCGGGAA